>CAVPGE010000039.1:0-31930 GCA_963703885.1 uncultured Nitrososphaerales archaeon
TATCTTGTTCATCCTCGGAGTATGAGAAGTCTCCATTGAGCAATATTATTTGTGCATCTTGTTTCATTTTGTTAATTACTTTTTTGGTATCGCTTGTAATATCAATATCACCGACAATGGCGATATTATCACGTTAGAATGTCGGAACTGAATAATTGGAGAGAAATCCCCTCCTTGTTTTCCAGCTGGGATATAATGAATGCAAATCACTATAATTTATCTGTGTTGCTGTAAATTTAGTTTCATATTTTTCCAATAGATTAGAAACTCTATTACATTCGTTTTATTGAGTTTAAATTCATTTAAAGATATACGCCATCTGTATTTGTCAGTTACCATACCTTGATACGGTGAAATATTTCCAGTAACGTTTGAGAGAGGAATAATAGCCACATTAATGATGATGATTAGGATCATTATTTTTTTTGTTGTGTTGATTTTAGTGTTAGCTTCGTGTTTAATTGAGTCAAGTCTATACCAAAATCCTAGACTAGATGACATTAATACAAAAGAAATGAATCGAAATACCCAAATTATTTCAAAAAAAATAAGCTCAACTCCATGTTACTATAAACATTAACATGAAGTGAATAGATAAAAACCATGATTTGTCCGAATATCTAATCTTTTTGCTTGATTTTAACTTTTATTTTAATATTTTAAAAAATCTTGAATTATTTATTAATTTTCCGGTTTCGTTAATAAAATTAACAATATTTTTGAAAACTTGATCTGCTTTTTACCATGTCAGCAATTTAAGTTTACTTTTATCGTTACCGTATTACATGGCTGCAAAAAAGGTTCAATCAAAAAACATATTTCAAAAAATTAATAGCTCCTTTCCGATTCTATAAAAAGAATATCATCTCCAACTTTTTTAGGTTTAATAAATCCTAGTTTGTCCCATTCTATTACCATTTTCATATGATCCTCATTATTGAAATACTCACCGTCAGATCCTCTAGCCCATTTCTCACGAACTTTTTCATTTTGCTCCGGGATCACATCATCAGGACGAGCTATAGGCCACCAAGTTTCATTACATTCCAGAAAATCAGCCTGCCAAGGAAGGGCCATGTACTGCGTAATATCACCAGGCTCAAGATTCGGATTGATTCTGAAGGCCTTCCCATCATAAAGATCAGGGTCAGAAGCAATGAAAGTAATTTCTATACCAGGGAAAAAAGGCCCACCTATTGATAGTTCCAACGCAGATTTATCCAAATTTTGGGGCTGTTCTTCTAAAGGTATTTCGTCTAGTGTTCGCCTTTGAAATAAAACTTTTTTAAATTCTGAAGTATATTGTGAATCATCAAAATCTGATATAAAATCGCCTTTACTCCATTTTTTTAGATTATCATATTGAGAGGGCAGGATTTTCATGAAGGTTGTATCATTACCACGTCTCATTCCTCCACCATCGCCAGACATAATGGGCATGAATTCATAGTTTGCTTGTGCCTTAGCTTCATCACTTTCTGGTTTAAAATTAGGATTTCTAACTTTTAAGAAAATCATTTCGCGTGTACCAGCGGTATTCGCGTTATTAGCTGATATCTCTCCGAAATTTTCCAATATACCACCACGTATCCCAGGCGTACCATGTCCAGACTGAACTCTATTGTTTAACCATTTATACTGAAGAACACGGTGAAATAGTGGTAAGATATCGCGCATAAAGGAAACTTCTTTTGGTTTTGTAATCCATTTTTGTTCCAAAGCTACCTCCTTCATGGTATCATATAGTGTAATTATGGGATAGTGATATGGTGCAAATTTTGGCGGAGCAACTATAACCCATGCATTATCTTTGATTGGAATGGTCTTGCCGTTACTATTTAAAGTCACTAAAGCCGTAACTGGACCATCAGAAATATCGTCAAACCATCCATCGTTGTTTGCATAATCTTCAATTTTAAATTTTTCTCTATCAACGCTATCTGACTTACCAAATCCACCCAACACTATTAGTCTTCCTTTTTCATCAGTTCGAATTTCTCCAAGTGGGACTGTTATACCAAAAAACTTGCCTGTATCAAACTTAAAATTTTTTCCACTCTGATTTATTCCGCTGATAGATCTCTGCCCAGGGTCAATTAGAAGATCCATTCTATCCACTACATCGCTATTCCGTAATTCCTTATTTTGTTCATCAAGATACCTTCCTACAAATTTTTTAGCTAACCCTTTCTTATTTGCTAAATGAACTTTCCAAGTTATCGAACAATCGTCTGCCGTCAGTTCTTTTAGTACTTTATCATTAGAATCATACGCATAAATATGGAATCTAGCAGCTTGTCTTTTTACTCTTCCTTGTACATCTTTAAATAAATTATCCTCCGGTGTTGATGGAGACCCTGACACTTCTGTGCCGATAAAATAATCATCAGGACTATTCCCTAGTCTTGCTATGCCTATTCCAGGATAGATTCTACAGTATTTTATGCGTGATTCAATGTTGACCGTAGGCTTGACTATAGGCTTAACTTTTCGCTTGACTATAGGCTTAACTTTTCGCTTGACTATAGGCTTAACTTTTCGCTTGACTATAGGCTTAACTTTTCGCTTGACTATAGGCTTAACTTTTCGCTTGACTATAGGCTTAACTTTTCGCTTGACTATAGGCTTAACTTTTCGCTTGACTATAGGCTTAACTTTTCGCTTGACTATAGGTTCGCCTGTACTGCTCAATATACGATAGATAGAAGTGTACTATTTAAATAAAAAAAGAATTTTAAATGTCAAGTTTATTTTGTTAGTTAGACATTTTAAGAATAACTAATGAAAAGATCACAACTGGATGTTTGTATCATTGGTGATGGACCTGCTGCATGTACATTAGCTTTAATGCTAGGGAGATCGGGAATATCGGTTACCTTTATTGGTAAATCATGCTCTAAAAAATTACAGTTTGGAGAAAGTCTTACTCCCGATATAAAAACACTTCTCATTCATTTGGGTATATGGAATCAATTTCTGAATGATAAACATTTGCAATCGTCGGGAAATCTTTCATCATGGGGTGAGAAAGAAATTAGAGAAAATAATTTCATATTTCATCCAAATACGTATGGTTGGCATATAGATCGTACAAAATTCAATGACATGTTTAGGAAAGCAGCCATACTCGCGGGTGCAAAATATTTAAACTCCAAATTTGAAACAATAAATAAAAATTGTGATAATACATTTAGTATCAAATTAAGTGATTTAAATAATTCAGGTAATACTAAGGAGGAATTTAATGCCAACTTTATAGTCGATGCGACTGGAAGAGCGGGCTGGTTTTCTTGCCGTCAAGGTATTCAAAGAAAGGTTTTTGATACTCTTTGTGGATATGTTTGCTTTCTTTCGCCCGGAAATCAAAGTGATAGTAATTCAATGGCCCTGATAGAATCAGTTGCAGATGGATGGTGGTATACAGCCCTATTACCGAAGAATATCAGAGTTATTTCCTTCTTTACAAATTATGAATTACCGGTTGCTAAATCTGCCAAAACAATTAAAGGATGGAAAAAATTGATCCGAGTTACAAATTACATCAAAGTAATTATCAACAAATATGATTATAATATTATCGCAGGCCCTCATATAATGCTATCAAATAGTACAAGATTAGTAAAAGTAATAGGAGAACACTGGTTGGCAGTAGGAGATACAGCCGCTACTTATGACCCACTATCATCAAATGGGATTTTGAATGCTATTGCGGACGGTATAGATTGCTCAAGCATAATTAAGCACTATTTAGAAGGAAATTTTTGTCCATTTGAAGAATACAACCAAAGGATGACTGCAAGATTTGATTCTTATTTAAAGAAACGTAAGTTTTATTACAACCTGGAGAAAAGATGGAAAAATTCCGATTTTTGGACTAAGAATCAAAACTAGGGCCAATGTCATATTATGATTCAGTAATCATCTTCGAAATCTCCCATATTTTTGTATTTAGTTCTCTATTAAAAATATCGATTATCTTCCTTTATTTTAGTCTTGGCTAATGCAAATTTTGTAGTTTCCAAGATTGTGGTCCAATTATATTACTATTAGGTCAGAATTTTTCTATTATTTTGATTTTATGAAATTGATCAACTAGATCAGTGAAGTCATTACCATTACTATTGTGGGGTATGACTTTGCGATTTAATTTTATAATACCTGGTGCAGGTATTGCTGTTCTCTTTTTCTAAAAGATATTTGACTTTTTAAAAACAGAAATATATCACTCGCATAGTAATGACTAATCGGTTAGTAATTATGCCGACGCAGAATTGAATGCAGATAGCCCTCTCCGGTTGCTATTGTTCGCTAACCATTATAAGTTTGTAATGCTTATGGCATTTGCCAATTGAAAATTGATCAAGGTATTCAATACAGCATAGCAGATGTGGGTCATGTAGGTTTTAAATCCCATCACCCCATCTGCTATTAAAGAATGCCGTTTCGAAATATTTTGCCTATTTTGGACTCAGTCCTATTCTTAGCATCACAAATTTCCTCCATAATGCAAGGCATATTAATATGAATAGATTTTTGGCCCTGCGCTTCTCATAGGTCTTCTGTTGTTAGCCTTGTTATGCTTTAGGCATTCCACCTATTCTACAAATCTTGTAGGTGAATGTGCAGCTCTTTTATTATCAGGAAATTGTGCATCCAGGAGTATTTTTTGTCTCAGAACTTCGAGGTAATTTTTTACCAGTCTGTCAGCAAAGTCATAATCGTTTGAATTAGAACTAGTTTTATTAAATTAGCATAAATAAGATCATATATTAGAAATTTTTTCAAATCATTAATGTTTAGTATTTGATGAACTAAGTCTATCTGCCGCATTAACGAATTGAGATAAATTCTCTATCAAATCATGCCACTTCTTTTCTCCCATTTCTTGTCTTACGTTACGTTGAATTTCATTCCAAAGAGGCAATGCCTTGGTAACTGCAGTACGGCCCTTAGTGGTGGCTGTTACAATCCTTGTTCGGTGATCTTTGCCAGTAGATATCTTGATAAATCCCTGCCTCTCAAGAATTGAGAGATTCCTGGTAAGCGTTGTTCGGTCCATATCAAGCTCGTTTGCCAGATCTGAAATCTTAATTGATTCAGATTTACAGATGGCGTGTAAAACTCCTAACTGCGTTGATAGCAATCCGCTAGATTTAAATGCATTATCATAAAGTAAAGTCACAGCGCGTGCAGCTTTTCGCAATTGACCACATGTACATGAGTCCATACCCATTACTCCTTGTAGTATAGAATTGAATTCTTGCTCGCCCATCACAACTAAGTGGATATACACGTATTACTAATAAAAGGTTTACCCTAAATTCAATAAATGAAAGGCGACGATATTACGTGTAGATACACTTATATGAGTGTATATGCACGTGTTAATTGTATATGATCAATTCTGGAAACCGATGGAAGAAAAATTATAGGTACAACTGGTGATATAATCTGAAAAAACTCGAAAGTAAAGTTTCAGTAGTCACTGGTGGAAGTAGCGGCATAGGATTAGCTACTGCAAAGAGGTTTGCTACAGAAGGGTCACATGTTTACATTACTGGCCGACGTCAAAAGGAACTCGATGAAGCGGTTAAGCATATCGGAAGAAACGTTACTGCCGTCAAAGGAGATGTCTCTAATCTATCCGACCTTGACCAATTGTATTCCACGGTGAGGCAACAGCATGACAGAGTAGACATACTGTTTGCGAATGCTGGAATTGCTGAATTTGGACCCCTAGGGCAGATCTCCGAGGCTCACTTCGATAAGACATTTAACATTAATGTCAAAGGTACACTTTTTACCGTTCAGAAAGCATTACCACTTATGCCTAATGGCGCTTCGGTAATCATTAATGGTTCTATCGCTTCTCTCAAGGGCATACCGTCGTCAAGCGTTTATTCTGCGACCAAAGCGGCTTTGCGGTCCTTTGCTCGTAGTTGGGCTGTTGACCTCCAGGATCGTAAGATACGGGTTAATGTGGTAAGTCCAGGTATGGTAATTACACCCATCCTTAAGAACGGACTTGGTTTGAACGATGACGAGATAGAACAAATGAGAGCCAAATGGGCAACAACTACACCGCTAGGTAGACCAGGAACTCCTGACGAAATTGCAAGAGCAGTGGTATTCCTCGCTTCTGACGATAGCAGTTATGTGAATGGTATAGATTTATCTGTCGACGGAGGTATGGCCCAAATTTAGTTAATTTTAAAATAAATCTAATTCAATACGAAGTATTGAGCATTTGTCCTCCCTAATTTTCAACTTCAAGTTTCAAGACTTTTTTGTTACCAGTAATCGCGGAACTACTAATAATTTAAAATATCCAAAACTACCCAGCAGCGCAAATTAATGTAATGTATGGATGAATGTTCTTACAAAAATACTGTCCTTTTCAATTACTTCAAAATTTGACAGCGTAAGAACAAAGAATATCACGAATGAGTGCTATAGTTTACCGTATACGCTAAACTATAAGATTTGATTAACTGTATTTTCTAAATCCTGTCACTATGGCTTCTATTATGCCATCTTCATTGGATTGTCCTCAATGATTCATATTTGGTTACACTTATAAGAGTGTATCTACACCTATTGTGTTTGTGCTAGAATCAGAAGAAGATAATAAAGGTGCAGCCATTAACCGTCAAGCATGGTTTACACTAGGTATACTGAGCAGCACATTATTGGTAGTATTTTTCTCCGAGACAATGTTATTGCCCGCAATTCCAGAAATAATGCACGACTTTAACATATCGTACGGAACTGCAGCATGGATTTTTAGCGCTTATCTCATAGTGGCAGCTGTAATGACACCCATAGCAGGCAAAATGTCTGATCTCTACGGGAAAAAAAAGATTTTGTTGATACTTCTGAGCATATATGCAGCGGGGATAGCTGCAGGAGGAGTCGCTAATAGCATATCATTCCTGTTGGCAAGCAGAATTATCCAAGGTGTTGGGTTAGCTGCAGTACCTGCAGCGTTTAGTCTACTTAGAGAAACGTTCCCGCCAGCCAAGCTTGCTACAGCAATAGGAGTTTTTGGATCCGCATATTCTGCTGGCTCAGTTGTAGGCCTTTTAGCTGGAGCAACTGTCATTCAAAGCTTTGGATGGCATTTCACTTTCTTTTCAATAGTGCCGTTTGCGTTAATGGTAACAGTATTGATAGCAAAATTTGTAGATGAAAACAAAGGTCAAATAACAACTCATTCACAAAATGAACGCTCTACTTATGAAAAAAAGGTATCGCCTGGAATTGACATTAAAGGAGCATTGGCACTTTCGACCACAATAATAGGATTTCTCATGGCGCTAACACTTGTACAAAATGGCGTAAGCTCTCAAAGTCTGCCGCAAATTGGAATTGCTTTTGGGATATCTGTAGTTTCACTAGCTGTCTTTGTAGTGATAGAGAGAAGAATCTCATATCCATTGGTAGATATGAGAATGTTAAAGGATAAGACCTTGCTGCCCTCGTACGTGATATTAATGGCTACTGGAATTACGATGTTCATGGTATATCCTGCAATCGTGCAGCTCGTTAGGAGTCCAGTGCCGTTGGGCTTTGGAGGAAGTCCGGTGGATGAAGCTAATGTTCAGCTACCTTTTATGATAATGTTCCTAGTCTTTGCTAGTGTGACGCCTTTCATCATTAATCGGTTGGGAAGGCTTAATCCCATCATCATTGGTTCGATTATCAGCATGATTGGGTCATTGGGACTTATTATATTTCACTCAACTGAATTTGCAGTATCTTTTAATTTGGCCATTATTGCATCTGGTCTATCAATGACAAGTACTACAACTTGGAACATAGTCGTATCATCATCACCGAAAGCATTCATAGGAATATCTGTGGGTGTAGGAGCATTACTGCTATTTCTAGGTATGGCAATAGGTCCGGCGCTTACAGGGGTATTTTTGGTACATAACGTGAAAATCAATGGTGTTCCAGGAACATATCCTTCATCTGGATCATATACTTTAGTTTATTTCACGTCCGTACTACTGTCGGCAATTTCATTGGTCTTTGTCTTGATGCTCAAGAAAAGGGTTTTAAAAAAGGAAATAATAGTTTAGCAGCAAAGTCTGCAAGATATGTACAATTAGTTAAAGTAAAAATGATTGTTACGATTTATCTAAGTTCATATACGACAATTGGACTCACTGGGCATGTTAAAACAAACCAAAGTTAGAAATTGTAGTTTTTATTGCCTTTATTCTTGTATATTACGAGTATAAGCTAATAATACATCGTCTCCACATTATTAGATTTATTGGCTGTTGATTTCGTCTTGACATGTCTTACCATAATAGGAGTTAGGTATCATTCCGGCAGCAATTAGGTCTTGTACGACATCTGTTCCCCTTGCAACGCTATCAGCAAATTGTACACAATACTTGACGATTATATTATGTGGATTATTTGGAACGTCTTTAACATCGCTCGTTTGGGCACGAACGAAACCTAGATCCCAAACTGAATCTACAAAAATTATTGAAATAGAAATTAAGAAAAACAATGTAGTAGCATTATTCATGGACTTGACTTCACAAACTGTCTAATAACTACTTTGGAGCCATTATCTAATACACTCTTATCAAACCTTAATTAATTAGACAACATCTACAGATTTCCAAACTATTTTCAACATTAGTAATTTTTCAATCTAAAGGGCAGCTTGTACATGTCATCATCATCATATCCTATTTCAAATGACCAAATTCAGATTTCTCCTCTTTATTCGATGATAAACGAGATTTGTTGACCTATACATCAGTTACAAACCTCTTAAAAAGACAGCTCTTATTCTTTATTTGTTCAATGCATTTAATTTATTATTCTTATATGCAAAATGCAACTGATAAAATAGTCACTTATCAGGAAATAATATAAGATAGAATACCTGTTTATTAAGTCGTAACTTTAGACTAATTTTGATTGTTGAGATGGGAAAAAATGAAATGGGAAAAGGAAAAGAAAAGGGAATAGATCAAGAGTCATCTTCTTCTTCTTTAATTCCCTGGGAGATTAATGAAGCAACTGCAGGAGCAGGAATAGCGAAATGTTTTAGAAACAAAATTTTAAAATTAAGAAATCAAGACAATGCTCTAACTATTGCTAGATTTATCTTGTCAATGAAGAATGAGATCAATCTATCAGATAAATATAGAGTGTCTTTGCTAAGTACGCTTTCCGATATGTCTAACTTTTATGAAGAAAACAAATCCTTCTCAAAGATTACAGGTGATGATATACTTTCATTTTTGAATAGTTTTAGGAAAGCAGAACCAAATGATCCACTTCATAAATGGATTGGCACATACAATTATTATCTTATCATAATATCAAGATTCTTCAAATGGTTGTATTATCCAGATATTCCATCCAGTGATAGACAGAAACCTGCAGTAATTGAGAACTTGAAGAAACTTCCAAGGAAGGAAAAGTCAATCTACAAACCAACTGATCTATGGACCCAGGAATCATAAGATACCATTGACTTGTTCATTATTTATTCAGTTGATTATTTCGTTTGATTATATTATGTATTATCGAGGTAGATTGTCAGATTGGTTTTAATTCATTGACTTCATGATTATCCTTATAATGATATCTTAATTCTTCTATATTGGAGAATATTCTTAAACATAAAGAACATTCAAAAAATTCTTCTGTTTCCATTAATTTGATGTGTTGGATAACTATATAGGAATTTAGTTATTGAAGAATAACTATTTGAATAAGAAGTAGTGTTTTATTTCATATTTCTTACAAAAAAACTGAATTTATCATAATTAATATTGAATATTAACATGTGATTTCTACTACACACCATATAGTCACAACGACCTAAATTCATTAATGAAAATAGCAGCAATCCTAAAGCTTGCAATTGCATCAACAATTTTACTTGCTCTTGGGATTTCAATATTTTTAATAGTACTCTTCAATTTTCATACTATAGACAAACCAGATTTTAGTGTGACAAAATATTCTCCCCTTTTTGTATTGGAATCTAATACAATGGATACTGAGACTAAGAATATTTCTTATCAGACTCCTTGTTGTACTATCGTATGAGAACCTGATTGAGTGCAATATTTTTATATGCATTTATGAGTTTCAACAAAGTCGTACATTACGACTACTTCATTAGCAGGTATGGGCTTTTACCAGTCTCCCCTACATCTGTTAATAATTATCTAAATAAATATAGTGCAAGTCATGAAAAGCCCATGATATTGACTTACAATTAATTAAATTTATTATTATAATTTAATAATCCACTCAAACCATTGAGATTACCAATTCCGGAGTTTGAAATTGGTTAAACACTTGTGGGTGTGGGATGTGGTAAGGCGATTTACTAGGTGTCCCACATCTGCAATTAATAAAGTATAGTTATTGAAATGGCTTTACTTATACGGTAGAGTCTTTATTATAGGACCTAAACTTTTAATTGCACTATCGAGTGTGGCTGTAGTGGAGTAGATCAAAAGCGTATTATCGCCGGCTATGTCCTTTTGGACAGTTTTTGTAACAAAATTGTATTCTGATAACACCTTGAAGCCTGCTTTAGTAAAATCTGACTTACAATCTGAAACTCGACCCGTTGGACAGAAAAATGCGCCTACTGTCAGTGTACCCGTAGATTTTTGAGGAGTAACTACAATTTTACCTTCCATGGGCGGTGAATAGTCCTTATCGCTCACAGTGTATGGTGATCCTGACAAACTCAGTGATTTTGAATCTGAACCAGCAGGGAATACAAATGATGTACTAGTCCATGCCACGTTTCCACTCTTGTCCTTAACTATTGATTGATGTACGTGGTTTGGGTCGTCATGAACAAATGCTACTTCTGTACCCTCAGGCACTTCCAGTGTGGCTGGAACATAATTAGGGTTTTTTGGACTTATCGTTTTTTGATCGGTAGGGGGATGATGGGCTTCATCTGGAATAAAAATGATAACTCCCTTTACTGAAGAAGGTATTGACATTACACCAGAATCGTAGACAGATTGTGCGCTTGGGATTGCTTCCGATGATTGATCTTTCGTTGTCAAGGCTGCCTCACCGGAGGTAGCATTTGACACCTGTGTATCATTATTGCCATTAGAATCATCACTAGATGTAGAATTTGACTGGGCGAAAGCCAGTATATTGGGATTGCTAATCAATACAGACCCTAGCGACAACACAAATAATAATAACAAAATATTCATTTTCATTTTATAAAAGTAAGTAAATGATGCAAATAAATCATGTGGTACAATCATCTAAATGATGTAGTACAATCATCTAACTCATGTAGTACAATCATCTAAATGATTTTTGATTAAATAGAAATTTAGTTTAATTTTCTTTTCTCCGATATTCCAACAAAGAACAATATTAGAATAACGAATGGTATTAAATGAATAATGATATCTATAAAGAGATTTGGATGTGCTTCGCTGCCTCCCTCAAGAACAAATTCTTCATACAATTCGCTGATGGAAAAAACAGCGAAAAGAGAAAATGCAACAGACGCCAATATCATTTTTCTTAGTCCAGTTCTTTTATATTTCGAGATAGACAATGAAGATAGCAAAATAGATAGAACAACAGTTCCGGCTATTAGGACCATCTCAGTAAAGTCTATTAAATTCATGTGTAGTTGGCATTTCAATTACTCATATAAGAATAATTCGCATTAACGCTAATAAAAAAATAAAGTATAGAAAAGGCAATAATAAATTAATCAAAAGGGAAAAATTCCTATTTAGCCTAGATTTTATATATTGATTGCTAGGTTGGTTTAAACATAAATTGACTGTAACTCATTAATAGGTTTTTTGTGATTAATAATTGCCATTCCTACTATTCAGGAAGGGATTTCAGAAATTATAGGAGCAGGTGGTTAATATATTGGGGTCGCACACCTGCTACTCTTCTGAGTGATTTGTGATCTTATGTCGTTAATCTGTTTAAGTTATTAGTCTTAATGATCTATGTTATGCTAGCTATTAATATGAGTAGGACATAATAACAGTACCTACTACGTATAGATTAGATAGGCAAGTCAACATGGCAGGTGTGGGTTGTCATCTTCAATCTCCCCGCATCTGCAGTTAATTATCATACTTCAAAATTGAATTATGATAAATCCATATTGAATCATATAATCTGTTAATAATCCAACTCGAGTATCATAATTACCAATTCATACAAAATAAATTCAATTCGAGTTGGTGCCATATTTAGTGGGTGTGGGTATAACTTAGTGACATTACCCACATCTGCTATTGTTCATTTTAATTGGGTCCTGATGATTCCCAAAGTTAAATGGTTCCTTAGGGCGTTAGTTTGATTCTGGCTGGAACCGATTAGATTCATCTGGTTTTTGTAAAGATGATTTTGATGTTATCGTGTTAGATAAAGTATTCTTTTTGCCAATATCATACATAGTAACATTAACCACTATATCAGTTAGATTTGGATCTTTTAATGTGGTTTTAAATTCTACTACGCCACTTTTATTTGCCAGAAATCCACTTGGAAAGGAGGAATATTTAACGACTGTACCATTAGAAGCATAAATCTTCATAACTCCATTTATTCTCTCATCTCGGAGTGTTTTATTTTCAACATCATAGTTAACCAAAACATTCAACTTACTGGCTGTTTTATTCGTCTGTACGTAACTGGCATTTTCAAGGCTGATGGAAATATCATTGTCATTGTCCTTTTGTGCCATCACTGTAAGATCATTTGTTGCTTGGTATAACACAAATGCTGATATCGCACCTACTAATATCACAATAAGTTTCTGACATTTGTTATTCATTGTGAGTCTAAGTACCACCTAGGTAATAATAGACGTTCAGTAGTTTTTATTTACAAACAAGGTTTTACTATTAACTTCATGTCTATCATCTGTTAATAATGATTACGTATATGATCTATTGCCAATTCAGATTCATATCCGATTGGTCAGCATGATTGATATAGGCAATGTGTTGGACTCTCATTTTCTACATATGTTATAGTGTTTTTAATACAAGTTCTGTTGGATTCCCAGGATGTTGCCGGACCTAGGAATTAGGAGAATGCATTTTGTCTGTCCAACAGAACACAATAATTTAAAATTGAACCTATTAATGCCTTAGTTAACAAAATTCCTGGATTGAAATTTTTAATAACTTGATTGCACTAATATTTTTTACCAGTAAACACAAAACTGGCGTTCATCGGATGTGGGTTTTAGTTATGTGACAGGACCCACATCTGTTATTCAAATATTTGTCACGTTAAATTTTAATATCTCTAACTCTATCCTAAATATTCCCATTCCCATACAAATGGGAAGACGTCTATAGAATGCATGTAAAGCCACATGTTCAAGCAGCGTAAGAATATATGAATAATGATAAGTCTGCGTATAATCTGGCCTTTGAACCGACTTAACTTAACTTAGGTAAGTAACTTCTCAACTCTGCAACTTCCCCTTTCTTTGTTGATGAAGGATTTACTGCAGAAGCAATCTTGTTAATCAAATCTTTATTCTCACCTTTCTGAATCATTTCTTCTATAATACTTACAGTCAGATCTTCCTTTTACGTTGTTGACGTTGTTGACGCTATCTTATTATTGCTATCTTCAATCTTGAATCTAAGTAAGTTGTCGATAATTTGTTGAGTTTGCTTGCAAAACATTGTAGTAAGTAGTTATAGTTAGATAGAGTACTTAAATTATTTTATTTTAATCGTACATAATATAATGTAGTAAAGTCTCCTTTCTTATCAGGAAATAAGTATCAATTGCTCATTGCGATAATGATTCCATCTGTGTCATCCAATATATTAAGTCAAATTAATTCCATGATAACAGTAAAACTTCGAAATTGAAAACTAGTTAAAGTTAAAGATATGAATGTATAAATTACTTAGCCTTAACAAAAGTACATAAGGTTTAAGACATTGTAAATTCCGTATTATTAAAGAATTCTTTTATGATTAAACACCGACTGATTATAATTATAATTATCGGAGCATTAGTTGCTATAAGTATCCCCAGATTATTAATAGCTCTTGAGAATTTTGAATCTGCTGCCAGACCTAATACTGATGTGAGTCAATATTCCCCCTTGTTTATGTTACAAACTAAATACACAAGTTCTAACAATGGCCGTTATTCATTCTATTGATGTATACTAACTATATCAGCACCAAATTCAATAAATTTCTGTATTTTGGGATCTGGAACTAAGATTCAAATCCATTGCGATTTCTATACGTTGAATGATATTATATCTTAATAATCTTCTACTGGTATCATTATTACCAAATTAGTATACATAAAATCAATTGAAATTGGTACCATATACACGGTGGGTGTGAGTCCTCTGTATTCTTCCGACATCTGCTTTTACTCCAAAATTGATAGACAATTAATTTTGTATAATCTTAAAGCCAAAGTACTAACAGCTCGATCGAAATTCATTTGTTCTGTTGACCCCCAGCAGTATTGGCAATAACGTGGAGGGGCGTGAATCATCCATAGCATTAGACCAACAGAACAAAATAATCTCTAATAAAATATTTAATCCCTTTAGATCGCATTATTTTTATTAACTATATAAAAATCGTTAACAGGCTATTCCAATGCTCATGTTGCATATGGCTTGGTGTGAGACCAATTATGCTGGGCGATTCTTAAGTTTAAGTGTGTCTTGGTGATTCTCAGGGACAACACTTTATGTGCGAGTCTATAGGGCAATACCTCCAACAGAAGAACTAAGCATATGATAAACAATTAAAAGAACTTCATTTTTTAGTTAATTTTTTGGTTTTTTATCTAAAGAAGACTTTGTCCTGTGGCTCCCAGGGAGTTTTATCAGGCCCTGGGAACAACTAATATTGCCTAAATATGTTTCCCAGCAGGACATTTGATATTTACCAATAGTATACTTAATCTTTGGTTAAAGCCTATTGACTAAGTTCCTGTTATCTTTTAATACTACTCTAGTCGTTCTCGAGTAGGCTATCCAAAAGAGAATATGGATTTATACATAATAGATGTGAGTTAGCTATGACAACTTCTACGTATCTATTTTATTATCTCCTTTTCCAGTTTTTCGATCTTTTCCATCAATTTATCTAAACATTTCCATTTTTTGAAGTTCCTTGTGGAAGATTTATCCGTTAACTAACAGGTCAGACTCGTCTACTACATCCCAGTGGTCCACAATTCTTTCATTTCGAGTTTATATAGATCCGCCGATCTGATCTCGACATGCCTGTTTGTTGGGGTTATCCCTTTGAAATGTCCCTTGTGGGTC
Source organism: uncultured Nitrososphaerales archaeon (assembly GCA_963703885.1). GTDB lineage: Archaea > Thermoproteota > Nitrososphaeria > Nitrososphaerales > Nitrososphaeraceae > TA-21. Next base: position 15,332 of record CAVPGE010000039.1, read on the forward strand.
CCGTTAAAATTAATAAATACCACTACTTCGTCATTTTTTGAAATAATATGCTCTATGTTGGTATGAATATCTGGAAATGCTTCAAGTGTTTTTTTGAATATGGCATTTTCCTTTTCACTTAGAGTTGCATTTTTAAAGTATTTCTTCACCGACGATAAGTCATAATTATTAAAAATATCTTCAATAAATGATTTTATTACATATACATTTTACTCTTCTTGAGATCCATTCTCCTGTATACCCATTTGAAAGAATTTATCAAACATTTAATTTATCAGCTATTCTTCTAAATTGTGCGAGATAACGAAATTTTAAATTAGAAAAATATTTGGATAAGCCGGCAGGAATTTGAGTAAAATTGCAAATTGCAGTGAGTTATATTTGGATTGCCCTGTTCTTGTTTTATGACTCGGTGAAGTCTCGCATCAACAATTCGTCCAGATACGATCACCTGAGGTTTTATGCAGACGCTGATTTGCTTATAACTGCTAGAACCGGGGCTACACATCAGCAGATATTAGTTAATTGGCCAAATTCTAACAGTTTGCATATTATTTTTTATAATCACTTGATCAAATTGCATAAAAAACGGCAAATTTTTTACATGCCACAAAATTGAGTGTTTAAGTCTTATATTTGATGAAGATATCGAATCTCATAATGGGAGAAATGACCAGAAGAGAAGTCAAAAGATTTCTTATGAAAGGTACTTTCACAGCAAAGTTAGCTACTGTCAGCAAAGATGGAAGCTCTCACGTTGTTCCAATTTGGTTCGTACTCGAAGACAATCATGGCTTGGATAACGTAGGAAAAATTTGTTTTACGACGGGCACTGAATCTGTAAAGGCAAAAAATATTGAACGTGACTCCAGGGTTAGCATTTCTGTAGACGATCAAACTCCGCCATTTTCGTTTGTAGTGATACATGGCACTGCAAAATTTAACCACGACCAGGAAGAAATTTTGAAGTGGGCAACTAAAATCGCAGGACGATATATGGGAAAGAACAAAGCCAAAATCTATGGTGAAAGGAATAGTGGTGAAGGTACGGTATTGGTACGCATAAAGCCGACCAAGGTAATAGCAGAAAAAAATATAGCAATTTTAAGCAAATGAATTTCATCAGATAGACTAACCAATGAAGAGAGTGCTTAAATCTTATTGTGCCTTATAATTGAACTATAAAATATGAAATTAAGACAAGGAATCGGAGAAAAACGACTGATTCCATAGAGTTAGAATCTTATTCAGTCGTGAAATTCGATTTTCGGATTCATATTCTACCAAAAAAAATGTGTGTGATATCAGTTTTTTCAATCAGCCAGTACATATAGTTGATTCATATACCAGACATGCAATTCATCCAAGCCCTTTTCCATACTGAGGAGAATTCAAATTACCATTAGTTGTAGTCAGGTTCATTTCATTAAACCTGTTATTAAGTAGAGTCAAATTTTACATACAAAAACTAGAGTCATAAAAAAATTTCTTTTTTATTTTCTTGTATATTAATTGATTTTGCAAGTCTTTTTGTTTTCATGTTATTTAAAATTGATAGCGTGCTTTAGACGAAGATGGATTTGTAATAGTCGCCTCAAATTTAATTTCATAATCATAACAGTCTAGACAACTGTACTCAACGCATTTAGGAAAATTACGAATAAGGACTGTTACCCTGCATCAAAACACGTTATGGATGAATTGAATCAAATTAATAGATTATTTTCATAAATCATCTATTGAATCCTTTTTCTAAATAACCAAAAAAATTAAGAACATAGATTCGCATTAACTCTAACAAAAAACTTCAAGAAAGGTGTAAAGTCGGTTTAAGACTTTATCCTACCAACGGTCTACCACACAAGTGACATCTTAGATGGGTCTTCACAAAAAGCAATTCTGATCTTTCCGAGACTTCTATGCATTCACGTCCACCTTCCTTGCAAATATGACAGTATAGTTTTGTCATTGATATATTTCGTGAAAGTGAGATATTAAGTTTCTCATTGGTGGTACCTATATCCCGTAACTTCGTCATTAAAACTTCATACGACTAAAAGTATTAGACATATTTTTGCATGGATATGAAATAAGTGTGTATCAAGTTCTTTGTTAGTTTTGTATAAATACTATTTAGCATTCGCATTATTGATAGTTTGCACCAGCTCAGTATTTTGGCTAATTAATAGACTAGAACTATCAATAAGTGTCGAACAGACAGTCTGGTCACTCATAATATTGCAGCCCATTCCATCAATTCATTTCTGCATTCAAACAAATCCTGTAGTCTAGAAATAGCAATAAAACTCATATATTCCATAAAATGAAATTTCTAAAGGTCTATTTCATCGTTTTCGGCTGCCTATTTTAGCGTTGACATAAGAGGATCGATTTTGATTCTCAACCAATACATTATTTGGCTTCGATAAAAAGGGGAATCAGATTATCTAATTTTCAGCCATAGAAACTAAGTCTTGATCGAAGTTCGATGAGGCCTGTTTTGTCTGGATTTCGAAAGTAGATATTCACTATCGGAACTGTTTTAAAATTTCAATTAATGTAATAGAATCTAGTGAAGTCTAGTTTAAATAAAAAGAATTCGAAATTGGTGAATAAAAACATGAAAAAGTATAATATGAAAATAAATCCGCATATAGTAACTTTAATGATCTTTCTATTTGTCTCAAGTGTATTTACATCGACAGCTTCAATAAATGCAACTATTCTTCAACAGCCTAATTCTAGCTCAAACCCCAAAACTTCATTTCCGAGTTTGTATTTGGTGTCGGGAAACGATTTTAATTCTGAAAAAATAATTCCGTTAACTAGGATCAAGGATCTTGATAAGGATTCCATAATCATAGTTCCGGGATACATATTTCCCTTGATTAACAATAATTCTGTCAAGCCTTATCCTGTGGTTGAATCAGGGAAGGTTTTCAAAATTGCATCATTAGGAACGCCCGACCATAATTTTACCATAGACTCAGTCTATTTGGCACCCATTTTGTCACAACAACCGGACGGCAAGGTAAAATCATTTGGTGAGCCATTTTTGATAAATCCAATAAAACTCGATAATGGCAATACTCAAGACTATGGATTTGTTTCGAACATTCCACTCGGAGACTATGCGATAAACGTAATCATGAAACGTGATGATAAACCTCTGAAAGGACTATTCGAGACAAGATTTCAGGTAGTTAAGCCGGCATTAATCGAAAATAATGAAAATATTATCAAAAACGAACATAATAATAGCGATAAGAATGTATATCACATAGTCAAATACCGAACCCCTATCCAGATTTCTACCAACAAAAATGCAGATGAGATAGATCCCTTGAAAATGGCCCGAGAATACTATCAAAGTATAAGAGGAAATGTTCCATCAGATAGAGTCTTAAACAATATTGTATATTACTACAAGCACTATTTTGGCTTGGATTTTGGAAAAAAAGGTTCACGTGGAATTGACCAAGCGGGTTATAGCGTGCACAACTGTTCTGATCAAAAAGCTTCAGATATCTCAGGCAAGTCAGAGTGCGAACAGATTGATTACGATACAATATTGGAATTAGAAGTTGACAAAAAATATAGAGATGCAGTAGATAGTCTCAATACATGTAATGATAGCACTAAGAAAGATTGTAATAATGTTCCTCTTAATGGTTATGATTGCAATAAAACTACTTGTGGATTTTTTAAAAATGGCGTGTGTCAAAATTGTATAGACAGGGATAAAGATGGTGATGTAGATTATTATGATTGCGAGGGATCTGATGATGCTTGTCAAGATCAAAGATGTAACGATGAATTCTGTCTCATTGATGAAAAATGGAACTACATTTCACAAGCTAGTGTTGTAGACTCGAACAAATTGCAAAATACTACAAGTCAAGCGCTAATCACTCCTAAAACAACGACGACCGATATTAATAAAAGTACAAACTTGGATGGATCTGCAATAGGACCTCGTGAATTCGCAGAAACCATGGATGGTAAGACTTCCAAAAATACTTCAGGAGTGAATAAGTTCGCTACTACAAATAATAGGACTTTAGGCGGTGGGACTACTACAGATACTTCTACAGGTGGTGGGACTACTACAGATACTTCTACAGGTGGTGGGACTACTACAGATACTTCTACAGGTGGTGGGACTACTACAGATACTTCTACAGGTGGTGGGATGATAAAGGATCATCTATGGTGGTGGGATACTATAGATGCTATCACTGATGGTGGAGATGATAAAGGATCACTGATGGTGGAGATGATAAAGGATCACCTGATGGTGGAGATGATAAAGGATCACCTGATGGTGGAGATGATAAAGGATCACCTGATGGTGCAAATTAAAACTAACGGTATACAAAAAATAATTACCATACTTCCGGAATCTATATTGGAAGTATAAATTTGAAAATTGAGCCTCCACTCTTATTTCGCTCATACCATATTTTGCCGCCATGCGATTCTATTATATTTTTGGAAATATAGAGACCTAGGCCCAATCCTCTCTGTGATTTGGTAGTAAATTTTTGAAATAAATTGGGAATTATTTCTGGATCAACTCCCTCTCCAGTATCTCTTATACTGACTATTACCCTTTTATTCTCCTTCTCCTCCTTTGTAGTTATGAAAATTTCCCCATAATGAGTAAATTTAAGTGCATTGTTAATCAGATTAGTAATGACTCTCTCTATTTTTGAGTGATCCGCCGTAACGGTTATTTTGTCAGAATCTAACCTTTCGTAAGTAATTTTTGTTTTTTGGTTGCCTTCACCGCCTTTAGTCTTATATCTTTGTACAATATTATCAATCATATCGTCCAGATAAAAAGGTGCCTTTTGAATTGATAATATGTTACTCTCTATTCTGGTAACGTCCAATAATTCGTCTATAAGGTCTTGGAGTTGATTTGCACCATTATAAATTAGGTCTATATAGTTTACTTTTTCAGGAAACATCTTAAGCATTTCAGAATAACCTAGAATTGCCTGTGATGGCGTTCTTAGCTCGTGAGCTGCTATATTTATAAAATCTTTCTGAGAATTACCTTGTAATTTTAATTTCTCATTGGCTTTTGAGAGTGTTTCGTTCGTAGTTTTCAATTCTGAAGTCCGTTTCAACACCGCTTTGTCCAGTCTATTGGCCCACAGTAACAAAAATACGATAAAAATAGCACACGATGTGGTAATAATAATGAGTAACAACATAGTTTCTATCTTCAAAGATTGGAGAATGTGGTCAACTTGGGAGTAAAGTGGTGCAGTAGGAGTAATAATAAAAAGGAAAAGCAGAGATTTTCCAGATAAATTAATCGGATAACCTGTTGTGATTCTCTCTCCTGACGCTATAGTATAGATAGCATGTCCGGATTGACCATGTAAAACCTTGTTAATTAAATCATTCAGGTTTGGATTGTGTTGGGTAAATTTCTGTGTATATGATTCAAAAAAATTTCTACCAACAAGGGCCTTATTTCCATGGATCACATGTGTGGCATTTTTATCTAACACTGCAAGATATTGGGATTTAACACCATACAGGTTACCATACTTTTCGAATACTGTGGTGGGTAGTGAAATACCAATCAAGCCTAAGAATTCATTAGATCCCTCTTTTATTGCGGGATAACTGAGCAAGATTCTGGGGCTATCATTTTTATTATAAATCGTAGAAACAGACGGCATGCCGGTTTGAGCATTTTTCACCATGTTTTTGTAACTTAAACTAGAATTCAATTTACCATTTTGAGCGTTTGTTATTTGTGACTTAATTATGCCTTCGCTATTGACGACAAAGATCGAGTCCGGACGTCCCGTGAGAAGTGTAATTAGGTCAAATTGCTTCTTCAAAAGAGAGTGTGTTCCATTACTTGAAAATTGTCCTTCTTGTATAACTCTGCTATCTGCTATAAGGTTAAGTCTAGATAGAATGTAGTTTAGATCTGAGGCTATATGAACAGAAATTGCTTTATTGGTTTCTAGCTGTCGTTCTGTTTGTTGTGTTATTAATGCGTTCTTTATGTCCCTTTCTGCAGAGTTTTGAGTAACAAAGTAGATGAGATAAGAAAATGATAGAATTAAAATGATGACGATAATACCAAGCAGACTGACAGATACCATGGTTTACCATATTTTTCATATAAGGATACTATAACTATAACTATATATCATAGCGATATCTTTGTAATTGGAAGACTTCACAAGCGAATATGTTCGATCTTTGAAATCAATTGATATTATTCTGTCATTCCATCGATTGACGTCATACTAATCTCACTAATTGATTTTTGAATATCCAAGAGGATGATAAAAAATGCTAAATTTGAACCCTAAAATTTTGACTACATTATAAATTATAAATTATAAATTATAAATTATAAAGTTTACACAATAAATTTAAAGAATCTTTGAAGTATCTCTGACAATTTTGATTTCAATCTACTGCATCAAATATTCAAAATTCTTTAACAGGTGCAGGATGTAATTAAACATTGTTTGAGCTTGTATTTTGGTTCATAATCTATGAGCTGCGAATGTTTATAGAATTCGGTATAGATATTTCAACGAATTCTAGATTTGTAAGATCAATACGATATTTTGTAAATGGGCTCACACTATCTGGTGCGTGTAGAATTTTCAGATCGTCTGTGCGATGGCCTAATTTTTTTGCGAACGCTATAGCATCATGTTCGATGTCGGTTAGATTTCTAGGTTCACATCCTTCCATTGTCATTACATGATGCATATGAAGAATCGTCCCATCTTTTGTGTCATAAAGTGCTACACTGCGAATTGATTTTGTTTTTGGAACTTTACCTACTTGGGAATACGAATTATCTTTCTTATAGTCCATCTTTAATTCATCTCCAATAATCCACTACACAACACATTGATGCGTAGCATTCCCGTGTTTTTATCGCAAATGTGAAATGAGTCATTTTTGGGTTGTACCATGCTTTAATGGTATTTGGCCAATCAAGACTATCAAGATTGACCCTTCCAATACTATGGTCTGGCAGATTATATCTTATGTTAAGAAGGCCTATCTCCACTGCGCACTTTTCCCCAATGCTGACTAAATCGCACAAATATGTTTTCACGAAAGCAGATGACGCGGGCATATCTATTGACCAGGATTCTGAATAAAAATTTGTCCCGTTTGCATATGCCCAACCGGTATATACTTCTTGTCCTTCTAATCCCATTATAAGGCTATATTACCAGGTGTCAGATATATGTACTAATGATGTTACAAAGTAAGATTTTCAGTCACTGCATCATATTTAAGATTCAACATTAAGTTCATTGGTCTTATTGTCCGCTTCAATCAGAGTACTATGGGATTGGTAATTACGGTAGTTCTGAATAACACCAGTTTTGTTACTACTGTAGCTTACACTAATAAGACTGATTACTAAATTATATCCTACTGTCTTTAATATCCTTTTTCCTATCTTTTCTTCATCATAATCATTTAACCAATCCATTAGACTTGATCACGTGCCTAAGGCAACACAGCTTACACATAGGATTCGACTGCGAGAGACCTTGATCCGCTTGGGCTCTCAAAATTGACATCAATTTATTACTAATGTTAATTATTCACCGATAATGCTGAATGCGTAGTCTTTATCTAGAATGGTCTTGGACTTGCTGGTAATACTGATATATCTAATTTTTCTTCTGGTACTATAATAATTTGGTTGAGTATGAATCTCTACTCAGGATACCAACTTAATAACTGGTCTTCGTAGTTCCACGAAAGTGTATCGCTTGTACTAAATACTCTAAATTTCGGAGCATAATTCATTTTATAGGGGTACAAAAATAACTTGGTAATGAGGTAAAATTACCAATCCACCGGATGAGTCAATTTTTACATTTTTATCTTTTTTTGGTAAGACTATAAGAACAGGAACACAAATACGTGTGAAATGCTATAATGTAAGGATCAGAATCGGCGACAGTCTAATAAAAGGTAACATATTGATTAAGCTTTACCTCCTGGTCTAAGCTTTTGTACTTGAATAAATAATAGAATCTTTTACAAATAATTTTTGCTTTTCTTTTTAGGTATGCATTCTTATCAATGTACATATGACCAAGAATATAGTTTACATTCTTTACGTGAGAAGAAACATACAATTTTTCAAGCGCTTGAAAAAAGCAGAATTGAAATCAGCTAAATAACGCCAAATTTTTTTTAAATGCTAATATCTGACATAAGTGGACATTAAAAATTATTTGCCAATGAAATTACAACTTGATAAACTAAAATCTTAATCATTTTAAAGTCGATCTATTTAGAGAAATTAAGTTTAAGTACCAGCATGATCCACTACAATTATAGCCAACCAGTTCGAACCTATTGTAGCATCTTCATTTATTTTCTCAATAGTTGCAATGGGATTGTCGTTAGCCAGGATATTAAAATCACATAAAGAAAGCAAACGTAAAAGACAAGCAGAACTTTTTTCAAACGTTACAAATATAACTAAAATATTAGAAGATGAAAAATTTGTACAATCGAGAAGAGCACTTAGGAAAAATAAACTGTTGAATGATTTAAAGGATGAAACTAATAATGATGCGTTAATTTCCGAAATTGATATTGCCACAGAGGACGCAGCTAGATATGTTGCAACTACTTATGACAGATTAGGCTTCATCCTAAAACATGACAAGGAATTAGAGGATGAATTTATCAATTGGCAAAGTTATGCTATAGCGGATGCGTGGCAACTAACAAAGGCTCTTGTTACTAAAAAGTGGAGGACAAGAAATAAAATATATTTGACGGAATTTGAAAGACTGGGTAGCAGAGCATTAGACAACGAAAATATTGGTGAAACAGAATAAAACGTTACTTGAGTGCGGTACAATTTATATCAAACTTTAATTAGCTGATTAGCGCTTCATATTAATATGCAAGTTCATTTACGGTTCTGATTTTAAATATGATAATATTGCATCACAAAAAAAATTACTTTCATGTATCTTAGCCAATTCCGAAGAATTATCAAAAAGCGAATCTAACCAAATTGGCAGATATACCGAGATAGATAATTATGAAGAATATAAAATACCAGTATGGATTCATGGTGTTCCTAAGCCAGTATTCGGATTGTAATTTTAAACCGCCTAGGAAATAACTGCTTACATTCTGGCTAATTATACATTATCTAATCCTACTTTATGGCTGTTCAAATAGAATAGGCAATGAAATTACCAAATAAGAAGCGTGATTGAACCTGATATTTCAAATGCAATTGATGATAAGAAAGTACAGGTATTATCACAATCTAAAAAATCAGATATTACCGGACTAAAATTGGATAGCTATTCGTCATTTGTAATGTTAACTACAACTTTATACTCAAGGAAGTCAGATTCAAGTTGAATTCCAAGAACTTCTGGAATAAATCAAAATGCTAAGACTGGGAATACTTCTCTCCAACTATTATTACAATCGGGGTAAAAAATTGAACTGAGTTCGCTGCATCGCATCGAATTTTTAATCCCAAATTATCCTTACCTATGTCTTCAGAAAAAATTTTGTGTATTTTATCAGTATCCTCAGGATTCTCTGGAAAGGAAGTTTGTAAATGTTCGTTCAATTGATGAGATACTTCATAATGTCCAGTTCTTATATTAGTAAGGCCCTCTTCTTCCATCATGCTTTTTAATTCATCAAAAGTCAACGCACGTATATGAGACGGATCACGGATTTTCTCCATTTGATTAAATGCTTTAACTTTCATGGGATCTAATGCGATATCTACGATAGCTACTCGACCGTGATTTTCAGAATTACATACCCTTTTCATTTCTCTTAGTACAGGTAACGGATCGAGCAAATGGTGAAAGCTATATCTCGTTATAACTATCGAAAAAGAATTATTATCAAATGGTAAACGCTTTGTAATATCCCCAATTCGCCAAACTATATTCGAGAGGCCTTTTTGTTTTTGAAGCTTTTTTGCTTGAACCAGCATAGCCGGTGTCAGATCAATCCCCGTCACATGATTCGTGACTTGGGCAAATGCGCAGGATACAATTCCTGATCCGCATGCAAGATCCAATACTTTGTCATTTATGTTGCCACTAGTGATTTCAACTATCTGCCGCAATTCATTTTCGTTTGAGAGGTTATGCTTCTTGCTGTAAGGAACTGCTTGCTTTGTGAATTGTGATATTATAGATTGATTATGTAGAGATGGAGTATCAGAACCGTCATAATTCATTATATGAGATACTCCTATTTCATTAGTATAATATAAATTCGATAACATTAAAAAACGGGCAATCTTGCTAATATAATATCAGAAGATGCAATTTTTTTCTGAAACAAAAGCACCTATCTTGCAATGAATAAATCAAACAACTAACTAATTGTAGCAGACAATCATCAAAATGATAAAATGAAGAGTTGCAGGAATACGTGTCAATACTTTTATAATTTTCGCAGTTTACGGATTGGCCAATCAATGACATAATGGGCATAAAATTCATTAATTGCCCACCATGCTTTCATTCATAAATACAACTTCCCAAAGATGTCCATCTATATCCTCAAATCCGCGTCCATACATCCATCCTTCATCTTGGACTTCTCTTGATTCTTTACCTCCAGCTTCTACTGCCTTGTTTATCATTTCGTCTACCTTTTCTTTACTTTCAGCAGATAAAGCAATTATTACCTCGGTGTTTCTTGCAGTATTACAAATTTCCTTTTTTGTAAAGATTTTGAAAAATTTTTCGACTAGAAGCATTACTAATATATCTTCTGTAACAATCATACACGTTGCATTCTCATCTGTAAATTTCGGATTGAATTTGAAACCAAGCTTAATAAAAAAATTGACTGTTTTACCTAGATCCTTAACTGGTAAATTTACAAAAATTTTTGTAGTCACCTTTTAAGGAGCTATTTCAGAATATAAATACTTTAAAATAGACTAAGCATGATAAAATCTAAGTAACTCTACTTAATCATTAATGCTAAAATACTCACATATTCCACGTTCTTATTTAATTGTGCCAAAAATACAGAAAATATTTTCTGGTATTAAAATGCCATAACTGAATATGTCGCCAGCGCTGTGCTATCGAATAAAGTTTTTTCGGGTTATTGTAAAAAGGTACGAAAATACACAAATAGGTACATTGGCTTCCTCCTTGTTATTTTAGCCTCCTATTTTTCAAACGTCGAATACCACATACACATTTCCTTCACTAGATAAAGAAAAGTAACTATAATTAGTGGCAGGTAACGTCTAAATTGTAAGGTGCCGGGAAGTGTGGTTATATCGTTAAAGAAAAAAATTGGACAGGATATGCAAAAAAATAAGATACTCTTTCCTATTAACAATACTTTTCAAATCATAGGGAAAAAATTTACATTACTAATATTACGAAATATGCGGTACTTGAACCAAACTCGGTTTAATATACTGTCGAACTCTATTGCAGGTATAAATGCAAAAACGCTATCTTTGAGATTAAAGGCAATGGAAAAAAAGCATTGATAAAGCAGCGTTTATGATGGTTTAACCAACAATATGCGATTTATTTACAAATATTTGCCTCTAGTCGTTTCAATACAAATGCAGTATGACTATACCATAACATATCAATAGCAATAACTACTCTCAGAAGGTAACATATCAATAAATAAAAATATAGCTTCCCATGTGGAAGTAAGAATAGTGATGAGATAGCATACAGAATATCAACTTTGTAATATTGCTAAGGAAAAATAGGTGTACTTTAAGAGATTTGCGTTATAATAATAGGTATAATAACCCTTATGGAATTGAAAGAAAAAAATATCGATCTAGTAAAAAACGCTATTCAAGCACTTAATTCTGGAGATATGAGCAAAGTTTCCAAATTTGTCAGTCCCAATTATTTTAACCATGAATCACAGTTGGATCCGGTAAGAGCACAAATGAGAGGACCTCAAGAATTTATAGACATTGTTAAGAAAATTCGGAAGGCTTTTTCCGAAGTTCATTATGAAGAACTTGAGACTATTGCAACGCAACTGAAGATAAAGTTGTTTCAGTTGTGGCCGTGAAGGGTAAACATACTGGAAGCTTTTTTGATTTCATTCCTCCTTCTGGTAACAAAATATCATACATTGCAGTCCACTTCCATACCAGGGACTGATGGAAAGATTGTTGAGCACAAAGCTATTCGCGATGATTTGGCATTGATGTTCCAACTTGGAGTAGTCAGCTCTGCTTCATCGCAATACGACGAATTTTTGCGGTCGTGGAAGGGTTGTTAAGATGAAAGGTTCAGACAGGGTTGCAGTAGGCAGCAGCAGGCATTATGAGCAAATGATAGATGCTTAGAAAAAGGGAAGTAGGGACGAGTATATGACTTATAAATATTTCAAGATGGCTCGGTTATGTCTGTGAATAAATTTTGGCTATCTGTTGTATCTAAAATAATTATTCGGTTAACGTAAAGAATCCCACGATTAATCTAGTTTTTAGGAATACTATTCACCATCCATCAATATTCGTAATTAGACATATGATACGATTTATTAACTTTTGGTACTATATTAGATACCAAACATAAAAAGGTAACACTTATTGCACCATATGATTATTTAACTCCTGACATCCAACAGGTGGAACAAGATTTTGTAGAAAACAACAGATACAGAAATAGGACACGTTAAGTCAGATTTAATTAAATATGTCTCATCGAATAAAAAGCTTGTCAAAATATTCAAGATAATGACTCTTTTATTTGCACAATTAAATTGATAATTTCAATTATGCTAGCGTCTCAATGAATGCATATATAAAATAGTGCATATAAAAATAGATGAGTCGATAATGAAACTGGCCGCCTATGGTTTTGTCATTGGATCTTTAACAATTTTTCTCTTCTTAATTCCGAATATCGTCCAGCTTGCATATTCTGATGGCTTATTTATGGAAAACCTACCACCTGCAACTGTAGGCGATAGGCAGGCAAGCCTTTTCACCAAAGTGGATCCCCCTGTCTTAACTTCTGACACTCATCAAAAGAGATTCTTCGAATTGCGTCTGTATGATGCGAAGACTAACGACAATATCTCGAATGTAAATTACTTCATAACAATTTCTAAGGGAGGTAAATTGTTAATGCGTGACCTGTTCTATTCACAAGTTGGACCCCTAAAGATTGAAATTATCCCTAGAGAGGGGCAAGTATCAGTATATGGGTCTCCCGAGCCATTCCTTGGGGGATGGATGAGTGAAACTGGAGATATTACTGTACAGGGACCCATATTACTTGATGGTGGATTATATCATTTTGAGATAGAAATTTTTGGTATTGACAGACCAAATAATATTTTTCAACCTGAAAAAGCTCCAAGATTTGACTCATATCTGAGCGTTGGAGATGTCTTTAAAGAGAATTTAACTTACAATAAGGCAGTATATAATTCAACCCTTATATCATATTATGACAAGATCCGTGATTTTAAATTTGATGACAACAACTTACTTGCATCATGGGACATGCCATTTGACTGGAATCAATCAAGAATAAAGTCTGTGAATATTTTTGTACATGAGGAATTCAAAATTCCAAAGAGCTTTTCCCAATTTAGTAATACTACCTCATTTAATGCCACAGTGAATGGCCAACCTGTTACTGGACGATCACTTGCTATAGATCCATTTAGCTCAGAAAACGCACTGATAGTTCATTATTTACTAACTAAAAATGATATTGTCAAACTCGCAGGATTAAAAGATATAGCAGCTAACAGCAATAACACAATGAAATTTAGTCTTACTCCAATGAAAGCAGAAACTGGAAAATCTTCCACAGATCTGATAACCGATACCGGAGGCATCCATGCAGCTCTGTCGTGGTTGCCTAATCCACCCGTTGCAAGTTCCCAAGCTACACTCACGTTGAAATTTAATGATGCATTATCTGATTCATCTCTAAATGCAGATGTAAATTACGACCTCTCCATAATTCGTTCAAAGGATGGCAAAGAGATGATTAAGCAGCCCAATCTTGTTGCAGTGAATGGAACAAGTGTGCAGAAGGTAACATTCCCTGAGAGTGGCACTTTTCAAATTGAAATTCACGTAAAATCTGTAAAATACAATGGTCAAACTACCGCTGATCCTGCAAGAAATGGCATCGGTCGAGGATTTGTTATTGTGGTGCCACAATAGAGAATAACGGATCTAGTAACTTGATTAGTAATAGGTTTCGTCACGTTACGCACAGTAGTCAAGGATAAATATACTGACATCTATGGCAGGACAAGACTCGAATTCCAACTGGGATGCTTCCACATACGACCATATATCTCAAGTGATAGAATCCTGGGGGTTGGAAATTCTGGAATACAGAAAGTGGAAGGGAGATGAGATAGTCCTAGATGCTGGTTGCGGGTCTGGAACACTGACAAAGATTTTATCTGACTTGGTACCTCACGGCAGGGTAATTGGAATTGACATTGATCCTGCAATGATTAAAATTGCAAAGGCTAAACTTGCAGATTCCAATAATATACAAGTAATACAAGGTGACATTTCAGAAATGCAATTGCAGGACGAGTTTGATGTTGTGTTTTCAAATGCTGTTTTGCATTGGATTCCAAATCATAGAAAAGTGTTTGATCGATTTTCGAAGATTCTAAATCCCGGTGGTCAATTACTTGTTCAATGTGGCGGATATGGGAATCTAGCAAAAAGCTTGGATATCTTTGACCGGGTTAGAAACTCACCACGATTTTGTAATTATTTTGAGAATCAATATGGAGAACAGATCTGGGCCAATCCGTGGTACTTTGCTAAAAAGGAAGATGTTGAAATATTACTGAAAGCTATCGGATTTACAAACATTCATGTTTTCTTGGAAAACAAAATCGCGGATTTTGAAAGTAAGGGAGATTACTCTCTTTACATACGTACGATAGTCTTAAAACCATATCTAGAATATCTTCAAGAAGAGCAACTAAAAAAAAGATTTATCGAGTCGATAATTAATGAAATTGGAGCTGAATATGCCGGAACTAAAATGGAAGCTTGACTATGTTAGACTAAACATTTTTGCCAACAAGAAAAAATAACCAATAGTCTTATTTGAGACAAAACTTCAACTACTAGATTCCTCAAAGAATTCAGAAACAAATTTTATATAAGGTTATAAATATACGCTTAAAATTGAGTGTTATCTAAACTTTAATTTGAAATATAGTAAGGAATGTTTAATCGGGATTACTGTTATTAGTTGCGTCTGTCATTAATTTTGTAACCGTTGAACATTGTACAAAAGAAGAAGAGAATCTGATGAGTTATGAAGGCAATATTCTGAAAACCTTTCCTTGACCTATAGATACAACATACAGATACCCGTCCGGACCGACTGTTAGGTCTGTAACACCTGCAAAGTTCTCACCAAATATCAAATCTTTGATTCCAGGAGAAGTAGGTTTCTTTACAACATTGCCACCAAGTGCTTCTGGCAGTACGAGATCGGTTCTTTCACTGTTTAGCTTGAAATGGTATATTCTTCCATTGTGTACGTCTCCTACAAACATGTCATTCTTGTATTCTGCTCCCAGTTTATCAGAAGTCATAAAAGTTACTGCAGTAGGTCCGGCTGTATTTCTCCAAGTTAATTTTGGCTCAGCGTATTTACCCTTACCGTCGAATGTTTCTAGAAGGTCTGAACTAAATTGATCCTCATCGGATGACGGTCCCTGTGCTTCTTGCCATCCACTATTAAAGCCTGGCAATACTAGATTAATTTCGTCACTATTTCCTGGTCCGTTTTCACTGTCCCACAAATTACCAGTTACAGGATCAAATCCAAGCCCGAAAGAGCTTCTTATGCCATATGCATAGTATAGTTTTAGTGGTACAGAATCTCCCAGTATGCCATCACCAACTGGTTGTCCATCCTGAGTTATCCTCAATATTCCACTTCTTCCATCTACATCTTTACCATCTACATAGTTTTGGGCTTTGGTTTCTGTATCTTCTCCTCTAAACGAACCATCTACATCGCCTATTGGCACGTAGATATTATTATCAGGTCCAATCTCGATTGCTCCTCCATTATGGCGAGGTCCAGGATATGCCGGTAGATCTAATAGAAGCAAAGGTTTTACTAGTTTATCACCTGCAAGCTCGTAGCGGTATAGACGGTTCCCAATTGGTTGTTTTCCGTTTCTGTCATCTCCATCTGCTCCATCAATTTCTGTGTAATAGAGAAAAACATAGGTCGTAGATCCGTGTTTTGATATTGCGATACCGCACATACATCTTTCAACAGAGTTTGCCACATTTACGTCCAGCAAGGGCTGGTCCGAAACTTTGCCGTCAGTTACACGCAACACCGTACCCTTGTCCTTTTCCAGTATCAGAAAATCATTTGGACCTAAAAATGCCATAGTTGTTGGAGTATCAAGTCCTCCTACTACTTCCTCGACTTTCAGCTTGGAGTCTACCAGAGTGGGTAAGGATTCCTCTTCCACGAATTCACGCTGTCTAAATTCCTCCTGGCCAAAAGCAGAGTAGTAAAACATGCCAGTAGCACCAGTACCACC
>CAVPGE010000040.1:0-30703 GCA_963703885.1 uncultured Nitrososphaerales archaeon
GTCCGCCTAATCCGAGTGGGCTACCAAAGCCACCTACTCCTCCTAAGCCACCTGGGCCACCGATACCGCCGAGTCCGCCTAATCCGAGTGGGCTACCAAAGCCACCTACTCCTCCTAAGCCACCTGGGCCACCGATACCGCCGAGTCCGCCTAATCCGAGTGGGCTACCAAAGCCACCTACTCCTCCTAAGCCACCTAGGCCACCAACAGAGCCTAATCCGAGTGGGCTACCAAAGCCACCTACTCCTCCTAAGCCACCTGGGCCACCGATACCGCCGAGTCCGCCTAATCCGAGTGGGCTACCAAAGCCACCTACTCCTCCTAAGCCACCTGGGCCACCGATACCGCCGAGTCCGCCTAATCCGAGTGGGCTACCAAAGCCACCTACTCCTCCTAAGCCACCTGGGCCACCGATACCGCCGAGTCCGCCTAATCCGAGTGGGCTACCAAAGCCACCTACTCCTCCTAAGCCACCTGGGCCACCGATACCGCCGAGTCCGCCTAATCCGAGTGGGCTACCAAAGCCACCTACACCGCCTAAGCCACCTGGGCCACCGATACCGCCGAGTCCGCCTAATCCGAGTGGGCTACCAAAGCCACCGTACCTCCTCCTAAGCCACCTGGGCCACCGATACCGCCGAGTCCGCCTAATCCGAGTGGGCTACCAAAGCCACCTACTCCTCCTAAGCCACCTGGGCCACCGATACCGCCGAGTCCGCCTAATCCGAGTGGGCTACCAAAGCCACCTACTCCTCCTAAGCCACCTGGGCCACCGATACCGCCGAGTCCGCCTAATCCGAGTGGGCTACCAAAGCCACCTACTCCTCCTAAGCCACCTGGGCCACCGATACCGCCGAGTCCGAGTGGGCTACCAAAGCCACCTACTCCTCCTAAGCCGACCTGGGCCACCAACAGACCTAATCCGAGTGGGACCAGCACCTACTCCTCCTAAGCCACCTGGGCCACCATAATTTTGGGCATACACAATTGTAGATCCGTATACGGTAATGCTTGAGGTTAAAATCACTCCAGCAGTTAATAAGATAGCCAAAAAGTTACTTGGCCTCTTATTCATGGTTTTATTACTCATTTTATAACTCATTGTGCGTACTGACGTAATCGTGTATATAAATAACTTGTGTAACAATTGTAAGTGAAGATGTAAGATCTATTGTTTTTTTTTAAAACCACTATACCACTATACCACTATAGAGAATACTTCTGATTGCAATGTATTGCCATTATCAGACGTTCTCTTAACATTAGATCAATTTATATATCCCTCTGCTAATACATTATGATATAGTAATAGTTTATCATCGCTCTGTTAATTAAAAAATATTGTGATGTTATTGTTTCTGTGAACTACCTAGGCAGTATATAAAATTCAGGCGTGGTAGGAACAGACGATTGTTCTTTTAGCATTGTCATGCATCTTGTTCAAATATCTCCCTAATACGATTAAACATGAGTTATATGACAAACATATTATCATTTACAAGACCCATGCTCAAAAAATTAGTTTAATTTTCATCGAGTAATTGTGATCTCTTCCATTAGTATCATATTTAGTTAAAATGGAAAATGAAAAATATCATTGTTATAGAGCATATAATAAAATGGCAAAATGGCAAAATGACTTGAATATAAATAAAAGTAGACAACATTCGGTTAACTCTAAAGTAAATTACGCATGGAATTCAGCTATAAATGGACTGGGCATAATTATTTTATGAGAATTGACATCATATATTAAAAATATCCTGAACGGATATTAACGCTAAAGTATAGGTAGAATGAGAAAACTATTTCTAACGATTATCGTTTCTCACGCGACTAACACATACAAGAGGAACATAAATTATTGGCAATGGATGACAAGATTTAGATTCAAAACTAGATCCTGTCAGCATTCATTATTGATTTAAATAACATGTTCACTAGTAATAAAATTATTAACATTGTACTATAATGATAAAATTAATTAGAATATTTTGGTAACAATGACAAAACTATATTTATCGTATTTGCATTCTCTTTGATCTTATTAATAGAATTTACGACGCAATTCGAAGTCGAAACCGCTACACGTTCCAGTCCGAGTGGTTCCACTATTTTTAATTCAGTAAATCAAAAGACTCTCTCCCAGTAATTCTGTTACAGCAGCATTCTCACCCCCACAGCTTACTGCTAAATTGAATTCAGCTCAAATTAATCCTTCAATTAATGGAACATGCCTCCTTACTCCATCATTAATCGGAGCTGAAGGTACTCCACAACAGATCGAAGACCTTTGGAGTTAGATTTCTTTCGCATAGCTACTCCGTGTTCCTTGCTACCAGTAAAGTATTGCAATGCGGCCCCAAAACTCTCTTTTGGTACAACTAATAAATCTGCGTCGATTCCATTATTGAGTTTGACAAATGCTTTAGCAGAGCCTTTGCCAGTCACTTCTTTTACCTCGGGCATATTTACAAAATAATCGATCAAATTGTCTCCTTCTTTTTCAGAAATTACTGATGTCATGCCACATAATCAATATCACCTAAAGTTTCATTCATTCTTCTAAAAGATCCAACAGCTATAGCCTGATTAACCCCGTCAAAACCCGACAGTCTCTGCTCGGTCCGCTTAACTATAGGCTAGACTTCAAGCAGTTTTCTATCATCACCTTTTTGAAAAATTCAATCTTTTTTAGAATTACTTCTTTCTTCCTTTGAAAAAATCCAGGTATATTCCTAATTTTGCCATTCGATGCAGCGTCTTCTAAATCCGAGATAGTCTTGATTCCTAGACTTGTCATAAATGGTCCTTATGGTTTTTGGGCCGCTCCTTCCAAACCGACAAACTGACTTATATCGACAGGTAATTCAACCTTGAGCTGCTCGTAATAGAGTATTATGCCTGTTGTGATGAATTCAAGTTTTGTAGCAATTGCTTTTCCAATAGATGATATTTTTAATAGTCCCTTTATCTTGTCTTTTTTATAAATATCCTCAATTTCTGATGAGAGATTTTGTATTTCGTCTGCTGCTCTGTTTTAAGATCTAATTTTAAAGACCAAGTTTAGCTCGTTTTCATTTTCTTCTTTGGTTTACAGAATGAATGCAATTTCACGAAGAATCTTGGTGGCTTCAAAATTCTTGCCCATCTTTGTTCATTTACGTTATTATATCCTATTGGACTTAGACCAAACGATTCAGACGAGTAGTAGTAATAGCCTCGCCTCCAACTATCACTGCATAAACTTGATTATTGCTCAATGAGTGTTAGCACATGAATTTTATAACAAATACAAGACAAGATCTGCAATTGCACCTCTCCAAGCTTGTGGATACATTTGAGTCGATGGAAGAAACTAAGAGCCGATTGGCGCTCACTGATCTTCTTGTTTCACTAATTAAAGATACATCCCCCGATGTCATTGACAAGGTCATATATCTGATTCAGGGAAAATTACGTCCAGATTATGAGGGTATAGAGCTAGGTATAGCCGAAAAAATGATCATAAGATCTCTCTCCCAGGCTTCAGGAATAGATACATCGTCAATACTAGAGACATATAGAGAAACTGGTGATCTCGGTGACACAGCTAGAAAAATTTTATTAACTAAGAAGAGCAAAACGGAAAGAACTATTACTACTGTAGACTCAGTTTATTCAAAATTATACGAAATAGCAAAGACTTCTGGAGTTGGTTCTCAGGAACTAAAGATTAAAAATATTGTTGAACTACTAACCAGCTCAACACCGCGGGAAGCTCGCTATATCATAAAATTCATTACAGGGACGTTAAGGTTAGGCGTAGCAGACAACACGGTTATGGATGCACTGGCAGTAGCTTTTACAGGAAATAAATCAAATAGAAAGATTTTAGAAGACGCATATAATGTGTGTAGCGATTTAGGAACAGTAGCTAAAGTTCTTGCTGCTAATGGAATTGATGCTGTGAAGGCCATTCAAATAACGATATTCAAGCCTATCAGACCAATGTTGGCAGAAAGAGTGAGAACTGCACAGGAAGCCCTCAAGAGAATGGAAGGTGGCATTGGTGCTGCAGAATATAAACTGGATGGCGAAAGAATCCAAGTTCACGTAAAAAAAGGAGACAATCATGACAAAAATGGTGGCAAAGTTGAGTTATTTTCCAGAAGACTTGAGAATATTACATATCAATATCCAGATGTTGCAAGAGCAGTCATAAGTTCGCCTGAAGAAATAAAGGATGCAATAGTTGAAGGCGAAGTAGTAGCAATAGACTCACAAACTTTAGAATTGCGTCCATTCCAAGAGTTAATGCATAGAAGAAGAAAGCACGATATAGATAAAGCAATAGAACAATACCCAGTTGTACTGAATATATTTGATATTTTGTACTTGAATGGAAGGGATCAAACATCACTGCAATATAGTCAACGACGAAAAATTTTGGAACATATTCTTCCCAATAAAAATACAGTAGATCAGAAATATAGTGAAAATAAAGCCAGTGCCAAAGGAAAAGGGAGTAATACTAAGAGTAACATTACTGCATATAGCAATGATAGTAACAATGTTGAATATAGCAATGATAGTAACAATATACCGATTCAATTAATACCGCAAATAGTTACTAAAAGTACTGAGGACATTGAGAAATATATGAATTCTGCCATAGAGAGTGGATGTGAGGGTATCGTGTTAAAACAGCTCAGCAGTGTATACAAGGCAGGTTCAAGAGGATTTCTTTGGACTAAATTAAAACGTGAATATAAGAATGAACTTGCTGATACTTTAGACCTGGTTATAGTTGGAGGACTCTATGGCAGGGGACGGAGGGTAGGAAAATACGGGGCATTGCTTCTCGCTTGTTACGATCATGAATCGGACATGTTCAGAAGCATTTCAAAGGTCGGCGCGGGATTCACTGATATCCATCTTGAAGACTTTTATCACAATCTGGAAAGACACAGAATCAAGCATAAGAATGCCCGAGTAGACGTTATAGCAGAGAATATGGATGTATGGTTTGAGCCCAGTGTAGTAATTGAAGTAATAGCATCAGAAATAACAGTCAGTCCTTCTTACAGTACGGCCATGAATTCTATTAAAGATGGATACGGATTAGCGCTCAGATTTCCCAAATTTACAGGCAAGATAAGGGATGATAAATCGCCTGAGGATGCAACGACCGTAGATGAAATAATCAAAATGTACAATGATCAGATCCGCAAATTTAACCAGTGAAGTTATTAATAGTATTTAGGATATCAATAGTAAAATCCATTGACTATCTGAAATATTTAGATCATAATTTTAGATTATTCAGATGGGATGGGATTTTAGTCTAGACAGAGCTTGAAGCTGTAACGAAACCATTTATCTTCTCATTAGAAGAACACTGGTCAAAACTAATTCATTAAATTAATTTTGTATTCATTTGGTGAATACAAATCTAGAATCATTGAAATCTTTTACAAGTCCGTTTTTTACTTTTATCCCTTCTTCTTCAAGCAGATCCATTTTCTTTTTTTCTCCATATGCAAAACCACCTATCTTGCCGTTAGATTTTACAACTCTGTGGCATGGTACTATTATTGGATTTGGATTATGAGATAGAATTCTGCCTATTGCTCTGGAAGATTTAGGATGTCCTAGAGCTTTTGCTATATCTCCATAGGAGACAACTTTACCAGATGGAATTTTAGTCAAAAGATCATAAACATCCTTACTCTTAAGACTAAAATCAGCACTGGTTTTGTTCAAATATTTGCCTGTGTTCATAAGTGTTAAAATGCGTATGATACTAATAAATTTACAGTGATTTTTGATTCCTGCAGTATGGGCTAAATGGCCATAAGAAAATTACGAATCAAGCAGAATAGGTATGATTTATTCTATAATCTAGATAAAAATGGTGGAAATAGAAAATTCAGGCTAACATTCTTCTGAAGGTTAAATTTATCCTTGGTTGGGTAATTTTGGTGGATTTAGGTAGACAGTGTAGCCAATTTTTTTGAGTCCTATCTTTCATCAATAATAGACTACCGTGTTCAAGAAATACTGATATCGTCTTTTTAGTTCGTTTGTGCTTAAATGAGAATATCCGCTCAGCTCCGAGACTCATTGATGCTATTGCACTATTATCTTCAATTAATTTCTCATTGTCACTATGCCATCCCACACCTTCATTGCCATCATGATACAAGTTCAATAAACACGAATTAAATTTTATATTTGAAAGTTTTTCTACAATGATTTTAAGTCTCACAAGCTCTCTAGTCCACGGTAATGCTTGCTTAGTACTATTTGAATAAATGTAAATGTAATTGGAATCCCCATACCAGGCAGTTTTTCTTTTGGTAATTATGTGTTTCCCAAATAAAGTGACTTCATCATTCTTCCATGAAATATTTTGTAATAATGCGTTAAAGTAGTCATTTGCCTCGTCAAGTTTTAATATCTTGCCGTAATAATATGCTGTACCATCTTCACTCAGTAAATTGTTTAATTGGCTTTCGATAAGAAGAGTATTTTTTCATTCCGCTACTTAATCTTTGTGCAAGGTCGATGGAAATAAGAAAGCGGACGGTAAATATTGAATTGGGTATAATTTTGAGTAGATACTTTCTTTTTTTATGAACCATTGATTTACTATTGAATTTCAGATCAGCATCAAATCAACTAAGTTAATGTTTTACACGATAATTTCAAGGTGCTAATGCAGGGCATCGTGAAAAATGATTCCAAGGGTGTGTCGTTCCCCATCTCGAACCTCACTAATACCATGCCTCATTTGCACTTGATAATATCCCTTACTGCCCTTCACAGGTCTGAAATTTGTGGTAAAAATTAGCATATCTCCTGCGTGTGGTATTAACACGATGGCTTTTGATTGTGCTCTTGGATTTTGCTGCGTCATTACAAATTCTCCCCCAGTATAATCACGGCCTGGCTCGTTCAGAAAGATGACCACCTGAATAGGAAAAAAGATATTTCCATACAAATCCTGATGCAGAGTATTAAATCCTCCCTTGCCATATTTCAGAATAAGTACGGTGCATTCTGTTTGGTTATTATCATGACATAACTGTTGAAGTTTTTCAAATTCATTTGGAAATTGTCTTTTCATGTTTAGAAGTCGCATCCAATTGTTAGCGATAGGGGCAAGTTTAGGATATATGTTACTTCGCATCGTTTGAATGAAATCTGGCAAAGGATATTTGAAATATTTGTATTCTCCTAAGCCAAAACGGTATTTTTCCATAGTAATAATCTTACGATACAGCTCCACTTCGTCATATTTGTCAATAAGCTCGTTGCAATATTTTTTAGGAAAGAATTGTGACAACAATACATATCCTTTATCATGCATAGCTTCTGATACTCCTTGACTATCGATGCTAGAGATCTTCTGCTGAATATCATCCATTATTTTCACAGAGATTTTCATTAATATTAAATTTGATCTACTGGGCATCATTATGTTATTTTATATTCCCTGCTCCAATTCTACAGCTGAAAAACCTCGTTTTCTAACACAATTCCGTGGCTTCGTAATGTGCGTGCGTATATTTTCTGTGGACTAAGTCATTCATAAATCAAAAATTTTTGAGAATATTTATTTACCTTTTATTTGCAGTTGGATGTAATGTCTGCCAATAATAAATGCTCTATTCAAGAACCAATGTTTTGTTCATTGAATGATTTAGATTTAATGTTTAACCAACAGAAAAACCAATTTCCGGTTGAAGCTTTAATTAACGCGGAAGATAATTCTCCAGAAAATACGAAATGGTCCTTTGACAAGAATACACTGATTATTTATAATAATAAATACTGGAAAGGGTTTTTTCCGACAGATCAGAATTTTATGGCCATCAGGTATTTTGGCGGGTTCTGGAAGCGTTTTTACAAGGAAGCAGGAGTTATTAAGGGAATCACACATCCTTATGAGACGCCGACGGTTTTTGCACCAAATCTTCCAGAACTTCAAAGTGATAATAAAACATTGGGAGAAGTAATACATCTAAAGTACACTAGTCCTGAATATTCTCTTTTCTATGATTTGCTAAAGATAATAGACAAAGATACAGTGCTTGGAAAAGCATTTTTGGGAGTTTTTCCATTTAGTATACAGATCCTGACATTCAGTATGTCAAGAAAATATAGAGTTGACTTCATGACAGAGGAAGATCACCAGACTATTTATGAGAAACATTCATCCTCTCCATCCGAAGATCAGGTAATGGGAAAATGGAGCGGTAAGTTAGTTTCAGATGGATCATTGACCCCTGTGGTACAAACTTTTGTCTATACGAAAGATAATGTGGGTAAGTTACAAATGGAATATACCTTTGGAGAATTGCTTAGAGGTATATCGCAAGTCGTCCTGACACCAGACGAGATGAAAATGTATGACTATACTAATTGGCATGACGAAGTGAAAATCGTAAATGATAATTTTATGATTGGAAAGTGGTGTTCACCATGGAGTAATATTCCTTTGAAATTTGGTCCGAGTTTTTTGAGCACTGAAACGAGCCCTGAGGGAAACAGATTCTGCTTAAGGTTTACATTACATCGCGAATGATGGCTTAGAAAGCGATAGTTTATGCAGGTATGATGCTTTGTCGTGGACTAGTGCAGGTTTGTTTAGAATTAATGATAATTTTGGTGGTAGTAATTGAACATCATCTATGAACAAAATCTTAAAATCATTTTGCGTTCAATCTGAATTGTCGGCTAACTTTTTCTGCGCTTCATCGTACAGTGGTTGCATTTCCTCCGCTATCTTATCTGTGCAGGACTTTAGAGAGTCAACGGTCTTGTAACAATGCCCGGAGTAGTCGCTTAATTCGGGATCATTTTTAATTTTCTCTGTCATAATTTTGCCGATCTTATCTGTCTCTTTTTTTATTTGATCCTCACCATTATTCGTAGCAAACGCTTTAGATAAGCCTGAAGTAATTATTACGAAACCAATTCCCATTACCAGAGAGACTAGGTAACATTTATTCATGCGATATCATAATTTCGCCCTGCTGATTGATATACTTATAGTTGTCAGTTATCATTTTAGTTAAATACTGTATGGGACAGCCTAGGACTAGAGTGGATTTATTGTACTGTGTACTAAGTCAGGGTCAAGATTTATTTCAGTTTAAAATTGGCATGTTGAATGGACCCAGGATTAATAATATAATATTTGATTGTGAGATATTTCTGGAATTATCATGCATATATTTTATTATTAACAAATTACAATGAGTATCTAGATGTATGACGAAAGAAAAGCGATGTGGATTTTAGTAATATCAGTTATGATTTTCTTGTTACATACTAACTCAATGTTTAATGTATTTGGGGAACCTGCTTTGCTGATATCTCCTAACTGTGGACCAGCAAAACCTGGATTCAACATACAAGTAAACGCTACTGGATTTAGGCCAAATACCCAGGTAGATTGGAAATTAATCTCCTCAGATAACCAAATTCCGACTTATGGATATTTTCAATCAAATAAGACGGGCGGAGTTAGTGATGTTGTCTTTGTGGGTGACTTAAATGACGGTCATTATAAAATGTATTTTGGAATAGATCCCGATGCTGATGGAAAAATGGACACGAAATCACCCATGATATATGCAAATATATCCATGCCTTGTCCTCAATAGCTTTCAGAGTTTTTGATTTTAGTAGACATCTGCGTTGCTATAATTTTCAATTTGTAATTAATACAACTATGCTATTTTAATTTCCTATTACGGTTATCTGTTTACAACTGACTATTTTTAAAGTTTAAAAGACGCCCGATTTTAGAACAATAATTATGAACTGTTTTTCTATTTACAATTACTCACTTTTATTTATAATACTACCAAAATGATGCATTTCAAAAATATGAAATTCGCATTAAAAATGCGGAAAAAATCAATATATCTATGATAAATGCGGAATGGTGCGGTCAAACTGTGAACTTCGATGGTTAAAATGTGAACTTCGACGACGAAAAAGCGGTAAAAAGTATTGCAGACAGAATTCAAAAAGCAAGATAAAATTTTTGTAAAGGGGCTTCACGGTGAGAATGCGGAATCCGCACTTAAATAGCGAAAAGTATGATTATATTTACTCAAATTATGAACTTTGGCGCCCAAAATATGAATTTCGACTGAGAGAATGCAAATTTTTTTTGCTTTTTCACATCTGTGCTCAGGATCAAACCAAAACTGTACTAATAGGTACAGCATAGAAAAATATCAAAATCACCTTGACATATTTTCTGAGTAACTTGAAAAATTAAGTAGATCTCCCTAACTTATAATACTGCGTCATAATTTTGAATAATACTTGATATTTCTTGACAGCTTTTTAAAGTACTCTGCATTATACAAAAATGATCATGGTTGATCTAGTATATGGTCGCGGAATAACGGATATTCTCCGCGAAATGCCGCTGTATTTTAGTATGTTCACTAAGTTTGCAGGGATTAAATTATTCCACTTGAAACCTGCACTGTATGGGTCTGTGGATGTAAATAATGTTTGTAATTTACACTGTACCCACTGTTATTGGTGGCTAAATAGGAAGGATAAGGACTTTGACCTTAATGTCGAAGACTGGAGAAAAATAATCAAAGAAAAGTTCAAGAAACAGCATATCTTTGTTGTCACATTAGTTGGTGGCGAACCTACAATGAGACCGGAGATAATTGAATTATTCTGTGAAGAGATGCCGAAGCAGATATGTGTGGTAACTAACGGCACCTTTCCATTGAAAAGATATGATAATCTATACTTTTACTGGGTATCGCTGGATGGAACCGAAGAAATACATGACAGCATTCGAGGTAAAGGTGCGTATGCTAAAACGCGGCAGAATATCCTAGAGTACATCTCCGGTCCTCAGCGCCAGGGAAAACCAGCATGGAAGGATATCTGGATAACTATGACAATCAACTCTCTTAACTATCCTACAGTCAATGATTTGGTGGAAGAATGGAAGGATAAGGTCAATAAAATAGGTTTTCAATTTCACACCCCATTCACAGAGGACGATCCATTATGGCTACCCTTCGGTGACACCCGAAGTAGAGTCGTGGACGAGCTCATTTCACTTAGAAGGAAATATCCTGGATTTGTCATAAATAGTGAGAAACAATTATCGTTGATGAAAGGCAATTGGGGCGGTACGGGGACCACTCCGATTCAGTGTCCCACTTGGTCTATTATTTCACTAGATCATCAAGGAAGGCTGAAAAGACCCTGTTGTATTGGAAGCGCAGATGGTAAAGGGGCAAAACCTATATGCGAAAAATGTGGACTGGGTTGCTATTCCGTTCTTGTTGCAAACGGGATAGCGGGTGCATAAAAACAGTAATTGAAAGAAATACTAGTCCCTATGACTTCGTTCTTAGGTATTAATTCAGATATTGTATAAAAATTTACATGCTCTGAAAATTATCAAATCATACTGGAGATCTTATTCAAAACAAATATTATTCTAAGCCTGGCGCATAAATTGATAATGCTGTCTGTCTGATAAAAAAAGGGCAGAACTAAAGCTAATCTCAATAGCTCATATTAGAAAATAAAAAATATAGTAAGATCTTTGCTAATTAAGCAAGATCATGGACATTTTGACCTAATTTCAGCGCATTTATTTCTCTGAGAAAATCTTTGCTATATGATATCCAGTACTGCATTTTGAATCTGGGTCGTCTGCCGATACCTGTATGGTATATGCCTTGTTCACCTTGCCGAAGCTGAGATTATGGTCTGTATATTCAACTGTATTACCGCTAAAAGAGGGCTTTCCATGAGCTGTCTTGGTTAGCAAGCATTCACCTGACTTTAATACTATTGACTTTGATCTGATCTGCTCCATAGTATGGTTTACTTCCTCCCCCTTCGGCAACACTGATCTGGAAGGTTCCTTTATCTGTAGCGAAAACATAAGCGTCCCAGCATTCATCACCACATGATGTGTCATAAGATCCTCCAGCTTTACCTTGAACTGTGATGAACGGATTTCCACTCTTCAAGCCAAAGTTAGTAATCATGTAGTCTTTTTTGTCAAATGTTATAGCATGTGCGTTGGATATTACCAATGGTATAAAGAACGCCATGGTACAAACAACACATATAAGCATTTTCGTATTATTTTCCATAATTTTTGTTACTTTAGCAGTATTATATAAGTTTTTGAACAGTGTTTTTATCTAGGAATAAATTTATATAATTTTTTACGGTATGATAATTCCTATGACACTCGAAAATTTTCATCTTGTAAACCCGATTTTCAAACCTCACGTGACTAAGTCTCCACACATATTCAGATAGTCAGGAACATATTTCTAAACTATTTTGTATCGACAACAAAACTTTATCTGACTTTTAACTAACACGTGGATTCATAATCCTAGGACGGGAATTGGACAGATTTCAACATTATGACAATAGAGATTAGATTATCTAGCAATTACAAATAAGGGCTATAAAATATCATCTTAAAATTAAGACACTCTAGCCAAGCTGCTGCAGCGATATGTGATTTGAGGGTCTCTAAAGGACCAAATGAGTCCTGTGTTAACTAGTATAAAAGAAAAGAGTAGAGATTTTGCTTAGCGGCTTATGTCTCCGCCAGTCATTTCTAGCTTTCTTCCTGCCACTCCAGTAGCAATCATCTGGATTCCTGTTATCAAAAGTCCTATGGCGATTATGATTCCAGCAAGCTGGGCACCGAACAAGGGAGAAGCAAGGACGGCAATTGATATGATTATTGCTAATATCCCAACCCCGATAAGAAAGAGTCTGGACCATCCAGAATGTGTGCCACTAATAGCCTTCAATGACTCTAGCAATACCATTGAATAGAAGAGCAATACCAATGAATATTACTAGAACAAATGCTGTGGCTCCCGGATATGCAAGAGCAAGGCCAGCAAAGATGAGAACAAGTACTCCCAGACCGATGGTAGGCCAACGTCCCTTTCCCGAATGGAAAATACCTGTAATAATTTTTTCAATACCTACGAATAATAGGATAATAGCTAGTATCCAAACGAATGCAACAAACGTAGCGCCTGGAAATGCAAGTGCATAAATAGACACTATTACTGTGAGAACGCCTAAACCTATCTCAACACCTCTAACCCATCCCGGAGATTTAACAGATGACACGAAGAGTCAGTGAAGTTATCTATGATTTAAACGTTCCGTTTTCATCTAATATACAATGTTACATGACATAATTATTTACTATTTCAAGAATATTGCTGAACACAAAATAATTGCCATAATAAAAATATGTTACCAAATAAATGAAACACAATTAAGTGATGAATTTAAGACATATTAACATCTCATTTCAGGATATCAAGCAAAGATGGATCAATATAATGAATTCAACGGAATGATAACTTGTCCTAATATATGGAACGTCACTCGATATGAGTTGTCTCTGAATTGTCTCTAGTTAAGAATCTTGAGACGGGTATTAATTAAGTAAAGAAATGTGAGACTATTTTAGTCATATTTGAGGATGATCAGTAAAACATTAGCTTTTAATTGAACATTTTAAGTTCCAGATGCATGAGACATAATAGAATGAGTGGATTAGCGATGCTTATTAGAAATCGTGGAATTAGTACTTGTCATGCATCAGTTTAACCAGAATTGTCGAGTAGTTTGAGAATATTGTCTCAATATAAATCGAAAATCAATTCGGATCGAACTGAACCAGCTGGCTAATTAAATGCAGGTTAAGTATCCGGATCGTAATGACCTAATCTTCCTTTTTTATACCATGTCTTTCGATCTCCTTTGAGAGAGACCAGCTTAATATGATTCGAATTGCTACAACGACTGAAAGAATAGCGAGGTCTGTTGGTGAAGGCACAAGTACCGTTTTCAAAATATCAGCACCAATTTCAAAGTCCAGGGCGAAGAGCATGCCTCTTGCTAATCGAAGTCGTATTGATTCTTGTTGAATTATCTGTTCATGAGTTCGCTTTCGAACAATTTTGAGGTAAGATATAAAAGCTAAAATTGCAGATATCCCGATCACAACACCGGCAAAAATATCGATTATTAAAATGAGTATGGATAAATACGGATCGAGAAATCTTTCAATTATTTCTGTCAGCGTTTGAATTTCTAGTTCCATTTTAAAACTGTATCAGATCTCTATTAGATCACTATTTAGAGTTTATTTGATTTTCTATAGGTATGACCGCCGCATTATTTAATATTCATAATTCTCAATTGCGAAAATATACTGATTTGATAATTTACGAGCAATAAGTTATCTATAAAGATCAACGTGCAGACATAATCTATTAACGGTATTTCGACATGCGTTGGCTAATTCTTGTAAATACTATAAATCATATGTTATCTTTCAATAATGGAAATAAATCTAAAGTATTTCATCTTGAAGACGACCATGTTTGCTAACTGGTTCCATATTCTGATTGAACAGCTTTTATAATAGGAATATAGTAACAGAAGTTTATTTCCAATTCATTTCAAAATCTTTACTGAAATTGGCACTTGAGCTAAATAAAAAACATATTCTTATTTAATATCCAACATTGACTAAAGTCATAATCTAAATTAAAAATCAACTAAATGTACGATAAATTATAATTTAAGTAAAAAGATAAATCGGATATCTATATCGAAGTAATTGATGTTCTTCTATTTAGAGATACCAATAGTGAAAACAATATAATTTGAATAAAAAGAAACTTGGCTATTTAAATCATTTTTCGAATCGAGTTCGATGCAAAATATTATCTCTATTACGAAAATCCTCGCGTAGGAATTGCTGCACCTGTTATTGCCTTACCATACTCCGAACAAAGAAATAAGATAATATTTGCCAGATCATGAGGCTTTACCCACTTGCTGAAATCTTCATTAGGCATTGCTTTTCGATTTGCTTCTGTATCTATTATACTTGGCAGTATACAATTGACGTTAATTTCGTCATTCTTAACTTCTTGAGATACAGATTCAACTAGACGTATTAGACCGGCCTTTGATGCTGCATATGCCGAATCAAGACCATTTGCGTTCAAACCTGTCATCGATGAAATATGGACAATTTTTCCACCATGCTTTGAAGCCTTTATTGCAGGAATTACGTACTTGGTAAGCAAGAATGCAGACATTAGATTCAAATTCATCATACCATTCCATTCGTTCTCACTAATCTCGGTCACACTTTTCCCCCCCAAATATCCTCCAACGACATTTGCCATGATATCTATTCGACCATATTTTTGGCTCAAATTTGCTATTGCTGCTGATACCTCTGCTTCGTTTGTTACATTTATTTTAATCATCTCAATTGTTTTATCGGTTTTTGACTTGAGATTCACGTTCTTATCATTGAGGTAAGTGGTGATAACAGTTGCATTGCAGTTGATAAACTCTTGTACTATAGCACTTCCTAGTGCACCCGTTCCACCTGGGATTAAAACGATCTTACCTGAAAAATCAAACATTATATTTGATACCTTTAATAAGAGTATAAATATATCGGTGTTTTATCGTGATAATGAACCAGATGTCATGTGTCTATGTTAGTAAATTGAATGTATTGCTATAGCTCAATATTTTACAAGCTCTCACATTCATTACTACCTCGAATATATGCTAACAAAAATATCCTGGATATGTCAAAGAGTAAACGAGTATCTTGGTATAAATGTGCAAGACTCAAAGTATAGTAACGTAGTCAAATGATACCGTATATTTATGATATTGAAATTTCGATTCGTAAAGGGGTTATTATTGAAACATGTTTATAGAAAGTTTGAATTGGAGATATAAGGCTGAAGAGAATGCTTTGAAGATCACTTTCCATTTATCTTAATTGTTGTAATATAAACACCTGTATAACTGATTAAAAGTCCATCTTGTATATTCGAACTAAAGGGAGAAAACAATATTCTTTAAATTCCTTATTGGTGGGAACAAAGTTCAAGTACTTAAAGATGAAAGATATGAATTTACGTAGGTGAAATTTTTACATAGTGTCTATTTTTAACTAATCTGATTGGAGATGCTGATCAAAATCCCTCAACCATGCAATCTAAACAATAACCTTTACTGCACGTTGTATGTTCATAAACTGATGATAGGGATTATTGAGATAAAATATGAGTTATTATATTTATGAATCCAATAATTGTGATAGCGATGATATTACGAGGAACTGTGAAGGCCTAAATGAAACCTACAATGGCAACGAGATCTCCTTGGACTATCAAATATTATAATTCTGTTTTTGAACATCTATACTTCTCTAGCTCCAGTCTCTATTACCCGTTTTAACGTCAATTATGGACTGATTACTTGGGTGCTTACTGCATATCTGTTCTCAAGTGCAGCCTTAACCACAGTTATAGACAGGCTTGCTGGCATTTATGGACCAAAAAAATGCTACTTGTAGTCTTCCAATGTAATACAATAGGAACAATGTTGAGGCTTTGCACACGATTACGCCTAAGCATCTTGAATATATTTTTTATTCCGAGGAGAAGCCAAATTCCTTTAGTGGATTTGAAATTAATTTTTCACAAGATAATTAGAGTTGGAATTGTTAGATATTTTATGCTCGGTATAATATTCGAATTGAATTTCATCCACAAGGTTTATTTCTTGGCTTACTCATTAAAGTTCAATGGATTTTACTATCTATCATTTGGTTATCACGAATAATGAGCGCTATATCAAAAAGAATGTTGTAATTGGCTTAGCTATAGCGTTAGGGTTAATTGTCTCAATTTTATCATCCATATCTTTTGCGGTTGCCCAAGTTGCAAGCATAGAGATAACGAGTCCTGCTAATGGTAAGCCCTATGGAGGGGCACCAATTGGCAAATTAGATTTGTATCTCAATGGTGATAATATAAGATTTGTGGGAAAGATGAATTCAAGTCCACAGGCCAACAAAGTTTTTGAAGGCTGGTTAGTAGACGCTGGTAACAGAGCATCGAACTACAAACTTAGTCTAGGAGAATTTAACAAAACTCAAATTTTGGACTTTGTACAAAATATGATAAACCCCTATACATATTCAGAATTTCAAGTGACCCAGGAGCCATTTCAAGACTTGGATCCAAAACCTTCTTCACCCGTGGCTGGTGCACAGCTACCAGCTCCGTTTGGTCAATGAATTTTTTATTTTATAGTTAGTGGTTTCATGTAAAATATACTTTCTCCATCCGTTTTTTGCAGGAATGAATGAAAAAAAATAGATATGAATTGATTCGTATCAGGCAAAGTTAACTAATAAGCGAAACGTTTCCGACTATGACTTCTGATTAGGATTTTTCATTGCCCCTAATATTCCGAAATATTAGACTATGTAGCTATTCTTATCCCTAGAATATATGGTTGTCATTTTCAGATTTGTTTTTCATACAGGAGTACTTTTACATGATACTCATATAGTTTTTTTTCGCCTACCCGGGTACCACTTATGATTAAATATACTTAAGGTATGTTGTACTTTGCTGATTATAAGATGAACAAATGGTGAAAGAGTAATGTCTGAAGCTAATAACGATGACTATGACCAGCAAGAGAAAAAAGTTGTACCCAATTGCAAATTTCATTCTGATTCTAACGAAAATGTGAATAATGAATTAAATAATAATTCTAAACCAGATAAACAAAAAAAATCTATTTTTACTGCTTTTGGTCCTGGAATAGTAACAGGTGCCTCTGACGATGATCCTTCAGGTATTGCGACTTATTCTCAAGCTGGCGCCAAATTTGGTCTTGGAATGCTTTGGATGGCAATATTCCAATTTCCTATTATGGTGGCCATTCAAGAGATGTGTGCACGCATAGGGTTAATCACTGGTAAAGGTTTGGCCGACTTAATACAACACCATTACTCTAAAAGGTACCTTTATCCAATTGTGGTCATGCTAATAATTGCAAATACAATTAATATTGGTGCAGACATAGGTGCTATGGCTGCGGCCGTCAGACTAATAATTCCTGAATTACCAATTTTGCTTGCTACTTTGTCATTCACAATTTTCATTCTTGTTGCAGAGGTCTTAATTCCTTATAACAAATATGTTAGGATCCTAAAATATCTGACTCTTACTCTATTCGCTTACGTCATAACCGCTATAATTGTAGGCGGTAACTGGAATCAAATATTTTTTGCTAGCGTGGTTCCCCATTTTGAATTGAACTCTGAGTTCATAATGATGTTTGTAGCAATGCTTGGAACAACAATTTCGCCATATTTATTTTTCTGGCAAACCTCCGAAGAAGCTGAAGAGGATGTAGCAAAAAACAAGATAAAGGAAATAGGAAAAGGTGAACCCAAAATCACAAATAGTGATATCAAGACTATGAAAGCAGATGTCTCTATAGGAATGTTTTTTTCGCTATTTATAGCATGGAGCATCATAATAACAAGTTCAGGAAGTCTACACTTAAACGGGGTTACGAATATTCAAAGTGCGGACCAAGCTGCACATGCGCTGGAACCAGTTGTCAAATCATTTCCAAATTCAGGCTACATAGCAAAATTCATCTTTGCGCTAGGAATAATAGGTACTGGATTATTAGCAGTACCTGTATTGGCTGGTGCATCGGCATACGCGCTGTCCGATACTTTCGGTTGGAAAGAAGGTTTAGGCAAAAAATTTAGGCAAGCAAAACAATTCTATGCTGTCATAATTGCGTCAACTGTAGTGGGAATCTGGATTAATTTTGCCGGTATTGATCCCATTCAGGCATTAATTTATGCTGCGGTCATTAATGGAGTAGTTTCTGTACCAATCATTTTTACTATTATGAAGATCGCCAATGATAAAAAAATATTACATGATAGGACTAATGGATTTTTCTCTAATATTATAGGCTGGTTCACCTTTGCACTGATGGGATTTTCCGTTATTATTATGTTACTAACTTGGCTTACTAAATAGCCTTCAATCTTAATGTAATATGCCAAAAACTGAGAACGTTTTTGCTAAAATTTTGATTTACTCAATTTATATCAATAAACTTAAACTTAATTTTCATCAACCAAGTTTGCACACAAAATTATGGGTATTAAGCTATCCTCGTAACTGCCAAGTTTCTTAGTTTGAAATTATTGCAAAAATTATAGATTCGATTTATCCGCATTCTTATATCGTCATACACTCTGTGTTTGTAGTACTAAATTGTTTTTATTTTTCAAAATTAAAATAGAGTATGCATGACGAACCACAAGTAGACCATTCACGTCTTGCTATTTTTCCATGGATTGAAAATAACTGGTTAAGAATTAGCTGATGATTCCCATTTTTAATTAAATTGACATTTTTTGGATCTCAGCTAGCTGACAAATTCTTATTTATTGAATTAAGTCATTAACATAGATTTACCTATGTGCAGTTACAGAAATATATTTCATTTATTGCATAGCAAACCAAATTAAAATATACTTCATTTCTAGGTGATTGATACAATTCTAATAATGATTACTGGTATTAGAACCATATTGATTTTTTATATTGTTCCCATTAATCCACATTTTCTTAAATGAGTTCAAAACATTCTCAGGATTAACCGGAACAGAATATATTTCCTCCGACCACAGTACTCTGCTAACACCATTTAGGTGTCTCAAGTTCGAAATAGTATCAACTAAATGTTCACTTTCTTCATATGCAAATTCTCCGACCACGTCAGAATTTCCGACATGTACTGAAGACGAAAGTATTCCATCCATCTTAGACATTCTTGTGACGACTTCCTTTATATCTCCATTAGTAAGATAAACATGAAGTAGACCTTTTTTGATTCCTAATCTCCTTAAATCCGGTTCAATTCTCATATGAACAATTCCACTTGATAGTATATTTCTGGTCCGGCGTTGGATGGTACTCAAGGGGATTCTAAGCGAAGTAGAAATTTGTTTATTGTCATTTCCTGTAACAAGGAGAGCGATTATCTTAAAGTCTGTACTATCTAATGATGTTGGATGCTTGTTATTAGCCCCGTTTACAAAAATTCTTTTAGACACTTAAAAACCCTATATGTAAGTATTGTCTCACATTCTATTCTTAATTTGCACACTAATAAGACTATCTAAAATAATATTATTTTCAATGATTCAAATTATCGAATTAATGAGGTTAGGCGTCATAAGTGAGTATACATGCTTAATTTATATTCGCATTAATATTCGCATTAGCACTATTACGATTTATGATTATTTAATACGTAAAATCAAAATAAGTTTGTAAGGGATTAGATCCGGTCAATTATCTATTCGATATTATCAATTTTTTGCTTCTTTTATGCAAATAGCAGACTGATTCTTACGTTTAGTTTGTTTATTTTCCCCAGCTGTTAACCATATGTATGCGCATAGCATGCTTTTATGACCTTAATTGATCACTATGTGAAAGAATTGTACTTTGTCTGATTTAAAGGTTCTCGAAGTTGTCATATTGAGTAATTTGAGCTTAACAATGCTTTTATCTTTTTATCAATTCTAAATTTGTTGTTTCTCTTCAAATTTCCCTTCGAGTTGAAATCATAACTCAATTTTATCAATCTATTTTAATAGATCTCAAATAATGGGCATTTGCAGCTTATGGTGACTTTGCTACATTCCATTAAGTTTGTGCTCTTGGTTATTATGTTCAATAAGATTATCGATACTATCAAATGCCATATTTTCACATTTACTACACCCTAGACTTAGATCTTTCGAGTTTTGAGGTTGAGTCCTTTTAGATGGCATTACTAATAAAGTGGACAAGAAATTATTTATAGGTTGTCGATTATCCCACATCTGCTATTAGTTGTGAGAACGTATTGATCATAGCAGACAATACTAACCTAGAATATCGACCATTGGTTCTCTAGAATGTTAAAAATACGGGAAGATAACGAAAATATTTTAGGCCCCGCATAATTTGTAACTAAGAATAAATTAACAGACATATTATGTTTAGATGTATACATAGAATCTCAAAAGTATTAGTTTCAGATAATATTTCAGCATAATTTTAGTCAATTAGCACTCCATAAAATAATCTCATCACTTCCTCCAAACATTACATTATGAATTCACTTACACCTGAAGTTGAAGATTATAATCCTCCCTTTTAGATATTCCATTTATCTACCGCGGGGAGGCATGCTTATAGTATATATGAGTTTAAAAAATGTTGAATTTGATTCACAAACTGTCATCACATGCCATAAGCATCCAAATAAAAATACATATTAACAGATAGGCAAGAATCAATATCGTTTGGATTAGTATGAAATTTCACATGGTTCCCACCGAACCCGGAGGGACGACTGTCCTATTATATTCTTTAATCAGTTGAGTATGGGACATAAAATCATGTCAAATTTGGTTCATAAACCATTGCCCCACTAAGTCCGTGGATTCATATACCTTGGTTAAGCAAACTCCGGTGTACAGAAGTTGTGATAAAGCTATTTTGCCTGAACGGGAAACTATTAGATCAATGCAACATTCAATATCCTGAGGAGATATCACACAACTGTTACCTGCATGCGATATAGTGTACTAGAAATACACTTTATATAACTTGTTCCTGTTCCATGGTCTTATGAAAAGAGAAAAGGATCATGCATTGATTAGAAGTATAGCTTATGGAACACTGCTTTTTCGGCGGCAAGAAGGAGAAAAACAATGACTGACCACAAGATTGGAACACGTGAAGAGTGGCTTGCGGCCCGGCTGGAGCTGCTCAAGGCAGAGAAGGCGCTGACACGACGTAGCGACGAACTGGCGCAGCGGCGGCAGAGGCTGCCTTGGGTTCGAATTGACAAGGAGTACCGTTTTGAGACCGACGAGGGCATGGCGTCTCTTGCCGATCTGTTCAGAGGACGTTCGCAGCTTCTCATCTATCACTTCATGTTCGGCCCCGAGTACAGAGGCGGCTGCCCGGCATGCTCTGCGATCGCGGACGGCTTTAACGGCTTCGCCGTGCACCTTGAGCACCACGACGTCGCGATGATCGCGGTCTCACGTGCCCCAATCGCCGCGCTCCAAGCCTACAAGCGCCGCATGGGCTGGACATTCACGTGGGCCTCGTCGCTGAATAGTGATTTCAACTACGACTTCAACACCTCGTTCACCGAGGAACAGCAGCGCTCCGGCAGCATCGACTACAACTACAGCACGCTCGGCACGACATCCGACTCGGAGGGCGGCTCAAAGGGCCGTCAAGACCGGATTCGAGCGCGCCTCGACTTTTCAGGCGATTTTGCGGCCATGACCGGCACCGACGTCCCCACCTACACCCGCGAGGCGCCGGGCATGAGCGCGTTCGCACTCTCCGAAGGCG
This sequence comes from uncultured Nitrososphaerales archaeon, assembly GCA_963703885.1. Taxonomy (GTDB): domain Archaea; phylum Thermoproteota; class Nitrososphaeria; order Nitrososphaerales; family Nitrososphaeraceae; genus TA-21. The sequence continues at coordinate 22,344 of CAVPGE010000040.1, forward strand.
TTATCTACCACACATACTCCACCTACGCGCGCGGCCTCGACGCGCTCTGGGGAATGTACCAGTGGCTCGACCGGGCGCCGAATGGGCGGAACGAAACGGGGTCGTGGTTTCGGCGGCACGACGAGTACATACGAGATTCTCGATAGCGGTCGCTTCAATTTTTGGCAGTCAAGGAGCCGACGCTTTAATCGTAACAAACTAAACCCCTTCCTTTTTTATTATGAATGCGTTACTAATTCAATGGAACGATATTGCTGAGCGTGAAATCGCTTGCGATAATGCAAGGCTTGTATGGTTATAGTCCTCTAAATGGTGGTCGAACCCGCACACTACCAGGTTCCGAATCCCACCGCACCTGGACTTCTCGTATGAAGTAATTGTTTTATTTTTGCAATCTAATTCTTGCTCATTGGAATTAATTCCTTATCAACAAATTCCTGGAAGGTAGGATCAAACCATTTCTCCATTTCTATGTTGCATTTCCATATTTCTTTTATCGTTCCTTGTTCGTTGGGTCTTGTAAAGCTATGTCAGTTATGATTCCATTATCACCTTGTTGGGTTGATCCAATATCTACGTGGTATATGCACATTGCTCCTGGCTTAGATAATTCCTTAACTAATTCTAGATCAGCAGGGCTTGAGATTGTGCACCTGACAATGAGCCACTTTCAACGACGTTTCTGATTTGCTATCACATGGGATCTGTGCAGCCACATGACCTACCTCTATCATATATGGCGTGACATCATACAAGTGAATATAGTTATTCGCAGGTAGTGTCTTACCTTCAAGCAGGATTGTCTGTAAATCCAATGTTACCGTTGTGTTAGAACCTTGGGCGTCCGAATACTATATTGTATTAGTAAAAATTAGAATTGTTGATACTGAAGTGAGGTTAACAAATTGAGGCGGATATTATTATTGTATAGTACTAAAATACAAGTTTATGATTCTCTGAATAGAATGTATATAAACACAATTTGGAATTAGTTTATTATTTATTTACGCAACTGCAAGTTAAAGGCTTCCAGTAGGTTTGGATGAATTTTTGTGTGAACTATCATCATAACATCTAGAGGCGAAGCTTTTTTTGCAATTGAGTCATTAAGTTGAGTGAGCCCATTTTCCAGGTTAGTAACAAAGCCTGTTACGTTTTTGTTATTGGTCATTGTCGTATGCTTAAGTTTAGCGCTAAAGACTTCGAATGCCTTTGTAGCCAGAGCTTGAGCACTTTGGTAGTCTGACACATTTACTAAGGAATATCCCGCGTTCATTTCACCGGCGTGCCCCGTCATATTATTAGAAGAGCTATTCATCGAATTCGATATTCATATTCATATTCATATTGCTAGCGCCAGAATTATTCTCGGTTACAGGATTGCTCATAACCAGGGAACTTGGACTACTGTTGTTGCCGATCATAACCATGTTTGACATATTGGTCATGTCAAATCCAACACGGTATGCCTTTCCATAGTTTATTAGCATCCCATCTATCACATTGGCAAAAGCCAAGGCCTGAAGCTTTGTATCCTGATCTTGTTCTTCATTTGTATTGCTACCACCAAATATACTTCCTAAAGACTTTAGAGCTCCCTCCAAAAAGTTTGAAGAGGTTGGTTGCAGCTGAGCAATTCTGACGATTGCGTCTTGATCCATCCTATTATTAAGATCATTAACAAGATGACTTACACTTTTTAGTTGGCTTTCTGAAGGTGATGACATGTTTTGGAGCTGACTCACAGCTCTTCTAAGATCACTCGTTAATCGTGGGTTATCCTCTGTTATTTCGATCATTATCTTCGGAGTCAGAAGGGAAGCGGCCTTAATAGCGTGACTTTGAGCCAGAGACACGTTATCATTTTCTAGGTTTGTTACAACGAGCTCCAATTCTGCTTGCACTTGGTCTAGAATCCCTACAAAGGTAGCTGTTTCGTTTGGTGTAAAAAGATGTCCATATAGCGGTAAATTATTAAAATCATCCGTATTGAAAAGCATCATGCTGACACAAATACCCAGGAGTAGAACTAGAAATTTGGCCTTTAGAGTAAAAGTTTGTATCAAATGTAGATTGCTCCTTGCAATGGATGATCGTAAATTAATTGAATTATTTTTACAAATACATACACGTATCCGGTATCTTCTTTATGTGGTATTGTTCCTCCTGCTTTGCCTTCTACAGTCAGGAATGGGTTACCATCGTTACCTACTCGAAAGTCTTTTATCATGAAGTCATCTTTATTGAATTTGGTTTGTGACTTAGCGGCACGTGCTACGTTATTTACGATTGATGTATTCACAAAAAGGAGGCTCGCAATAACTACAGCAAATACCAAGAAACAACTAATTGCATTTGCGTTGCCCTTAATCAATCTTATTCAAATGTAGAACTGTCAAGCTGATAATTATTCTTTCTCTTTTGACCTTCGACCTCAAATAGCTTGATTTTTAGTTTTCTAAATAGGTTTTAATATCATTTATTTTCCGAAAAGATATCTCAAGGTTGAACGAACTTAACCTTTTAAGTTATTATTTTAGAACGATGTAATTCAGGAGACTCCTTTGCAGCCCTATAAAATTATTTATTATGGGTTCGGATATGGATATCTAATTCCTTTTCATCTTTGAATACACGTCCACATGATCTACATTTAATTTTGTATTTTCTTCCGCGAAGATAGTCTGCCAAATGCATTAAATATATGGTAATCCCCCACATGATATAATATGTGTTAATTCAAACTTAAAAGTATCTACCAAAATTCTATGCTTTTCACCAATTTCTAGATTTCTTAAAATTGCAAAGTAGATTTGAACGAAAAACTATTCAATTTTATGATTTGGGAAAGACTAGGCTGATTACATAGAAAATCCATTAACTCAATTTATTGTATTATAGAATGAAAGAAATAAGGATTATTTGAAATGCACGATCAGATCTTTATATTAAAGGATGCTGAGGTGTAGCAACTTCATATTACGAACGAGAATATCCACAAGCTGTTCTTAGATTGAATTTCTTAATCTGTCGTATCAGTGTAATTTTGGGTTCTCTTTTAGGGTCATTTATGCCGGAAGTCACAAAACTACACAAAATTTAAAAAAGGCAGAGATGAATCCTCAAGTATAAATTCTATAAATTCTATCTCTACTTAAATATTTGATAAATAATATTAGCAAGACAAAAAACTAATAATTACTTGTTAATTTATGCTCTTTTGCAGAGTTGTCAAATTGTAATTCCAGCGTTATCTATACCACCGAACCCGATATAAAATTTATAATATAATAAACATACAGATAAAAAATTTATAGATATTGATTTTTCATCGGTCTAGGCGTTAAATGATACCAATTCTGATATCTCGTTGAATTACCTACTATGTTAATTTTGAATGAATTCAAATTTACATTTATGGTTTGCAGTTATATAGAGTATGACCTCATACCAACATAATACCTACATTAGCTAGCTGGAGTTGATGTCGTTGATAGAAATGTTTGCATTATCTTACTGATCTCATCCGGATATTGATCCATTACTGCATGACCAGCATCTTTAATCTGTACAAGCCAGGCTCCTGGAATCTTTTCTACAATCTTTAAAGAATTAACATACGGCTGGTTTTCGCTATTTCAGGGGGCAAACCAGGCTTCAATTGTTGTAATGTTGTAATGTTTGCTGGAATGTCAAGAGATTCAGGATGTAATTTGATCCATCCTGATCCTAATGAAGCAGATACAAGCGATTTTATTTCCTCCTGAGAAATAGAAACATTATTTAGAGATTTGTTTACAACATCGGATTGCAATTTTATAAACTCAGATGGTTTAGGTATACTATCTTTTCCACCACATGTTGTAGCAACAAGTATGAGCCTGTTAACCTTTGTATTGGACTTTTTAGCACAGCAATTACATCCGATTCTGATTTCTTACCCGAATACGCATTAAACAAAAAAATTAAGGTGGTCCATGAATTCTAGGCAAGGATCCATATGAAAAAGATTGCCATAAACAAAAGCAACGGATTTGTAATTACAGCTGCAGTCATCGTAATTGCGATATTATTCGTCCTTCTCTCAGTGTCCACTACAAAACCACTTTCACCCCTTCCTACAAGTAAAAAGTTTGACAAATTTGGAATAAGTGAGATCTATCCTACCAAACCGGTAGGACGAGAGTGGTTTATTAATATGGACAATCCGGCAAGCGACGGAATATTCGATCCTCAATCTAACATAAGTAGACAAACAGACGGTTCGTGGAGAATAGGAGGAAAACAGACTGGGGGTAAGTTTTATGATGAAGTAAGAATGAATGTTAATACTCCTAGAGGTGCCGAAAATTGGAAGAATATAGAAATTACAGGTTACGCCAAAATAAATGCACTAGTTACTAACTATAATAACACACCAAATTATGACCTAACTTGGTATGCAAGAGGAGGCCGACATAATCCTGATACACCTTGCGAAGGTACTGCATATATGGGCGGCATCTACGCGGGCGGAAAGGTAGGATGGAAGAAAGAAATTTGGTTTACTGGTGGGTATACAAACGAAAGAGATCACATAGAGGTCACAGATTCTATTATTGGGAGGTGGATTGGATGGAAGGTAATTATGTACAACATAGAAAATGAAAGTGCAGTAAAACTAGAATCATACTTGGATAATAATGCAACAAACAATTGGATTAAGGTGACTGACCTAGTAGATAATGGTGGATGGTATGCCAAGGCAAGCGACTCAGTCTTTAACAGCCCGCACTGCGACAAACCTAAGGATTATATTATTACGAATGGTGGCCCTATAGCAACATTTAGATCGGATGATATGGTGTGGGATTTCAGAGACTTGAGTGTGAGGGAGATCCAACCCAATGAATAGTCCTTCAGTACAAATTGTAAAACCCTATTTATAGAGCACCTAACTAACTTGGTCCTATAACCCCTTATCAAGCAAGTGGTATGATTCTTATTCAATGCCAATATCTTATCTTAAGTCGGGGGGGAAATGGCAGTCATTTCTTAACCTACCAGTTCTACAGTAGAGGATTGGAGTAAATTTTTTACAGCACAGTTATAGAAACAGTAAATGTTCTAACAAGCAAGAAGAAACGTACATAGACCGAATCGAAATTTTTATCTTAAATTTATGGAGGACTCTCGGAGACGGAGAATATAAAATCTGTTACGTTTCCATTTATATTGTTTAAATCTGTACGAATCTGAGCCAGAAGTCCAAGTGCCACAGTAGAATTGCCACTTTCTATGGCCTTAGCCGTCTGATTGACGTGTTGTGTCGCAGAAGCAATCAATGACGAAATATCCTGAGCGTCTATATCCTCTGGTGGGGAGTCTTCTGTAGACGAGGAATAGTGGTTAAAAACCGAAGGGACAAAAAATAGCAGGGATATGATGGCAGGGACAAAAGCAGAAACAAGATTTTTCTTCGACTTCAACATTGAAGTAAACAAAAAACATATATAAAAATATTCGGTAGCTCACATATGGGCATCAATATCTAGCTCGACTAATCGGCCTGCGAGTATACTGCTCATCCCATTTTATTAGGGCTCCTACCGCTGTAGCAACTAATTGAGCAAGTCTTGGAAAAAATAATTTTGCAATTGTACAAATTATTCGAAAATATAAGCGCTAGATAATCTTGTGGAATCTTTTACGATTTGAAACTAATAAACTGGAGATAGGTATTAGTAACTAAACAGACCAAATCTATCTGATCAAGGTCGGCTTTATTTTCGCCAAGAGATATCTGTGCTCCTTTGTGAGATCCTCAGGTGGTGGGAATCTCACTGATCTAGGAAACATATTCTCGTATGGTTCTAATATTTTTTTGCAGAATTCATATCCCTTTGGAGCACACTTGTAAATCGCAAATGACCCCTTCCCGAGTGATTTATAAGTTCTTGTAATTAGCTGATTATCTTCCATCGTTTCTAGTAGGGATATATGTTTATTTATATTAAGTCCGCAAAAACTTATGAGAAATGTTTGGTTTACTTCGCCATATTCCATAAGTTTAAGAATTATATCCCTAACCATGTAGACCCTTTGACGGTAACTTGGACTCCGTGACCCATTCTCTGCTGTCATATTGAATAACGTACCCCTCCGAAGTGACTGTACTGTACCAGTAACTGTATCTTAGTCCTGTAGGATTCAATACTGCTCAACCTCGTTGTCCAGAGCGAGCCCTTTTGCAATATTTTTATCTATTTCTTCTTTTCTATCAATAAACGATTGGTATCCCTTATTCCAAGAATTAATGAAATAGTACCTGTCAGATTGCGGTCATGATCCATGGTCTATGTCAATCATTAAATTTTGTATGAATCGATCTGTGTGAATTTGCAGTACATTGTGTACTATTTAACTTAAGAGTCTGCCTGACGAATAAATAGTAAGAGAAGATGTCAAATCCTTACAGAAACAACAGATCTTATATGGGAAATATGCTTATGTGGATGGGCGTATATATGGGGATGAGTTTGGCAGTTTCCTTTGTAATTCCATTTCCTGTCTCTTTGTTAGCTATATTCATGGCTATAATTGGAATTGATTATTTAAGAGCCAGATACATAATGAAAAAGATGGGAATCGGCAGCATAAGACAGATGTTTGATTCTTTTTCTGCTCCGCAAATGGGATACCAACCACTGAAATATTACTGCATGAGCTGTAATACTCAGCATAGAGAAACTTCATGTCCTAATTGTGGCTCCAAGTTGACAAGGGTAGGATGATGACGATCATAATGAACATTTTTAGACGTTGGAAGCCAAAAGGCAAAATGTACAGTTTTAGGTGCTTACAGTGCGGATCTGCTTTTCTCTCTAGCTTCAATCTTGAAGCACCCACATGTGGAAAATGTATTCAAAAGGCTAAATCACTGGATTCTACCATTGTTATGAAACAGTATGCGTGAAATGTGGAAACAGGGGGGTAATTTACGGAAAGGAAATGTGCTACTCTTGCTATTTTGGATTCGAAAAGAATAAAGAGGTTTTACACTAACTTACCGTCATTACTAATACTGATAGTAATAGTTGTTAACCAAATTGACAAGAGTTGAATTTTATGAAACCCGTTAATCGAAACAAAAACAATATTGTCTCTAATTTGACGAATCACCAAATTGCAAATTATGAATAATGAAAGCGAGTGATGACATAATTATTCGCAGCTCTCCATAGGCTTCTATTCTGCTAACTTATAAGCTACAAGTTTGTTGTCCTGCATAAGAGGAATTATAATTGTGCTTTGGCTTGGTATAAATTCTAGGTCAGCAGCCCCTTGAGTGTGTAAATCTATCAAAGTTCCATATCCTGTTCCATTAGCGTTAACAATGTATACCTTTCCTGCAGGATTGTCTGTAACATAGTAATGTGTATCCGTAGTATCAGATTCTATTCCATCAAGACCGCCAAACGGAGAGGTCGTTCCCTCTTTTCCTAAAGTGATTATTGTCTTACTTTTTAAATCAACAACTTCTATGCCAGCTCCAGGTTTACTCAATTCTCCTAAAGAAGCAACAATTAGTTTATTTTTAGTATTGTCAACATGCAAACCATTAGGACCATTTAATTGTGGGCTTTGTAACCAAGCTTGTAATGAAGACGTATTATTATTGCCATCCAGCTTGTAGATAGTATTGGTAATTGTATCAGATACGTAGATATTTCCCTGATTGTCTGATACGACATCATTAAGAAAAATGCTTCCCGGTGCATTGAATCGTTTTATTTTTCGATTGTCAATATCTATCTCGACTAGATCTGTAATATCTGAAACATACAATCTACTGCTATTATTAGAAATAGCTACGCCCTTTGGTGCATTTAGTCCTGTTACCCAATTTAATTCAATTATGTTCCCATTAGACGGTGAAACCTTAGAAATGAATCCATTCTGATCTTTTTGAGTTGGGTTTCCATTTACATTAGAAACAAACATGACATTTTGCTTAGGTGCATAAGCTACTGATTCTGGGTTCTTCAAGTCATTTGTTGTTTCCCATAATTTGTTAATCTTTGTATGCTCTACTTGTTGTTGTGCATGTGCTTGATAATTGTTATACAAATTAACGCTGATTCCACTGAATATTACTATTCCTGGTATTGCTACTATAAACAAAGAGGGCAAAACAAATGATTTCTGTGACAGCCTTTTATTATTTGCGATCAATATCCAAACATCGCTAAACATAATTAATAAATCTATTACTTCATTTTCCTCGCTGTTTAGAAATTATTAGGGCAAAAAGATTTCGATCTTTTAAAGGCATGGGAACTAACTACTTAACAAGCCAAAAACGAAGGCTGAGAGATCGG
>CAVPGE010000041.1:0-30242 GCA_963703885.1 uncultured Nitrososphaerales archaeon
TAGACGCTGTCATGAAATAACATCATGACACAGAAGCATGACCAAATCTTGCATAACATTCAGAATGGTTGAGAAGATGTAATTGACAATTCTGCCTTTAGCATTTAGGAACTAAATTTAGGTTTTTTACTGTCATAAACTCACTTATATCACATTGTGATCTAAAGAATTATGAGCCAGTATGAAAATATGCGTACGGCTGATATTATCGCTGAAGCCTTGCTTGATTGGAAAGTTGAAGTAATTTTTGGTCTTCCAGGAGATGGAATAAATGGATTCATCGAAGCATTAAGAAGACGAAAAGACAAAATTAAGTTCATTCTTGTAAGACATGAGGAATCAGCAGCCTTCATGGCTTGCGCTTACGCGAAATATACTGGAAAATTAGGAGTATGCGTTGCTACATCTGGACCTGGTGCGATACATCTTTTGAATGGATTGTATGATGCAAAGATGGACAATACCCCGGTTCTAGCGATAACTGGCACCACTTATTCTGATCTCATGAATTCTAATTACCAACAGGATGTTAATCTTTTGCAACTGTTTTCAGATGTTACTGTTTATAATAACATGATAAATAGGCCTGAACATGCTGAAATGACAGTCGATATAGCATGCAGGTCAGCATTATCTTTGCGTGGAGTTAGCCACTTAACTATACCGATAGATGTACAAGAGTTGAAACTAAAAGGAGAATACTCAAGACATAAAGTAGCTGGTCACACTTCTGACTTTTATACGAATATAACAGTACCTGAAAAAGGCTTGATAGAAAAAGCTGCAAATATCTTGAATTCAGGTAGGAAAGTAGTAATCCTTGCTGGTCAAGGTGCTCTTGATGCAGGAGATGAAGTGATACAAGTCGCAGAGAAGCTAGCCTCTCCAGTTGTCAAGGCATTGCTCGGCAAGGCGGTTATTCCAGATGATCATCCTCTCTCTATAGGAGGTCTAGGTCTTTTAGGAACTGAACCAGCAACTGATGCGATGAATGAAGCTGACACATTATTGATGGTTGGAACGTCTTTTCCTTACATTGACTATCTTCCAAAACCTGGTCAGGCAAGAGGAATACAAATTGATATTAAACCAATCAACATTGGATTACGATATCCAGTTGAGATTGGATTAGTTGGCGATTCTAAACTTATCTTATCTGAAATGCTACCGTTGTTACGGGAGAAGAAGGATGAGGCAGACCGTGAGTTTCTGAAATCCAAACAAAAATCAATGAAAAATTGGAATAAGTTAATGGAAGAGCAAAGTAGCAGAACCGACAAGCCAATCAAACCGCAAGTCATTGCAAAAGCTATTTCTGATGAAATAGAAGATGATGCAATTGTTTCTGTAGATTGTGGAACGAATACTTCGTGGGCAGCGCGATATATCAATATTAGAAAAGGAATGAAATTTTCGTTATCAGGTACTTTATCAAGTATGGCAAACGGATTACCATACGCTATAGCAGCACAAATTGCTTTTCCAGAGAGGCAATCTATTGCATTTGTGGGTGACGCTGGACTAACGATGTTGATGGGTGAATTTGCTACTGCTGTACAGTATAACCTTCCAATCAAAGTAATTGTTATTAAAAATAATATACTAGGCATGATTCGTTGGGAACAAATGGGATTCCTTGGAAACCCAGAATTTGGAGTAGAATTTTCTCCAATCGAATTCGCAAAATTCGCTGAAGCTTGTGGGGGCAAGGGATATGTCGTAAATGATCCATATGAGGTAAAATCTAAAATACATCAAGCCATGAAAGAAAAAAAGCCGACTATAATTGAAGCATATGTTGATCCATTTGAACCACCTATGCCGCCAAAGGTAGAAATAGAGTTCGTTAATAATCTAGCCAAGTCATTTGCAAAAGGGCAGCCCTATTCCAGAAGGATTGGATTAACTCTATTTAGAAACCAAGTTCATCGAAGTTTAATGAATATACATTCACATTCTGTTAAAGAAGAGTGAACTGGGTTAATTACTGAGAAAATCTATCTAAAAAGATGGCTATGTGCCAATCAAGTATGGTAACATTTGTTTATATTTTGTACATATTTTATTTTGCCATTCACTCATTATTGGTAGTTACTAATTCAAAGACTATGTAAAGGAAATTAGTGTGACCGGCGGTTTGTCTAATTATTCAAATTCACGATGGTGTTCTGCTTTGACGTGGATGTTAAGTAGATCTGATAATGGTCCCTTGATTTCTTTAACATTGTCTTTGAACAAGACCATGTTTCTACCTTCATTTCTGCAATAGATATTTACCTTCCATTTTTCGTCGTCTGTCTTGGGAAAATCAGACCGGTAGTGAGCTCCTCTGCTTTCTTGTCGCATCAGGGCACACCTTATTATGGCCTCGCAAACAATTAGCGACGACTCTACTTGCATAGTTAAAGCAACGTTGTCATTATCGATTTTGAATTCTTCTAGAATGTTATCCTTAGAATAAAATTCACTTTTTAATTCTAAAATTCTTTTCAATCCATTTTGGAGCTTTGTTTCTTCTCTTATTATTCCTGCATTATATTTCATTAATTCTTGTATCTCATTGCGAAATGTAATAGGTTCCTTAACTACGAAGATCCCATCATCAAATCCTACTTGGTCATTTATTTTGGATCGTAGCAGTGATGGCCCAGTTTTCTGTCTTTCGCTTACTTCATTTGCAAATCTCGCTGCTTCAGCACCAGCAATCTTTCCAAAAACTACTGTGTCCAGTAAACTATTTCCACCTAAACGATTAGCACCATGGATCTGACTTATTACTTCACCAACAGCAAATAGACCTCTGATCTTTGTTCTACAATTCATATCAACTACTACTCCGCCCATCGAATAATGTGCAGTAGGTCCAACCTCCATCTTCTCTTTCGATATATCGATTCCATCAATATTTTTGAATTGTTCATACATAGTTGGGAGCCTGTCCATAATTTTTTCCTTCGAGAGATGAGTCACGTCCAACCAAACTCCACCGTGTGGCGTACCTCTGCCAGCAACTATTTCATTAAAGGTAGCACGTGCTACAACATCACGTGGTCCAAGCTCCATCCTTTCCGGATAGTAATTTTTCATATATCTCTCACCTTTTGAATTTAACAAAATACCTCCTTCACCACGTATTGCTTCGGTAGCTAGGGTACCCATGGCTTTCTCGGGCCAAACCATTCCGGTAGGATGGAACTGTACCATCTCCATATCTACTAGATCTACACCTGATTCATAAGCTAGAGCCACTCCTTCTCCATAGTTTTCAAAAATTCTAGAACTGCTAACAGCATAAACTCGCGTATATCCACCAGTTGCAAGTATTAGAGACTTGCATTCGAATCTCACGATTTCTTTTTTCTTAAAATCTATCCCGTACGCTCCATTGACTTCTTCTGTTGCTTCTCCTTTTACACCTACATTGTTCGATTTTAATAATTTTGCGATGTAAACATTATCCACAATTTCAATTTCCCGCTGAATAACTTGGTCTAACAGTACGCGAATTATTTCCTGGCCAGTCCAGTCCTCGTAGAATACGGTCCTTCTGTAAGTATGGGCACCAAAAAAACGTTGCGTTAATTTACCATTTTCCTCTCTATGAAACCTAGCTCCCCAATTAACTAGTTCATTTACAGCGTCAGGTGCATTCTTGCAAAGTACCTCCACTTTTTCATAATCAGCAAGAAACTCTCCTTCACGTAGTGTATCAACTGCGTGTATCATCCAGTTGTCCTCTGGGTCCATAGTACCCAGGGCTGCATTGATACCACCTCTTGCAAGTACCGTATGAGGATCTCCTCTCTCCACCTTACTAATTATGAGAACGTTGGCCCCTGCATCATGAGCTTCAATTGCTGCTCGAAGACCAGCAGAGCCGCCACCTATAATTAGGACATCGCATGAACGTTTAGATCCGATATTCATATCTTTTCAGCCATTTTTACTTATTACATCGCGAATAGCATACTTGAACGTTTTGAAATACTTTTCAAATTGTTATTTTTTATTATTATTGCATTTTCCTGTCTAGATGCCTTTGAATCGCATTCTTCAATGTATCAGTAACGATCTGAATAATACGAGGATCATCAACTTTAGGTATGATATAATCATTTTTCAACTGATTAGTATCTATTATATCAGCAATTGCAGTTGCAACACATACAAGCATCTCTTCACTCAGAGTTTTAACTCTAAGATCTAATAGTGATCGCAGTATGGCTGGAAACACCACAGCATTATTCACTTGATTTGCAAAATCTGAACGACCTGTAGCAACGATGCTTGCTCCTGCTTCCAACGCATCAGATGGAAGTATTTCTGGGTCTGGGTTACTTAGGGCGAATATAATTGGATTATTGTTCATGGATTGAACCATCTCTTTGTCTATTAATCGGGCCTTCCCTGATACTCCAATAAACACGTCAGCTCCTTTGAGGACATCGGCAAGACTGCCGCTCAATTTCATAGAATTAGTTTCATCAGCTATCTCTTTCTTGTACGGGTTGTCTATACTTTTAGGTCTGTTTTGATATATTGCTCCCTGACTATCCGTTACTACTATATTCCTACAACCTGCTTCTTTCAATATCCTGAATATACCATACCCCGCTGAACCTGCTCCAGCTATGACTACTCTTACACTATCTATTCTCTTTTGCAGTAACTTGAGGGCATTTAATAATCCTGCAAGGGCGATTAGAGCTGTGCCGTGCTGGTCGTCATGGAAAACGGGGATAGAGAGATCTTTTTGAAGCCTTTCTACTATCTCTAGTACCTTTGGTGATTCTATATCTTCTATATTCACAGCACCAAATACTGGTTGTATCGCTTTTACAAATCTAATTATCTCCTCTTTGTCTTTAGTATCTATACATAGTGGAAAGGCATTGATATCTCCTAAAACTTTGAATAATACAGATTTTCCTTCCATAACAGGAAGTGCTCCTTCTGGACCAATGTCGCCCAATCCAAGTACTCGCGTTCCGTCACATACAATGGCCACATTATTCCATTTTGATGTATAATCATATGCCAATTCTTTATCAATACTTATTTTTTTGGCGACATATGCAACACCAGGAGTATAGATTAGGTCGAGTGTGTCATTCTTACCTTCTTTATGTGAGCTGTCTATGGACACTCTATTGTGAATTTCGATCTTTCCTTTTAACATCCGATGAAGGTTTACGGCATCTTCTTCTAAACTCATCTAAGCAATCAAATTACATATTATGGTGGTCAATGTATATAGATTGCCATTCGAATCGGAACAAAGGCAAAGAATACCATCTGCACTTGCAGTCTTAGTATATTTAGTATCTTTCGTAGTAAGTATGTGTTTACTTTCTATTGGCTGATAATTGGGGAGGATACTTCGTTTGAGTAGACAATTTAAAAATGTAGATAAGTGAGGAATTATACAAGACTTCAATACTTTATTATCTGCTTCCGTTTTGATATTGAAGGCATAAAGTTTTGTACACTTGAATTGACTATGACAATATTGTAAACTTAAAAATCTAAGTTTACTCTTGATAGCCCATGGTATCGGTTAGTATCTTTACAATGTATTTCTATTGAAGTTTTATCATTATCATACATTATCGATTAACAGTAAATGGCTGAAGTTTTGAAACGGCCCAAATAGGAACATGTATTCTTTTGATAATTATCAAACTAGATTGTACTATAATTAACGAATTAATTATTTAGCAAAACAGAACAGTTGATCACCTCATTAATTAATGATGTAAATATCCAAAAAACATCAGACGAATGAGATATAATTCAATATAATTTAGTAATCGATTCCTATTACGATGACATAGTCAGCACGGATAGACCTAAACCGCAAAATTCGACTAGCAAATTTATGTCATGTGTTCAGATTTATGTCCTTCGAGTCTTGATTTCATTCTATTTTCTCCTTCTTTGAAGCGTCTTTTGTCATCATCGCTATCCAAGATCAATGGTGGCACGGCCGTAGCCCTCCCATATTTATCAATAGCAACCATCGTAACAAAGGCAGTACCAGTATGTACTTTTGTTCCGTCATCGAGATCTTCTGCCTCAATGTTGATCTCAACTTCCATAGATGATCTTTTGACATAATTTAGTCTAGCTGAGAGTATCAGGGCATTTCCAATAAAAATGGGTTTCAAGAATGACGTCTTGTCAATACTTGCTGTGACTACATTGCCATGACCTGCGTGTCTCTTTGCAACCAATCCTGCAATCAGGTCTACATGTTTTAATAGAACGCCACCAAACACATTTCCTTTTGGATTGGCGTCTGAAGGTAACATAACTACAGTAGTTTGGGCTCTTGATTCATTAGGACTTTTTCCTCTGTGCATTGGTAAGTGATTCATTATGAGTTCCCCAGCCACGCTTCAATAATTAATAATGATTTCATACACTCGATATGGATTAATTAACTCACTTACTATGATATAAAACTTAATTGTTTCGTTTTAAAAAAGAGCAAGATTTTATTTCTGATGGATCATTAGAATGAATCTTGAACTTCAATTCTTAGTAAGAATTAGTTTCATCCAAATTTCATTGACATATATCAATATCTCTGTTTCACGCACAGTTAGACGATTAAAATTTATCGCAAAATACAATGAACTTTCTTACATTATTTTAAATATATTTTTCTACTTATCTCTACTTTTCGACCATGAAAACCTTTTCTGATTTAGCCATTCGAAATTTTCATATATGTGCGGTCTTTTACTGCGCATCCCTTCTATGATTGCCTTAGCCTTTTCCCAGAAAGGCGTTGGATTAAATATATCAAAGTAAAGATCAGCATCTATTAACCCGTGGGCTACCAGAACCCCTGATAACTCAAAAAAACCACACACAGTTGTAAAGTGTGATCTGCCCACAGAAACGCCGGAATACTTATCCAAATAATCTAGATAGTCATTTGCCTGTAACTCTTCAAGAAACCAAAGAATTGAATCTCTGTGATCGTCATATATCCTGTATAAACTAATTACGGTGTCGACTTTGTTACCAGAATCTGAATTCTTCATTGCCATTTATTATCATGACCATTGATACGATTAAAGTCTTTCTTACTTTCTTATTTAGTTCCAATTAATTAAGTTAATTAAGTTACTATATGGCTAATTTCAAAGGTAGGGGGGGCAGAAGATTACTATGTGTTAGTACTAAAAATTATAGCCATCGTCTAAGCATGATATTCAAATAGTGTTAGAGCTATCAACCAATTGCTTCGCCACTTCGAGTTTATCTATTAGCAAATGGGGTACTGATATTATGAGCTTCTGTAATTCACTCTTGGAACTCATTAGTATGAAGTCTAAAATTTTCCATTTGACTCGCCAGCGCACACAAGATCAACTAAGAGTTGGGATACTTTAATTGTGTAGATTATTTGACCAATTCTATACAACAACAATTTCTAATTCGTCATAAGCATCAGCCACAGAGAGTTCTACCAATGTATCCTCATAAATCAGTAACCAGTCCCTAAAACCGATGACAGGCAGTTTTCTTATGAAGGTTTTACCAGAATTTAAAATCGTTGATATATACGCGTAATGTAACTGATCAGTATCTTCATTGTCTTTAATTTTGAAAAGACTTTCTTGAAGTTCTATACCAGGTTTACCACCTTGTATATTCATTGTAACATTATCAAAATATCTATTTCGTATTTTAGCCGTAACATAGCTTTCACCAATTTCAAATTGTCCAATGTTTAGCAATACTCGTGATTTGGCCAAAGCAGATTTTGGTATTTCCTCAAATATTGTTTCAGATACTTCATCGAAGAACAAATTCTAAATCAATATTTAAAAAAAACCTCATTCTATATATAATTTTTTTAACCTATACCATTTATATCAAATTAATATGATTAATGATCACTTTTCATTACTAAAATGTGTTGATTTTAATCTAATCTAAAATTAGCACTTATTCGATAGTAAATGACACTTATTTAGAACTAATACATAAAAACTACAACTAAGAGTACTAATACACGATCTTTAAGTTCAAATTCAAAGATTAACATCCTTTATTATCGCATCGAGATAGGAACAGCTCGATGTAAACCAATTACTCGAGATCTATTTCAGATAGCTGGAATTATTTGAATGGCAAATCGGGTTGGTATTATTTCGGCATAACTGATTGATTATTGTTAGTAGAATACGGGTTAATCAAAGAGTAAAATAGACTTATATCGCTAGTGATATTATGATTTTGTTAGGTTCATTTTCCAAAAGTCAATTTGTCTATGAGATGTTTATAACTATTATTCTTCAGAAGTACTATCCTTTGCTATTTTTTGTCTACATGAAACATTTTATTTAAAATAATAGCATGATTCAACAAATATTTCTACTACCATTTTCTAATTTAATTAAATGAATACAAGATTATCACAATGACCAAAAATATCTATTCCTGCTTTTATCAAGAGGAAAGAAGAATAAACAAAATATTGGTTCATTTGTTAATCTGAATTCAAATTAGGAAGTTTAACAGCAAGAAATATTAAATGCTCTCAGCGATACTGCATCTTACAATTAATTTAGTATTGACTAACTAATTACCCTGCATGTGGGACAACAATAACCTCAAACATTGTTGGAATTTTTGACTTGATGATTAATTCCGTCCTGAGCAGAATCATCTCTACATCTTTCAGTGGTCGGCTTCCATCCATTTCAATATGTACCTCTGCCTGTGAAACCATACCCGTTTGACGCAGTTTAACAGAGCGAACTTTAACATCACCTTGAAATTTATCTTCGACTGCCTTTCTTACATAGCCTATGGTACCGGGATTGTGCCATGCGTCTATCAGAATTAATGATGACTGTTTAAGTGAGATATAAGCCACAGAAAAGATATACCCTGCTATTACCATTCCTCCTATTGCATCAGCCTGTAAAAATCCGAACTGGGTTGCTATCAGTACACTGAAGAAACCAATGACAGAAGCAGACCCGTCCTTTATAGAATTTTTTGCATCTGTTTTTAAAGACAATAAATTATATTTGTTTGCAACGTTTCGCATCTGTAATGCTCTGTAAGTCGAAATGGTGCCTGCCACAGCCAGAACTATCATTGTAATTATCGGTTGTTGGATTTGCTTCGGGTCGACTAGCCCTTCGTAAGAGTGATATGCTATGAAACATCCTATAAGAATCATCCCTATGGCTGCAATCATCGCTGCAAAACTTTCAACTTTATGATACCCAAATTGAAACTTTTTGTCAGCAGGTCTGTGTGTAAAACCTAAACCAACATATACTATGAAGGAAATCATAGCATCTGATATCGAATCAACTCCATCGGCTGTTGCTACTACACTGCCACTAAAGTAACCAGTAATAAGTTCTGCAATTCCTATGCTTATTAAAGTAATTACAGAAATTTTGGCTATTTTACGTCCAGCCAAAATGCCCTCATTAACTCTATTTATCAGAGCATCTGATCTATTGGAGTCACTATGCCTTGAATCTGAATCAACGGCACCATGACTACTTTTATCCAAATTAATTGTATACGATATTAATTAAACTTGATTTATTATAAACATTACTAACAAAGATACTGCTTAACTAAATCAGCAATAATAGCAGAATTTAACAGATTTAGTCATTTGTGTCATACATGACATTAAAGCGGATTTATCTGGAGATATCCGTGACTATTGCCCATTAATTTCGTCTCGACATGTCTTATCATAATAAGAACTTGGGACCACTCCTGCACCAATTAGATCTTGCACAACGTCCATTCCCCTTGCAACGCTATGAGCAAATTGCTCACAATACTTGATTATAATATTTTTGGGATTATTTGGATTATCCGTATTGTAATTGTTTTGAGCGTTGACAAAATTTGGATAATGCGGTAAGGTAAGAGTCAATGTCGACGAAAATTCAAAACTTTGTCCAAATTGCCTTGTCACGTCAGGCAAGAAACAATAATTTCTGGGATTTAATTTTAGTTGTCGAGGATAAATTCACTTTAGTAATCAAATTAAACATACCATATGCCAAATTTCAAGAGAAAATATTAAAGAAATTTTCATATGTTAATATGATTTATTGGGAGGATTTTTCTTTCATTGCTTTTTTATTATTGATACTTTCAAGTCTTCCGGATCCACAGACAGGAAATATAATCAAGAATTTTGTTAAACTAGCAGCTATTCCTTAGCGTAAAAGTTGATGACATGAACCATATTATTTAGATAGAATGATTGGTTTTTGAATATCGTCTCTTTTTTTATTCTTAATTCTGAAATGTTTCAAAGCTAGACGAAAACTGTCTAAAATATCATCATATGAAGTAGATTCTTTATCCAATCTACCCATATCATCACTAACAGCTGTTCTTAAAGCTGTTATGAGTTTATCAAATTTGGATTTAATTCCAATTAATGGCCTTGCTTCGTATTCCAGTAACTCTTTAGTGTGAATAAGCATATTCTTTGCTTCTGTGTTAAAAGGAACTGGAATAACTGTCATGTAATCGGAGGGATTAAGATCGTATTTCTTGCATTGGTCTAATTGTTCTTTGATATAAGAAGAACTATCATCTTCGCCAACCATTACCTTTAATGATCTAATAAATTCAGGAGCAGAAGCATCAACGTATATCTTGACAGATTCCAATGATTCTTGACTCAAAGACCATTGATTCATTCTTCTAAGGATAGATTTGATTTTAGATACTGCATCTTCATATCTAACATGCTCAAATTTATCTGCTAATTTAACATGAATCTGACCATTGATAAACTCTAATAATACTATTCCAAAAGCAGAACTTCCGAATCCTGAGTCTATACCTAGAACTTTTTGGGTATCCATTGAAATCAAATCAGGATCATAAATATTTCCCAACTCGATTGCTCCATCAATATCTTTAGGGTCTTGATAAAATATAAACTAGAGAAGAGATTGAAAAGGCAAAGAAAAGTCCTAGTTTTGAAAGAGAATATAATCTAAAGTATTAATTGGCAATGGTTGTTTATCAATCTTGGTGTTGTCAATATAGTGCAAACCAAACATTTGGGTCTCAGCATAGCCGGTGTGGAAAATTCGCACTCTGCACCTGCTATTATTGTTTATACAAATAATTTTTTTTCGACTGAAACTTATTAATGACTCCTGTAAATGACTAATTGAGATTGTACATGTCAACAATCATAATCATTGTTCCTTTTATCCTGATTTTTTTGACCTTTTTTAGTATCGAGTTCTTTGCAGATAGTGCAACTATAAACTGTGGGAGAGCCGTAAATATCTGTAAGGGAACAGAAAGAGATGACACGCTGATTGGAAACGCAAGCAAAAATACTATTGACGGATTAGGAAGTTCTGATGATATAGTGGGTCTTTTTGGAGATGATATCCTAAATGGAGGGAGTGGAACGGACTTGCTATTGGGTAATGAAGGGGATGATATACTGAACGGACAAGACGGTGATGATGTATTGATTGGAGGTACTGGAGACGATAATATAACTGGAGGAAATGATTCAGATAGTATAATTGCCGGCGCAGGCTTGGACATCGTATCTGGCAATCGGGGAAGCGATTCAATAATGGGAGGTCCAGGCAACGATATTATTTTTGGTAATTTAGGAAGTGATAATATCAACGGACAGGACGGCGACGATAAAATTTATCAAAATATACTTAATTCTACTGTGCCTGATTCCAGTCAGGATGTTATTAATTGCGGTGAGGGGCTAGACGAGGTTTGGATCAATATAAAAAATGACAGCGATGTCGCAAGTCCTGATTGTGACATTGTACATAAAGACTGATAACCACACAAAACCGAGTGGCTGTGATTCTATTCATCGATGAGTATGAATAATCAGGCTTTTTTGTATTAAAAAGTGGACCAACCTTAGAAAGATTGAACAATGAACAAAGGTTCACAAGTCTTTTTAAGTTTAAATCAAAAATCTATCGATGGTAAGCCAGCATTCTGAAATTCTGATCTTTTCTTTTTTGGGCTTAATGCTGCTCCTTGGACCTACTACTTTGTCAAGTTCTTTCGCTCAAAATAGTACAAATGATCAATTGGAAAAATCAATAAATAATTCGAAAAGTATTACTGATGGGGCAGCCCAAAGCATATTTCAAAATAAGGAGATAACTCTTGGAAATAATGTCAAAAATGTTATAATTTTAATTCCAAATGAGGGTCATGAGTCTCCGACTTTACCAGAGGAGCAGAGACAAATCAATCAGCCATATGTTCCGGAAAATATTATAGTAAACCCGGGGACTAAAATTATTTGGCTTAATGGTGATGTAGGACATGAACATATAATTACACTTGATGACCAAAATTTAGAGAAGGTTTATGATAGCGGAAAATTTGATTTTAACACCGTTTCAACTCCTCTTGTATTGAACAAAACAGGGAAATTTACATATTCTGAAGCAAATGTGAATGTAGATGATCCTAAATTTGTCATGGAGGGGACGGTAACAATTAAGGATACAATTCCTGCAGTAGACAATATAACTTCAGATACGGTGGCTTTTTTCATGATTCCCGCCAAGGATTCGAATAAACACATATCAGAACTAGCAGATAATGGAGTTGAAGTGCTGGATAAATTCACATTTAAAGACTTGCGCGGAGGACAAAAGGGAACTGGTCCGGATGAGATGTTATTGTTGTTGGGTGGAAAAGATGGTCCGGATAAGTTAATTTCTACTTTGCAAAAGATAGCACCCGATTTACCTTATAGTTAAATATAAAATGACTTAGGTCCATACCAGCATTTACTTTCTCCAATTTTTAATTAAATTAATATTCTCCCAACCAAACTGACAATATGCTAGTCTACTAGAATTAACATTTGATATTCATTAAATAACTTGAATCAAAGTAAATATTTAGCGCTTGACTATATGTGCAAAATAACTGCTACGTGCTTACGTAAAACTTGAAGATTCCAATAAATAATATCCTAATCTAATGTTACCTTTCATTCAAATAGGAATTTTTAAAGCGAGATTTTTTGAATAGATTTTAAACATTTTATTATAGCATTACAATTCACTTATTGATAATTTACAAAAATGTACTCTTATTATCCTTCGAAAAATTCAATATCTGGTTTATTTATCATTTTTAATAATCGTATATGACCTTTTCACGCCGATATCTTTCTTTTATTATAATCGTCTTACTTATCATTTTGTCTACGAATGTACTAAATCAATCATCATACAGTCAGGAATCAAAAGAACAAGCATCTGATATTCCTTCTAATAATAATGACTTGTCGGTTTCGATGGAGCCTCAAGAAAATACCGTTGCCACAGGAGACCATGTTAACTTTATCATAACTGTTACAGATTCAGATTCAAAACCAGTTGCTGATGTGAAAATATATGGAAAGATGATATATCCTGATGGAACTCATGAACATACATTTGAAGGTAAAACTGATGAGAATGGAAAATTTGTTTTTCCCTTAACTATAGACAACAAAATTAGTTCCGGAGAATTAAAAACTCAAATTAAGGTAACGAAGCATGACTACAAACCTCAATCTCTAAGTAGTGCGTTTAGTATAGTAAAAGCGTCTGATTCTAGCTCAAATGACGAATCTGACGAGGATGCTCAATATAGTATTCGCGATACTCATAAAGGTACAAGTGATGCATACAGTTTTGCTTTCGCTGGCGATTATGGTTGTGATAGCACTACCAAAGAAACGGTGAATGCTATGAAGAAAAAGAATCCTGATCTGGTTTTGGCTGTTGGAGATCTCTCGGAGACAAGGGATCCCGATTGCTTTTTTAAGATGTTTAAATCTCTAGATGAAAAGGGTAAACTCAAAGTTGCATTAGGTTTTCATGATATGAATGACGGAGACGATTCCTCCTCGCGTTTTAGTCAATATTTAAGTCATTTTGATATGGCTGATTCGTTCTACTCTTTTGATTATAAGAACATACATTTTCTAGTAATGAACACAGGATTGGATAGTCTTATTCCTTATGGAAAGGGGTCGCAACAATATGACTTTGTAAAATCTGATTTGGCACAGGCATCCAATACCAACAAGATAGACTGGATTATAGTGGTAAGTTATCAACCTTTTTACACCTCACCTACAGTGCATCTGGCACCTGGTAACCTTAGAGTAGTGTATTCACCATTGTTCGAAAAATATGGTGTCGATCTTGTTGTCACTGCACACAACCATAACTATCAACGAACCTATCCTTTATATTCGGCTTCCAAACACAGCAGCAGTCCTGAAATAAAGGACAAGAACGGCAATAACTACAACAATCCGAGTGCTCCTATTTACGTGACTGTGGGCACCGCAGGAGCGGAGTTGTATGAGTTCGATGGGCAGGCTCCATTCATTGCTGCTCAAACTGTACAAACAGGTTTTCTAAACGTAAAGATTCTAAAGGACAGAACACAACTGAATGCAAAGTTTCTGGACGGCGAAACTAACCCTAAAGACTACTTTACTATCAACAAGTCTTAATTTTATTTCTTTCGTCCTTTGCTAACACATATTGTCTACAAATGCCAGATTTAAGTTAGTAATCATTATTCTTCAAAGTATAAATTTAATACCAAATAACATAAACATAATTTTGTCTCTAGATTTCACGAATGGAGATAAATGATTTTAGAACGAGTTTGTGTAACGCAAGGATATAATAATAAAAATGCAGGTGTGAATAATTCGAGCTCTATTATATTAATAAGTAAAGTGTGAGTAAATTTACTTTTAATAACTGAATACCAAAATGTAAAAACTATCATAGAGTCATAATTCTGTTTATCATTTCAACTGTTTGTTCGTAATTTTAACTCATGTTCAGGTTACGATTGTTGTTTCCGAGTTTTATCTTGTGGATATAAATTTTCCTTCTAAAGGAACTAGTATTCACTTCGAAGAATTACTTAGGTACTACCCGGTATATTTCTCCACGAGGGTACGAAACAATATATAAAAATCCATCTGGTCCTACGGCTAAATCGGATATTCCCCCCAAACCAGTTCCAAACATGACAGGAGATAATTCTTGGTAGTTGTCGGCTATTTTATCCTTGAGTGATCCTGTCAGGTTAAGGGCTGACCTATCTTGATTCAATCTGAATCGATATATATCGCCATTTGGGACTACAGTTGCTACCAAAAGATTATTTTGGTACTCCTTGCCATATTTGTCTGAATTCAGGAATTTAATTGCACTTACTCCTGTACCTTTGTACCAAGCAAATTCTGGCGCGCTGTATTTTCCCTTTCCGTCAAACGTTTGCAGTTTGTTTTTATCAGGTTCTTTCACATATTTACCTTCGTTATGATTTGTGCGCTCCCAAAAACCATCTACCAAATTATATTCTCAAAACAGTCTCTACTAGTTTTATCAAACATAACAAGAAATCTAAGATCAGTGTTGGGAACAAATGCTATTGCCAACTTTTCTATTTGAGGATTTTTCTTCATATACTCGCTATCATCTGGATTTGCTACTACTACTCCGTAATTTTCTACTTTTAACCAATTTAATACTTGATTAGAAGTATCAATCATTGAATCAATTTAATACCCAAAATATTTTTAGATTCATTACGATTTTTCATTACTAATTTTTGATGCTTTGTTGCATGAATCTGATATTATTTAATTTTATCTTAAATTTCCAACCAAAACAACGTATTTCTATACCTAAAACTTGTAGTAGATACTAAAACGATATATGAAAAACGATTTCTGGAATCGTGCAACAAAGCAATTTTTGACTAATTTTTTTTATCAGAAATTCAGCTGTTTATCAATCTTGGTGTTGTCAATATAGTGCAAACCAAACATTTGGGTCTCAGCATAGCAGGTGTGGAAAATTCGCACTCTGCACCTGCTATTATTGTTTATACAAACAATTTTTTTTCCACTGAAACTTATTAGTGACTCCTGTAAATGACTAATTGAGATTGTACATGTCAACAATCATAATCATTGTTCCTTTTATCCTGATTTTTTTGACCTTTTTTAGTGTCGAGTTCTTTGCAGATAGTGCAACTATAAACTGTGGGAGAGCCGTAAATATCTGTAAGGGAACAGAAAGAGATGACACGCTGATTGGAAACGCAAGCAAAAATACTATTGACGGATTAGGAAGTTCTGATGATATAGTGGGTCTTTTTGGAGATGATATCCTAAATGGAGGGAATGGAACGGACTTGCTAGTGGGTAATGAAGGGGATGATATACTGAACGGAGAAGACGGTGATGATGTATTGATTGGAGGTACTGGAGACGATAATATAACTGGAGGAAATGATTCAGATAGTATAATTGCCGGCGCAGGCTTTGACATCGTATCTGGCAATCGGGGAAGCGATTCAATAATGGGAGGTCCAGGCAATGATATTATTTTTGGTAATTTAGGAAGTGATAATATCAACGGACAGGACGGTGACGATAAAATTTATCAAAATATACTTAATTCTACTGCGCCTGATTCCAGTCAGGATGTTATTAATTGCGGTGAGGGGCTAGACGAGATTTGGATCAATATAAAAAATGACAGCGACGTCGCAAGTCCTGATTGTGAGATTGTACATAAAGACTGATAACCACACAAAACTGAGTGGCTGTGATTCTATTCATCTAGGAGTATGAATAATCAGGCTTTTTTGTATTAAAAAGTGGACTCACCTTAGAAAGATTGAACAACGAACAAAGGTCCACAAGTCTTTTTAAGTTTAAATCAAAAATCTATCGATGGTAAGCCAGTATTCTGAAATTCTGATCTTTTCTTTTTTGGGCTTAATGCTGCTCGGACCTACTACTTTGTTAAGTTCTTTCGCTCAAAATAGTACAAATGATCAAGTGGAAAAATCAATAAATAATTCGAAAGGTATTACTGATGGGGCAGCCCAAAGCATATTTCAAAATAAGGAGATAACTCTTGGAAATAATGTCAAAAATGTTATAATTTTAATTCCAAATGAGGGTCATGAGTCTCCGACTTTACCCGAGGAGCAGAGACAAATCAATCAGCCATATGTTCCGGAAAATATTATAGTAAACCCGGGGACTAAAATTATTTGGCTTAATGGTGATGTAGGACATGAACATATAATTACACTTGATGACCAAAATTTAGAGAAGGTTTATGATAGCGGAAAATTTGATTTTAACACCGTTTCAACTCCTCTTGTATTGAACAGAACAGGGAAATTTACATATTCTGAAGCAAATGTGAATGTAGATGATCCTAAATTTGTCATGGAGGGGACGGTAACAATTAAGGATACAATTCCTGTAGTAGACAATATAACTTCAGATACGGTGGCTTTTTTCATGATTCCCGCCAAGGATTCGAATAAACACATATCAGAACTAGCAGATAATGGAGTTGACGTGCTGGATAAATTCACATTTAAAGACTTGCGCGGAGGACAAAAGGGAACTGGTCCGGATGAGATGTTATTGTTGTTGGGTGGAAAAGATGGTCAGGATAAGTTAATTTCTACTTTGCAAAAGATAGCACCCGATTTACCTTATAGTTAAATATAAAATGACTTTAGGTCCATACCAACATTTACTTTCTCCAATTTTTAATTAAATTAATATTCTCCCAACCTAACTGACAATATGCTAGTCTACTAGAATTAACATTTGATATTCGTTAAATAACTTGAATCAAAGTAAATATTTAGCGCTTGACTATATGTGCAAAATAACTGCTATGTGCTTACGTATAACTTGAAGATTCCAATAAATAATATCCTAATCTAATGTAACCTTTCATTCAAATAGAATTTTTTAAAGCGAGATTTTTTGAATAGATTTTAAACATTTTATTATAGCATTACAATTCACTTATTGATATTTACAAAAATGTACTCTTATTATCCTTCGAAAAATTCAATATCTGGTTTATTTATCATTTTTAATAATCGTATATGACCTTTTCACGCCGATATCTTTCTTTTATTATAATCGTCTTACTTATCATTTTGTCTACGAATGTACTAAATCAATCATCATACAGTCAGGAATCAAAAGAACAAGCATCTGATATTCCTTCTAATAATAATGACTTGTCGGTTTCGATGGAGCCTCAAGAAAATACCGTTGCCACAGGAGACCATGTTAACTTTATCATAACTGTTACAGATTCAGATTCAAAACCAGTTGCTGATGTGAAAATATATGGAAAGATGATATATCCTGATGGAACTCATGAACATACATTTGAAGGTAAGACTGATGAGAATGGAAAATTTGTTTTTCCCTTAACTATAGATAACAAAATTAGTTCCGGAGAATTAAAAACTCAAATTAAGGTAACGAAGCATGACTACAAACCTCAATCTCTAAGTAGTGCGTTTAGTATAGTAAAAGCGTCTGATTCTAGCTCAAATGACGAATCTGACGAGGATGCTCAATATAGTATTCGCGATACTCATAAAGGTACAAGTGATGCATACAGTTTTGCTTTCGCTGGCGATTATGGTTGTGATAGCACTACCAGAGAAACGGTGAATGCTATGAAGAAAAAGAATCCTGATCTGGTTTTGGCTGTTGGAGATCTCTCGGAGACAAGGGATCCCGATTGCTTTTTTAAGATGTTTAAATCTCTAGATGAAAAGGGTAAACTCAAAGTTGCATTAGGTTTTCATGATATGAATGACGGAGACGATTCCTCCTCTCGTTTTAGTCAATATTTAAGTCATTTTGATATGGCTGATTCGTTCTACTCTTTTGATTATAAGAACATACATTTTCTAGTAATGAACACAGGATTGGATAGTCTTATTCCTTATGGAAAGGGGTCGCAACAATATGACTTTGTAAAATCTGATTTGGTACAGGCATCCAATACCAACAAGATAGACTGGATTATAGTGGTAAGTTATCAACCTTTTTACACCTCACCTACAGAGCATCTGGCGCCTGGTAACCTTAGAGTAGTGTATTCACCATTGTTCGAAAAATATGGTGTCGATCTTGTTATCACTGCACACAACCATAACTATCAACGAACCTATCCTTTATATTCGGCTTCCAAACACAGCAGCAGTCCTGAAATAAAGGACAAGAACGGCAATAACTACAACAATCCGAGTGCTCCTATTTACGTGACTGTGGGCACCGCTGGAGCGGAGTTGTATGAGTTCGATGGGCAGGCTCCATTCATTGCTGCTCAAACTGTACAAACAGGTTTTCTAAACGTAAAGATTCTAAAGGACAGAACACAACTGAATGCAAAGTTTCTGGACGGGGAAACTAACCCTAAAGACTACTTTACTATCAACAAGTCTTAATTTTATTCCTTTCGTCCTTTGCTAACACATATTGTCTACAAATGCCAGATTTAAGTTAGTAATCATTATTCTTCAAAGTATAAATTTAATACCAAATAACATAAACATAATTTTGTCTCTAGATTTCATGAATGGAGATAAATGATTTTAGAACGAGTTTGTGTAACGCAAGGATATAATAATAAAAATGCAGGTGTGAATAATTCATGCTCTATTATATTAATAAGTAAAGTGTGAGTAAATTTACTTTTAATAACTGAATACCAAAATGTAAAAACTATCATATTAAAGAGTCATAATTCTGTTTATCATTTCAATTGTTTGTTCGTAATTTTAACTCATGTTCAGGTTACGATTGTTGTTTCCGAGTTTTATCTTGTGGATATAAATTTTCCTTCTAAAGGAACTAGTATTCACTTCGAAGAATTACTTAGGTACTACCCGGTATATTTCTCCACGAGCGTACGAAACAATATATAAAAATCCATCTGGTCCTACGGCTAAATCGGATATTCCCCCCAAACCAGTTCCAAACATGACAGGAGATAATTCTTGGTAGTTGTCGGCTATTTTATCCTTGAGTGATCCTGTCAGGTTAAGGGCTGACCTATCTTGATTCAATCTGAATCGATATATATCGCCATTTGGGACTACAGTTGCTACCAAAAGATTATTTTGGTACTCCTTGCCATATTTGTCTGAATTCAGGAATTTAATTGCACTTACTCCTGTACTTTTGTACCAAGCAAATTCTGGCGCGCTGTATTTTCCCTTTCCGTCAAACGTTTGCAGTTTGTTTTTATCAGGTTCTTTCACATATTTACCTTCGTTATTATTTGTGCGCTCCCAAAAACCATCTACCAAATTATGACCACTGTTAAATCCAGGTTCTACCAAATTGACTTCATCGCCAAATGCTGGTCCATTTTCAGAGTCCCATAATTTTCCTGTCAGAGGGTCAAAGTCCAGGCCGAACGCGTTTCTAATACCATATGCATAGTATCTATTGAGAGGATCTTTAGTTCCAATTATCCCATTTTCGTATGCGGGATTGCCGTTATGATCAAATGCTAATATGCCCGCTCTTCCGTCAATCTTTGAACCTTTAGAATTAGTTACTTTGGTTTCCTTTTCTCCGTTACCAACAATTAGATATATGTTATTATCTGGCCCGACTGCGATTTCTCCACCATTATGGGTGGCACCCGTGAAGGGGGGCCATGCGAAAATTAGTTTTTTATTTACTAATTTGGATCCGTTTTCTGACAATTCGAATCTATATAGCCTATTTCCATTTGGAAGATAATTGGGGTCACAATGACTAAAATCAAAACATCTATCCTGCGCATCTCCCTTACCATCAGCAGCCTCTGTGTAGTACAAGAAAACATACACTTTGCCAATTGTCTCGTTTCTTGTAACTGCTATACCTAGCATGCCTCTCGTATCAATTGTAGCCACATTTGCATCAAATAATGGATCTCGTATAACGGTCCCGTTCACAATCTTTTTCACTAATCCAGTATTTTTTTCGAGTACTAGAACTTCCCCTGAATTGAGAAAGGCAATATTTGTTGGTCTAGAAATATTACTAGCAAAGAGTTCTAGTCTTAGATTTGAATCCATGAGTCTGCCAGAGGGATTTGCTTTTAGAGAAAGGGTTCTATGGTCTTGGTTACCTGAATAAGCAGGATGTAAGCGTCCATATGATAGAATCAAGAATGTAATAATTATAACAGAACAGAAAATAATAAATAAATCTCGAATTCTTCTCAATCAATCAAATTGGTTTATTAAATCTGGTACATATTAAATATTTAATTATTTAATCGTTATAAAGGACTGATCATATTTTAAGATCTTAATGCAATTTACTTGAATAAATCAATCTACATTGTCGTATTTGCGTAGGTTTAATATAATACTATTCTAGCCCATTGGCGATTATAAAAGTAATATCAAAAAGGTTACGTATAGATAATTGTATTTCATATTAATGTCACAAGAAATGGCATAATTTCCTGAGGCATAGTTGTGGCGTATAATTCCCTAATAGTTTTCTTGCTTTCTATCTGATACCAACACTTGTACACTAGTGATTCTGGTCAGAATACAACAAGAACTTCGTTTTATCAAGAATACAGTTAATTTAATAATTAATTGTAAGTAATTATCTTCACCAAATTAAATAACTTTTTTGATATCGAGACTTTTACTCTTATTTGAATAATCTTTATTACGAAAAATAAATTAAGATTATCTTTGAAAATATTTCTCTTTGTAGCAACCTATCAGTTGATAATTGGTCTGTATCCGACTTTCGGTTCTTCAGTAGTTAGTGAGAACAATGATTGTATTCAATATGACAATAAAGAAAGAATAATCACAATTTCTTGTGTAAACCCTATACATCTTTCGGATCTAAATAACAAGTTACAAAGTCCAGAAGTTCTTGAAAGACAAGGCGTTGGGCTCAATGAATCATGGATATTAAATGCGGGAATAACGATTGAAGCGGGCTCCACCTTCGTAATAGATTCTACGGATACAAATTGGTTGAAAATAATTGCCGATGGTAAACATGCATATCCAATCACTGTATTGGGTAGTTTAGTAATTGATTCGGTAAAAATAACCTCATGGAATCCAAAAACCCAAGATTATGCAAAATTTAAGAAGGATTTAAGACCTGATACAAAAGATTCGAGTACAGCTGTTACAAATATTGATAAAATGCTGCGACCGTATATAAAAATAGAAGACGAAACAACGGGAACTACCAATGTTACTAATTCTGAACTTGCATATTTGGGATATGACTGTATGGCAGGATGTTCTGGGTTAAGTTACTATGGGAGTAATGGAACTAGCATCATCAAAAATAATGAATTACATCACAATAGATTTGGATTTTATTCTGCTGGTGGTGCAGGAAATATTATCTTGGAAAATAATTATGTACATCATAATTTTATGTATGGATTTGATCCGCACACAGGAACACATGACATGCTAATTAAAAATAACACTCTTCATGATCATGGTGCACAGGGAATAATTTGCTCGCTTGATTGTCATAATATCACAATCGAAGGTAATAAAGTCTCGAGAAGTGATGGATCCGGAATTATGTTCAGCCGAAACATGTCCGAATTCAGTTGCTCGAAATAATATTGTTCATGATGAATCCAAATGCATATATCTATCTCAATCTCATAATAATGAGGTTTATAATAATACAGTAAGCAATTGTTTCAACCAGGGAATTTACCTTTACCACAATTCTTTTGAAAATAAAATATACAATAATACCATAGGTAATAGTACCGAAAACATACTGGTCAGTGATGATTCAAAGGACAATGAAATAACTTCTAACACTATAATAGGACAGAAAGAGAATGAAACACAAAAAGACAATGGCTAGCAATAAATTAGGATAACCCTTACTTCTATTGGAAAATGTTTATTTTGCATTAGGAGTTAATTATAACCCGTCACTGGAAAAAAATTTCGTTGACAAACAATGCTCAGTCGAAAATAAGACCCTACTTTAGTCCTACTCAAGAGTTATCGTGCAGTTATATTAAAATAATATCTAACAAGTAATTATATCACCAGTTTGTTTAAAACTGGCATTCATCGGATGTGAGGGTTAAGTTCATTCCCTCACATCTGTTAACCATAATTCAAAACTCTTGTCACGTACTAGATTTGCATTAGCGAAACGTATCCAAAATACGATTGAGATAAGCGCTTAATAACCTCATTACTAATTTTTATTTGATCCTTGTCTAGTGCCTTAGTTTCTTCTTAAAGTACTTATCGCTCACTTTATTATTAAAATTTTGAAAAAATTTACTTTTTATCCTACAAAAAATACTGTTCGAATTATTTTTATCTTAATTAAATGAATGCAGAACACGGAATTTAGGTTTTTTTCGGAATCTGTTCCAATTTTGATTTTATGGCACTAAGAATTGGTGTACCCAGTCCTAATTCTGATAATAGTTTTATATTCTCCCTGATATCCTGTTTCAATTTTAGGATCATAACCTCATTCCTATCATTCTTGGTACTTTCAATAAATAGTTGATGCATCGAATCATCCTGTAATCGCTGAATATCTTCGATATTTTTCCTATGACTTTGGACAAATCCAATTCGACTAAATAGTCTAACCATAATTGATTTTCATTTTCCGTCAACACTCTAGCTTTTCTATGCTTGTAGGAAGAAAGTGAAATTCGTTTGAATCTTGTCTCTATCCTCTCACAGGTATGAAAAATTATTTAAAAGAACTACCTATATGTAAATGCAAGTGTGCAAGTCGGATTAATATTAGCATTGGAATGAACGGGTAGGATTTATTAGATGCCAGGAATTTAATCATACTATGGTTAGATATCATTTTATAGTTGTTGCGATTCTATTCTTTTTTATCTTTTTAAATTTACACGTGGCCTATGCACAAAGCGCTTCCAAAGAAACCTCCTCATTTCCTTTAGAAAAGGGGTATGTTAATGGAAAAATAGCTCTCTTTATTGCAACTGATGCCTCAGATAATCAGACAGCTTCCTCAATATCGGAGAACATCAATAATAAAATTAACTTTGCACCGCTTCTGAAATCTGTTCCAGAGCGAGCACTACAGCAAGGTTATGAATTTGTCAGTGGGATTCGAGGCGAGGGTGCATTTGGTTTCCAGTTGCCAGTAGCAAGTGCATTACCCGGAGATAACGGATACAGTCCTATAGTTCAGTTAAATTTTGTGGAGTGGAACAGTGATGTTACCGCCAGGGAACTAAAATCTGAAGCGGAGATTCTCGCAGCCAAGAATAGCGGTGAATTAACTATCACGAAAACAGACATATTGGTAAATAGTCCCGTAGTGCAAAAATGAGTGTTCTTAGCCTTGAAATATAGTTAAATGCATTTTTTATTGGACATCAAGACCAATATTGTAATTACGAACATCAGAATCTTACCGCATCTTACTCAACTACACGATCATTATTATGAAGAGGGTTTATTATGAATAGTGGTTTTCACATGAATTTTCCATATCTAATCTAACTTAAAATCCAAGTATATTACGCACAGAATGGATTAAGGACAAATATTGGATTTCATATATTGATCCAGTGAGCGAAATTCATGGGATTCATCCTCTGTCTCCCCACACAAAGGGGAGTAATTGGTATTGACCTTGTTCCCTTTGTCAATATAATCGATCCACATGCAATCATTCTTAGTCTCAGAGGTAAATTCTCGAAAATGGAATGCCAAGATTCTTTACACGTGTTTATGAGGGATTTTTCGATAAGCAGGACTGGATATTTCGTACTCATGAACTTGCAGACTTTATTAAAACAGATTCATGATATTACCAATTTGAAGTCGAAGATGTGATAGCAGTGGGATATTCTAATGGTGCTAACATAGCTGCAAGCCTGATGTTATTAAGGCCAGAGGTACTTAGTACGGCAATCCTGTTTATACCTATGGTACCATTAGTGCCGTCACCTTTGCCAACCCTGATTAAAACTAAAATATTCATAAGTGCTGGAACTAACGATCAAATAGTTTCATATATTGCTACTTTGGAATTAATTAAATTATTCCAAGGATCAGGTGAGAATAATGTATTGCATTGGCAGCAGTTAGGGCATGAATTGGGAAAGAGGGAAATCTTGGAAGCAAGGAATTGGTTATCATACTCATAATCATAGCTGCCTATTTTAATGTGGACGTCTTTTTGACTGTATATGATATGTAGGATCAGCGAGTTGCACTACGATACCTTTGCATAAGCGCTCATTCCTGTGAAATCAATTGCTACAAATTTCTCTTGACCAATTATCCATGCGTTATGGCCGGGAGGAAGACTCACTGTGTCTCCTGGTCCAAATTCGTCCTCTGTTCCATCATCCATCCTTATTTTCATTCTACCAGATATAACATACTGTGTGTGAGGAGCTTGACAACTTTCCGTTTTTGCGATTGGCTTGACACACTTCTCCCAACTCCACCCCGGTTCTAACTCTGCCCTTCCTATTGTAATGTCACCAAGATTCGCAATATCAATTTTTCCTTTCTCAAAAGTTCTAACTTCGTCAGGGGCAGTATTCAGATTCTTCTTTATTATTTTTACCATCCTTCTTTCGGAGCCTAAAGTTATTTAAGTATTTAGTAACAAATAATCAGGGAGCCTTTACCATATTATACTGACATCTAAATTCAAATTGGGAGAACCATAGAATCTACATTTTACAACTTATTGACCAGCGGTATTATTTGGACATTTAGCTTCAATGATGAAAATAACTAACGCACTAAAATGCCTACATTACCTACATTACATCCCCATAAAGTTAAAGTTAAAACTCCATGCAGGCAGACCTTAATTTGCCCAAATAGAGGATCCTACATGGGGATTATGCCGTTGATGTCGTTCTAGAACAGGACATAGGTATGAGGGCCCACGTCCTGCAATATCTTATGATCCTTATTTTATTTAGGGCTTGCAAATTATAGTCAAACATGTAGGAAGTCATATTTGTGTTGGTGTTGCCATATCTTTTTTTAACATGCAGTCAGATTTATTATCAGGATTGCTTATTATAAAATTAATACTGATGTGTAAGGTGTATTATTAGATATGTCACAAGGACACTCAGAGGTTCCATCAAACTTATACTGTCCGAATTGTGATAAGATTTTATCGTCAGCCTCAACTTATGCTGAACACCTACCTTGTGAAGGAATGTGATTCATAATTTTGAATGCCGTCACTGTATTTTTGAAGTTTAGTTTAGTTTAGTTTAGTTCAGTAATATTCTAGTTTATTACTTAATACCTATGTTTTCTTATAAAAGGTTAGAGACGAAATGAGTTGTTAGATAAAGCACTAAAGAGCATAGAACCCTTTACCCCCAAACAAGAAAAGCACTTAATTTATTGTATATCTTGTGGCCAACCTGCGACAAAGTTAGTTAGTTATACTATTAAAGGTGCTATAATATTAGAGAAACATTGCGATAAATGTGCTAGGAACGTTGAATATGATTTTGATTTGCAAACAAAGCGAAGCCAATATTATGGCTAAATACGGAAATGATTTCCTAACTAAGAAAGTATAAGAGAAACTGACAATAGAAGACCTAGACATAAGATTAAAGAAGGTAGACGCACTGATATACAGGGACTCTAAGAATTGAATATCAAACGATTAATATACGATAGCAGTACTTCAATATTGATTAACTCTATTGTGGTGTGTGGTATAGCATTATTTTACATCATGTCAAAAATAGACTTTGATTGATTGTCTTCTTACAATAATAAGGAATTTGACGCTAATATAATGGCGTCAGAAGTATAGTATACATTCATGGATAGATTTGGTTTAGAAATCTCTGCATACCTAAATGCACAGTTAACAATCATAGAATATATGGTTAATGATGGACCTAATTATAAAACTAAAGAAACAATTGCCAAGCGGAATATGACTCTTCAAGTGTTTACCAACAAATTAAATCAAGAATATGGAGTATCATATAATAAATGACTCGAAATAAAATAGTCGAAATAAAGATCTGTCAATTGTTCCTAAATAATTAAGTATAATGCTAAACCTTCCAATTATCCTTATATGTCAAGCAAATTCAATACTCAATCGTCTCACGGTCTCTCAGGATTCTTTCTGCTAGTCACAATATTCATAATAGCCGTATCTATTTTGGCAATTTGTACCACTATTCTTGCTACTGAATACGCCATAGAAAAGGATGATTTGCAGGTTTCTTCTCTTGCGCATTTAACTAAGTCAATGGATTGGCTAAATGATTATAATGAAGAGAAAATAGGAGAAAGAATTTTGAAAGCCCAACTTGACATTTTAGACATTGGGCTTCTAGGTGCACCTAACATTAGTAACAATACTGATCAGATTACCCAAAATATTAATAATTACAAATCTCATATTAAGCTACTTGATGCTGATGAGAAGACCAATGGCTCATTATTGAATCTTAAATATAACGCAGATACTGAAAATAATAAATTTCTTACATCTGTAGTCAATATCTCCCATGTCTCAAAGATCATAATAACATACGAACTAGTAACAATATTATTAATTATAGGTGCAGGGTTGGGAGGTATGTCTGAAATTGCACGAAATAAATTGATTGGATATTCTGCATTCCCTATTGGAGGAATAGGAATAATCGTATTAATACTTGTGATATTTTACCCGTCTGCGATAATTGGTCCTCATACAACACTTCATTAATTTTTCATGCTAACAAATAGAAAAAAAGTTTTACTAATGAGATTCAAAATATAAAGCGTGGTCATTTTTCCTTCGAAGACAAATCAATGCCAAGAATCTCTGTATTAGAAGTATACTATAGTATAGACCACAATAAAACGGAATACTTCTAGTGAAATGAAGATTATATAATATGTTGCTGTCAGTGGCTTAATCATGGGACTAGAAATGGTAATATTTGCTTTAACTAAATCGAAATGACTTCCAATAAAAATAAGATAAAAACTGAATATCATTGCTGCTACGGTAGTTGTGGGTTTTTTGCACATTCTGGGAATAAAACTGATAGATTATCTATCAATGACTCTCTATAATTATCTGATATATTGATCTCATTTTTCATTGATAGAATAAATCATAATAACGAGAGTATTATCTTGATTTCTTAGCTTCAGAATCATATTTTTAAAGCCGTTTGGTATTCTTGCAGTTGCTTCGTTAATCTCCTAGGGAATTGAATATGTTGATACTCCTTCTACTATTGACTTTGACCTAAGTTTGAGTTAGACTTACCTTTTCCCCATCTCAACTATTCAAAATAACGTATTAATTCAGCACTTATAAACACGTATTACATACGACATTAGTAACAAATAATATCAATTAGTATATTACCTGATTTTCAACAAGTTACCATATTAATGCTGGTATGCCAAATACGATTGAGACTCCACATTACCTATACTATCTTCAAATTGCTGTTTTATTTTAAAGCCTCTATTCGCCTCATTAATTACGATTGCTTGTATGCGTAATATAGCTATTTCCCAATGCAGTTGGCACTAACCTATTTGTGAATAAGTATGTTCTACTTATTTATCAGTATTAAAGCTTATTTGCAATGATCAGTTGTTATAAGTATGCCGTACTTGTTACTATATTTTATTTATTCTCTGCTACTATCATCGCTCGTGAAAAAGAGAAAACTCAGTGATCTTACACCTAAGGTTACTTTGAAAGGTTATCCAATCAAATTTGCAATGCTAGTTAGAAAACTTTTAAATTATATATTGAATCTTATTGCACCTCTGCCAGCTAGCAAGGAAAATAATTCTGAAGGGATCCAGTTCTGGCTTATTTGCGACAATTATTGTTACTATATGTGGAATAGAGGAAGTTGGTGATATAAGACTAATACCTATGGTAATATTCAGATATCTTAGTAGGGATAGATAAAGAAATATATCAGTATATTAAAATGGCATTTAATTCCGTTCAGACTCTTCAGGATATCCAAAATGGTTATTATTATCATCTCAAATCTTGATTGATTACATCTCAAGGAAATAAACCATCCTTAACCCTTCATTTATTAATTTACAGCGCAGATGAGGATATTATATTATATACTTTGTTTAAAGAATTTAAACAGTAATAAATAATAATGACTATTTAGGATTGGGCACGCTGACTGCTTGGACTGTACTCGATAATCTGAAGTTTCAAATCCCTTCCAGATTTTATTGCCTATTCTGTCAGGTGTTCCTTTCCTAATTATTTTTAGACATTTTTGGCTATATTCTTTCAAAATGATTTTTGAAATATGGACATAGATACCAAATTAATATGAGCCTATGTTGGAAATGTCCGGCGAATATGATTATGAAATCGCGGCCTATTACCCAAACCTATAATTGCAATACCTAAACTATCGTATGATATACATTACTTAGTACTAATTAGAATTATTTCCATATTTTCGAAACTTATAGCCAATAAAACCATATTATACATGCTAATAAAATTTTAAAGTTGTATGTGAATTGACAGTCCTAGTAATACTATTTAAACCGATATTTTTGTAGATCCTTTGGAGAGATATCAAGCAAAATCTCCCTACCCACCTCACCTTTAATATGCGATCTTGGAACGTTATATTTCATACCCGTTGTTCCGGTGACCAGAATATACCGATCCGAAATGGCTTCTACATGACCTACTAGTGACTTCTTTGCTCTCACATTCTTTTCTAGTACATTATCCAAATGAATATTTTCCTGTGACATCAATCTGATAAGGTTTTCAACGAAGAAGAATATATACTCTGATTAACTATGTTACCCTTACGTACTTGATAGGCGTATTACCCTTTGTACGGAGAATATGTTGGATATTGATGAGATTGTAGTGACAAATCCCATTTAATTTAAATTCAAAGCCTTCACATTTCGGGTAGTCTGCACAGATCGGATTTATAGAGCCTGCCCTAGTTCTGGTTGTAGGCTAGATAGTCGGCGATATCAGTAATGCCCGTATATAGATACTAAGAGTATCTTCCAATATTATTTCGAGCCCATTACATTTGACTGTACCATATGATGCCAAATATCTATCAAACTTGAGATC
The DNA here is from genome assembly GCA_963703885.1 of uncultured Nitrososphaerales archaeon. Taxonomy (GTDB): domain Archaea; phylum Thermoproteota; class Nitrososphaeria; order Nitrososphaerales; family Nitrososphaeraceae; genus TA-21. Next base: position 30,035 of record CAVPGE010000041.1, read on the forward strand.
TCGTAGCATATTTCAACTATAGATTGTCAAAATATCGATCAAAACTACAATACTCTCATGCATTGAAGTCTTGCTTCTTTTCTTGGTGCAATTCCTACCAATTTGTCGTTCCTGCAGACGGTTCGTGGCTTTACCATTTTTTGTTTACTTTTCTTGAACGACCAAATTTAGCAATTGCACTTTTTCGTATTCTAAATTGTTCCTACTC
>CAVPGE010000042.1:0-12499 GCA_963703885.1 uncultured Nitrososphaerales archaeon
ACTGCAATTTGACGCTATCAATTAACTTTGCCATGTGAACAGGTTTTTTCATATAATCATCTTTGTTAATTTCTTTTAGTTGATCTTGCTCTAACTCGTAAGCAGACATTAACATTACTTTTATTTTATCATCAATTTCTGAGACTACTTTTGTCAGTTCAAGTCCATTCATTTTGGGCATTTTCCAATCAGTTATCACAAGACCCACTTCGGAATTGTGCATACTAATATGTTCTAATGCAGCCTCTGGGTCATCGAATGCCTTTGTCTTATATCCAGCGGATTGCAAGCCATCGCAGAATAATCTAGCCAAATCAGGCTCATCGTCTACTACTACGATTCGCTTTCTCTCGCTGTCCATTGTTTAGTCTTTAAAGTACTGGTATATCAACAGTTAGGTAACAATGATATATTGTGTTATGTATTACACAAAAATCGCTTACTATAACCTAAAATTGCACGTATTCTATTGTTACTTTATGAAATACAGAAATTATTTGAATTTTATGCCGATATAATTATTCATCAATAATCTTTCTCATAACGAGGATGAATCTCATAATGGGTTAAATATGTTTGTACCCATCTCACTAATGACTCTTAAATACTATATCAGCATTTTGTTAGTGGGTAGTTGCATGAAAAATTTATCAAATGTGATATTACTCAAATATGATGAAAAAGGGGAAACGAAATCAGGAATAATTAAGATACGATTCAATTATGACGTAGAAGATGAAACGCTAAATTATGCAGGCATTGATTACAGTGATTATAATATTCAGGATTATGTAAAAAGAAATCCTTCTGTTCTTAGAAAGATAGATTTTCAAATGAATTATGAATTAACGCACTAGATCAGTTTCTTCCTTTTTATCACTTGATTCCTCATTACAAGTATCCTTGCAATCTTTTGCAAAGTATTCTCTCTTTATAGAATCGATCAACTTTGTCATGTGAACAGGTTTCTTAAGATAATCATCTTTGTTAATTTCTTTTAGTTGATCTTGCTCTAACTCGTAAGCAGACATTAACATAACACCAATTTCATTGTCTATCTCTGCAACTTTTTTTGTTAACTCAAAACCATTGATTTGTGGCATCTTCCAGTCTGTAACAACTAAGCAAATTGTAGAGTGATTTTCACTGATATAATCTAAGGCAGTCAAAGGATTATCAAACCCTATAGCATTCAATTCGGCAGCATTTAACGCATCGGTGAATAATCGCACTAAATCAGGTTCATCATCTACTATAAGCACAGCATCACGTTCGCTGACCATTTTAATAGTTAGACAATTTCCGTTATATCAAGATTTGATTTGAGATTTGAATTTAATTTTATTACTTATTCGCTATACAATATTAGATCGCTTATTATTCTTGGCTAAAGAGCTCATTGCTTGAGACTTGACCGATTCAACAGAGTCAATTAGACCCAATCCAAGTCCATCAATTATTTGACGGGCTTCTTTAGTATCTGGAATATTCTTTATCCTAAAATATTCATCATCTTTGAATATTACAAATAGTCCTGATATTGCGGCTCCAGCCCTGATTGGTTTAATTATTTTAGAATTGCTCTCCATGACTATATTCTTGAGTGCGTCCAATCCTTTGCCTTGTCTTTTCCTATTAAGTTGTATTCTACCCATATCTATGAATGAGGTATTACCTTCGGTTTCGGCTTGAAATTCTACTTTCTGTACATTCAATTTATCAACTAACGGTTTTCCCGGTAGTTTTAGAGCACGAGTACAATCGCACGCTTCACACTCCATTGTGCATTCGTCTCTTAAGCGTGCATCTTTTACTTCCTCAACAGATTCAAAATACTCTTTTAAAGTAGGCAATTCCATTGCCATTGGATATAGACCGCCCTCTAAACAGTAACAGACTTCTATGAAATGTACTGTGTTATTTTTTTCAATAGTTCCTTCCCTGATGGCGGCCTGCATCCCTTCATAGAATATTTTTCCTCTCGCAAGATTGCCAGATTTTATAGACTCGGCTAGCTTTTCTCTTCCAGAAGGATTTAGCTTGCATTTAATATAATAACGCATGGAAATATGTATTGATATATTGGTTCCATCTTTTAATAAAGATAAGCATTGCTTAGACTTTGACACCGATTAAATAGTTGATTCTGGCTTTTTAGGTTGTTAATTTTTCGATCTGTTAACTCTAAGGGAATTCGAGCTTAGAAGATGATTAAGGTCATTAATCTGCAATTCTTAAATAATATAACTTGTATCTATGAGATATTAGGCCAATGAGAATGACACATATCATTCGTTTTAAAAATATTTTCCCTACGTTAATATACTCAAACTTTAACATTATCGATAGCCACTACCAACATGAGTGAACTTAATAGGTTAGACCATGCAAGTCCGCAAACTCAATTCAAGCGGAAGGCATTAACTGCACTTGGTGTTTCTGTTATCGCAGACATTTTAGACTACATAGCTGCACCGATATTTGCAGTTCCTGTAGTAGGAGATATTTTTGATGTCATCACTATAGCATTATTATATAACATAACAAAAAGCAAATTTGCTTCCACTCTGGACATGATAGAATTTGTACCAGTAATTGGTGATTTGCTTCCCGTATATACTTTAGCTACCATAGCATGGATAATAAAAGAGAGTGCAAGTATGTATGTTAAAGGACCGATACAGAAATTTCAGGGCCCCTTAAATCTAGTGACGGATCCAATACGCTCATTTGCTAACCGTTTTCAACATAGATAATTGTAAAAGTCGTAAAAAACTTATTTTTCTTGATCTCGACGTTGGAATTTTTTATTGATGTGAAAGTAAAATGGCAATTGATGTTTTCCTTTGAGGGTAACTAAGATTTTAGTATTTAATCCAGCAAAAAGTCAATGAATCAAATACGTTTCTTCAGCTCCAAATAGTCCTTGAATTTAATCTTGAACTTGTTTTTATTGAAGCATCAAATTTTTTATGAAACACGGAATTCATTCCTTGAGGTAAATTATATAAGGATTATTGATCAATGGTATTTCATATTTTGTGAGATTTTCACAGTGAATTTAATTATAGTCTCAAAATTCCTGATAGTTAAATCATATACTTCACTTGATTAAATAGCATTCAAAACACTATCTTTCTGCTTTTACTAAGGAATATGTCAAGGCTCCAGCCGATATTACCAAGAACATAACGAAGCCAGCCAAAATAGACTCCAACTAAATTAACTCACCCCGCTTGAATTCGTTTTTATTCTCTGGATGAATTCATGATAGACATCTTGATATCCAGCGATTAAGTCCAAATTAACTTCTAAGACGTTTACGTATTCGGGCGCAAATGCCAATGCGTTGCTTACCCTATTTCTTTCTATATTGAGCTGTACGGTAGTCCTCAAAGCATTCTCTGGCAATCCAGTAGCTTTACTGATATTATGAATCTGAGCATAGGCGTCTCCAGGTGTGATGTGGGGATCTACCATCGATGTTGAATTGGCTGCAGGCCTTGAGTGGAAAAACATGTCAGATTTAAATTCTTGAGCGATAAGTTTTGAACCTATTACTTTTCCTTCGAATGTAAGTAAACTGCCATTCGATTGGAATGGAAGTGCAATATCTCCAATTAGAACCAGCAAAAGTGGGTACACTAGTCCAATGACCAATATCATAAGTATTACTACTCGAAGTGATGCACCCAAATTTTCTTTTATTAGACTTATCAATTGTTCAGATATATTATCGTCTGGTCTTTCTGGTCTTCTTGAGAATAATTTCGACTTGTCTGACATCTTTCTTTCCTTCCTCATTTTCACCTAATAAACAATGTCAGCAGGACATCAATCACCTTTATTCGCTGCAAACGGTAACGCTGCGCCGCCAATGCCGTAAATAAGCATATTTCTGATGAATGTTTTGTGAGGGGGTTCTGGCTTGAATTTGACGCCTCTTAATGATAATGGAATTAGTGCTGGAATTATAATTGCATTGAATATCAGAGTAGAGAGGATGGCTGTTTCAGGGCTGTGCAATTGCATCAAGTTAAGCACCTGCAACTTTGGGTTTTCTGCCATGAACATGGCTGGGAGTATTGCAAAGTATTTTGCGATATCATTAGCGATACTGAAAGTGGTAATAGCGCCACGTGTTATGAGTAATTGTTTTCCTAGCTTTACAACCTTCAGAATGTTAGATGGATCTGAATCCAGGTCAACCATATTAGCAGCTTCCTTGGCAGCGGCTGTTCCACTGTTCATCGCCAAACCGACATCGGCTTTAGCAAGCGCCGGTGCGTCATTAGTACCGTCCCCTACCATACCTATAATATGGCCCTTTAGCTGCTCTTCTTGTACCCTGTGTAACTTGTCTGTAGGTTTTGCCTGAGCCATAACTTCGTCTACATTCGCCTCCCTGGCTATGACTTGAGCGGTTAGCTGGGTATCTCCCGTAAGCATAATAGTGTGTATACCGGTGGCGCGAATCTCACCAATGTTCTCACGAATATTCTCCTTCAAGTTATCTTTTAGAGCAACGAGTCCTATCATTTCCTGATTAACTGATACTGCTAACGGCGTTTCACCGGCATTTGATATCTCTTGTGATTTCCATTTTACCTCGGCCTCGTTTACAAGACCTTCCGAAAGCTTTAACATCACATCCACAGAACCCTTTAAGATTTTAACTTCTTCACCACCTTTTGCTAAGTTGATAAGCATATTGTCAACCCTTCCAGTTCTTTCAGAAGATTCAGCGGATTTTTTTAGTGAATCAATTTCATCCAGTTGTTCCTGAGTGAGTTTAATCTCTTTAAGTGGAACAAATTGGATGCCACTAAATTTGGTTTCTGCACTAAATTCAATTGATTTAGCAGTAAGTATACGTTCCATTAGGCTAGGTATGAATCTCTTTTCCTCAGCTAAATCGATAATTGATTTTCCTTCATGAGAATTGTCATGCATTGACGCTGCAAATGCAGCTTCTCCTACGTCGGATTCTGTATATTTTTCCAGCGGGATAAATCTTGTTGCACTTCTGCTACCCTCTGTAATTGTGCCTGTCTTGTCAAGAATTAATACATCACAGTCTCCGGCAGCTTCGATTCCCTTTCCAGATTTGGCAACTATATTGTCTCTTCCTAACCTGGTAATCCCAGATACACCTATGGCTGGAAGCAGAGCGCCAATGGTGGTGGGCATGAGAGCTACAAGGAGAGCAACTAGTGTTGCGATATCGACTTTGTATCCTAAAAAGTAGGCAAGAAATAGCAGAGTGCCAATTACAATGATAAATATGAGAGAGAGGCCAGCTAATAATATAGTTAAGGCAATCTCGTTTTGTGTCCTTGGTCTTGTGGCATTCTTAATTAAGCCAACCATTTGGTCTAAAAAGCTTCTACCGGCCTCTGCAGTTATTTCAACAACCAGACTGTCACTTGCCACTCGTGTTCCTCCGATAACGTGATCCCCCTTCTCTTTGAAAACAGGATTTGATTCTCCAGTCATCATCGATTCATCTATGAAAGCCTTACCTTCGTTGACAAGACCGTCCCTAGGAATAATTTCTCCTGCATTAACTCTTACTTCATCCCCAGGTTTTAGAACAGTGGATTTTATATCAATCAGTTTGCCATTCCCGTTTGCGATTTTGTGAGCCATTACCTCCTTCTCCAAATTTCTTAACGAATCAACACGGGCCCTAGCTTGGGCTTCTGACAAAGACTCTGAATAGGTGGCAAACCATACAGTCAGAATCAGAATAATGGCAGATTCAAAGTAAAATATCTGATTTTTATCTACAAATTCGGTTGATATACTCGGAAAAAATGAAATAAATAAAACTAAGAAGAATCCCATCTCTACGGTGAACATTACTGGATTGTATTTTGCCAAATAATATGGATTCAGTTTTGTAATTGAGTCTTTAATCACTCTTGAATTTATTATTGACTCGAAATCCTTGCCGAAACTAATTTGTTGAGACTTGTCCTTAATTCTATTCCACATGATATCTCACATTGAAAATGGTCCTATTATCAAAAAGGGGAAAAACGTCAACGCCGTTAAGATGAATGTTACGGTCACCAAAACTGAAGTGAAAATTATACCTTGAGTCTTGATTGGTTCAATGACTTCCTTTCTATCCTTTAGTGTAAATGAACCTGCGATAGCGAACATAAGACCCATTGGAAGATATCGTCCAAGGAACATTACTATACCTGTCGACCAATTCCAGAAAGGAGTGTTTGCAGAAGTTCCAAAATAATCCGAGCCATTATTTGCTGCAGCGGAAGTAAATTCATAGAGCGTCTCAGTATATCCCAAGTGGAGTCACTTTATCCCCTATTATTACTTGAGCGTTACCAGTTGCAAAGGCAATTGCCGTTGGTATAAGTATGATCGCTGGGTGAGACAAAAATATAAAGACTCCCAACTTGACATCTCTTGGACTAATCTTCATGCTCATGAATTCAGGCGTCTTTCCTACCATCAAACCGACTATGAAGAGAGTCAATATTACATAGACTAGCATGTAAACCATCCCCATACCAGAGCCTCCAGGTATTGCCTGAACGAACATTGCTACCAAAAGCGATATCGTCGCTTGTGGCGACATACCTAACACAGATGCATTAACTGCTCCGGTATTGGACGAGATAGATATCATGTTAAACAAGGTGCTGCTAAAGCTTCCAAACCTTGTTTCTATTAAGTTAGAGCCAATTTGTGTGTAATAAGCGAACGCAAGCAAACTGCCAAATCCAATAAGGATAGCAGCTAGTATAGAGATTCCCCTGCCTTTCCCTAATAATTTGGCGTAAGCAATAGGAAATGCAAGGGGTATCGCCAACATCAAGACCATTTCATAAGTGTTGGAAAGACCGGTTGGATTTTCAAAGGGATGGGCGGAGTTTGCTCCAAAGAATCCACCTCCGTTTTGTCCTAGCTCTTTGATTGATTCTAAAGAAGCTACAGGTCCCATTGTTATATTTTGTTTGTTCCCTTCTACAGTATTTATGATTGTCGAAGAAGTGAGGGTTTGTGGAGCACCAGTCATCATCAATATCAATGAGGAGACAAACGCGACAGGTAGCAGCAGAGTAATAATAACTCTTACAAAATCGACATAAAAATTGCCCAATCCAAAATTCTTACGAATGAGTGAACGAATAAAAGCAAAGCCAGCCACAATTCCAAACGTAGGGGCCACAAACTGTGCAAAAACAAGTGCCACCATTTGTGATACTACTGAAAGTTGATTTTCTCCGGCATAATGTTGCAAATTAGTGTTCGTAGCGAATGATATTGCTGTATTGAACGCAAGATCAACTGATAGACCCCCAACATGCCCACCCGAAGGAAGGTAATTTTGAAACATCAGAATCAACATAACAAAAGCGAACGAGATAATTGTAGTAACCATTAAAGAGACGAAATACTCTTTCCACGTCATCTGTTTATTTACGTCTATACCTATGAGCCTGAAGAATCCACGTTCTACCCTGGCAAGCTGTCTTTCAAGCGGCCTCATTTCGAAAGAAATCATTCTGGCAATATACAGACCAAAAGGAATTGATAGACCTATTGCCCCCGCCATCACGACAGTTAATTGTATTGTTGTGTCCAAATAGGTCCCTTAATTATAACGCATGCATGAATCTAGTTACAAATTTAAATATATCGAAAATAGAAAATATAAATTTTTTAACAAAAAATGGCGATAATGAAAAACTTCGTTCTAGAAAAAACTTTCCTAAATAGATTCCATAATTAGATGGCAAAAATTGAAACTCCTTCAATTGATTAAGAATTTCTTAGACTAAACGCTCCGTCAAATTGAATCACTTCTGCTCGAACACGTGTTCAATTTTAATAGTTAAGGTAGTTTTGTCTTTTGAATCCTAAAAAAAGAAATTACTAAGGATAAAAGCAGACCAATATTAGGAACCCAAGGTTTTTTGTTGATTTAAATTATAAACAGCTTTTTATCCCTTACTACCGCAAGGACCGCGATGTTCATTCAAGTACTTAAAGTGAAGATTGTGGGAATATTTATTGATTATTTCCAGCGTCTTCATACGAAGACATTACCTGTTCTTCCATTTCTGTCTTTAAAATAGTCATTAATTCTAACGCAAGAATATAAGGCATTGTTCCTGCAGAGGTCCTAAATCAGTATTTAAAGCTATTCAGTAATCTATATATCTTCCTGTCGATAGAAGGAAGGTAGAAAGGGACCTGGTTGGACACAGCACTAATTGTTGGTGTTATGATAGGTTCTGTCGTAGCAATGGTACTGGTTTTTGGTAAAACAGTGCTTGGTGTTGCATGGACAGGAAAAAGTACACGTAAATCGAAGAAACCAGCCCAAAATCCAAGTGAACTGTTTTCCACTGAAGATTTGGGAAAGGTATTATTGTACAAAAGTCAGAATGAAAATTGGAAAGGATTGGAATCGAAGAACAAATCAAATGATTTTGATTCTTTGCTAAATAAGGAGGTTTTTACATGTGATGGTACATTAATTGGATGTATATCTTCCTTACAAAATGGACTCATGGTTATATCAGATGCTCCAGAGGGAATTAGGTACGAGATACCCGCATACTATTTAAGGCAAAGAAGTCAAAATAATGTGTTGGTAGACATATCGGCTAGAGACCTGCAACACTACGAATCACATATAGCAGTATCACATTGATGAGCTAAACTATGATGACTAGATATTAAGGGTCATAACCAGCTCGGGCGGAGCTAGCTTCGAAACAGATTCGATTAAAACATTTTGTAGAACAAGTTGTAATGCAATTGACATTGCAGGGGGGGCTGCTTGGTTCGATTTGTTAAGCTGCAAAATCATATCGGCTGGCTTGGTTTCACTTAGTAGTACAGTTTACTTAATCGCATCTATCGTTTTGGCATTAGCAACTGATACTCGTGCGAAGGGTCAAGAAAATAGAGGTGAAAATTTTAGATTCAAATACACATTATGATATCATTTTTCGAGAATAGGTGTGGCCGTGATGAAAATACATATCTATTAATTAGAAATACTCAACAAGTTTTAAAGTAGTATTCTATAAAGACGAAACTAAAGTTGGCAGCAGAAGAAGAGGCATTTATACATGTATTAATTTCGCTTGCTATCCTGTTATTTGCTGCAAAAATATTCGCCGAAGTCTTCAATAAATTGAAGCTTCCAGTGGTTTTGGGAGAGTTATTAGCTGGAATAATCGTTGGACCATTTGCATTGGGTTCGCTACCACTTTTTGATGGAAAGCCGCTTGTCATCTTAAATGAAACAGTACGCCAGATAGGTGAAATTGCTGGCATTGTTATATTATTTATTGCAGGTCTCGAGATTACTCCACGAGAATTTTTGAAAGGAGGCGTTGCGTCCTTTACAGTCGGAGCTTGTGGTGTTATTGTTCCATTTTTTGTAGGTTATTATGTATTCACTCATTTTGGTTTGGGAGGATTACAATCTGTGCTAATAGCTACTGCCCTTACGGCAACCAGTATTGCGATATCTGTTCGGGTCTTGACTGAATTAGGAAAAATGCAAACAAAAGAAGCTAAATTAATTTTGGGAGCAGCCATATTCGACGATATTCTTGCGATTGCGGTTCTTTCAGTGGTCACAACCATGGTTCAAACTGGTAATATGACACCTGATTTATTTTATATTGAATTTAAAGATATCGAAAATAGAAAATATAAATTTTTTAACAAAAAATGGCGATAATGAAAAACTTCGTTCTAGAAAAAACTTTCCTAAATAGATTCCATAATTAGATGGCAAAAATTGAAACTCCTTCAATTGATTAAGAATTTCTTAGACTAAACGCTCTGTCAAATTGAATCACTTCTGCTCGAACACGTGTTCAATTTCAATAGTTAAGGTAGTTTTGTCTTTTGAATCCTAAAAAGAGAAATTACTAAGGACAAAAGCAGACCAATATTAGGAACCCAAGGTTTTTTGCTGATTTAAATTATAAACAGCTTTTTATCCCTTACTATCGCAAGGACCGCGATGTTCATTCAAGTACTTAAAGTGAAGATTGTGGGAATATTTATTGATTATTTCCAGCGTCTTCATACGAAGACATTACCTGTTCTTCCATTTCTGTTTTTAAAATAGTCATTAATTCTAACGCAAAAATATAAGGCATTGTTCCTGCAGAGGTCCTGAATCAGTATTTAAAGCTATTCAGTAATCTATATATACTGGTCTCTATTATGGGAATAAGATAGTAAGGGACCTGATTGGACACAGCAATAATTGTTGGGGTTATAATAGGTTCTGTCGTAGCAATGGTACTGGTTTTTGGTAAAACAGTGCTTGGTGTTGCATGGACAGGAAAAAGTACGCATAAATCGAAGAAACCAGCGCAAAATCCAAGTGAAGTGTTTTCCACTAATGATTTGGGAAAGGTATTATTGTACAAAAGTCAGAATGAAAATTGGAAGGGATTGGAATCGAAGAACAAATCAAATGATTTTGATTCTTTGCTAAATAAGGAGGTTTTTACATGTGATGGTACATTAATTGGATGTATATCTTCCTTACAAAATGGACTCATGGTTATATCATATGCTCCAGAGGGAATTAGGTACGAGATACCCGCATACTATTTAAGGCAAAGAAGTCAAAATAATGTGTTGGTAGACATATCGGCTAGAGACCTGCAACACTACGAATCACATGTAGCAGTACTACATTGATGAGCTAAACTATGATGACTAGATATTAAGGGTGATAACCAGCTCGGGCGGAGCTAGCTTCGAAACAGATTCGATTAAAACATTTTTGTAGAACAAGTTGTAATGTAATTCACATCGCAGGGGAGGGCTGCTTGGTTCGATTTGTTAAGCTGCAAAATCATATCGGCTGGCTTGGTTTCACTTAGTAGTACAGTTTACTTAATCGCATCTATCGTTTGGCATTAGCAACCGATACTCGTGCGAAGGATCAAGAAAATAGAGGTGAAAATTTTACATTCAAATACACAATTATGATATCATTTTTCGAGAATAGATGTGGCCGTGATGAAAATACATATCTATTATTTAGAAATACTCAACAAGTTTTAAAGTAGTATTCTATAAAGACAAAACTAAAGTTGGCAGCAGAAGAAGAGGCATTTATACATGTATTAATTTCGCTTGCTATACTGTTATTTGCTGCAAAAATATTCGCTGAAGTCTTCAATAAATTGAAGCTTCCAGTAGTTTTGGGAGAGTTACTAGCCGGAATAATCGTTGGACCATTTGCATTGGGTTCGCTACCACTTTTTGATGGAAAGCCGCTTGTTATCTTAAATGAAACAGTACGCCAGATAGGTGAAATTGCTGGGATTGTTATATTATTTATTGCAGGTCTCGAGATTACTCCACGAGAATTTTTGAAAGGAGGCGTTGCATCCTTTACAGTGGGAGCTTGTGGTGTTATTGTTCCATTTTTTGTAGGTTATTATGTATTCTTAGAATTTGGTTTGGGAGGATTACAATCTGTGCTAATAGCTACTGCCCTTACGGCAACCAGTATTGCGATATCTGTTCGGGTCTTGACTGAATTAGGAAAAATGCGAACAAAAGAAGCTAAATTAATTTTGGGGGCAGCCATAGTCGACGATATTCTTGCAATTGCGGTTCTTTCAGTGGTTACAACCATGGTTCAAACTGGTAATATGACACCTGATTTATTTAATATTGTATTTCTCATTTCCAAGATATTGATAATATTCGCCGCTTTGCTTATAGGAGCTATATTCATAATACCAAAAATATTACACGCAGAAAGATTATGGAGGTCAAGGGGTAGTATTGAAGGGATTGTTACTGCGTCATTCTTTGGTGCATCTGGAATAGCTGCTGCCATAGGATTATCTCCGATTGTAGGAGCGTTTGCAGTAGGAATGGCTGTAGCTAGTACCAAATTAATCAAACAGGTTGGGGAATATGTTGATAAATTGGAGATAATATTCGCTCCTTTATTTTTTGCAATTATAGGAGCGCAGGTTAACTTGACTGGATTTAACTTGGATGTATTGTTTCTATCTTCTATTATTATAGTAGTTGCGATCGTTACTAAATTAGTAGGCTGCGGACTACCTGCACTTTTATTTCTAAAAAATAGATCAAATGCCATGAAAGTAGGCATAGGAATGATCTCAAGAGGGGAGGTTGGTCTCATAGTTGCAGGTATCGGGGTAACCTCTGGTGCTTTGTCGCCGAATATCTATACAGCAGTAATAATAATGGTTGTAGCAACTACATTAATTACTCCAGTATGGCTAAAGAAGAGGTACGGCAAGGAACAAAAGAATGATTGATTGATTCCCATTTGTATACCACAATTTAGTCAATATCATATTTTTTAGTATTAAACATTAATTATAGCTACATTATTATATGATTTTTATAATTGTTATATGTTAGTTCAAAGTCAATGACAAATAATCTGGCTTATTTTGGAATATTATTTGTAGTATTCATATTATTCTCT
>CAVPGE010000043.1:0-63857 GCA_963703885.1 uncultured Nitrososphaerales archaeon
TATTACTGGCATGGACCAGATATCCAGTCAAGAAGTTATAATTATGGGGCTTCCTTTCGTTTATTATCGATATTTGTTCTGTGAAGTTATCGATCTCTTGCTCATCATGCATATCGTCCCTGAAAATATAGATTTGTTTGAACCTATCAAGTAGTTTGCCAACCATGCTGACTTCATCGAATGAAATTATCTTATCATCTTTCCAAGTAGATCCAATAGGGTTAGCATTGGCTACTATGGTAGTAGGCGCTGGCTCTTCAAATGAATAGAACAATTGATCTTATGTGCTTCTTGACCTTCCACGATTTCTGCATTGCCCTTGACGAGTACTCCTTTAAGGTTCAGACCTTCATGGGAAATATCGATCATTACTGATGCATGTGGTCTTAGCTGCAAGTTTTTGTATTTGCGAGTGTGGCGAGAAGTCGGGATACAGATGTCATTGTCTATATGAATGAACCACATAGGCACAATATGAATACCCCCCTCATAATCCAATGTAGCTAGCTTAGCAATGAGAGTCATTGAAAGTATCTTATCAATCTCTTGACGGGTCAGAGAGAGAGGCTTCATTTGGCTTGAATTAGCGGAATTATCTTTCATATCATATACGCTCTAATGCTAATTATGTAGTATTTAAAAACTAATGAGATTTCTTCGTCTCTTGTGGTAATCTGATTCAAATTATAGTGAAAGAATATTTGAATAACTAATATTAGCCGACTGAATCAAGTTGCAAATTGGACAATACGTTTGAATTGATTAACTTTTCTATCGGCAACGAATCAAAATAGACAAGTACAAAAAAAACGAGTGAGTCATTCGACAGGTTCTTCATCATCTCTTGATTCCATTCTCTGCGGCCTCTTCACGCAAATTGTCAGCTGGACTGTTGAGCCTTATAACAATAATTTTTGTAATTTTTCTTATTTTTTCATGGCAAAGAATATAAAAGTGTAGTCAAGACCTGTTTTCTTCCAGTGCACCACTTTATCCATATGTTCGTAGTCCATAGGTTTAATTAATTTCAGACCAGCTTTCTCGCCTATCACTATAGCATTTTTTATTTCATTTTTATCAAAGACTTTGTCAGGCGTTACTGATGAGAGAACGTACTTTGTGTTGATTATTTTTTCTGGCCAGTAGTCTGTAGATGTTAGAAGAAATCCTCCTTTTTTGAGAATCCTATTCATTTCTGTGAAGTATTTTCGGATATCAACACCATGTTCAATTACAGACAAAGAGGTTATAAAATCAAATATATTATCTTGGTAACTAGTTGCCTCCAAATTCTGGATTGAAAGGTTTAAAGGCTTATCATTATGCATATCAATTATCGGCTTATACTCCCTGTTATATAACGAATAAAGGATATTCATGAAATTCCGTTTGTACTTTGGCTTTAAAACTAAATCACAACCATAAAGATTTTCAAAGCCCAGTCTCTTGAGCATGGACAAAATGGGAGAGTCATTGCAACCAACGTCAAGAATAAACGAATTTCTATTGGCTTTGCTCATAATTTCGATCATTTTGTAAGTGTCCCATGATTTGCTCGGATCATGATGAAAAAAAAGGTCAAGTGCTTTAAGATTATTCTTTGCCTCGGTTACCTGGTATGATGTCTTTAATACTGAATTACAGGGGAGAGTAGTAACTTGCGCAAGGTCCTTATCTCCAGATATTGTCATGCTATGCATCTTGCCTGAGTTCAAGGATAGAATAAACACAAGTCACAAATATTGCGTTAGTATCATGAATTTCATCATCGGACTTGCTGTCATCTGCTTCTTGTACGTTTAGCCTTATTGGCGTTCCAAAATCAAAATTATGTATTCCATCATGAACAATTGAATTGTTACATAGCTTTTTATTTTCAATATAGTTTAACCACGTTGTTCCACAAGAACGACATTTAAAATCACAGACTTCTGCTTTATTTTGCTTCAATTTATTGTCATCTTATTGATGGATTACAGTTACATTAATGGATTTAACAACAATTATAGCTAAAAATATTAATATTACTACTAGATAGCAAAAAGATCTATTTCATCCGATTGTCATCGAAATATCCACAGTCTTAACAATCATTCTCACTCCTAAGAATAATTCTCAGTCCATCTTTTATAAGCTCATTCACGTTTAAGAAACCTTGATTTACTCTGCGTGTTAATTAAAAGATGGAGAAGAGTCGATATTCTAGTAAACAACGCTAGCTTGATGCCGCTCTTATTTCAGAATGGAAAAGTGGAATAGTGGGAACTGGTGATCATGGATTTACATCTATTGAATCAGCAGCCCGTTTCAACAGAAACTTTTGAAATAATAACAGACGAATGTATGTCTATGTCTGGGTTTATACCAGCTAAAAATTATTGAAACATTTCAATCCGAGGAAATAGCAAACACTGTTTTATATGCAATACAGACACCAAAGCATGTTGTCAATGTTAATGAGATATTAATAAAACCCAAAAGTACAAGAAAGGTAACAGGGTGCTATGGAAAGATTGGTAGAAACACAAGCCATGTATCCTACTGGTAAGAGCCTGAAATATTTAGTGCGTTTATAAGGGATGCAAGCTTTCTTATATTTATAGGAGTATTAAAAATAATGGAAGAAAGAAGCAAAGTTGAATTTAAGCCGATTGAAAGGGACGCAAAAAATAAAGATCGATTGTTTTTTTGTGTAGCCTGTGGAACTGTGGCAACCCAAACTGCCCATTTTAAGATTGAAGGCGCCACTATAATTGAAAGATATTGCGATAAGTGTGCAAAGTCAGTTAAGGTTGATTAAATACAGAATCAACTAAAAAAACACCTTAATCGGTAAATGATTATCTCTAAAGTCTTTGAACTTTACGGCATTTATTAAATTCCTTAAATATAAGTCAGGGATTGTAGCACTATAATTTGCGTAATATGATGACAGGAATTATGAAAGTCTTTGCTGTTCTTACACTTTTAAATCCAATTTCTTATCCCAAGTGGAATGTAAGATGTTCAATTGGTCCCAGTTATAAAATCAATAATCAGGGAGCCAAGAGTAAAGGGCAAGACTTGTAAAATATGTTTCCTGATGAGTACAAGATATGGACGATATCATGTATATGCTGATAGATCTGATAGATCTGGTACACCATAACAACTCTTACCATTCATTAGTAAAAATATTTCTTAAGTTTGCTTATTCTTGAATTGAATGTAATTTCAATAAACGTGCTTCACTCTATGCGATAAACGACTTTGGCAGATATATAATGACTGTATCGATAACAAAATAGTGTAAATTCTTGTTTGCTTGTAGGATAGATGAACCATACTCTCATATAAGAAGTGGGTTCTATGATGAGATACTATTACCAAAATATTTTTACTCTTAACTTCGCTATATGGAAAAGGCATTATAATCTGGGCCTATGCATCCAATGGACGTGACCAGCCACCTCCCAGAAGTGCCTTGCCTGCCTCGGAGTCAGCCAAATTCCAGCTAACCAATTTGTCCATGTGTATCTTTATAGTAATATCGTCACCTTTGGATAAATATGAAGCAACACTGGAGTTACTTAATCCTTCGGGCTTTACGTACTTCAAATGAATAGAACAATTGATCTTATGTGCTTCCTGACCTTCCACGATTTCTGCATTGCCCTTGACGAGTACTCCTTTAAGGTTCAGACCTTCATGGGAAATATCGATCATTACTGATGCATGTGGTCTTAGCTGCAAGTTTTTGTATTTGCGAGTGTGGCGAGAAGTCGGGATACAGATGTCATTGTCTATATGCATGAACCACATAGGCACGATATGAATACCCCCCTCATAATCCAATGTAGCTAGCTTAGCAATGAGAGTCATTGAAAGTATCTTATCAATCTCTTGACGGGTCAGAGAGAGAGGCTTCATTTGGCTTGAATTAGCGGAATTATCTTTCATATCATATACGCTCTAATGCTAATTATGTAGTATTTAAAAACTAATGAGATTTCTTAGTCTCTTGTGGTAATCTGATTCAAATTATAGTGAAAGAATATTTGAATAACTAATATTAGCCGACTGAATCAAGTTGCAAATTGGACAATATGTTTGAATTGATTAACTTTTCTATCGGCAGCGAATCAAAATAGACAAGTACAAAAAAAGAACGAGTCAGAGTCATTCGACAGGTTCTTCATCATCTCTTGATTCCATTCTCTGCGGTCTCTTCACGCAAATTGTCAGCTGGACTGTTGACCCTTATAACAATAATTTTTGTAATTTTTCTTATTTTTTCATGGCAAAGAATATAAAAGTGTAGTCAAGACCTGTTTTCTTCCAGTGCACCACTTTATCCATATGTTCGTAGTCCATAGGTTCAATTAATTTCAGACCAGCTTTCTCACCTATCGCTATAGCATTTTTTATTTCATTTTTATCAAAGACTTTGTCAGGCGTTACTGATGAGAGAACGCACTTTGTGTTGATTGTTTTTTCTGGCCAGTAGTCTGTAGATGTTAGAAGAAATCCTCCTTTTTTGAGAATCCTATTCATTTCTATGAAGTATTTTTGGATATCAACACCATGTTCAATTACAGACAAAGAGGTTATAAAATCAAATATATTATTTTGGTAACTAGTTGCCTCCAAATTCTGGATTGAAAGGTTTAAAGGCTTATCATTATGCATATCAATTATCGGCTTATACTCCCTGTTATATAACGAATAAAGGGTATTCATGAAATTCCGTTTGTACTTTGGCTTTAAAACTAAATCACAACCATAAAGATTTTCAAAGCCCAGTCTCTTGAGCATGGGCAAAATGGGAGAGTCATTGCAACCAACGTCAAGAATAAATGAATTTCTATTGGCTTTGCTCATAATTTCGATCATTTTGTAAGTGTCCCATGACTTGCTCGGATCATGATGAAAAAAAAGGTCAAGTGCTTTAAGATTATTCTTTGCCTCGGTTACCTGGGATGATGTCTTTAATACTGAATTGCAGGGGAGAGTAGTAACTTGCGCAAGGTCCTTATCTCCAGATATTGTCATGCTATGCACCTTGCCTGAGTTCAAGGATAGAATAAACACAAGTCACAAATACAAATATTGCGTTAGTATCATGAATTTCATCATCGGACTTGCTGTCATCTGCTTCTTGTACGTTTAGCCTTATTGGTGTTCCAAAATCAAAATTATGTATTCCATCATGAACAATTGAATTGTTACATAGCTTTTTATTTTCAATATACTTTAACCACGTTGTTCCACAAGAACGACATTTAAAATCACAAACTTCTGCTTTATTTTGCTTCAATTTATTGTCATCTTATTGATGGATTACAGTTACATTAATGGATTTAACAACAATTATAGTTAAAAATATTAATATCACTACTAGATAGCAAAAAAGATCTATTTCGTCCGATTGTCATCGAAATATCCACAGTCTTAACAATCATTCTCAGTCCATCTTTTATAAGCTCATCCACGTTTAAGAAACCTTGACTTACTCTGCGTGTTAATTAAAAGATGGAGAAGAGTCGATATTCTAGTAAACAACGCTGGCTTGATGCCGCTCTTATTTCAGAATGGAAAAGTGGAATAGTGGGAACTGGTGATCATGGATTTATATCTATTGAATCAGCAGCCCGTTTCAACAGAAACTTTTGAAATAATAACAGACGAATGTATGTCTATGTCTGGGTTTATACCAGCTAAAATTATTGAAACATTTCAATCCGAGGAAATAGCAAACACTGTTTTATATGCAATACAGACACCAAAGCATGTTGTTAATGTCAATGAGATATTAATAAAACCCAATAGTACAAGAAAGGTAACAGGGTACTATGGAAAGATTGGTAGAAACACAAGCCATGTTATCCTACGGGTAAGAGCCTGAAATATTTAGTGCGTTTATAAGGGATGCAAGCTTTCTTATATTTATAGGAGTATTAAAAATAATGGAAGAAAGAAGCAAAGTTGAATTTAAGCCGATTGAAAGGGACGCAAAAAATAAAGATCGATTGTTTTTTTGTGTAGCCTGTGGAACTGTGGCAACCCAAACTGCCCATTTTAAGATTGAAGGCGCCACTATAATTGAAAGATATTGCGATAAGTGTGCAAAGTCAGTTAAGGTTGATTAAATACAGAATCAACTAAAAAAACACCTTAATCGGTAAATGATTATCTCTAAAGTCTTTGAACTTTACGGCATTTATTAAATTCCTTAAATATAAGTCAGGGATTGTAGCACTATAATTTGCGTAATATGAGGACAGGAATTATGAAAGTCTTTGCTGTTCTTACACTTTTAAATCCAATTTCTTATCCCAAGTGGAATGTAAGATGTTCAATTGGTCCCAGTTATAAAATCAATAATCAGGGAGCCAAGAGTAAAGGACAAGACTTGTAAAATATGTTCCTGATGAGTACAAGATATGGACGATATCATGTATATGCTGATAGATCTGGTACACCATAACAACTCTTACCATTCATTAGTAAAAATATTTCTTAAGTTTGCTTATTCTTGAATTGAATGTAATTTCAATAAACGTGCTTCACTCTATGCGTTTGTATCTGAAATGAATCCCTAGTTCTTCTAGGCGAGCATACACTTACATTTAAGTGAATCTATACACGTATTTGATGTGACCGAAAATATGGATATGACTGGTAAGAAGAAGGTAGCATTAGTAACAGGTAGCTCATCCGGCATGGGTTTCACGACAGCCGTAATGTTGGCAAGGGCCGGAATTCATACATATGCATCTATGCGTAATCTTAAAAAATCCAAAACTATAACAGATTTGGCAGACAAAGAAAACTTACCCCTACAGGTTATTCAACTTGATGTCAATGATGATAAATCTGTCAAAGATGCTATCGCCAAAATAGTAACAGAAAAAGAGAGGATCGATGTATTAGTAAATAATGCAGGATATGGGCTTTTTGGATCTATTGAGGATGTATCAATAGAAGAAATGAAAGCGCAATTTGAAACAAACTTTTTTGGAGTTATGCGTGTAACACAGTTAGTTCTTCCCATCATGAGAAAACAGAAATCTGGTACAATAGTAAATGTGAGTTCAGTTGGAGGGCGTATAAGTCTTCCTGTTTTATCTGCATATAATAGTACAAAGTTTGCATTAGAAGGTCTAAGCGAGTCGATGTCATATGAACTAGAGCCATTTGGAATTAAAGTAGTAATAATTGAACCTGGAGTCATTAGAACTAACATTATGAATTCGAGCATTTTCGCAAAAAAAGCTCAAGATCCAAAATCTCCATATTTTTCATTGATTCAAAAGGTAGAGAATAACTTTAAATTAATGATGGAAAATAAATCATCTCCACCAGAAGAAGTTGCAAAGGTTATACTAGGAGCCCTAACATCTAAAAACCCACAACTAAGATACACTGTAGGTGACGACGCTGCTACCATGATACAAGCGAGAGTGAATATGTCAGACAATGAGTTTAAAAAAATGATAATGCAAAACTTTTTCATTTAGATCTCAGTTTTATCAGGATTTGAATTCATTAGGTATGTCACCTTGTTAATTATAAATGTAAATTAATTACAATAAAGACCTAAATTTAGACCAAACTGAATTTGAATACAGTTGGGCACAGTATTATACTATTGAAAGAGATGATTGTACCCTTAAAAGGGAAAGCAAACTGGTAGATATAACAAATCTCAATAAATATTGCATCAAGGACACAACAAATAATTTACTATTGTATCGATACCTTCAATTAGTCTTGAAATCATCGTGTATAGAAATAATTAATTCTTAATTCTTTATCCTTATTTTCTTAGCAGCCTAAATGCATGGTTTCCATTGCTAGTCTTGAAATAGTAGGTAATCCATAGCATTGCAAGTGGCTCCAAAAGACGTGATCCTTCAATTCCACCTATATCTATAGTCTCCCATCCAAATCTAGTAAGAATATCATTAGTTACTAATTTTTTGGCCTCATCGTTATTACCACATATGAACATAGTAGGTGGTCCATCTTGAAATTTAGGATGTACCATATGCGGATTGCCTACAATATTGAAAGCTTTAACAACTTTAGTTTCTGGCAATAACCGCTGGATTATTTCACCACCTGAATCAGTATGCCCTACAGCTAATTTTGGCAGTACGCCATCAGAAAAATCAAATGGATTAGTAACGTCAATGACAATTTTATCTACCAAATCCTTTGGATCACACATTCTAATGGCATCAAGGGTTCCATCCCACGAAGTTGCTATCACGAGCAGTTCGCCAAATGAGGAAACCTCTGGAAACGTACCTGAAGACGCTTTGTTATCATGTTTATTAACCCATGAAATCACCTTGGTTTTATTTGGATCACGTGTTCCAATTTTTACCGTGTGTCCAATTTCAATAAATCCATCACCTAACTTCTGACCGACGTCTCCTGATCCCAATATTCCGATTCTCATGGAAATTATTTCAAGCTTCAGGTTGTAAAAAGGTTGTTTTTGATTGTTACAGTAATCTTTTCATAATGGTGGCTTAGTGTAAACTTTAAAGTTTTTCCCCTTTTTTTGTCAATGAGATAAATCTAGCATTATATTAACTATCAAACAGAAACGTTAGGATGTATGTAATTTGCTACTGTAGAACCATGATGATGTATCATTAACCATATCTTATTGTAATTGTTGTAATTCTTAACATTCTGTTGTTCGAAGATATTCGTAGCTATTATACCCATTCTAATACTATTTTCATTATCTATAACAGTATCAATATTTTCTAAACAAACAACTGTTGCTATATTTTCAAATGTTCTTACTTTTGTATTTGTAATAAAGAATTTAATCATTCTAGTGTTTTCAAATATCCTTGTCCAACTTTCTCGTATTGCCGTCCAACCTGTAAACATCTCCCAACCAGGATGTATACAGATAGCATTATCACTATGTTTCCAGACCTCTTCCATTTTTTCAATAGACAAGCTTTCAAATGCTTTGTAGAATCTGGTATTGCTGTTCTCTATCGCTTGTTCTATGCCTATTTCTTCATCCATTCTTACTAAATATATCATAGTTTAAATGATTTAAAAATTAATAATTTACATGATATGACCGCAAATAATATTGAAAAGCAATAAGGGATATACTTCTTTTCCAATACTCAGTTTATTAATGCGTATATTCTTGTCATTGCAATACTCTTTCCTTATTAATCTGCGACATATAGCATACACAAACTATCAATATTGAAGGCGTACGAATTTTTGTCTATTCTCTTAGTTCTGAAGTTATTGTTTTAAAAGATTAACTTCTAATTCTACATCGAAAAATAGCTACGAGAGGAGGAACTAATAAGAGTGTGACATAGTTATTAAAATTCCGCTTATGGAAACATGGAGATGTACACAGTCACGGTGTAAGAGGGATAGAGCTTTTTGTTATGCGACTAATCTTACTAATTATTTTGACAAGATTTAGAAATTTGTCATCATAAAAAAATTAACCTTAGGTATCATTATGTGGTCCTAATAATACACCTGAATCCGATATGGGTCATCCCTGTATCGATCATCTGTGGTTGTCGAGCTGCAGGCCGATATCGTAGACAATAATTGGGAGCGCAGATATGCGAACCGCCTTTCACTACTTTTCTTGGAATCTTAAACTGTGGTTGTCTCGGATCATAACTGTATTCTGGTGATGTTACTCTTGGATTGACAGAGGCTGTACAGCAAGTTTTGACCTTATTAGCAGATTCATCTAAATGCGGGACATACCAGTCGGATGTCCATTCCCAAACATTTCCTGCCATATCAAATAAACCATATCCATTCGGATCAAATGAGCCAACAGGAGAGGTGCCTTCATATTTATCTATTAATAAATTCTGGTAAGGGAATTCTCCCTGCCAGGTATTGGCCATTGGTTTAGTAAGCTGTGTATCTTCATTTCCCCAGGTAAAATCCATTCCATCTAATCCACCTCTTGCTGCATACTCCCATTCTGCTTCCGTGGGCAATTCTTTTCCTGCCCATTGCGCATAGGCCTCTGCGTCTTCATAAGCGATTTGAACTACAGGATGATCATCCAATTCAATAATGGTACTGCCAGGTCCTTGCGGATGTTTCCAGCTCGCACCTTTTATCCATTGCCACCAGTTGGCATAGTTTTTCAAATCAACAGCTTCATTCCTTTTTTCAAAAACCATGGAACCCGGAACAAGATTCTCTTCAGGGACACTGGGAAAATCAGCCGGATTCAATGGTCTTTCTGCAACCGTTACATAACTAGTTGCCGATACAAAGTCACTAAATGCCTTATTAGTCACCGGACATTTATCCATCCAGAAACAGTCCACTGTAACTTTATGCACCGGTTTTTCTTCCGGGTAAAATTTATCGGAACCCATAATAAAACTTCCACCATTTATAAACACCATATTTTCCTGGTTAAGCGCTTTTCTTTCTCTATTGGTTCCTGTTGTATCTAACATGTTGAATACGTTTTGTTGTTATTAATGGCCCGCAGCAGCTTCCGACATTTTTCCCATCGCATCATCTATCGTGAACGTGTTTGGCTTCTGGATGGCTGGAAATTCCTTAAAGGTTTCGGCAAACTTCCCTGCAGCATACTGTGCTAAGTATATGAAATAAGCGTTGTGAATCATCCAGTCCCAGTACGTATTCGAGGTGATATCCGCGAATTCATATGGATCGGTGCGGAGGTTGAAGATCTTTGGGAGACGAAGGCGGATGAAGGGCTCAGCCCATACCTGCAAAGTTCCCTTGCAACGTTGTTCCATGAAGACGAACTTCCAGTTGTCGAAGCGTATGCCAAGCACATCACCATCGTCACTGAAATAGAAATAAATATTGCGGGGACTTTCAGTTACTTCACCAGTCAGGTAGGGCAGCAGGTTAAAACCGTCTATATGATTTTTATAGGTTCGCCCGATGGCTTTGTATCCCTTCTTCAGTTTCTCCATTACTTCTGTATCGCCTGCCATGGCTAGGAAAGTTGGCAGCCAGTCATGGTGCTGAACGATGCCATTGGAAATTGAACCGGCCTTGATCTTGCCTGGCCAGCGCACCAGCAACGGAACACGGAATGCTCCTTCCCAGTTGGTATTCTTTTCGCTGCGGAATGGGGTCATGCCTCCATCGGGCCAAGTGTTCCTGTGCGGCCCGTTATCAGTGGAATACATGACGAATGTTTCTTCGGCAATTTCAAGCTCGTCGAGCAGCTCAAGCATTTGTCCAACATTTTTATCATGGTCGATCATCGTATCATGATAGGGAGACTGCCAGCGACCTGCCTGCCCCCTGCTTGAGGTTTTGGTATGCGTAATAAAGTGCATATGAGTCGTATTGAGCCACACAAAAAATGGTTTTCCTTCTTTATGCTGCCGTTGGATAAAATCTTTGGCTGCTAAAACAAATTCCTCATCGCAGGATTCCATTCGTTTTCTGGTCAGTGGTCCTGTATCCTCAATTTTTTGCTTGCCAACTTTTCCCCACCGCGGCATTTCTGTCGGATCATCGTTGTCTGTGGCCCAGGAATGGATCACACCACGAGGGCCAAATGTTTCAAAGAATTTTGGAAATTCTTCTTTTGAAGGATAGTTGTCCATCTCAGGCTCCTCCTCCGCATTGAGGTGATAAAGATTGCCAAAGAACTCGTCGAATCCATGATTGGTGGGCAGCATATGGTTGAGATCTCCCAAATGGTTCTTACCGAATTGCCCAGTAGCATAACCTTGTTCCTTCAGCAATGCGGCGATCGTGACGAGCTTTTCATTCATCCCGACCGGTGCACCAGGTATGCCTACTTTGGACAAACCAGTGCGGTAAACGCTTTGCCCAGTAATGAATGACGAGCGACCTGCGGTACAGGACTGTTCGCCATAGGCGTCTGTGAACATCATGCCTTCCTTTGCAATACGGTCAATGTTGGGTGTTTGATAACCCATCAATCCATGAGAATAACAACTGAGATTAGTTATTCCAATGTCATCACCCCAGATGACAAGAATATTCGGTTGTTTTTGTTTTGATTTTGACATGTTAATTGTTTTTTATGATTAATCGCGTTGCTTTATATTTTTCTGACCGTTTGTGTTAGTTTTAGACTTGGCGTAGAGCTTGCAATTTTTAAATTGTAACTTTAAGGAGAACGGCTATCCCTGCAAGCTCTGTTGCATGTACTGCCACAAAATATGGAAGCACAGAACTTCATTATCCTCAAGCCATTTTTTATTGTTTGACGATCTTATTAATAACAAAATTGCAATAGCTAGAGCACCAGCTGCTATTCCAGCAACAAAAGGACTGATTACAACAAAATACTTTATTTTGAGTTATCTCATTCATACAGCATGAAAATCAGAAAGATTGTTGAGACTTCTATATACTCATCTCATTTAGAAAAAATGAAGAAATTTTATGTTGATAAATTAGGCTTAGAGTTTGTCAATGAACATAGAGGCAGACATGTATTTTTAAAGACGGATAAAAATATGCTTCTTTTTAATCACCTAGTAACAACAACTGAAAAAGAAACTAACCATGGGGCACCTACCCCACCATCAATGGTTCATATTGCTTTTGAAATCGAAGCAGAAGAATATGAGAAAGCAAAGGAATTGCTAGTAGATAATAATATTCAAGTCGAAAAAGAAATAGCCTGGAAAAACGATATCAAGTCTAGATCGATTTATTTTCGGGATCCTGCTGGCAATCTTGTTGAATTTATAACGAGAAATTACTGGGGTGTAATTGATTGATTTTCAAAATACATCATGAAATTTTCTTTAAAGTCAGGTTTGGCTTAACAACTTCTAGACATTCTCAACAATTCTTTTGTTTGCTGCGCAAATTTGATTGCATTTTTAATAATAATTCCATTGGTAACAAGGTCGATCAATACATAAATAATAATTAGATAATCATGAATTGATATGAAACCAAGGAACCAATAATGATAATTACGAGTCAAAGTGTAAAAAAGGCAATCCTAGCCGCTTTGGCTGACGAGGATATGACTAAAATACTCAACGCGGTTATGGTCCAGTCAAAATCCGTTAATTCTATCATGAGAGAACAAAATATCCCCTATACTACGGTTTATAGAAAGACCAAATGGCTTCTAAACCAAGCACTACTTGTTGTTGATAGAATTGATATTACACCAGATGGAAAGAAATCGAGTTTGGTCCATGCAACACTTCAGTCAATTGCCGTCAAGTACGAACAAGATGGCACGATTATCATTGAAGCTGAAGAAAATCTCGATGTACTAAAAAAAGTAATGAAAAAATTCCTCTCAATGGAATAAGAACAAAAATAGAGTAGGAGAGAGTATAATAGTAAAGTAAGATAAAATGATGGAAATAACATTGAAGACGTTCCGACTTTATTTTGTGATTAGTATTCTAAACCCGATAATGAGGTCATTACCTGCACAATATTCAAAAACTCTTAAACGTGTTTAATTGGTACTGTAAAGTGCAATAGATATGGAGACTAGGTTGAGTCACTAACTGCTATTTTAATATCAATTTCATCATCAAATCATTGTATTATCACGATCTTTTATTTCTCCAATCCTCTACAATTAAGTTAACTGCTCCATCGTCTTTAAGAGATTTGTGTGAAGGATAACGTTCTCTAAATCCGATATATCCAGAATGGTTATCACCCCATCCATTTACAGAATTATCAGAATATGGTTGATATATTCCACTCGCACTCTTAAGTGGTGGAATTTCTGACTTCACATCATATTCAATATAATGTGTAGGGACCGGCTCTTCTATGTTCATACCAAACAATCCTAATGGATTTTCGTTTTCTGTATTTATATACAAATTTTGAAGCACTTTATCTTCAGAACTGTATAGATTGTAAAAGCCATTTACCATATTATCAATCGCAATGCCAAAAGGTTTATTTTTTGATGTTGCTGTATCACCAATAGCTGCCCCAATAAGATGTACAGATGTGATATTATATGCAGAATTTTTATTCCATGTTTGATTGTTATCCAAGCTTAACAACGCACTTTCAACTATTTTTGCTCCAAGAGAGTGAGCAACTATTCTAATATTATCATCAGGATAGTTGACCTTATAGTCAGACAGGAATTTTGCAAGCTTTGATCCATTCTGATCTGCTATCGATTTAGCAACAGCCCAACCTGACGGATCCATTGCAGTGTTTGAATCCCAGCTATAACATATTACTGGACCGGTGTATCCATTTGCATTTAACGATAATTTTATTCTACCTAGCTGTTCTCTGGCTGCGAGCAATCCAGACCACACTCCATGAATATATAAAATTAATTCGTAATTGTCAGGACGAGTAATGCCTCCAAATCCAGGAACATTCAAACAATTGTAATCTTCGGCATTGTGTGGAGTATTTAGCTCGCCCCTTTGAAGATTGAAGTGACTGCGGGTAGATACTATTTCAAATTTTGTATTCCACATATTTGGAATACTAGATGTAGAGGGCGTAAGACGACTTTTCGATAGCAGGTTCTTATAACCTGGCCATTTTTTCATACTATCTACATCAGAATATCAATCTAAATATCTTTCTAATATTATATGTCAGAGCGTATTTGCAATGCTTATTAAGTTACAATAATCGAGAAAATTATCCTAATGGCATCTTTATAGGGCCATTACAGAGTAAAAATTATACTTGTTTATGAGCATATATAAGAGACAAATTTCCCTACGACACATCATAATAGTAATAGTTATTTCGGCCATAATTGGAAATCTGTTAATTATTTTTTGATATTATTTTTTCTGATATCAATATCAGACATAGAAATACACTTGTTGGCCCAATTACCACCGGTGGATTGCATCTGGTCTAGGAATAGTTGGTTTAATGAGACACAAGGTTACTGATTATCATTCAAAATCATATCTGTTTCTTACAATAGGATTGATTCTGTGGTTAATAGCTGATATTATAATAGCTCTTGGTAAGAGAAGAAACAGTGACCAGTAGTATTAGGAAGAGATATCGCAATTATGATAGATACGAATGAATACCAGATTGTATTCTCATCATCATACTTGATCACCGATAAGGGTATTATGATTACTCTCGTAATAATTCTTTTTTCCTCAGTTTTAGGAGGCATTTTATTTTCATCTGTTGGTAAGGCTTTTTCACCTTATTTGTTACTCTTGCTTGGCATTATTTTATTCTTAAATCTAATTCGACTAGACACGCATGAACTGCTGTCAGTTTTCTTGAAACCAAGCCTGCTAATTAAATTAACGATCATAAAACTCATAGTTCTTCCTGTCATCATGTATATAGTTGCGTCTATACTTTATCCCAGGGACGCCTTAGCTATTTTACTATTATCAGGGATTTCTACTGGACTTGGTGCACCGTTCGTTGCAAATCTAGTTGGTGGAAGACTAGCTTTAATTGTTGGAACAGTAATATCTACGTCAGTTTCTGTTCCGTTTGTTCTTCCAATCCTAGTTTACATCTTTTTTCAATCAAAGTTTTCAGTTCCCGTTACAGATATGACAGTGCTTCTTTCGGTCGTTTTGTTTATACCCTTAGCAGCAGGGTGGATTACCAAGAAGTACAAGCCTAGAGTTGCAGAAATCGTGACAGCAAATTCATTGACACCATCTCTTGTATTGATTTTTTTAATTAATTTAATAATATTTTCAAATGCCTCAAGTTATTTCTTTACAGATCAAATTTTTGTAATTAATACCACTTTTGAATCATTTATTTTGTACGCGGTGTATGGATTAATTGGATATCTGGTTGTTGGTATCAAGGGTAAAGATAAGAAGGATAAGTTTTCAGGGTTTATAGCTATGACGTATGTCAATAACATACTTGTAGTTGTCCTAGCCCAGCAGTTCTTTGGTCCACAAATTGCGGCATTGGCGACTTTTTATAATATACCATACATATTGGGAATGATTTTTCTTAAAAAACAATACACAAAAATCACTGTGACATAAAGGTCGAATTTATGATTCAATTCAAAAGTCTTAAGAGAGACTTGGTCGAAATTGCATCTACACACAGAAGCGGATAGATTATGGATCTAATGAATCAGGTATGTCACTTACCAATATTGTCTGCGGTTTTGATCTCTCAGAGTGGTAGCAACCCTCGCAAAGAATTCTCCCGAACCAATACTTCATCGAATTGGTCATCTTGTTGCACAATTCACAGAATGTAAGGTTAATCATGGGTATAATTGATAGGATATTAAACTATATAACGACTTTAGAACCCGTTACGGTAAGAAAAATTGTTCAAAAACATCTAACATATTAAGACTTGTTGAGGATTCAAAACCTATTGGAGCCAAAAATAATATTCCGAATAGGAACCTAAGCAAATATACAATTACTATTATAACTATAATTACGAGTGCTATGTAAACCAAAGAATTTAGAACCATTTTACTCAATTAATTAGTAACAAAAAAGGTTATATCTGTTATAAAATCCAAGGATGGATTTGAGTTACTTCATTACTAAATATGAGGGATTTACTATTATGATTGATCTTTATCGTAATTGCAGTGAAATCAAGAGTATCGGGATTTTGATAAATCCAAATATTTGCCAATAACATTTAATGGGTATGTGAGCACTGCTTTTCTTGGGAGTAATTTGACTTCATAATAGCAGATACGGTTATTCATTTTATTTGTATTTGCCAGATTTTTTCTACAACCATATCCAGTCGAAATCGTGAATCTGGAGGCATTAAATCCGTACTCAGACTTATAACAATTTATGAAGCGATCATAAGTGTAATTTCTTAAATCAATATCTTATAACTAGGCTAAATATAGATATTTTTAAAAAATAATGAAAGATTATAGTTTTTCTACTTTGTGCCTATGCCTTCCTTAATTGCTCCAGTTATGTTGGAAAGTACTTGACCGGCCTTGTCCATCAAATTTTGTCCTGCATTAGTTGCATTTTCTTTTAGTCCTGACATTGTATCCTTGGCACTTTCGGTAGCATTGCCCATCGCATTTGACGCATTTTGGCCCATTTCCTTGGCTGTCGCGGTAGCATTGCCCATCACATTTGACGCATTTGTTGTCATATTTTGAGCCAGTGCAACATGTGTCGATAGCCCGGCTAGGAGAACAAATGCTGTAGTAATACCTAAGAGAACTTCTTTTCTCATTAAAAAATAGAAGAATCAGTTATATAAGAATCTTCTTACATATAGTTACACTACATACACGTAATTCCGTTTCGTATTTAGTAAGTGTTTATTAGATTTCTTTATTCGGATAACGCTACGAGACATACTAACCTTCACACATAGTAACGCAATTTTTTTAAAGAAAATCATGCGTATCTATATGAGGAAGATGGAACAAATCACTTAGGTTTCATCTACATTTATCATTATAAAAAATTTTCTAATAGTGATGGAGAGCTATGACAACTAGTAATAGAATCAATAAGAAATTACTTTGAGGATGGAGATGTTTCGGAATGGATTATTAACTGGAATTTTTTACTCACATCAAGAGTAAAATGATTTATCTAATTTACATCGCTCGATGCCCAAAGGTGTAGGTCTGATCAATTTATTATCAATCCCTATGACACCTTTTTGTACCTGTTTATTCAACATTTCTAAAGTAGTATCGGATTCAAATTCGCCATATTTTTTGTCAAATTCTTCTAGTTCTATATGCTTCTTTCCATTATCAAGCGCCTCTCTAAATGCTTCACCAAGTTTTTGTACCAACAGATCTTCACTTGATTCCAATTGTCTATTGGATTCCATAATTGAGTATGGATTTCTTCTTATTTTATGGTTATAAAAACAGATGGACAAAGTTTTGGCTTTGAAAAGGAACTATAACAATATTGTGCTCTTTACGCGGCAAAAATTAAGATATTTATATCATAAAAATGATTTCTTCTAGTACTACAAAAGATCCTCCATGTTAAATAATCAATATATATCATGATGCATTTTAGTCAGCGTCCATCTCAACTCTTTTGATTTTAATCTCAGAAATCTTAAAATCTGTTCTTCTATTCTTATTGACTGAAGTAATATCATATGCAAAAAATTAGTCCGTGTTTGTGGTTTGATGATAAAGCTGAGGAGGCTGCGAAGTTTTATGTGTCAATTTTTAAAAACTCAAAAATTGGTGACGTTACCCTCTATGGAAAGGAAGGATATGAGATTCATGGAAGAGACGAGGGAACAGTAATGACAATCGATTTTGAGATCGAAGGCCAAAAATTTTTGGCCCTTAACGGCGGTCCAGTATTCAAATTCAACGAAGCCATTTCGTTCCAAGTCTATTGCGAGACACAAGAGGAACTAGACTATTACTGGGAGAAACTTTCCCAAGGTGGCGATGAAAAGGCTCAACAGTGTGGTTGGCTTAAGGACAAATATGGAATCTCATGGCAAATAGTTCCAACTATCTTACATAAGATGTTACAGGACAAGGATGTTAAGAAATCACAAAGGGTTATGAAGACGTTGCTTCAAATGCATAAACTTGACATTAGAAGTTTGATGAGAGCGTATGAGGGAAATGAAAAATGATGTACTTATTGCTTGATCTCTACTTATTTGGGAATGCAAATTGAGTATTGTTTTTTAAATCCTCAAGGTTCTGAACAAGTGCTGTAAAATTAGATGTCATCTGTTGTTTAATATTGGCAAGGCCTGTCGTGTTTACCATATTTGTCAAATTACCTTTGAGTTCCTGAAATATTTGTGTGACCTTTGCAGAAAGTGCTTTATATTCATCTAACTTTTCAGTCTGATCTTCATTTAAGCTCTGCTGTTTGTGACAATGTGACATTTCTAGAGTGTCAGGAAAATTCATTCATGTGCTAATTTTTCAATTAGTCCTTATAAGAAGACTTCGATTTATCTACGACAACTAAACTTATTGTTACTCTAGGTGTTATTTACATAATCTATTTTGATTATAATTCTGTAGTCGGTTCTTGTATATGTTTTATTATATTACTCGCTTAGTAGTAACTGTTGACAATATCAACCTCTGGATTTACTATTTGCCTGAATTTAACGATTCATTATATATTAACAAGAATTCGAAAATCTCAAGATCGAGATGTTCTCGATAGAATTACTTGGACAAGACCTGAAGTTCGTTTGATAAATATACAGTAAATGAGTTTAATTGCTTCACTTAAAATTTATTGATTTAAAATGGAGATTTATTACCACTGTCTACTGTTTCCTTCTAAGAGTCCTGAATCAGTATGTATTCTATCAATATGTTTCGATAGTTCACTACTATCTTTAAATTTGGATTCACAGTATGGACATGTAACTTCATTATTTGACATTAATAATAAATGTCACAATACCACATTTAAATTGATGCTATTTTTGTGCTATTTCGTTTTTTACTCAAATAATAACAAATTAATCTTTGAATGATAATGGAGCTGAAGCCGACCTCATTATCAAATCATCGTCAATTTTCAATATCCAGTCAACCAATGTATCATTTAATTTATGTAGTTTTAAGTGTTCTCTACGTTCTTCCTTTGCTATTTTCTGTTTACACACACCACATTTCATGTGGATAACTATAACACAGAAAGAAGATCGGTATAATTTTAAGATATCGTCTATTATAGACTATTATTTAGCTAAATTTAATTTAGCATTTAAAAATTGAATTCCACATAGTTATTTTATAATTTTGTATATATGATATTATAATAAAATCAAAAAATAGTTACATTTATTCTATTTTATGCAATAAAATATCAAAATAGAACCGTTCGATAATCAAACACCAAAGAAAAGTAATAAACGATCCGGATCACTAAAAACTTTATGGGATTAGATCTAAAGCCAATATTGTCCCCATTACAAGTCAAATTCAATGATTTGGTAAACAAGACTGTTGCAATTGATGCTTTTAATGCAATTTATCAATTTCTTGCTACAATAAGAGGTCCTACAGGAGAGCTCTTGGCAAATTCCAAAGGGGAAGTTACAAGTCATCTAAGTGGTTTGTTTTATCGCAATATCAATTTGATTAGCTACAACATACGACCAATTTATGTCTTTGATGGAAAGCCGAGCTACTTGAAATTTAATGAAATTGAACGAAGACAGGAGATTAAAAAAAATGCTACTGAAAAATACGAACAAGCTTTAATCGAGGGACGGATAGATGAGGCCAAGAAGTATAGTCAAGCTACATCAGTCTTGACTGAAAAAATGATCGATGAAGCAAAAATATTATTATCTTATTTAGGCATACCAGTAGTTCAAGCTCCATCAGAAGGTGAAGCGACTGCAGCCTATCTGACAAATATTGGTTTAGCACATACTACTGCAAGTCAGGATTATGATTCTATATTATTCGGGACAAAACAACTAATAAGAAATCTTACCATCAGTGGTAAAAGAAAAATCCCCAACAGAAATATGTATATTGATATCCCTCTAGAAATGTTTCATATTGAAGATGTATTATCGAGAGTTAAATTATCCAGAGAACAATTAGTTGATGTAGGTATTCTGATAGGCACAGATTTCAATCCAGGAGGTGTACCTAGAATAGGACCAAAAAAAGCACTAAAGTTAATTCAACAGTATTCGAGGCTAGAACATATTGATATTGATCAGGTTCGAGATATAATTTCAGAAATCCCGTACAAAGAAATAAGAGAAATTTTTCTACATCCAGAAAACCCTACTATCAAGGAGATAAAATTTAGCGATATTGAATATGATAAAATAATAGAGTTTTTATGTCAAATGAAGGATTTTTCAAATGAACGAGTAAATTCTGCCTTGCAAAAAGTCATTAAAAAAGATGTTAATCAAATTAAATCGTTAGATAATTGGCTATGACCATTGCATTTTTTTTCGCTCAATCTTTTTTTCAGATTCCATCCTGTTCAATCTATGATCTTTCAAATCTACAAATTTGATTGCATCAGCAAGTAATGGATGGACGCTTTTTATTTTATTAAACATTTCTTGACATATATAGCGATAATCAGGATGTCCTTGGATACTAGTACGTAATTCTATCATATGACATGCTTCACGTAAATTGAGTTTTATAAAGAATGGATATCGAAAAGCAAAGTTCACTACATACTGAGCTTCTGTTTTCATTGACGAAGAAATATTTTCATAGGCATCATTACACATATACATACAATCTTCAAAATCTTTTTTGATGTCTAATTCCAAAATTTCTTTTGGAATATCATATCCATGTTTTGTTGAAAGTAATTGTCTTTCGATGGTAAGAATCCTATGTCTATGTAAATCACGAAATGCTCCAAAGTTTGTTAACATTTCAAACAAATATTCGGTCATTTCGAAGGCCCTTCCTGGTTTGTGTCTTCTATTATTTCGATATTTTACATAGGTTTGAATAATTTCTTGCCTGTTACTTTGTGAAAGAGATTTAACTTTGGTTATTATATTGCTAAGAGATTGTCCATTCGCATATTCGTATAATATTGCTGATGCAATTTTTACTTCTGCATCAAAATTATTTTCATAACTTAATAGTTCCAAAATAGAAGTCGATTTAATTTGAGGTTTTAAATCTTTCAAATATTGATCTGATAGATTCATTATTGCATGACGTGTATTGGAAAAATAGGATTTTAAGGAATTTCCATGCATATCATTTACTCTCTTTATAAATGAGGGTATCACAGACTGTAGTTCTGAATACAACATCGTTGCCAATGTTTCTAATTCTGTTAACTCTGAATCATATAATCTGATAAGAAGATATTCGAATGCCCTAGCATTTCCTGCTATACCTAGATTAGTAAGTGTTGAAGCAGGTAACAAACTACGAAGGATATCAAATGTTTTTGCTTTTATTGTATTATTGTAAATCTTCTTTGCTGATTCGATATCCATGGACTCTTTCAATTTATCAAAGCTCGTTTCTTCATTTAGTATAGAATTAAAGAATGAAAAATTAATTATTGGATTGATTTCAGATAAATATTTCATAACTGGATTAACATTTTTGCTGTAAAGATCGAAGGCATGATTACAGGCATTTATATAAAGATCAGCATATTTTGAATTTAAAATCTTTTTATCTCTGTAAAATTTGTATTCATTGTTAATTTTTTGGTCAAAAGACACATAGCGGGAGGATTTTTCTAGATAGGATAGACCTATTCGTTGATCTTCAATTTTTTTTGCTGCAATATTAGATACCCATTCAAGTGCGACCTGTGCTTCTCCCAGTTCAGAAACAGAATCATCGCCATACTCTAACAAGACTTTATTATAGAATTCATCACCTCTGAGTGTATTATTCAAAAATTCATCTAGAAAAATACGTCTCATTGTTTTAACAGACCTCGAATATCGTGACATTAAAGCTCCTCTATCTACCTGTTGAGGTGTAATTATTGCAAACACTTGTTTATCAGTGTTGGAAAAGTGTGAGGAGAGAATAGATTTTTCTTTGGGAGAAAAATCATCAAGATTGTTGAAATTTTCCATAATAGCATTTACAATGGGAGAACAAATTTAAATCAATAAGGAATATTAAAAATTCTAAGTAAATTATTTATTAATTTTGACATCTGCATCATTATATAATTACATGAATTCAATCTCATGAGCGAACTAAAGCTCGAATTTGTGGGTAAACAAGTAAAGGACATGTATGGAACATATATAGGAAAAGTAGTTGGTACTGTAACTGATATTGATGGCTCGATCGAATCAATTGGTGTAGATTGTGGTTCACTTGGATTAAAACAATTACCTTATGAACAGTTATTAATTCAGGGAGATTACGTTATTTATATTCCGAGATGGAGAATGGACAGTCAGAAATTGTTGAGGCAAAAGAACCTGACATTAAAAAGAATAAAGGCTCTTCAGGATCTAGTTGCTGAAAATGATATGATGAAGAATGATGCTGAAATACTTCATTTAAAATATGAAAAGAGGTTAAAAGACCTTCAAAATAGTGAAAATGAAGTAATAGAGATGTTAAAGTTGAGGTTAGAAGAGTTGGATCTACAAAATACTAATGTTAAAACTGTAATATTTGATGCAAAATTACAATATAGGAGTAATGACATGAATGAGCAGACATATCAAGATGTTAATGCGAATGCAAATATTTTATTGGAACATATTAATTTGGAAAAAGAAGAAATTAACAGTTTTCTAGCAAGAATTTCCCAAAGTGTTGAAGATAATGAAGCAATTGATAAGGAATCCAATAGTGACAATGCCATAACTACTGCAAATTATGAAAATGGTGATAGTAAGGATGATAGTAATGATCAGAGAACACCGATAGCAATTGGTGGTGAGGAAAGTAAGACGAATAATGATGATGAGTCAAATTGGCTCAATGAAGTGCTTGCTAAAGAAATCAGACATAATAGATAGCTATCTATTTCTAAAACTAAGCTAAACCTTACTTATTTTAAATTAAATTTCAATTTATATTTTATAGATAAGTTTTATATGCGAGGATAATAGTTGAGTTTACAGTTATTAAAAAATAGAAAAAGAAAGATACTTAAAATTTGGTAGTGATCTTATCTCTGTTCCTTTGTAGAAGTTTGCAACAATTCTCCTATTTCGTTGTGCATCTTTAAGAAGTTAAGCCCTTTTTCTGTTGTCTTGTAAGTTTGCGACCCTTCAATATACTCCAGAAGATTGTTTTCAATTAAAACAGATAGATACTCTCGCAGTTGGGCATAGCTAAGGAAAGCTTTGTACATAATTTTTGTCTTTGTTGCTCCACCATTTGCTGCTTCTAGGATCATTGCTACTATTTCTGTTCTGCTTCGGTATTTCACAATTAAGATACAATCGATTTCTTTATTTTAATATATTGGCACAAAACTATATAAAATTATTATAGACTAAGAATTAATCGTCTATAAGAAGATATAATTTTGTCCTTCAGGTAAATAAAAGATATAAAAAGTAAAAAAAGAATTTGGAATTTTAGGTTTAGCCTTCTTCCCAGCCTTTGGCGAATAATCCATTCTTCTTTAATGCAATTGGTTGTCCTGGGTTATAATCCATCGGTCTCATCCAAAAAATTGCCTTAGTTGGACAAACGCCAATACATGCACCATCGGAGATACATCTCTCTGGATAAAAGACAAATGCTTTACCTCTTTTCCATCCTTCTACTGGCTTTACTCTGAGTACGTCTGGACCTAGAGAGGTACAGATTTCAACACAAAGAGCACAGCCAATACAGTGTTGTTCACTAATGTCTGGTAATATAGCTACTGGCATCTAATTCACTGACCAACGATCAATGCTGAAACTATTTAAACACTATGTTATAAATATAACGCTGATATAAATTTATTCTAAATAGTTTTATAATTTTATGCATATCAAATAATAGAATAAGATAAAAATCTAAATATAATAAATTATTGTAGTGGTACATAAAATTAAGGTATTATTACCAATAATTATAGCGACAATTGTTTTAGGTATTTTTGGGGTAATGTATATGCCACAATCTGTAAAAAATAAAAATTTGGATTTTTCTATTGGAATGATTAGGATAAATAATAACACGATTAAAGTTGAAATTGCAGATACTCCATCTGACAGACAAAGATGGCTAACATTTAGAGAAGACAAGTTACCGTTTGATAGTGCAATGCTTCTCGTTTATGATAAATTAGATCTTTATTCTCTATGGTTACTAAATATACGATTTAATCTTGATCTGATATGGGTTAATAATTATGGTGATGTAGTCTATATTGCTAAAAATGTGTCCGGATGCCAAAATACTTTGGACGCAAGTTATTGTACTTATAAGAATACAAAGCCAGCTAAATATATAATTGCAGCATCAGCAGGTTTCATTGATATACACAAAATTAGTAATGACACAAAAGTGCATATTATTTCGATCTGATCGCACTTTAGTACATTGTCTAAATTGAGTTGTGTGATTCTCTAAAGGCTCGTTTTACTTCATCTATTGAGCTATCATCCTCAATAGTACTTGTATCTCCAATTGATGGCATCTCGGTAACAATTGATTTTAGTAATCTTCGCATTATTTTGCCACTTCTGGTTTTTGGGAGTTTTTTTACAAAATAAATTTCTTCAGGTGTACTAAAGGCACCAACGTTTGTCCGAATATGCTGTACAATATCATTGTGTGTCTCTAGGGATTTCTGGTAATCATCTTTAAGAACCACAAAAGCTACTATTCCATCACCTTTTTTTTCATGTGGTCTAGTAGTTACAGCTGCTTCGGCTATAGCATTAAATGAGACAAATGCGCTTTCAAGCTCCATTGTTCCTATTCTATGGCCTGCAACTTTAATTACATCATCAGCTCTTCCCAATAGCCAAAGATAATTATCGTTGTCCATCATTGCAAAATCACCAGTATAATAGTAGCCAGGAAACTTTGTCCAATACGTATTTACATATTTATCGGTATCTTTCCAGACAGTTGCTAACATTCCAGGCCATGGCTTGTTTACTGCAAGATAACCTTTTGTGCCTTGATTTACAGCTTTGCCAGATTCGTCAAATATAGATACTTGAACTCCTGGAATCGGCAATGTTGCTGAGCCAGGTTTCAAAACTATTTGTTCTATGCCGGGACAGGCACTTAACATAATACCTCCTGTTTCTGTTTGCCACCAAGTATCAATAATTGGACATCGTTCTTTCCCTATAGTTTTGAAATACCACATCCAAACTTCAGGGTTGATGGGCTCTCCAACTGTTCCCAAAAGTCTTAAGGATGACAGGTCAAATGAATTCGGAATTTCCTCACCGTGGCTCATGTACATACGTAGAGCTGTAGGCGTTGTATGGAATATGGTCACACCATTGTCTTGTATAATTCTCCAGTAATTATTAGGCTCGGGAAAATCAGGAGCTCCCTCATATAGTATCTGTGTTGCGCCATGTAACAATGGACCATACACTACATAGCTATGTCCGGTTACCCATCCTATATCAGCAGTAATAAAGAAAATATCATCATATTTAAAATCATAAACCCATTTTGAGGTTGCATAAATATGTGTTAGATATCCTCCTATGCTATGCAGTATACCTTTTGGTTTACCAGTAGTCCCGGATGTATACAGAATATAAAGAGAATCAGTACTTTCTAGGATTTCTGGTTCACAATAGGTTTTGGATTTTTTTATTAGATCATGCCAGAAGAGATCTTTTTCTTTTTTTATAATTTGCTCATTTCCTCTTTGAATTGAGATTA
Source organism: uncultured Nitrososphaerales archaeon (assembly GCA_963703885.1). GTDB lineage: Archaea > Thermoproteota > Nitrososphaeria > Nitrososphaerales > Nitrososphaeraceae > TA-21. Next base: position 26,270 of record CAVPGE010000043.1, read on the forward strand.
CATTTTCAACTGTAAGCATTTTTGGAATTGCGTCATCAACAATGTTTTTTAACATTATTTTTTTACCACGTCTAATTGCATAGTCAGAGGTAATTATAAGTCGAGATTCAGAATCATTTACTCTATCAGATAACGCCTGAATACTGAAGCCAGAAAATACAACTATATGAATTGCACCCAATCTTGAGCAGGCAAGCATAGAAACTATTAATTCAGGAATCATTGGTAAATAGATTGTAATTCTGTCGCCTTTTTTAATTCCGAGATCTTTTAGTACAGATGCAAACTTATTTACATATTTATATAACTGATTATAAGTGAAAGTTTGTTTGTTTCCTATTTCATCTTGATAGATAATAGCTGCCTTATTCTTTTTATCGGTAATGATATGCCTATCAAGGCAATTTACAGATGCATTAAGCTGTCCGCCTACAAACCACTTTGCGAAGGGATAATTCCAATCAAGTGTTTTATCCCACTTTTTGTTCCACAATAGATTATTAGCTTGATCAGACCAAAATTTTTCTGGATCTTGAATAGCTGTTTGTCTTACTTGTTCAAATTTTTTGCCTTGGAGATTTATTTTAGTTTTTTGAGAATCTTGATATATTTTTGATAATTCAGATTGATTAATACTCATTTAACGTGATATAGTAAGATTCTACATGTTAAAAAATGTTCGATTATTTATGTCTCGCTTGTAATGAGTATATGAAAAATTAAATAATGTTAGCAGAAATAATTAGGAATATTGGAAGGTTGGGACGAAGAGATAAAAGCTCACATTGTTTGGATATGGGGTGGTGAAATGGGGTTTTTCAAAAGAGGCAGAGAGGGCATGCTTGTCATAACAAATAAGCGACTGGCATTTATAACAAAAACGGAAATGAGTTATAGAGTTCATGATGTTTATTCTAAGCGTCAAATTATACGATTTAAGGAGAATCAGAATATATTTAGACCGATAGAGGAATATAAGATTATACAATTGGACAAAGATCTTGAAAACGATAACAATATACAGATCAGGTTTAATCAGATAGGAAATTTAAACATGGAGAACAAGAGATGGGGTACTGCATTAATAGTAGGATTTAATACTAAGGAAAAATTAGAGCATTATAAATTCTCTATCGTGAAAAGTTGGGTAAAATATCCAGCAAAGGATCCATTACAGTTTTATCATGTTAACTGGAAACCAATAATCAATTTAATTAATAATAATGGTTCATAAAAGCTAGACTATTCTGAGTTTAATGTCAGTAAATAAAAAATTGTATCTTGTTGGGGTGGGTCCAGGTTCACCAAAGTATATTCCAGAAATAATAAAAGATATTATAACAAAATCGAATTATGTGATAGGCTATGAATATACATTAAAAACTATTAGTCATTTAATTAACAAAGAGTTTCAGAAAGTTTATCAAATAACCATGAATGATCAAGACAGCATCTATGTTGAAGTACTTAGTAAAATGGAAGATGGACAATTTTGTACTGTTCCTTTCACAGGAGACGTAAATTTTTCGGAATCAGAAGTTGTGGATAGATTACTAGAAATATTTGGTGAGGATAATGTAGAAGTTATACCAGGGATAAGCTCGATTCAAGTGGCTGCATCCAAAGCAAAAATTCCACTTGATAAATCGACAATTATTAGCTTTCATGTAACAGAAGATATAGAAGATAAAAAACAAGAATTATTGAATGCTGTAAGACATAGAAGAAATGTTATTTTATTGCCACGACCATGGAATAATAATCCAATAATGGAATTCATGCAATCGGATATAGCTATTTATCTAAAGAAGAATGGAATTAAAACTTCGGAGTTAGATGTATGGGTGTTCGAATTTTTGACTACAAGTGATGAACAAATATTTAAAGGAAAATTAAATGAATTGGAAGATATGAAGTTTGATCCTCTCTCAGTTATGGTAATCGATCAAGTAGAACGAAGGAGTTACATGGATTTTGATTAGTAAAGTTATGCTATACCGGGGGTTTTATTATATTCTAATGCTTTTTCAAAATAAGTCATTTGTTGTTGCATAAAGTTTTTTCTATCTTCTTCGTCGTCGAGCTCTTTCATGTCTATATTTTCTATGTTAAAAATTTTGATAAGTGTATTTAAGATTGTTCGAACAGTTTTTGGTTGGATTATATTTGGATTATCTATCTCTCCCAATATACATATACCATCAATTCCTTTCTCTTTGGCAAGTCCGATAATTAATCCATTAAAACCAAATATTTGACCATGACCGTCAAGTACAGAAATATTGTAATTCTTTGTAAGATTTAAGAATTCAGGGTTATTTGTTACAATATAAACAGTATTAGGAGCAGTGATATTTTGCTGTTTGAATGCAGCGCCTATAGAATAAAGAGTTTTGATATTAAACCTCTCAGCCATTTTTAATACTTCATTTACTATCTCGTACAATCTGCTGGGATCAGAGGGATTAAACTCTCCGGTAAAGATAATAATATTGTACTTTTCAACAAAATAAAACTTATAGCTGGCTTGGGAATAATCTATGATTCCATTATTATAAGTAATAAAAGGAGGCCAGTAAGAGTGAATTTCTGCGAATAATTGTGCATTTAACTTTCTAGAAAGAAAGTTTAGTCCAATTCCAGCTACATTACCCATATCTGGAAGTCCAGCTATCATAGAAGGTTGTGATTTAAATTCAGGTAAGAAGTGAATATGTAGTCCCATTATTTAGTGATATTTATCTGAAAGGATAAGATAAACATTATTAACCGTACAAAAGTATAGGTAATTGAAAATTATAGCTATTACTAATGATTTAGTATATCACATATCTATTATTTGGATCTAGGTAAATTGAATGAATATTTGCCAGTTTATAGAAGGCGAGATTCACTTTGTACAAAAATTAGAGATAATCTTTAATGATACTCGTCCCAGGTTTCATTACCTCATTCCATAGATTAATCCATGTAATTGTATAATCTTGCCACACTTTTATCATCGAAATGAATGGGTTGTCATCATTGTTGAGTGGATTAGAATGAGATTCTTGATTCTGGCTATCATAGAATCTAACTGGTTTGGATAAACGATCTCTTCCTTCCAAGGTCGGATTTTCCATGGCATGAAAAGTATAGGTGTCAGGATTTGTAGTTAGACTTTTTTCAGGGCCAGTTTTTTTAGTGCTATCGTTGATACTTATCATTGAAGGATCTAGTTGTTGTTTTTCTTCCACATGTGAGAATACTTTACTTGTATTATTTGGTTCCATATCTGCTATTTGTTTCATTTCTGACATAGCATTATATCTATAAGAATCAAATACTTCTGGTTGCGGGTGCGGTTGTGATTGTGATGTTGATGATGTAGGTAGTGTTGCAATTGCTTTTGGACATGAGACTTTGTCTTTTTGATCTATTGGTTCAGTTTTTATTTTTTTCTTTTTTCCTAGTCCCATGTTCGTATGTATATTTACATTATTATCCTTATTATCAGTTTGATTATCATAATTACTTCTTGGATAGTCATTAGTAGTTTGCTTGATTGGTTTGTAAGCAGTAGAAGCTGTTTCTCTATTCTTCAGATTATTGATATTTCGTCTCTTATCATTACGCTTCTTTTGTTTCATGATAGAACTGTATAGTTTATTCTTATTTTATCTTTATAATTAAGATAGTTGTAATAGTTATTTCAAAGAAAATACTTTTACAAAAGCTTTGGCAGTAAAACGGTTTATCCTAAGATTTATTTGTAAAAGTTATTAGAAATGTTAAGAAATCAGCAACACAAATTGATAGTGTCATGCAGATATATCAGGATAAATCAAGCCTGTATGGGATCTATCTTCTATGGAAGGTTCTGTAATCGGAAGGTCAACTTATTTTATTATAGTAGGATAAACACTGAAGTCTTATCTTAATGTCATGGATAGGAATGTCATTGCTTTATGTGCCTTAATCTCAATATCTATTTTATGGCTCGACCGTCTTACGCCACATAGTTTTGCAATTCCTGATATCAAGAGGTCAGAAGATTCAAGAAATTTAATTATTCAGTATTGTTCTCAACATGCTGATAGAGTTGCTGCTGGTAAGAATGTAGTTCAGGATCTTATTAAAGTAGGTCTATTGAATCAATCGTATGCCGACGTCACTTGTAAAGAAGCTCAACAAATAGACGAGGAGATTAAATCTACAAAGGAGATGGGTGATAGAATAATTTCTGCATATCAAAATTCTGATGCTTTTAAGTTAAAATAATAATAATGGGACTTTTTGTTGTTTTATTCCTTAAAATTTCGTGAGCTGAATTAGAATTGATCTAGAAGATTTTCGCTTAATCCATAAATGGAGTAATGTCGTTACATCAAGTAATAGGTATAACTTTGCTAATAAAATTAGAACCAATAGTATATTAAAATATAAGATATTCGTTCTGAATATTTGTTACTATAATTACAAAAATAGCCTTATTAAAATACAAAAATAGTACAATTCTACATTCATATTCTGTAATAGATTGTTTAATTATCAATGTATTTCCGTTAATGGCTATATCTGTAAACTGATATCTGAATTCTATAAACGATAAAATTTCAAATATTAACCAGTTTCTCTCGACTCATTTACAATTTTAGGCAAATAATATAACAGAATATCGTGATAAATTCCGGAAATGATAGGAATAACATTGTTAACAATAAAGATAAACTCAAAAATGAAATACAAGGTATAATAGGAGTAACAAGTTTTTCCTGATCCTTATATTAGTATTATAACAGTACAGATTTTGAATTAAAGAAATATAATCTAGTAAAAAATGATGAAGATTAATTGTCAAAACTGAATGATGTTGGTGATGCATTAAATTACCTGATAAATAATGGGTATCGGATACATCCAGACGCATTTGCGTTATTAAAATCTTCAGAGTGTGACAGGAAAAAAATGATTGAAAGAATAATTCAAAAGAAAAGTAAATTAAAGAATTTTTTGATATTAATAGAAGATATCAAGACCGAATTTGCTTTAGAAAAATACACCACATCTTTAATGCTTAGTGACAGTGGATTAACAGGAAAACAACACAGTTTAGATAGTGGTGATGTAAACTTTAATGTACTGACTGATCCGACGGTAAAGATCAATTCGACCGAAGGAATTGATGGTTTTACATCACTTTTTCGGAGCAGATACGAGAAGATGTTAAAGATTTTTTCCATGAGATCAAATGCAAAAAGACTTAAAAAAATTGCCGAAATTAAAGGTAATTATAAAAATGTGGTAAAGGATCCTAGAGGTAAAGATGTTAAACCCGAAAGCATTTTTGTTTCTGGCCTTATTTTGTCAAAAAAGATTAGGACAAATGATGTTGAGGTAATAATTGATGATATGACAGGAATTTTAAAGTTTTCAGTTAAAGAAGCAGAATTAAAGAAGAAGATATCGTTGCTTGTTTTGGACCAGATGGTTATGCTTGAAGGATATTTCAATAGAAATGATAAACGGAGTTTTAATGTAAAAGATCTATTGTATCCTGACATTCCAGAGCGGATTGCTAATAAATCACATAACGAAGTATATGCAGTCTTGATTTCTGATCTTCATATAGGAAGTAAATACTTTATGGAAGATGCATATATGAAATTTATTGAATGGCTGTATTCTGATGATGAAATTGTAAGTAAAATCAAATTTGTTTGTATTGCAGGAGATATAGTAGATGGTATAGGAATATTTCCGAATCAGGATAAAGAACTTGTAGATATGACCACAGAAAAACAATTATTTCGTGCTGTTAATCTCCTTGAGAGGATACCAAAAAGAATTCATGTTTTTGTTATACCCGGTAATCACGATCCTGGAAGGAGATCTCTTCCACAAGGGTGTTTAAACATGCCAAATGTACAGTTACTAGACAATTTTTCGCTGCTTGGAAATCCTTCATTAATAGAACTAAATAAGGTAAAAATTTTAATGTTCCATGGTCAAAGCTTAGATGATATTATTGGTTCAATTCCTGACTTAACTTATTCAAAACCTGCTGACGCCATGAAATATCTATTAAAAATGCGACATCTGTCGCCAATTTATGGAAGTCGCACTCCTTTGGCTCCAGAAGAAGAGGATATGTTGGTGATAGAGGATACGCCTGATATTTTTCATTCTGGACATGTTCACATTATTGATGTTAATAGATATAAAAGTACATTAATAATTAATTCAGGTGCATGGCAATCTCAAACCAAGTATCAACAAACGATGGGAATTGTTCCTACACCAGGTATTGCTATTATTGTGAATTTAGCAACATTACAAGTATTCCAAAAAAGTTTTATAAACTAATACTGAGAAGATCAGCAACTATAACAGGATCATCTTTAAGAGCCTCCTGAATAATAATTGGTGGAATGGCAAGTTTTATTATCTGTGATCTGCCGTATCTACCTTGATTTATTAAGTCTGTAGTAATCAAACCTAATTGGTCCAATTCTGTTATCAATTGAGTAATTCGTCTACGAGTTAATGGTTCTTGTTCAAGGTATGAACATAATGTAGAATATGTTTCATATATGTTGCCAGTATTTTTATTCTTTGATTTCATAATAGCAATAATGATAATTTTTGTATGAGTAGTGGAGTTTTTGATAATTTCAAAATTAGTATCTTTTTCAATTTTTTCTTGCGCAAATCGTACATGTTTCTCTTCAACTAATAAAGATTTTTCACTCTCTGCTGTCTCTGCTGCTACTCTTAAAAGGTCGATAGCTTTTCTTGCATCACCAGTTTCTTTTCCAGCTATTGCAGCACACAAATTAATTGTGCCAACAGAGACAGCATCTTCATTAAATGCAATTTTACATCTCTCACTCAAAATATGTTTTAATTGTTCAATGGTATAAGGATTGAAAACTATTTCTTCTTCGCTTAAACTGCTTCTAACACGAGGATCAAGTTTCTCTTTAAAAGTAAGGCTGTTAGATATTCCAATTAGACTAACGAATTGATCTGATGAGATGCGTTCATTTGCCCGAGTGAAATTATATAAGATATCATCACCATTTTTATCAACTAGAGAATCAATTTCGTCTATTATTAATACCACGTTTAGATTTTTACGTTTGATAAAATCTAGTATTCTATCAGCTGCTTCGCCCATTGAAAGGCCGGTAAAATGAACCTGCAATTTTTTTTCTTCTTTATTAATTCCCATTAGCTCAGCAATTTCATACAGAACTTTATATGATGTATTTGCGTTTTTTGCATTAATTAAAGGTACAGTGAGTACCATGTCAAAGTTATTTGCTTTCCTTCGTAGATGTTCAACTACATTTTTAATAACTGCAGTCTTGCCGGTTCCAGGCTTGCCAAATATAAGTAAATTTGAAGGACGGCCACCCCTTAATATAACTGAGAGAGTTTGGGCCACACTACTTGTTTCATGGTCTCTAAATGAAAGTTTTTCAGGGACGTAGTCTATACTTAAGGTTTTTCTATTCTTGATGAGACCTTTGCTATAAATAGCATTATCAAATATATTATCGATTATATCATCTGGCAAAATCTTAGCACCATTTTAACTCCACCCCTTTTTTTCTCCTGCAATATTAAAAAATTTCCTGTGTTTATTTTGTTAATAATTTGTTAACAAATAAATAAAAAGAATAATATCAAATTATATTAATTAATTAATAAAATTAAACTGTATAAATATTACTACATGAGATAAGATTGCTTCGATAGGAAATTCAGGGGTGTGTGTGTTTGATAATAAAGTTTTATTATGTTAATAACAATATTTCTAAAGTATAAATATTATCATCATAACTCTTGTTTTTACCCCTTTATTTCCACTGGAAGTAGATTTTTTGGTTAATAATGTTAATCAGCGTATTTTTACCCCTTTATTTCCACTGGACCTTGGATCATGCAATTATTTTGAGTAAATTGTAATTAACATTCAAACGAACTGAGTTAATGTTAACAAAAACTAACAATTTTGTTATTGATATAAATACACTATTGTTAAAGTATCAAATATACTCTAAGTTGCTAACTTAGTTGAATCTAGGAAAAAAAAGAATAAGAATCGAATTAGAGGATGAAGAAGGTAGTAAATATAATCTCTCAATAGATGGAAATTTTTCGAAGGATAAAGTAATGAAAGTATTTGATTTAATAGATTCACTAAATATAAAAGCTGAGAATAGTGTTGACAACTATAGGAGTGATTATATAAACCTAGATCTGGGCTCTAGGATATGGAAAATAATTGAAAGCTTTATAAATAAAGATTTCACATCTACTGATATTTTCAATATTTATTGTAAGAATTACGAAAATATACAATTTAGTATAATTTCTACATACTTGGCAAGATTCTTTTCAAAGGGTAAGATCGACAGGACGAAACATGGAAAAGAATGGTTATACTCTATGAATAAAACCAGCGTTAATCTAATTTCCCAAGAAAAATTTCACTCTAGAGCTGATGTAACCGTCTATGACCTTCTTCAGTAATATGATATCTAAACGGTGTACTTTTGTTATCTCTGCTAACTAGATTCTGAAGGTACAACTTCTTTAATAATCGTGATGTGTGTTCTCTTGATTTTTTAATCAGTTGTTGGATATCCCGAGCAGTTTGTGGAGTTTCAGTAAGTGATTTGAGAATAATATTTATAGTATTATCACTATCATCATGTGACTGATTATTGTTGATATCACTATCACTATCACTGGTCATCACATCTGAAATCACACTACTTTTGATTTCTGGTTTTTGAAGTGGATCAATAATTTTGATGTTGTCGGATACACCGTCTTTATTATAATTTGTAGTTATATTATTAATTTTGATGTCTAATAAATCGACTTTTGTACGTATTTCTGTGATCATAATCTTATAATTTTCTAGTCTATCTGAATATTCAGATAATATGGACTCGATAACATTCTTTCTGACTTTATTTCTTTTATTTGTACCATTTTTTACTCGCATTAAAAACATTACAATAAAAAATGTCACGAGAAACAAAGCAATAGAAGCTAATAGATCAAAATTTGTGACATTCATATTCATACATCACTATATACTAAAATTTAGTGTGATTTATTTCTTATTAAAAGGTACAAATTGAGCTTAATTATCACATTCTAGTTAACATATTTAAAATGTCATCAATAGTGTTCATCACGTTAATCACATCTTTATCCTGTATTTTTAAATTCTTGTCACTATAAATCACAGATAATTGTGATAGTAATTTCTCTAGTGTTGTAAATGTGTTTTCTTCTAAACAATTAATCAAATATAGCAGTAATATTGTATATAACGTCCTTCTGATTTTTGATTTGCACTGCTTAAGTTGTCTATAATATGCACCTGAAGTTATATTAGAATGAAATTTTTGCTTCTGTACTCTATTGTAAATTATTGATAACTGCCTTGGCGTTAATGATGATTTTTTTATTAATTCTGTATAAAATATGTCAAATTTATGTAACTCTGATGTCATAAATGCTATACAGTACTGTATAGTACTACTATTAAGTTTTTGATAGAATTATGGACACAATTATTTACAAGCATTTTCTCTCAATTAAACTATTGTAAAATTTGTTTACTCTATGATCACTAACAAATTAATAAACAAATAAGATCTTATATGAGACAATATTTTTGCAAATAGTGAATAAAGGCACAACAGAGGAATACATATTAAATGAAAAACAAAAGTATGGAACACTATGCTTTCCTCTTATAGATGCTGAAAATCATTCCAACGTACTATCAACGTCTAAAACCCTTGAAAGACTCGGTGCTTCTGCTATTCTTGTTGGTGGTTCATCAGTTTATGATCAAATCGAATTATTTCAATTAATCAATAACTTAAAAAAACAACTCAATATTCCTATCATATTATTTCCGGGAAATGTAACTGGGATTGTATCAAATGCTGATGCGATTTTATTTAGCTCTTTACTTAACTCTGAAAATTCTTATTATTTAACTGGAGCTCAAGCTCAAGGCGCGTTAATAGTAAATAAATATAATTTAGAGGCAATTCCAACTGGATACATAATTATAGGAGAGAACACGACTGCTTGGTTCATTGGTCATGCACGTTCTATACCATTTGATAAATATGAAATAGCTTTAATGTATGCTTTAGCAGCACAATATATGGGTATGCGTTTTCTATACCTTGAAGCTGGCTCAGGCGCATTTAATCACGTTAAACCTGAAATGGTCTCATTGGTGAGGAAATTTTATAACGGAATAGTTATAGTTGGTGGCGGTATAAATTCAGCTGAAACTGCAGAAAAAATATCACATTCAGGTGCAGATATCATTGTTGTTGGTACTATGATAGAAAAAAACGAAAAATGGGAAGACGATTTTTTAGCAATTATAAATTCAATTCGTAAATGACAGAGTCTGATAGAACGTCCTTTGAAATAGAAGTACCCAATTACTATTCAGTATACCATCATTCTATTCTGGATAATCTAGATAGATGTTCTGTATCTTGCAAAATAGCTAAACAATCAAATCTTGATATTTCTAATATTATAGAATCCAAAATTGCTTACGATCTAGCTGATCGTGTAGCAAAAATGCATGAAATCGACGTTTCTCAGAGGTTAAGAACTTTGCTTACAGTCACAGGAAAGGAACTTGCAGCTTTGAAAATTGCTGAAGAAATAGCCTTAGGAATATACGGAACCGAAGACTTAGAAATAAGATTAAGTAATGCAGTCAGAGTTAGTCTTTCTGTTGTAACAGAAGGTGTTACTGTAGCACCACTTCAAGGTATATCTGACGTTAAAATAAGGACCAATTCTGATAATTCAAAATATTTATCTGTATCATTTGCTGGTCCTATACGATCCGCAGGAGGTACAGAGGCAGCATTAACTGTATTAATCGCGGATCATATACGAAAAGTGGTCGGATTAGGTAGATACATTGCTAATGGGTATGATGACGAAAGTGGAAGATATATTGAAGAATTGAGAATATATGAGAGAGAGGTTGGTAATTTTCAATTTAAGGTTTCTGATGAAGACGTAATAAAATGTATAAAATCCTTACCTGTAGAAATTAATGGTGTTGATACAGATCCCGTAGAAGTTGTAGGACATCGTAACATGAAAAGAATTTCAACTAATAGAGTTCGGGGAGGTGCACTCAGGGTCATCAATGATGGATTAATTGGCAGAAGTAGAAAATTGATGAAATTGGTTGAAACACTTCACCTTGATGGATGGAGTTGGCTTAACCATCTAGATGGTGCCATCCAAACTGGAGATGAGGATGATGCAATACAACATAGAATGAATGAAGTAATAACTGGTAGACCAGTACTCTCTACTACAAAGAGGATCGGTGGCTTTAGACTAAGATACGGCAGAAGTTGTAATACAGGTTTTGCAACAGTAGGAATTCATCCTACTATTCCAATTTTACTTGATAATGCGATTGTTGTCGGAACGCAAATTAAAATGGATTTTCCTGGTAAAGCTTCTACTATTGCCTTAGTAGATAGTATAGAACCACCAATCGTCAAGCTTCAAGATGGAACTGTTCTTAAAGTTACAACAGTACAACAAGCAAAATTAATAATATCCACATTAGAAAAAATACTATATCTTGGAGATATTCTTATTAGCTATGGTGACTTTCTCGAAAATAATTGTAAGTTATTTCCATCATCGTACGTTGAAGAAATATGGACAGCAGACCTTAAGTCAAAATTATATGATAAATTTAATTCTAGATTACTCGAACTCATTGAACATCCTTTTACCAAATTTCCAACTATTCATGAAGCATTCGAAATCAGCATCAATTATAAGGTTCCTCTTCATCCACGATATGTACTTTACTGGGAAGCAGTAACACCAAAACAAATAATGTATCTTTTAAATGAAATAAAGAAATACCAAAACGAGACAAATTCTTTCTTAGAACCATTACAAATAGATAATATTGCAAAGTCAAAGAGAATTCTTGAAAAACTTGGTGTATCTCATTCAATAAAAGATAACTACCTCAAAATTGACGATCTTGATCATCTTTACATTTTAAACAGAATTTCAAATGCATATAGAGATCATAACCTGTCTAATTCCAATACAAATTTAAATTACAATAACAATTTAGATGACACTTCACAGTTCATTAGTTCATTACTTCATGTTCAAATAAATAGAAAGTTCCTTTCTTCAATAGCTGTAAGGGTAGGTAGACCTGAAAAGGCTTCGGAAAGAAAAATGAAACCACCGGTTCATGTACTATTTCCAGTGGGCCTTTATGGAGGTACTACAAGAGATATCCTAAAAGCGTCAAATAGTAAATCATTATTCTATGTAGAAATTGCTAATAGATTCTGTAACAAATGTAATATGCCATCTATTAGTAACATATGCAGAAATTGTTCTAATTCTACACCTCTAAATAATTTATGTAATATATGTAAAGTAAAGCAACAGAATATTCTGATTCATCAATGCCAATATTGCAAAAATGAATACAAGACTTTTTCACCCGTAAACTTTCCTCTAAAAAAAGTAATCGGGAATGCACAAGATCATATCAAAATGAAAGCACAAGTACCATTAAAAGGGGTAAAGATGTTGATGGGTAAAAATAGATCTGCTGAACCATTAGAAAAAGGTATTTTGAGACAAAAGTATGAATTATACACATTTAAAGATGGAACTATTCGTTTTGATGCTACTAATGAACCATTGACTCACTTTAGACCCGAATGGATAGGTACCGATATTCAAAAATTAAAAAAATTGGGTTACACAAGAGACTATTTAGGCAATAAACTAAACTCAGCAGAACAATTAATAGAACTATTTATTCAAGATATAGTAATCCCTATCCATGCAGGAGAACATCTTTTAAAAGTAGCCAAATTTATTGATGATGAATTAACAAGATTTTATAAAACAAAACCATTCTATAATGCATTTACACATGAAGATTTAATTGGACATTTGGTAGTCGGTTTAGCCCCACATACATCAGTTGGAATAATCGGAAGAATCATAGGTTTTATAGACTCTCAAGTGTGTTTAGCTTCTCCTATATGGCATTCTGCTAAACGTAGAGATTGTGATGGAGATGCAGATTCAATTATGTTACTAACAGATCTATTTCTTAATTTTTCACACGAATATTTACCTGATAAAATAGGTGGCCTTATGGATGCTCCATTGTTAATTCAACCATTAGTTTATCCACATGAAGTTCAAAGACAAGCACTAAATATCGATATTTCAAGAACATATCCTTCAGAATTTTATACATCAACTCTCAATGGTGAAAAGGCAATTAATCTTGTAGAAAAAATTGAAATTCTAAGAAAAAGAATGGGTAAAATTAATCAATTTTATGATTATCATTTCACTCATCCTACAAATTGTATACAATCTGCACCAAGAAGCTCTTATTCAACTTTAAACACTATGCAAGAGAAGTTGGATATGCAAATTAAAACAGCTAAATTAATAGACGCTGTGGATCCCAATGACGTTGTTTCAATGGTACTTACTACACATATTCTGCCTGATATTATGGGAAATATAAGGGCATATTCATCGCAATCATTTAGATGTACTCAATGTGGTCAAAAATATAGAAGAATTCCTTTAATTGGACAATGTACTGAGTGTAAAAATAAACTACTACAAACAGTAAGCCGTGGATCGGTTGAAAAATATATTAATATTGCATCTGAGATTTCGGATCAATATAAAATCAATGAATATCTTCAAAGTAGAGTACAGGGTTTAAAAAGTGAATTGAAATTAATATTTAAATCACAACAAAAACAACAATTTAGTATGACCGATTTTATTTAATGAATATAATAATTCTGAATTGTTAACAAAATTAAAATAATATCAGATAAATAAAATTCTATGTTATATGGACAAGAATTATCTTGAAAAGCAAAAAATCTAATATAGCTATATTTAATACGTTCAAAACTCGAAAAGATAAATTCACAGGGGAAGCTAAAAGACAAAGAGGGATAATAATTCATCTAGCAACAGAAAAAAGCCCCGAACTTAGAACAAGAACTTCTATTGCTCATGCAATTGCCAAAAATAATGGCATATTATGGCAGAATATTTATTCTGGCATATTTAAAGATCTAGATGAAGTATTAATTCCTTCGAATATAGTAAAGGAGGAAGGCAGATTACCACTTAAACGTGGACCTAAGGCCCTTCAATTGGAAGGAGTTCCATTTTATGAACTAACAGACACCGGTCTCTTAGTCGCCTCTTCAATTGAACAGTTAGGAAGTTCTAGAATAAAAATTCTAGACTCATATTTGAATAAAATGAGTACAAATGAGCAAGAGCAAACAGTTTTGAAAGATTGTATGTTATTATTATTAAAATTAGCACCTTTGTTTACAACAAAAATAATAGGTGAATATATTCATGCTTACAGTACCGGCAAAATTGATAGTATAGTGCCATTTGATATCGGAAAGATTAAGTCTGTAGTTGGAGAACAGATTTCAATGGAAAAGCAACTTATAGATGCATATGATAATATGATATCCGAACAAAAAGATCTAGTAAAAAAATTCTTTCTGATTTTAAGCTAGCGTAATCGGATATTTCCATATAAACAAATTCAATGCCATACTAATATTTACATAGATTAGCTTACGAATATTTGAATATACATCATGGTTGATATGAAAATTGTATTTCTTGGTACATCTGCAGCTATTCCAACTAGACAAAGAGGATTATCCTCTTTAGCCTTATTACGTGGAAATGAAATATTACTATTCGATACTGGAGAGGGTATGCAAAAAAATTTCTTAATGTCTGGTCTAGGAATCAACAAGAAAATGAAGATTTTTCTGACCCATTTACACGCAGACCATTGTATTGGTATCCTTGGACTGTTACAGACTATGAATCTTCTAGGTCGAGAAAAAAAAATTGATATATTTGGTGAACCACGATTACAGCAATTCTTACTTGAAAATATGCGAATAATCGATTTCGGATTATCATTTGAAATTAATATACACACAATTAAAAATGAGGGTGTTCTTGTCGAAGAACCTGATTATAATGTTACTTGTTGTACTGCAAATCATTCTGTATTAGCCTACTCATACTGCATAGAAGAACTCAATAGACCTGGCATTTTTGATATCAATCAAGCGAATTTACTAAATATACCAAGAGGAGAAATGTACAAAAAATTACAAATGGGAGAGAATATATTAATCAATGGTGTACTGATAAAACCATCACAAGTTGTAGGACCTTCACGCAAAGGTAGGAAAATAGGAATTTCAGGCGATACTAGGCCATCACTTCAACTTCAAAAGTTCTTTAAAAATTGCGATATATTGATTTTTGAATCAACATATGATCATAACAATTTAGAAAATGCTATTAGAACATTTCATTCTACTGCAACTGAAGCAGCAACCATGGCAAAAATGACACATTCAAAAAAATTAATACTAACACACTTCAGCTCAAGATATAAAGATACTTCCGTCTTACTGAACGAAGCTAAAAATATTCATTTCAATGTAGACGTGGCAGATGATCTAAAAAAAATAAACATCCCTTATCCAAATTAGCTATCAACATATCCAGTGATTCGAATTTAACACTTATAATGGAACACAAGAAAAATACTTTCAACTTGCAACACGAGATTGCTGTTCTAGCTCTTGACGAGTATTTGTCAATAGCAAATAAAATTGCTAACCATTTAAAGGCAAAAATATTGCCTGTAGATCTCCACATTTTTAATGACGGGGAAAGTAAAATCACCATCAATAACAATAACATCAAAGACAAATCTTGTATTATATTACATTCTACACCCCCACCAGTAGATCAACATTTTATGCAATTATTCATGATGATGCATAAATGCAATCAAGATGGTGCAACAAACATTTGTGCCATTATTCCTTATTTTGGTTATGCAAGACAAGACAAGTCGTTCATAAATGGAGAATTAGTAACAATAGACCTAATAGGAAAAATTCTTGAATTTCTTAACTTGAATAAATTAGTTACTGTCGATATACATAATCCAAATTCACTTAAATTCAAAATGAATACTATCAATCTAAGTGCTATTCCTTATCTAGCAAATTATGCATTACATAAACTTGATCTTAATTATCCAGTTGTAGTTTCTCCTGATAAGGGCGGAGAACTTAGAGCAAAAGAATTTGCAAAAATTCTAGGATCAGAGAGCATATCTCTTCTAAAATCGCGTGATAGATATACAGGAAAGGTATCTGCAATAATGCAAGAATCTCTAACATTAAATAAAAGAGATGTTATAATTGTTGACGATATGATAAGTACTGGTAACACCATTATTAAAACATCAGAAATCTTGAGAAGTCATGATGTTAATAAGATTTATGTAATGTGTACACACGCATTATTGCTGGATGATGCAGCTTCTAAATTACAAAATGCTGGAATCACTGATATAATTTCAACTAATTCAATACCCAATAAATTTTCCAAAGTTGATCTAAGCGAATTATTTATAAATTATATAACTAATTCAGATATCGGATCAGTAATAGTAAAATAATGTAGTAATACACTAATCTTACTAATTCATATATCGCTAATGCCTATACTCCTTTAAGTGTATACTGCTACTGCTACTTCATTTTCATTTACATCTTTAGTTGAACGTGCTATGTGATTTGATAATAAATGTCAAATCTGATATCCGATTTTTGAGTAATTTTTATTATCAGACAATAATGTAAACTAAGTTACTAATATTTAGACCTAACTGGACTTCTTAGGTTCCATCGGTTTAGTCATCGACACCTTCTTACCTCCAATCTCTGTTACCTTCCCTGTAAGCCATTCCCAAAAACTCTTTTCAAAGGAATAGGCCCTGAATATTTCAAGACCTGCAACTACTCCTGCTCCTAAACCACCTGTAATTACACCCGCTATGGCTCCAGGAACAAAAATGTCACGTCCCCATGCACCTGTTCTTAGCACTAAATCATAATTATTTCCATTTCCATTTATCATCACTTCAACATCTCTAACACTTCCTGTAATAGTATTTGTTACACCTCCTCTGTACGCCTTTATCGACCAAAATTTATCAAATTTTTCCTCGTGTATTATATCCAGTTTAAGATCTATGAAATACTTTTTAATCTCTTTAATCAAATTTGAAATTTCAATGTTACTTAATGAAACATATTCTTCTCTCATGATTATGAAATAAGTGTGTTAACATTTAAATCATTTCATACTGGGTTAGTTTACTTTAAAAAGTCCTCTGTAACTTCTGCAAATAGATCTCGATTTGCAAGATTAAAGCATTTTATGACAAATACAAAAATATTCTGATAACTTTGACATACCTTCACACGAAAATCCTATATCTGTCGATCTTCAGTTAGTATGTTTATTTTAAGAATTTTATCAAATAGTTTTGCGCTATTTTATTCAACTATGTATCAACCAACATCTTCACAGTATACACCAAGTTTTCAACAGAAATTGGTTTTCTCAAAAGTTTATATTTAGAATTATACTCTTTTTCGAATTCCAAATTGTCAAACGCACTTATTATCAGAATCTTAATCCTCTTATTCAATTCCAATATTCTCTTTACAAGTTGAAATCCATTCATGTTAGGCATTCTGATATCTGTAATCAACATATCATAAGAGTTAGGATTCGACTCAAAAACATCTAATATCTGTATCGGATCAGTATATCCAATTACATTTAATCCTGCTGTCTTTAGTGCTTCAGTAAATAGGGTCAGTAAATCTCCTTCATCATCAACAATTGCTATCCGATATTCTTTCTTGGTAGAATGCAAGTTAAACCTAAGCTCTTGCCCTAGATACACTCTATTTTCCAGTGTATAGATGACCTTATTAAAGATGATCCACTCAAACAAATACCAAGGTCTAATTTAATTAAATAATGAAAATGGTTCTGGTACTTTGGCCCATATTGATGCAGGACACAATTGAAGCAGAAAATTATCATTTCGTTGTGGAACGAAAAGTTTGATATAAACCTATACAAGTTGCATGTCACTAATTTATTCTACTTAATTATTAATTTTGATAATTTTGTTTCTTATTATTCAAATTATATAGCTAAAAAGCGATTATTATAAATTGTGATAGCTGTTAATTTTAAATATTTAAATCTAAATTTTCAGAACTAATACCACTTCATTAACATTAATTTTATCTAAATCATTACTTACTGCTGTAAGAACATGTGTTGCTGAAGATAAGCCAGAATAATCAAGAATTCTTATTCCATCAAGAACATATACTTGTGGAGCAATATTGTCTGAGTCGTGATTGGCTTCAATTAAATATTTAACTTTTTCTTTAGCTTTTGAAGGCGAGTCTCTATAGATCTCACCATTTTCAATAGATATTCTTACCCTGCCAAACTTATCTAAAACTAGTATCGGTTGTTTTACAGATTTTAAAAATAACCTCTTCTTATATATTTTGCATGAAAATAAATAATAATTTTTCATATCAAACACATTATCAATATCTCTCCCGAATAATTCACTTGCAATTGCTTGAGCTTCCTTGTTATCTATTTTAGTAGCATTTAAAACACCTATGTCCAAATTCATATTACCGTATGCAGTAGCACGCAGAAGTGCTTTTTCACTTACATACTCAGATTGTACTGTAATTGATTCTGGTAATGCACCTTTAGCAATTGCATTTTTTTCCACCTGATCCATTAATGTTGTAATTTCGTCAGGTTTAGGTTCGTTAATAGTCTTTTCTAACTCTTCCCGTATCATTGCAGAAGCAACTCCTATTGAAGAAATAACTTCGGAATGATCAGGAATTTTGTATTTCATATTCAATTTTTTTGCGATATATGGTACAATCACTGATGCACCTCCACCACCACCAATCAATGAAATTTGTTCATTTTTTAATTTATAGTCCTTGATAAGGATATTAATTATCTCTAATATCTTATTGGAAGATATTTCAAGAATATTTTCAGCAGCAGTATTCATACTAGTGCCCAGTCTTTCGGCAAGAATAGACAATGCTATTTTTGCAGATTTGTTGTTACCCCTTGCATAGTCATTATCATTCAGTATATCCAATGCATTAGCAGCACATGTGTTTGTTATGGCAAATCTCTTCCCACCACTGGTTTCGATAGCAATATAGTCAATAGGATCCCCTTCCTTTGGCATAAAGGTTATTATCTGTCCTCCTTCCAATTCGGAAGGATCTGCATAACATGAATATTTTAAACCCGTAATATGTGCAGACCTAGGACCAACATCTGTGATTTTTCTACCAGACCATCTTACCAACGAACCGCCAGCTACACCTGCCACTCTAACATCTAACGACTTTATGCACGTTGGATGTTTCATAATTGTAACATATTTTATTTCCGGTTTGCCATTCTTTATAACACAAATATTGGTTGAAGTTCCACCAATCTCAACAAAAATTCCACTAACTATTCTTAGATGTAATAACGCTCCAGCTACACTGGCAGCAGGACCTGATAATACAGTCAAAATTGGTCTACTTTTGAATGTCTTCATATCTGTAATCCCTCCGTCGCCTTTCATGATCATTAATGGTGCCAAGATATTCTGCCGATGTATAGCAGATTCAACATATTTGGCGGTGTTGATAGCCTTTAGTAAAATTCCTGCATTTATAGCAGCAGTCAACGTTCTTATTTCAAGACCATAAATTCCTGTTAGTTCGTGTCCTCCAGTAGATGGAATATCTGACTTCTCCATAACAAATAATTCATTACTAGGATCGTCTACCCCATAAGCTTCACTGACAATTATTACTTCTGCTCCCTCTTTTTTCAAATCCAAAATAGTTGAT
The DNA here is from genome assembly GCA_963703885.1 of uncultured Nitrososphaerales archaeon. GTDB lineage: Archaea > Thermoproteota > Nitrososphaeria > Nitrososphaerales > Nitrososphaeraceae > TA-21. Next base: position 46,207 of record CAVPGE010000043.1, read on the forward strand.
TCTACTTCTTTTTCATCCAAAAATTTAGATGTATCAAGAAATCTATAACACGTATTCAAATATTTATTTGGTGCTAACTCAATATTGCCTAAATTGGTCCTTTTAATTACATTCATTTTTTCAAGACCTACACCCATTCCAATAATTCCAACTTTTGCCGTATCGCCTTCTAGTAATGCATTAACAGCCTGGGTAGTACTATGAGAAATTAGTTCTATTTCTGCTTCTCTAATATTTTCATTTTTGATCAGTGTAGTTAAAGCCATAATAATACCAGTAGATACACCTTCAGACGATGAGTGTGACGTTGGGACACTAATTTTCGCTATGATTTTTCCGCTTTCCATGTCTATAGCAACAGATTTCGTAAAAGTTCCTCCAACATCTACACCAATTCTAATTCTTCTACTCATGAATAAATATACACAATAATGACTTTGAATTCCTTTTAAATATTTAAATGCTATTGACAAAATTTTCAAAATTATTGTTACCTTAATGTAGGGCAATATTTAATGAAGTTAATAAGATATTATCTTCATTATTTCGTGCTGATTTTCTATGTTAGATAACCAATCAATTTTTCCTACTTCTCTTTTAGTGTTATCGTTTAGGGCCTTAAGTATGCACTTAACTATTTGTCTAACTGAAATATTGCTTGTATCAAATTCGGCTATCTTGGATTTACTAAATTTTTTTATAGTATCATACAAACACACCCCAATAATTTCAGTTATTATATTTTCCTTGATTTTTAGCTCAGAATATCCTCTTTCTTTGAAAGTTTGTAATAAAAGATAAGGGGATCTACGTAAAACAACTACAAATTTAGTATCTGTTACTCTTAATAAATATGGAGCCAAATGACCTATGATGATTAGATTATCTTTTATTAAAAGCTCCTTCCTTAAGACATAAATTGCTTTTTTAATATCGACATCAAATGTCTTCTTATCATCGTTTATTACTCCTATATTGTTTTCGATTACAAATTGATTAATATCAATTATATGCGCCTTTAATTTTTTAGCCAATGCTATTCCAACTAAGTGCTTCCCTGTACCTGGATTTCCAGTTATTACCATCGCGGTCATTCACTATGATTTTATTTTTGTCATATTTTTGTATTTATTATAAAGACTTAAAACTAGTCAAAAAACATACTTATGAAGTGAAAGTAACCGTACTTGGAGCCGCTAAAGAAGTAGGACGGTCTGCATTTCTAGTAACATGTAATCAGACCAGTGTTTTATTAGACTATGGAATTCTATTAAAGCGAGAACCGCATTTTCCATCACACGTAAGACCGAAAGATATAGATGGAGTTGTAATTTCCCATGCCCATTTGGATCATTCTGGTTTTGTCCCTTCTTTATTTTTAGCCCAAAGTAATATTCCATCTTTGGGTACAGAACCAACATTCGAGCTTTCCAGACTTTTGATTACAGATATGATCAAAATATCCGGTATGTATCTGCCATTTGAACATGCAGAATTAAATAACATGCTAAATAATTCTATTTCTCTACAATACAAAGAAGAATATCTGCTTAAAGATGTAGGGATTACACTTCATGAAGCAGGACACATAATGGGCAGTTCCTCTATAATTCTAAAATATAACAATAAATGCCTTTTTTATACCGGGGATATAAATACTCGAGGTTCAAAATTACTTAGACCGGCTGATCTAGACCTTCCTGAAATTGACATGATAATCATCGAAAGTACATATTCCCAGACCGAACAGATGTCGAGGGAAGAGTCAGAAAAATCCCTTATTCATTTTGCGAATGAAGTCGTTGAAAGGGGTGGGACACTTTTCGTTCCAGCTTTTTCAGTAGAAAGAGCACAAGAAATTGCATGTGTTTTTAAAATATATGGGTTCAAACATAAAATATCCATGGACGGAATGGCATTACACGCCAATGAAATAATGTTGAAATATCCCTTATATTTAAGAGATTCAGACACTTTTAAAAAAGCAATAATGGATACAGAATGGATACAAGGATGGCATAGAAGAAAGAAAATAGTAACGGAACCCGGTGTGGTAATCTCACCAGCAGGTATGCTTGTCGGCGGTTCAGCAATATTTTACTTACAAGAAATTACTAAAGACCCTAAAAATGGTATAGCTCTTGTGTCATATCAGGGAGAGGGTACGCCGGGACGATTTCTCTTGGATAGAAGATCTGTGACATTTAATGGAAAAACAAGAAAAAGTCTTGCAGATGTAAATAGATTTGAATTTTCTGGCCATAATAGTAGAAAAGAATTATTTGAATTATTAGACAAAATTAAAGGTAACCCAAAAGTCCTAACCGTTCATGGCGATGGAAATTCATGTATAAGATTCGCAGAAGAAATTAATGATAAATACGGTTTTGATGCAAAGGCTCCAGATAAGGATGAGGTAATTACTATAACTTAAGGCTCCATTTATGTTTATATCCGACTTATTTTATCCAAAACCAAGAATTTATACAATATGTGACCAAATAATTCTCTATTAATTATCATTTAATTGTTGGCCAAATAAGAAAAGTTGATTTTGCTGAGATGTATTGATATTAATATGATTGGAATTCAAGTCATACCTACTATAAATTGCATAAGTTATTTCATCGAGTTTGATCAAATTCCAATTTGTTCATTATTTGTAACTTTACATGTATAGCTCAAGTCAAATCATATGATATGTAGAAGCTGAGAATAAATATAGAAAATAATCTCCCATAAATAACCAAAATATTATGTTTTCACCTACCAACTTAAATTCTCAATTTGACCCTGAGATGACTATTAATAGCGGCCAGGTTTTTCTATGGCAGCGATATGGAAATCTGTGGTACGGAGTCCATGGAGATCACATATTCAAGATCTGTATATTTGACAAGAAATCAGAAAATTATGATAAAAGCTCAACTATTGACAATATCGATTTTTATTCATCTCCATCTTTTGATGGGTGGGAAAAATTTGTTTTTAGATTAGATGATAATATGAATCAAATATTTGAAGATCTATCAAAAGATGTTTTAATGTCCAAATTAATAAGAAAATATTTTGGTTTACGTTTGATGCGCCAAGATCCCTTTCAATGTATGATTTCATTTGCCTGCTCAAGTAATACTAATATACCAATGATTCGTAACATGCTTAATAACTTATCTAGGAAATTTGGCAAAAAATTAATGTTAGATGAAAAAATATTTTATACCTTTCCAAAGGTGGAAAGATTGTATGAAGCCTCAATAAATGAAATATGTTCTTGCCATGTTGGTTATAGGGCAAAAGCCATCAAATCAATTGCTGATGGGATCATAGAAGAATCTTTTGACTTGGACGATTTGAAGTTTAGTAGTTATGCAAAAGCTAAAGAACAACTCATGAAAATTTATGGAATCGGAAATAAAATTGCTGATTGCGTATTGTTATTCTCTTTAGAAAAACTAGACGCATTTCCGATCGACGTTTGGATTTCAAGAGCTCTTTGTTCACATTATTACAATCTAATCGAAAACAAATTACCATATATCAATAATCTAGAGAAAAAACTAACTACAAATAATTACCTATTAGTCTCTAATGCCATAAGAAATTATTTTGGAAAATATTCTGGATATGCTCAACAATATCTTTATTATTATGTTCGTAATAACGAAAAAAGAAAATGGTAAAAAGTAACAACCGTTACTATTGTTATGAATATAATAAATTTTGAAATTAATGATATGACATTCATTATAAAAAATAATTAATTCGAAAAATCGATCTCCCATAATCTAGTATGTCTTGTGTTTGAAAAGGATTCTAAGAATCTAAACCCTGTTTCATCCAAAACCTGCTCAAAATCATATCCCTGTATATTTTCATATTCGATGTCACTATTAGTTAGAGCATTCTTGATACTTTGAAAATTCTTAAAATTATTGCTGTAAACATACCATAAATTATGTGCTCCTCTTAGCTTGTGTAGTCGTTCGTAAACATCTTTTGTCATTTTTGTATAATATTTATTCATTATTTCATAGTTAACATCTATCCATGCCGGAGTTCGCCACCATGCAACTCTGTGAAATCCTAAATCTTCATATTCTGCAGCCAAACTTATACCTTCGTCTAAAGTCGTTACTATCGTCCTAGTTTTCTTTGCCACATGTCTTCTATAATCTACTCCTGGGTCCATCCAACCAACAAAAACTACATCAAATTTTTCCTCACCCCATGAAACATCTATAGTACTAATATGATCAGGTTTTATCTTGTTGAACGTGTAGAAAATATTCGTGTCTTTTTCTATTCCGGTTGCATCTGGGATAAATTCTCTTATTCTTGCTAAAAAATCTCCATATCCACATCCCACATCTAGATATTTTGGATGTGAAGATATGGATTTTGCAATTGCGACGACTCTCATAACATCTATTTTTCGGTAAGTAAAATATGTACCACATAGATAAGGAAATATAAAACGTTCGTGATTTTTAGAAACAGAATGTTCCCTAAATCTCTTTAATTCCATATAAGCCTTTAAAAGCTCTATACTGTACAACAATTATTCATCATCAAAAATTACTTTCCATAATACTTTTTCTTTAGATACCAAAATTGGAATTTCTTCATTATAGCCAAATCCACAGTCATCTAAAATTGATTCGAATTCAAATTTGTCATTCAATAATTTGATTTCATTTTTGATCCATGATTTTAAGCCGTTATTTATTACCGATGCTATTTCTTTCTTTGCATAAACATACCATAAATTATGTGCTCCTCTTAGCTTGTGTAGTCGTTCGTAAACATCTTTTGTCATTTTTGTATAATATTTATTCATTATTTCGTAGTTAACATCTATCCATGCCGGAGTTCGCCACCATGCAACTCTGTGAAATCCTAAATCTTCGTACTCACAGGCTCCATTTAAACCACATTGACCACCAGTGTCAAATGTAGTAATGATACATTTAGTACAATTTGCCACATGTCTTCTATAATCTACTCCTGGGTCCATCCAACCAACAAAAACTACATCAAATTTTTCCTCACCCCATGAAACATCTATAGTACTAATATGATCAGGTTTTATCTTGTTGAACGTGTAGAAAATATTCGTGTCTTTTTCTATTCCGGTTGCATCTGGGATAAATTCTCTTATTCTTGCTAAAAAATCTCCATATCCACATCCCACATCTAGATATTTTGGATGTGAAGATATGGATTTTGCAATTGCGACGACTCTCATAACATCTATTTTTCGGTAAGTAAAATATGTACCACATAGATAAGGAAATATAAAACGTTCGTGATTTTTAGATGAATTATTCTTGAATTCGTGATATTTTAAAAATGCGTTTTCAAGCTCATTCATTTCAAATGGCATAGTATAACCTAGTTTTTAGATCTAAAATAATCAAGTTTAAAAATATAATGAAAAGGCTTATAAAGTTCGAATTTAACTTGTTGTCTATGGGTCGTTCATTCGAAGAATGGTGGAGTACTGTCCCGGTTGATCTTAAAACGAAATCTCGTAAAGGTGATGAAGCAAACAAACCGTTGTTAAATCAGGTTAACTATGTTCTACTTCATCTTCATTTGGCAGGGAAGCATGATGCTAAACCCTCACATGAAGAATTGAAGGATTGGTTACATAGTGGCCAAGTTGATGTCTTAAGAATGGCACCTAAGAAATAATTATTCATTTTTATTTTTCTTTTTATTTTTCTTTTTCTTAGTCATTGTACTGCATGTAATCGAATTAAAGTTGGTAATATGGATGATTATCTTTTTAATATTATTAAATGGTTAGAATATAATTACATTAGGTATTTAACAACTTCGTAATTACCTTGTATCTGCTTAAAACAGCCCATAAAAAATTACAATAACGACATGAGTAACAACATGAGATAATTTTAAGAGAACAAAAAGTAAGAGAATGTTTTGTAGCTACGAAATCTCTTTGTTTAGCCTTCTTCCCAACCCTTATCGAATACACCGTTCTTGTGTAATGGAACGGGTTGACCAGAAGTATATTCCATTGGCCTCATCCAGAAAATTGCATGAGTCGGACATACACCTAGACATGCACCATCAGAGATACATCTCTCTGGATAAAAGACAAATGCTTTACCTCTTTTCCATCCTTCTACTGGCTTTACTCTGAGTACGTCTGGACCTAGAGCGGTACAGATTTCAACACAAAGAGCACAGCCAATACATCTTTGTTCATCAACATCTGGTAGTATAGCAATTGGCATAATTAATTCACTACTTGGTGCATATGTTTGAAACTATTTAAACACTGTGGAAAATTCAAAACGGTGTTATATACAATAATACTATATTACACAATATAAACATACGAATAAACAATCTACAAATTTTAAGATTTTTGGGTCGTATGCTACAATAAAAGTACTATATTATTCCCTTACCTTTTTGTTTTTCATACCTTGCAATATGGACCCCGAATTGCAATGTAAATCCAATTTCATCTAAACCCTCTAACAACATCTTCTTTCTCATCGGATCGATTTGAAATCTAATCGATCTTTCGTTAACGTTAACCCTTTGCTCCATGAGGTCTATCTCGACAAAATTTTCTGAATTATTAAATAAATGTTCTATATCGTTCCGTCTCAATACAATTGGTAATACTCCTGTTTTAAAACAATTATTGTAAAATATATCTGCAAAAGATGGACCTAATATGACCTTAAATCCATAATCAAACAAAGCCCAAACTGCGTGTTCTCTTGAACTTCCACAGCCAAAATTTTCTCTAACAAGTAAAACCTCTCTGCCTGCATACTTAGGATTATTTAATACAAATACATTTTTGAGGCTGCCATCGGGATTAAAACGCCAATCATAAAAAAGATAATTTCCATATCCACTTTTTTGAACTAATTTAAGGAACTGTTTAGGAATTATCTGATCTGTATCAACATTTACTATATCTAGCGGTATCAACTGACTCCTGACTTTTTTAAATGCTTTCATATCCAGAAATTTTTCATAGCCATTCTCGGACATCTACAAAATGTCCAGCTATCGCAGAAGCTGCTGCCATTACTGGACTAACTAGATGAGTTCTTCCTTTAAATCCTTGGCGCCCTTCAAAATTCCTATTAGATGTACTTGCACATCTCTCACCAACTGATAAAATATCAGGATTCATTCCCAGACACATACTACATCCTGATTCCCTCCATTCAAACCCAGCTTCTTTGAAAATTTGATCTAGGCCAATCTTTTCTGCCTCCTTCTTTACTTGTTGTGATCCAGGAACAACCATAGCTCGAACATTTGGTGATACTTTTCTACCTTTGACAACTAGAGCAGCTTCAACAAGGTCCTCTAATCTTGAATTAGTACATGAACCAATAAATACTCGATCTATCATGATTTCTGTAATAGGTGTACCCGGTTTAATATCCATATATTCTAAGGCACGAATAGCTACTTTTTCTTCATTTCCATTTCCTTTTGCAAATTCATCGGGAAAAGGAACATTCTCAGTAACATCGACAACCATCGAAGGATTGGTCCCCCAAGTAACTTGAGGAGCCAAACTATCTACATTTATATTGATAGATTTGTGAAATTTTGCATTAGGATCACTTTTTAAATTATTTCTCCAATATTCGATCATATCATTTAATTCTGCATCTTTTGGAGAATATTTTCGTCCCCGCAAATAATTGAATGTATTATCATCAGGTGCGATTAATCCAGCTCTTGCGCCTGCTTCAATCGACATATTACAAATTGTCATTCTCTGTTCGATGGATAATTCCGAAATTGTATTGCCTCTATATTCAATTACGCTTCCATTACCTCCCCCGACCCCTATTTTGCGTATGATATTGAGTATAATATCTTTAGCAGTAATTGTGTGTCTATTCCTTCTTGTACCTTCTATGTTAATCAAAAATGATTCTGGTTTACGGATCCAAATACATTGGGTCACCAATACGTGTTCAACTTCACTAGTTCCAATGCCAAAGGCAAAAGCGCCAAATGCACCGTGAGTTGAAGTATGACTGTCACCACATGCTATTGTTGTTCCAGGAAGTGTAAACCCTAATTCTGGACCAATTACATGTACTATACCTTGATTGGGACTATCGATATCAAATAGCGTTATTCCAAATTCCTTACAATTTTTACTCAATGTCTCTAGTTGTGTTTTAGAAACTTCATCTATTATTGGAAGAGATCTATCATTAGTAGGAACATTATGATCAGCCGTAGCAATAGTCAAATCAGAGCGTCTAACGAATCTATTATTCTGTCGTATACCTTCAAATGCTTGTGGAGATGTAACTTCGTGCAAAAGATGTCTATCTATATAAATTAGTGAAGGTCCATCATCATTATGTTTTAGAATTTGATTAGATTTAATTACAACATGGTTGTCCCAAATCTTGTCAAACAATGTTCTCTGCATGGATCTAGTGTTTAATAATTGGAAATATAATAATATCTAATAAATATGTAAGCATACTGACAATACTTAAATTTAGTATAATATCAGATAAAATACATGTTTTCATCAGACAAAAGATATGAAGAGTATATGCCACAACATATGTTTTCATCAGACAAACGCTATGAACATGTGCTTACGTCCCAAAGATATGAAGAGTATATAACCCAACACATAAAAAAAGGTACTACGACTTGTGCATTGACCTGTAAAGATGGAGTAGTTATGGCTGCAGATACAAGGGCTAGTGCAGGTCTATTCATAGCCGATAAACACGTAATGAAGATACAAAAGGTTGATCAGCACCTAGGAATGACAATTGCTGGAGGTGTAGCTGATGCACAAAATTTGGTTGACCTTTTACGTTATAATGCAAATATTTATAGATTATCAAATAAACAATTAATTCCAGTTAAATCTGCTGCAAGACTTTGTTCGAATGTTCTATTCAACCAAAGATATTATCCATATTATGTACAAATCATAATGGGTGGATATGATAAAGACGGAGCTCAGATTTATAACATCGATTTATTCGGATCATTGACAAGTGAAAAATTCATTTCAACTGGCAGTGGCTCACCAGTTGCATATGGATATCTCGAATCTGAATTCAGGGAAGATCTAAGTGTAAATGAGGCATACAAAATAGCAATACAATCTATAGCTGCCGCAATTAGAAGAAATGCTGGTACTGGAGACAGTATAAATGCAGTAATAATAGACGAAAATGGTTACAGAGAACTATCCAAAGAAATGAAACAATCAGTAGGTGCAGTGTACTAATAAATATATAAAATTATCAAGCTATTTAAAATGCTAAAAATGTGAGTATTTTAGAATTCTAATTCCCTTTCTTATTATCATGTCATATGTCCCAATAAAGTTTCTTGATTAACTTCATCTTTTAAAATATATTTATCGTCCAATATTTTTCTAACTTTTTGTGCCCGCGATACGCCCAGTCCCGGAATTTTTGCAAGTTCGGCTGCAGATGCATTTAGAGCATTTTTGGGCGATATGAATTTTTCCAACATTCTTGTAGCTAATTTATCTCCTATTCCAGGCAATGAGGATAAAATTGACAACTGTTGATTGTATTCTGATTTTTCTTTTCTCATTTTTCTCAGGAGTGGGCCCTTAATGGAATTGTCTTGAGATTTAATAGCTAGTGCTTTTAAAAGCTCTTTCGTATCTTCTATCGTCGATGTATGAACAATTGAAATCTTAAAATCCATTATAATAATAGCAACTGATCTGTAATAATCATTCATCCTAACACTTAATTCTCTCAAATCGTTGAAATCACCTTCTAGAATTAATAAAGGACATGAAAAGTGTCTATAAAGTTGGGCACATTGAATATATAATCTGCCGTCGTACAATGATCTGATAAAATCAATAACAGTTTTCCTTTCTACTCCGATACTAGAAGAAATAATATAATCACCCACCATTAATGTCGCTAGGTCCACATTTATTCCCACTTCACGTAATAATTTTGGAATTTTGCTTGCTCTTTCCCGCTTATCGACTACTATTCTTGGATACATAATGCATATAATTCAAATATGCCAATTGTATATTTTAGTTGTAATTAAATCCACTTTGAACAGTATTAAACAAAATGAGCCTAGTTACCATTAAAGCTTGTTTTAGTCTATGCTAGGACTAGAGCCATATTCGGTACTATTCGTCCTACTACAATCAAAAATTGGTGGGTGGTCCTATTCGACTATATTGTTTAGTAATATCGTCTGTGGTTTTAACCTATTAATATTGTAGCAATCTGGGCAAAGTAATTTTCCGAACCAGTACCTGAGTGAGTTAGTCCTTTTGTTGCATCTCTCGCAGAGGTTAAGGTTTATCATTACTACACACTCTATACTCTCACATTATATAACAATATTCTCACTGATTTAGAGATTCTAACTATAAACACATAATATGCTTGGTAAATTTAGAGTAGCAAGTAGATTTTGAAATAAATTTACATGTTCTTTAATTTGATTATATCATTCCTTTGTTGATTAAGTTTAGTTACAAGACTATATCGCTAGCGATATTTTGAATGTATTACTTAAATTCATATCCGCACTCAATATTTGGATGTGATTTTATTAACTGCTATACATTTTGGATTTGAGACAATTTTATTATTAAGTATGAATTCTTTTTCAAGTCTCTCCTAATTCATATCAAGCGACAACTTGTGAAGAATTAATTCTAATAAAGACTTTATCACACGAGACGTCCCTAGTCAAAAAACAAACGGATCCAGTAATTAAACCGAGCATTGGATAGAGCTAGATCAATTCATATTTAACAATTGGTTGCAATAAGGGTTAGTTATTGGTAAGGAAAATAAAAATCTGAAAATTCTAAACTAATTCTTCATGTGTTTTTAGCATCTTTGTCGTCGTGTTCATCTTCATCTTCTCCGCTTTTATTTCCTTCTTCATCCTCTTGTTTTCCCTCGGCAAGAAATCCATTATCCTCTGCGTTTTGTTTTGTTATTTTATTTCCGTCTTCATCATCCCCATCTTCATCTACATGCTCATCATCTGTTCGTTCACTTTCAAAACCTTCTCTGTTTTGTGTAATAGATAATTCGAATTTTTTTATTGCATCTCTGATATCCTTTGAAATATCAATATTCTGAACTACTTTGCAAAGTTCGTCTGATAGATTGATATCTTCGAGTGCTTTAGCAAATTCAACAGACATGTTAAGATTTTGGATTTTTCTGCCTACTTCGGCCGACAGATTAATATTTTTTAGGGCAAGTTTCAGATCTTTTGAGAGATTAGTATTTTGTATTGATTTACTTACTTTATTGAGTGTAGTAATAATTTCCTTCTGTCGTGCATCCATACCTTTTAATTGAATTTGTAACTGTTTCATTTGCTTTTCATTTGCAAGCATCAGTGTATTGAATTTCTTTTGTGTGTCCTTTAGCACTTTCAGAAATTCCTTTTCATTCGATCCTACCATACTTCATGAGAGAGAACTCTGCATATAATTAGATATGAGGTTTTATTTTCAAACTTAACAAAATAAAAATAGTTGAGTTAGTATGTTATAAATTATTTGCCGGTAAATTTCTTATATCCATAAAAAAGATATCGTTGACAACCCTTTGCCTCTATGAAGTTTTCTTTTGTGTAATATAGTTCCAGTATCGATCATTATCATTATTATCAGTGTTTCATATGGAATATTTCCGTTGGATTTAATCGCTTTAACAATCCACGGTTTCGTTATATATGGTGGAAGATCGTTTGGATCCTGAGCGTGAACATAGTTGGTATTTACACTTATGACTATTGTTAATGCAAAGAATAGTAATAGTATTGTTCCTTCTTTTCTTGTATTGTGCCATCATTTTATACGGAGTTCTATCTTCAAGCATTGAGCATAACTGGGGACTAGGCCATCGCCGTTGCCCTTACCGACTATCAAAAAGCGTGTATCTTGTAAACAGGATACACAAACATCAATTTGTTCAGGTAAGCGGTTGCCGTATAATCTGGATGGCTTAGCCATGAATGAAGAGATAAAGAGAAGGATAAGGAACATAAAGATCCCGTAAAACTCAACCCAACCCAACCCCAATAAACTCAATAAACTAACGCCTTATGGAGACTAACTAACAAAAAATGAAATGACTAAGTCTGTTATTGATGTTATTGATTTAAATTTTATTTCTGCACATTGAGTATTCCGTCTCTAACATTGAGAGTACGAAAAAACGTAAATAAGATAAAGTTTCTAGTAGGAATGTTGCTCAAGGAGTAAGTCCTACTAGATTGCAGCGTTTATTCTTTGCTGTCGGATGCGCGAGACATCATTCGATATCCCATGTAGGAGATGGAGTCGCTCAATTCCTATATGGAATTTTTTGAAAGTTACTACGTTATCCTGTTATTAAGTATTATGATTCTTAAAGTAGCCTTTTATAATAGGATTACATTATATCTCACTTTTTCATTTTCAGAAGGTTTTAGTATCACTGTTTCCATTTTTTGCAGTTAGGAGTAGTTTTATCGAGAGTTATTAGTCCTGATAAAAAGGAGGTCCATCAATAAAACATCTTTTAGTTTGTGACAACTGCTACGGGTGTTTATCATATCTACCAGATTTGGAAAATGATACGGGCCAATATTTTGATAAATGTCCAAAATGACTCCTCTTCTGCTTTTAATTTCTAGATATAATTTATTAATAGTTGCTCGAAATCTTTGACAGGTAAATTTAAGAGTGTTTCAACTGTTATATTATTATAGAGAAGATAATTTTCAAGAGACAAATAGATCGTTCTTGTTTTTTTCAGATTTTAATGAATTTATGAAATTTTAATATTCTGGGTTTGTTATATCCATTACTTCTGTCGCTGCTGCTGTGGCTGCAGTGGCATTTGACGGCTCAAGTACCTTAAGAGGTTATTATTGAGTGAGATAAGGCTGTTTAAACAGCATTTAGTTGTAATTAAAGCCTCAGATGGGATTTGGACCCATGGCCTAAGGTTTACGAAACCTTCGCTCTGCCAGGCTGAGCTACTGAGGCAGCTACAACATTTATTTTAAAGATCTAATATATTCATTTGTTGAATTTATTGTTATTAATCGTGTAAAACATTCATTTAATCAAAGGCAATGTTTCATTCCATTCAAATCAAATCTATGAAATAACCGAATTTACAAGATTATATAATACGTGATCTAATTATTCAGAAATGAAAATTTCGATATCTGGAATAAGAGGGATTTATGGTAATGATGATCTTGGCTTGCATCAAATTGCAAAATTTTCTAGGCTATTTGGTTCATTTATTGGTAAAGTTAAAAAGGATTGCCTTATAGCTAGAGATACACGACCTTCAAGTAATATCATTCTCCGCATTGTTATTGCAGGACTTTTAGAACAAGGCTTCCAAATCTACAATTTGGATGTCGCACCAACTCCAGTAGTGTTTAGAGAATCAAGAACTCATAAATCTGCAATTATTGTAACTGCGTCTCACAATCCTCTAGAGTGGAACGGTCTTAAATTCATAGTAGATGGAAGAGGTGTATTTGAGGATGAATTAACCTCATTTTTGTCTGGTTCTATTCCGCCGTTTATTGAATCTGGAGAATTATTCACCACTCGATCAAATTATATATCTGATCTAATGACGCTGCTAGAAAAAAATGGATATCTTAATCATGAAAAGAAAAATATAGGCGTTGATTTGGGTGGAGGTTCTGCATGTAATTATGCAGTAAGATTGTTCAAAATGCTGTGCGAAAAAGTTTATTCTATAAATGATGTTGAGTCAATTTCATCCAGAACTCCAGATCCCACGACTGATAGCCTTAATGAATTGAGAACATTAGTGAGTATTAATAAATTAGAGGTCGGATTTGCATTCGATATGGATGGTGATAGACTTGTCATAGTAAATGATGATGGAACAAAATTAACACCTGATTCTACGCTTCTCTTATGTGTTGCAAGTACATTAAGCCATGGTTTAAGAAGATATGTAACCAGTATAGATACTAGTAACACAATCGAAAATATCATCAAATCATATGGAGGATCACTTGCATATTCTAAGGTGGGAGAATCAAACGTAGTCAAGAACATAATTGATTCGAATTTTGATGCAGGTGGGGAAGGAAGCAGTGGTGGGTTCATTTTGCCAAATTTCACTATGTGTAGAGACGGGTTGTTAGCCGGCGCTATTATCTCTACAATGGATAAAAAAATGAGAAATGAATGTTTATTGATAGCAAAGAAATACACCCAAATTCGATCAAAAATTCCTATGAACTCAAATTATCACAATACCATAATTGAAAAGATCCAAAACAAATTCAAAGATTCATATCAATTACTAACACTTGATGGTATCAAAGTTCTTATTGATGATAATTCTTGGGTCTTGATAAGACCTTCAAATACTGAAGACGCTCTAAGAATCTCGGTAGAATCTGAAGCTAACAATGCACATTTACTTTACAAGGAAACAATGGAAAAAGTTCAGAATATCTATGAACAGATTAAATGAAAGAGAAATAATTGACCTGTTTATTTCTAAATTTAGAAAAATATCAAAAATTGAAAAAGATGATATCGTAAATCTACCCATCAAAGTAAATAATATTACGATAAAACTAATTCTAAAATGTGACATGTTGGTAGAAAGTACCGATGTACCTGCAGGAATGCGACCTTGGCAAATTGCAAGAAAAAGTATCGTATCATGCATTAGTGATCTGTGCTCAAAAGGAATCAAACCCTATGCATTCCTGGTCTCGATCGGGATTCCAAAATACTACGATAAAAAAAATATCAAAAATTTGATTAATGGATTTTTTTTAGTATCCAAGGAATACAATGTACGCTTTCTAGGAGGGGATACAAACGAATCTAAAGAACTTGTTATTGACTGCAATATGATCGGTTTTACAACAAGTCATATTCCAGAAAGAAAGGGAGCTAAGGCAGGGGATTTAATTCTGGTATCTGGTGAATTTGGATATTCCGCATCAGGATTAAGAATTATTTTGCATAATGCAAAAGCAAATAATACATTTAAGACAAAAGCAGTATCATGTGTAATGAAGCCTGAACCAAATACAAAATTTGGGCTAAAGCTTGCAAAATATTTCTCATCATCCATGGATTCAAGTGATGGTCTTTCGATATCCTTGTATGAATTAGCACGACAAAGTAAAAAAAATTTCTTAATTGATAAATATCCAACCTCAAAAGCGGTACACAATTTTGCAAAAACTAATTCTTACCATATTGATGAATTGGTCTTTTTTGGAGGTGAAGAATATGAGATTATTGCTACTATTCCAGAATCCAAATTTAGAGATACTATAAAGATGTCATCTAAATTAGGTATCAAAATGAATGTTATAGGAAAAGTCACAGCTGGGAATGGTAAGGTATTTTTGGTGGACAAAACAGGAGAAAAAAAACTACTGAATGAAAAAGGTTACATACACTTAACTAACTGATGTTGTTTGCACAAAATATCAATTCTATACTCTCCTTCCTCTCCTTCCTCCCGGCTTTCTGGTCGTGTCATGTGGAATTGGAGTGACGTCGTCAATTCTACCTATCTTAAAGCCCGCTCTAGCTAACGCTCTTATAGCAGCCTGAGCCCCCGGACCTGGAATACGCGGTCCTACACCGCCTACTGCCCTAACCCTGATATGTAGTGCATTAATGCCTTTAGACTTTGCCAAATCTGCTGCGGCAACTGCGGATTTCATTGCAGCATAGGGAGATGATTCATATCTATCCGCCGTCACATGTCTTCCTCCTGAGCTGAAAGAAATGGTTTCGGCACCACTGATATCAGTAATATGAACTAGTGTGTTATTATAACTGCTGAATATGTGAGCTACTCCCCACTTGTGCTCTATAATGCTATCAGTTTCTGACATGAAATATACATAATCACTCTAAAAGGGTGTTAAAAACTTATTGTAATATCTTCAAAAGCTATCAAAAGACTATTAAGACACTATTTAGTAAAAATATATCTCTATTTATTCTACTATCAAAACTTTAATGAAGGGACTTATTTTTAACACATATATGGATTGGTTTGGCCTTGGACGCAAGAACAAAGACGGAGGAGGAGTTTTTACGTGTAAATATTGTGACATGAAATTTGAAGATAAAGAGAGATTAAAAAGACATGCAAAGAAGGCACATAGTGAAAAAGGTGGAGATTTACCAAACTTTAATCCATTTGGTTCAGGTTCATAAGACTTCAATTTACTATGTTTCCAATTCATGACGACAACGAGAGAATCCATGGCAGACCATATCTAAACTATAGTTTAATTGGAATTAATGTCATAATTTTTATCTTTGAAGTAGCAATAACCGGAAATTTTTCGAATGCTGGAGCAACAATAAGTTTTCTTGAAAATTATGGAGCAGTACCTGATAATGTGTTAAGTGGAAATATGCTCTCGATCATAACTTCAATGTTTCTTCATGCAGGAATTGCTCATCTAGTTGGGAATATGGTATTTTTATTTGTATTTGGAGATAATATAGAAGATAGATTTGGAAGGATAAAATATTTATTGGCTTATATTTTTTGGGGTGTTGCTGCTGCTCTAATTCATAGTTTATATGCGGTTTATGCTGGAGATGGACAAATTCCAGCAATAGGTGCATCTGGAGCCATTTCAGGAGTATTAGGAGCATACCTGGTTATGTTTCCGAGATCTAAAATTTATACGATTGTTATCGCCTTCTTTATCACAACCATTCGTATTCCAGCAATAGCATTTATCCCATTTTGGTTCATAATGCAAATAATTTTACAACTTTTAGATCCATTGGGAGGAGTAGCATATTTTGCCCATATTGGTGGTTTCGTAGCAGGTGTTGGTACAGGTTATCTTTGGAAGATACTCAAAGACAATAATATGACCCTATCTCAACCAAAGGGACAAGGACGAATTCTAAAGCATGATATTAGAAATAGTAACGAGATTTATTCTACCCCTGAAATTATTGTAGGGCCTAATTATTATGAGATAATTGCAGAAATGCCAGGGTTAACTCAATCTGATATAATGACCAATTATGATCCAAATACTCAGAATTTTCATATTTTCACGACTGGTGCTCGAAAGTACGATATGAATATAAAATTACCTGATGAAAAAGTGGGCGTCCGCGTAGATAATATAGAATATCGTAATGGCATTACAAGAATTAGACTAGCAAAGGAATTTTAACTAAATTCACATGTTGAGATTTTATTGGCTCTTCGTTTTATATAAGGAGATATAGTGACAATCCCTATACGAGTTAATGTTCCTATATACAAGAGCTTTTAATTGATACAGCATTAACCATATCTATGAGATCATTCCCTTATTTAAAAAAATATAACAGTTAATTACAGACATAATTTTTTTCATGAGGATATTTCCAACCATTATTCCGTAATAGAAAACGGAATATGAGAAAAACTCTCTCTCTTCTAACCTTGATAATTAATATAATGCAAGATTTTTTTATTATGTAGCGGGGGTCGCCTAGCCTGGTAGGGCGTGGGATTGCTAATCCCATGTTCGCAAGAACTCGTGGGTTCAAATCCCACTCCCCGCGTTATACTTGGGGG
>CAVPGE010000044.1:0-25064 GCA_963703885.1 uncultured Nitrososphaerales archaeon
TTTATATGACATGGTTCAAATCCCGCTCACGAATCTCTTAATTTAGTATAACTATCATATATTCTGAAGTAGTAATAAACTATGAAAGATTCAAGAAGAGAAAAATTATCTTTATTTTATAAAAATAATGGAACCTACCATTACGTATTCGTTTAAACTTATTATTTGGATTACACTGTGATTATACTATTGGTCGGAGAATCCCAAGACCAGAAAAAAATGACTACCATCTAACAAATAATAGTTACCCAGTTTAGTCCGTAACCTCTAAATTTATTATAGCAGATTACTATAAATTCTCTACTATCTTTCGTGTTTCTTCCAAATTGAAAGCTTTAAGAGTTGTACTACGTATGTTTCCTAATGCTCCAGTATCTAGCAAGACAGACATAGCCTCATCATCATTGGGTAATTCCACAATCAAGACCAAATCATATTGTCCAAACGTATAAAATATATCATTTAACTTACCACCTTTCTTCTCAAGGTATGACTTAAAAGATTCAGCCCGCTTAATCGTGTCCTTGACATTTCTTATCCCTTGGTCAGTCCAATTTAACAATAGGATGTAGTGAGACATACTAATGAATGGAATATTCCATTATTTTAATTTTTATTTTGATAATGAATACAAGGTTAACCATTACTTTATCCTTTATTTCCGATTTTTAATTCTGATTATTATCGTAATAAGAATGCAGGCAATAATTTAATTGGATCTTAATAGAGTTTAAAGTCAATTAATTAGCATACATATGGCCTTACTAGGAGATATTTATCGATATTTTCGCAGTTGGTTTGCCAATAAACCTTCAAGATTTGGATGGATTATTAAAGATAAATTGGCTGCAAGTTGCCGAATAATAAGTCAGAGTCAACTGGATTGGGCAGTCAAGAAGGGAAATTAAAAGTGTAGTCACTATAAGAGAATTCCCTTTTTCTGCAAAATGGTTCGAAAAACACCCGGAGATTGATCATAGAGATGTTAAAGTGTCAAAATCGGTCGTGGACCAAGGGACATCCATTGAATTTATCTTGAGCACTTTATCTTGGTAAAACATTATATCAAAGTGGTCCTAGTGTAGGCGTTGTTATAAACAGGGCCAATAAAACTGCATATGCTTGCAAGCAATTTTCTCTGAATTGGAGTTAGTCTATCGATATAGCTCAGTAGAATACGTTTCATCATCAACATTCTTTCACACATAATATCACTATGAAGTCTTTGTACCAAGTCCAACCAATTATGTGACATCTATACCATACCTGCATCTCTCCATATCTAGAACAATAAATACTAAAGTTAGGTGTAAACCATCAGCATCTACTATTACCTTGAAGGTTAGAGGAGATGTGATGTAATGGGCAAGAATTTAAGTAAGCGATGATAATGTCAATAATGGTTACAATTCTATACCAAAATCCACATAGTAACTCGGACACTGACTATTATTATATTGGCATACCAAAAGATTGGAGCGGAGGAAGTGATGATGAAGTTACAATAATAGTTGATGACGTTTGTGTCATTGTTCCGCAAACAATTGCTGGTGCTACAGGTGAATTAATAGTTTTAAGAACACTCGAGTCAATGATGGCGGGCAATATAATAGATGCAGGTGATGTCCAAAAGGCGATAGAACATATACTGTAATTTTGCAACTGCTTTAAAAAAGATATAAGCAAAAAAGTTACTTAGATTAAGAGATTCATCTAGGAAAAGAAATCAAGTCAGAAAAGTTTTAAATTGACTCTTAGAAATTCCCAAAGTTAACTGGTAGTACTGAAACCCAATGAGATATTAAAGGTGAAAAGCCTTTTTCGTGGTCACTCCTTGCGCTCATCTTTTAGGGCTCATACCTAGATGACAAAAAGAAAAGCAAAATAATTCAGTAACAAACATACTTCTCGAAACCTATATTCAAAGCCAGAATATCGGATGAAAAGAATAATTATACTTGGAGCAGGATATGCGGGAATATTCTTAGCCACTAACATTTCTCACTATGTTGATGAGAATACAACTCAAGTAATACTCATCGATAGAAATCCTTATCATCAATTGCTTCAAGAGATCCACTTAGTTGCTGCAGGTTTTCGAACGGCAAATGGAGTAACAATACCAATCTTACCATTGATAGAGAAAACGAGCATAAAATTTATCCAATCTACAGTAAAAATAATAAAACCAGATAAAAATCTACTTGTTTTAGAATCCACTGAAATTATTTATGATCTACTCGTTGTATGTTTAGGGGCTTCTACAAATTACTTTGGGACTAGCGGAGCGGTAGAAAATAGTTTACCATTACGCTCTATTTCCGATGCATCATTAATTCATGACCGTATGAATTTACTTATAAAATCAAACAATAAGCAAAATATTATAATAGTGGGTGGAGGTGGCACGGGCGTCAGCCTAGGAGGCGCATTATCAGATTCTATAATTGAGAACAAAAAATCAGATAGCCTTTATATAACAATTATGGAAGCACAGTCATCTATTCTTCTAGGATGGAATAAAAAATTAGTAAAGAAAGTAGATAAAGTATTAAATGAAAAAGGAATAAGGATAATGACAAGCTCTCCAGTTACTAAAATTGAGAATGACAGTAATGGGAGTAGTATTTATTATGGTGATAAAGGATCAAAAATCCATTCATCTCTTACAATATGGACCGCAGGGATTAAGGGCTATGACATACCAATAAATCCAGGAATCGAAACAACTAGAGATGGCAAAATAATTGTCAATGAATTCTGCCAAACAGATCAATATCCTAATATTTTCGCGATAGGTGATATAGCTGCAATTAAAGATGAGAATGGGAAATTATATCCACCTTTGGCCCAGATTGCAGTTAGAGAAGCGAATTATCTCTCGAAACTTATCCCACATTTTATTATCGATGACGATGTGCACAAAAATCCCTTGCCGCCAGATCAAAAATTTGAATATAAAATCAAGGTCCAAATAATCTCTTTAGGTAACGATGATTATGTCGGGTTGTTCGGTAACCGTGTCATAAGCGGCAACCTTGCAAAGCTGGTGGAAGAATTTTCAATGGATGTTTATGTCAAAACACTTAAGAGTCCAGGAAGAGATATTGTGCATACAAGTTTATACGAAGACAACATACTTTCAGATTTAATGTCTGGAATAACCTTTGCACGGTTTGCCTTTATAAAATGGATAGAAAATAAGAGATAATAGATTGTCACAACCAATGTATCCTTGTTAAAGAATAGTTACCATATCTATGAACCCAAAAAATAAAAATTTCAATTCCTTGAACCCTATACATGCAGGGACCAAATTCCCATGGATTTTAACCTTAAGATGAGACTTTTTTGTGCCGAAAATAATCTGCGAGCTCAATTCAGCCATGAACAAAATAAATAAATATAATACGATGTTATTTGATGATACTTATTAGTATCACTATAATTCTTTGCATACAAATTTAACTTATTAATATAAAAATGTATATTCTAAATACTAGTTATAAGTGATCTGTATTTTAACCATAGTACAAATAATGGTAACGGTCAGTCAGACTTATAAAATACCAAGTATGTAATGCATGCCGTACTATATCAATGATTGGCAACGTTAATATATACTGGTAATGGCGCGATTCAAGATGTATATCTCAAATACAAGATTACAACATTGGATATAACGAAAAATAGATTTACCGAAGACCAATAACCGAGTCAACTGATAGCGCACCGGCACCAAGAACGATAAGTATTATTGAGAGAATGAGGTAGGTTATATCAATTTCATACGAAGCTTTGCCGGCATCAATGTACGCTGCTTTCATCTTTGTTTTCTTCATAATCACATTTGCGATCATAAAAATAGCGAAAAATAGTCCAATTAACGGAACAATCAGTCCAATTATCAGGAACAATCCACCAAAGAATTCCAATATGGTTGCGGTATAGGTAGCTCCCATGGGAATGCCAAGTGTTTTCTTGGTTTCCGCAGCCGCCTGTTTCAGATTTTTCAGCTTCGAATACCCGTGAATCATCATGTTTGCTCCGACCCAGATCCTAGTGACCAAAGCCAGGTAGGGAACATACGCAAGAGTGGGATCAGACATTCGGGTATATAGATACTCCATCTATATTTGGTTTCTATATAAGGTTGCAGGGAAAATCTAATCCCATTCTACTTTTGATTTGTAATCCCCCGATATAGTCCTTCAATAAATTCCAAAAATGATGGAAATGTTGCTTGATAATACTTATCTCTCTAGGTCATCTCTTTTCTGCATTTTCCTAGAAATGAAATAATAGTGAATGAAGTGTATCGAATTCCGTCATTGACATGACCAATATTGCCTATTATAGCTATCCCCTCAACGACATAACGCGATACCTGCGACTGTTGATAAGGATTCACCTTTAAAATTCTGTAGATTCTCAACTTTTTTAGGCTTCGTGTCATTTAGTAAGTATAAGGGACCATTCGTAAATGACAGGATTTTCGGTTTCCTCATTTCGCTTTTAACTTCACCATTATTTGATTTCATGGCAAATACTTCTGAATGATTATGCTTATTATTTAATAAAAACTTCATCGACATAGCACCATTTCCACTTTTCACCGGGTTCATAGGATTTTATAACTGGATGTTTCGTTTGATTGAAATGCTTAGTTCCATGTGTATTCACAGAAGAATCGCAGCATCCAACATGTCCGCACGTTAGACAAAGTCGAAGGTGAACCCATGACGCTCCAATTTTTTCGCATTCCTGACATCTCTTTGTATTTCTGCTTATTTTTTCGTCTACTTCTTCAATATGAATACATTTCGTAACTCCCTTTGCAGGCATATTATTTTATTAGTACAATTTGTAGTTAAGTATGGTAGTTATTAGTTTCTTCCTTGGTAATTTAGAACTGCGTTAGACAGGAGTTTTTAACAAATTGAAAATTTTATGTTTATTTCTTATGCTCGTAGCCTCTTTCCATAATTCTTCTGCATCATCTCCGTCTGCTTCAATTACATGACACGAACTGTTGTCGCAAACTTCTATAAAATAATACTTCGATCCATCATATGCTATGTGGACTTGGTCTGATGAGGTCCTTATTTTCCTTATTTTCCCCTCACCAGACTTTAACAACTCACGAAGGGCGTGCATGCTATTTTTATATGGCAATG
The DNA here is from genome assembly GCA_963703885.1 of uncultured Nitrososphaerales archaeon. GTDB lineage: Archaea > Thermoproteota > Nitrososphaeria > Nitrososphaerales > Nitrososphaeraceae > TA-21. Next base: position 5,178 of record CAVPGE010000044.1, read on the forward strand.
ATCTGTCTCCTTCCTTAACCTTGGTCTAGGCTACCTACTTACGTAAAGTTTTGCTAACGTTCTTCTATTCACTTTTCGAGTTGTATATTTTAACGTCACGAGTGTGGGTACGAATCCCAATGCGAACCAACCTATCATTTCTATCAATTCCATACACATAGTATACAAAAGTAAGTATATAACTTTAATAGTTACCTATTGGTAATATATAGTAAATAAGAATATGATGGAATTACAACAACATTTGGAAAACTTTGGTATGAAGGCCTGTCCTGTTGATAACAGTCTTAAGATTTTTGGGCAAAAATATGCACTTCATATAGTAAGAAATATGTTAGTATTGAAACAAAGAAGGTTTGGTCAATTTTTGAAATCAATCGAAGGAATAAATACAAAAACCCTTTCGATTAGATTGCATGAGCTTGAAAATTCCGGAGTAATTAAAAGAAAGATAATTAATAGTAGACCACCACAAACTGAATACTCTCTTACTGATAAGGGTATGGCTTTAGAACCAATATTGGCGCATATTGCTACTTTCTCTACGCGATTCGAACCAAATAGGGTGTTTAAAGATGAAACACCAAGGATGACAATTAAACAAATATTCAAAACTGAACGCTTATCAGAAATCTACGATTATTGAAAGTGTTGGCCCAAGCCTATGACTAATACCGCACCTGTAACTTTAGTTGAATACGGAGATTATTAATGTCCTTATTGTGCGCTCTGAGAAACGGTAATTGAATTGGGGCTTGGTAATAAATCTGCTATCTGGAATATTCTTTTTTTCGATGATCGAAGGGCATTGTTCCTATGAGTAATACACGCAGAGGGCTTCCTTTAACTAGCTCCAGGACCGAGAAAATATTTCCGGTATTAACGCCAGCCCAGATTAATCGTATTGAGGCACATGGTCATATACGTGCGGTTCAAAGTGGCGAATTGCTGGTCGAGCAAGGAGACATCAATATCCCTTTCTTTGTTGTGATTTCAGGTGAACTTGAAATTGTGCGTCCCTTCGGAGCTCAGGAAACCCTTGTAACTGTCCATGGCCCTGGCCAATTTACTGGTGAAGTTAACACACTCTCTGGTCGCCGGTCTATGTTTCGTGCGCGTGTTACTAAAACAGGTAAGGTAATCGAACTGGATCACCAACAAATGTTGGGTTTGATACAAACCGATGCTGAACTCAGTGATATATTGATGAGGGCCTTTATCCTCCGTAGAGTAGAGTTAATAGCTGCTGGTGTCGGAGACATTGTACTCATTGGGTCAACATATTCCGCAGATACTCTGCGGATCAAAGAGTTTCTGATGCGCAACGGACATCCATATTCCTACATAGATCTAGAACGCGATCCTGACGTGCAAAATCTATTAGATAGTTTCCAAATTTCTGCCAATGAAATACCAGTATTGATTTGTAGAGGCCAATTGGTGCTCCGAAATCCAAGTAATCAACAAATCGCAGACTGCCTTGGCTTCAATGAATCTATTGACCAAACCCAGGTGCGCGATCTTGTAGTCATCGGGGCTGGTCCCTCAGGTCTGGCGGCCGCGGTATATGGCGCTTCAGAAGGACTCGATGTTCTAGTACTGGAGACAAGCTCGCCTGGTGGTCAGGCAGGTTCAAGCTCAAGGATAGAAAATTATTTGGGGTTTCCCACAGGTATCTCCGGTCAAGAGCTTGCGGCTCGAGCCTACAATCAGGCACAAAAATTTGGGGCGGCCATGCTCATCATCAAGGGGACGCGACTTGTCTGCGACCACAAACCGTACGAGGTTGTAGTCGAGAAAGGTCCTTCTGTTTCAACACGAACTATCGTTATTGCAACGGGTGCGGAGTATCGAAAGCCACAATGCAAAAACTTGTCGCGTTTTGAAGGCGCTGGCATCTATTATAGTGCGACGTATATGGAAGCGCAGCTTTGTAGTGGAGAAGAAGTGATTGTGATAGGTGGAGGAAATGCAGCGGGTCAAGCCGCTATATTTCTGGCGCAATCAACTAAACGTGTGCACATGCTTGTAAGATCTAGCGGATTGGAAGACAACATGTCGCGGTACTTGATTCGGCGTATCGAAGATACTCCTGTGATAGTAGTTCATCCACATACTGAGATCGCGAAACTAGAAGGGGGGGAACATCTTGAATCTGTTCGGTGGCAAAACAACCAAACGGAGGAGTACGAGGAACACAAGATAAGACATATATTTCTCATGACTGGTGCCACTCCCAATACTCGTTGGCTTGATGGCTGCGTTGTATTGGACGATAAGGGCTTCATTAAGACGGGTACTGATCTGTCGCCAGAAAATCTTAGCTCCGCACGATGGCCTCTCGCACGTCCTCCTTACTTGCTGGAAACCAGTTTGCCGGGTGTTTTTGCGGTGGGTGACGTCCGAAGCGGCAGCATCAAGCGTGTTGCATCGGCAGTGGGTGAAGGATCAATTACGATTTCATTTGTTCATAGAGTACTCCAAGAACAATAGCAAGAACATTGACTACGGGTAAGTATTTTAATAGAGGGGTGATGGCTTTAGACTCTCCACATTTTGGATATGTAGTAAGAGAAACAGATGACAAGATAGTAATATTTGGTGACTATAACTAAAGATTTGACGTTCCTAAATCAGGAATCAAAGAAGTGGGTAGAAATGTAATTTTGAATATGGACTTTTCAGAAGTAGCAAGTAAGTATAAAGTAGATAGATAAACCTAAAGAACCTAAAGATTAAATATCAATTCCTTGAACCCCTTTACATGCAGGGACCAAACCCCCTTGGGCCCAATTCATATATGCATCATTATATAGGCCCAGACCCATATACATAAAGAAAATAATGGCAGTTTTAGAGTTTGAAGTGCAGAGAAATCACGTATTAGAAGAAAAAAATGAAGATTGAAACTAATTTGGAAGAGCGCCGTAATTTGATTCAACATGCATTTTTTTAGCTACCTATAGTTCTTGCTTTGTTTGTAGAGTTCTTTATAATAACTTCGAAGCCATATATCCGCGTATATTTTCAGAAGGGAATTAGCAAAGCCAAGCGTGCTAAGCAACAAATCCCGCATTAATTTTTCGTTGTTTATAACTAATTGAACCCAAGAATCTACGGTTGGTTTTATAATTCTAGCAGGCTTCTCTAGAACCATAACAATATTAGAGAATTACTCCATAAAAATTTAACTTGTTTTTAATGCTAGTTATACGCAATTATGTTTCTAACTCAATATGATAATCACTGCTTTCGCCTAGACTTTACTAAATTGACAACCGATTGTTTTTTCTTTCCATTTATCAATACGTGACGAATCATATTTCCTAATCCAAATGTCGTTAGAAAACCAATACACACCCACGCGAACATATCAAATTGCATTATATACAACATTATGGATTGTAATGATAAGCTCTAATCAGGATGATTGTTGATTTTTCATCATTGAATTAATCCTCAATCTATTGTGCTACTTTAGTTTTAATAATTAGATTATTCAACTTATATTATGAGGAGAGAATCAGATGACAGACGTACTCATGCATATAGTGAACTACGTGTAAGAAGCAAGAACCTATGAAAGTAAGAGTATATTTCTGCAAGGAACCTGATATTCAATCTGTTATTTTAAGGAACAATAAAATCAGTAGACAGGCGCTAGATACTGTGTATAATTTGGTATGGGAATGTGAATTTAAGAATATTGTCAATGTGGGTAAGATTTGGCTTAAATTTATTGAAGAGGAGAAAAGTCCATTTGGAATTGCATTAAGAAAAAAAAGGAGTCACAACAAAATAGCTCCTGGAGACATTATACAAGTATCAAATGATTTTTATGTGGTTCACGAAGTTGGTGCTAGAAAAATACAGGTAAATGATTAATTGAATATACTTAGAACAGGTAAATCCAACTTTGAGAAATTTGATTCATAAATTTAGCATAATAACCAAGAAATTTACATGAAACTAGTGTTATATTATATGAGAAATGAAGAAAGAAAAATGTAAACATTGGGGATGCAACAGGTCTGACAATACCTGTGTAGGATGCGGTGCTATCATATGTCCATCTTGTTTGAGAGAGCCAGTTTTTTGTAAGTGTGAAAACAAAAGTATTTGTTGTTCGTAATAATTTTTTTTAACAAAGATTATGGTATATAACAAAATATAGTTATTTTGTATGGTATGAATTCAACTATAAGTAGGGAAATCTAAGAAAATAGACAAATGTTTACTTTCAAATTCTCCAGCATTCTCAATGCCTTCTCAAAATAATCCTGCTGATAGGATAGATAACTTTAAAGAAATCCAGACTAGCCAGATTTGCATTATTATTTTTTTCTATTTGATGGCATAGACTCTTCAAGTATAGCCCAAGGGTTCAAATCCCATTTCTCGTCACTTACAATTTGACCTCAATGTACCAGCAGAAGCTCCTGCAACTATATCAAAAATATTTTCGTCTGTTTTCATATCCTTTTTTATCCAATAATATAAGACTGCGTACACTCCAGCTGCGTATGCTCCTATAGCTCCTACTCCTTGAAATATTACAGCTTGCTTAGCACTCGGAAGATTTTCATAGACCACTTCTTTCACTTGTTTAACAACCTTGCACATGTAATCTCATAAATATGAACAAATGGAATAAGTGTATTTAGAGTTATATCTGGTTGTGGCATCATCATAGCACTAACCTCAGAAGGCACTACTGAATACTAAATATCTCTTCTTACCATTACTTAGCAGTTAAAACTGAGGCAAAAATGACCAACACCCCCTTGGACCACCCCTGTTTAGGTCAAGGCCTAATTCAGAAAATATGAAACTTGCGGATTGACACCTAAATTAAACAAAGCAAATTTCGAACTTTAAAAATATTCTTCATTCTTCTTTTCGGAAGCGCATTATTGAAAGAACAATTCAATACATCAAGGATAGAACAGAGCGATTTGATGACTATTTTCCTTGTAGAAAAAAGAGTTGCAAACTAAAGCATGTGAAATAATGGCTTAATACGTTCGCTTTTCATAGTAACAGAAATATCATTTCTTAATATTACAGAGCCATTTTGGATTTTTTATAACATTCAAAATGTGTTTAATATTGTTAATTATTGTACTACTCTAAAGTTTCTTATTAAAGATATAGAATTGCTCAAAATACTTTAGTGAAATACATTTAAAATAATCAGTTAAATTAATGATATCTGGTAAAAAGAATTGCAAGTTGGTGATTCTGTTATAATCAGAATACCTTTTAATCAATAGATCAATAACTTGTGAATAAGTTTGATTATCTATGCAGTCTAAATAACAAATTTGGATTAGTGGTCTGTTATGAGGATTATCATCATCACTCTCATAATCAGTTGTTGTACTATTGATAATTACCATTCCAATTACATTCTTTTTATCGTTTCGTATTAACACTATTTTTTTCCCTTTTTCTAATAAGAACAGAAAATACTGGAAAGTAATCTCGAATTTATAAAATTTCCATGAATTAAAAAATCTGTTTTTAGTGTAACTGGATACTTTTGGATGATTATGTAAATAATCTAAAATACTTAAAACGTCATAAGCAGTTGCATCTTTTAAACTCAATTTTGACTGGTGATCCTTATGTTGTGATTGAAGCTTCTCTAACTCTATACTATAGTAATTACACATAAATAATTTAACGAAATTGTGTTTTTCTAAAAGTTTTTGAGAAATTATATTGTTTTTTGCTACCAGTGCACTGGCTTCTCTATATCCTTTACTTAAACCATGATTTATCATGTGTTGTAATAGTGATGATGCTATGCCTTGGTTTCGAAAGTTCTTTTGTACCCTGATACCTTCAATCCACATCACGTTATTAATACAAAAGCCAAGATGGGCAACACCTATTGGAATGGATTCCGATTCCGTAGATTCTTTGTACTCTTTTACCAATAGTATACCTGATAAATCATTTTTCCACTCATCCCAAACTGTTTCTATATAGTCACCCCACTCAAAAGTATTTTTACAAAACTCCAAAACCTTTGCTTTATCTGAATCTAATGCTCTGCGTATGACCATTAAAAATATAATTAAAGTGTGATTTATGGAATTTAAATATTCATAGGGTATTGTGATTATCTTTGTCTCATGTCCGATAAATTACTAGATGTTGGTTTGAAATCGTAAGATCTTTTATAAATCAAACAATATTTTCGTCTGGACTCCAATAGGAAAAAAGCAATTTAATCTTCATTTCTGACTTTAAACATTCAGAATTCTTCAGTTAGAGCAGGGATTGAATCTATTTCATTCTGGCTGAACATTTTCTTTAGTTTGGTCTTGCGCTCTTGTAGAACTGTATATGCTCTTTCTAGTTCTGTATCTTTCTCCTTTTTTAATTCATCATAATTGCTTATTCTTCTTGCATTGTCTAAATCCCATTTTCTCTTAAACTCATCATAACTATCAGTCAAAGTTATGTCTCTTTTGATCCATTGCAGCACCTTCAACAATGGTACGCCTATTGAGTTTTCGTGTAAATCTGGATAGACAAGTTCTTCTCCTCTTTTTCGAACTGTGACATCAAAAAAATTCCGGTTATAATATTTAGTTATATTTTCAAAGTCTTGTACAGGCTCCATAAACGACTCAGAAATGAATAGATCTTCAACTAACTTTCTTATTACATCACGATTCTTCTCTGGGATGATTTTCAGCAAGTCTTCTATCGAATCATGTGTAACTAGATTCTCATTCATGTAATTTCTAATGTTATTATAATTAATTAATTATTGTAAATAGATGATAAGATCATTAGTTTTTTATTGAATCATCATGACTTCAGTATAGACTGTATCAATTTTGACGAGACGAATGTCAAATTAAAATTCTTCACATAATTTACTGTAATTAGATGAAACAATCGTTGCTGTTTATTTTAACAGCCTCAATTTTAGTTAGTAGTGTTGTAGGTATAGCCGAAATTCAAGGAATTGATGCAGCAACTAATCTAAATTCCGCCAAATCCAATCTTCATAGAGACATATCTGTGCAGGCCAATGGTGATGACAGTCAAACCACTTTCGAGCAATCAAATAACAATCAGGAAACTGCTAGTGAAAATAATTGTAGCGAAGGAGCAGAATGTTCAATAACCATAAGTTACAACACTGGATAATTGACAAGTCCTCAAAGTCAGTTTTAACCGACTAAGGATATCCCTTCCAGAACTTGCAATTTCGAAAAAGTAGGACTATCAAAATAAAAAGTATTAAGCTAGGCGGTAAGACACTTTGTGAATGCAAATCTCTGCTAACGCTAGATTGCGTAAATACCAAAAATAACTTAATTAGGTTATTCTTCTCTTTGAACTAAATATACGCATTTTTCTCACGATTAAATTTATAGCGAAGTAAGAAAATGCAGAAGCCACAATAGATGCAATTATAGTTGCTTGCACAGGTTGATAATCATTTTTCAATAATTCAAGGAGAATGAAGAACCTTGAAACATTGTTGACAATGTCAAATATAACATCAGCAAATATCATTTTTTTTACTATTTTTTTTAAAACAGGAAAATTCAATTTGCCAGTAATTCTTTTTGTATACTTTTTCTTATTATCAAGATGGAAAAGGATAACGAAAGTAATTTTAGAGAATAGGAATCCCATTATTACAGTTAATACAGAAATTGTAAAATCGCCATCGGAATATATTGCAGATAAATATGCAACTACTGAACTAACAATAAAACCAACGACGCCTGAAAGTAAGAGATTCTTATTCAGAGATATTGTATTACGATACTTTGCGAAAAACGTTTTCAGGAATGACTTGTTTACTACCATTTTTTAAACCATTTTTTCACAAACAATCTTTAGCCCAATTACAATCGTCGATGAAAAAGTATAATCGAAAGACAGAGTTGTAGATACAATTTATGTGTCTTTTATTTTTTCTTTTTCATATTCAGTTCCGACATCATAGGCAGGCATTTCAATATTGTTGGTAATTGCTTTTGTGCAGACTTTAATCTTATCGCCTACACATTTTAGTTCTCTTTCAATATCCATTTGAATTTTAGATTTGACTTCGTTGGTTTTCAACTATATTTTATTATTCACCTCCTCTATTTATGTATCTTAATTCCTAGTAAAGAGATCCTAGTAAAGAGAGCCATTTTTAGGAACCAAGTTTGCACATCATTGGATGCAAGTAATAAATATAAAGGAAGATTAATTATCATGTTGTCTATAAGACTGAAAGTTCCAACCCCGACAACTACGCCAAGATTTAACGATCTCATTTTTATTCTCAACCCAAACTCTCAAGGTGGAGCCACAGGAAAGAACTGGAGCGCAACTTATGAAGAAATCAAGAAATTTCTGCCAAGGCAGCATAGAATAGTTTTTACAAAGAAAGCTGATGACGCGACAAAGTTCACTCGAAAATTGTTAGGACAAGGGTATAGCAATATTGTAGCTGTCGGAGGTGATGGGACAATTAACGAAGTTGCAAACGGATTTTTTTATATGAAAGTGAAGAACAAATCGGCTCTAGACCCTTTAAAATTTAATCCTGAACCCGAACTTGATCAGATTAACCCAAAGGGAGTTTTTTGGATTGTCCCTTCTGGCAGTCGGAATGTGTTTGCATCTTCACTTGGGATAGTAAATCAAGGCATAGAATCATTCAAACATATACAAAAGATGAAAAAGCGCAGGATAGACGTGATCGGCGTTACTGTAACGGATAAAGCCAATCCGGCAATTATTCGGAAAAGAATTGTCTTAAACGCTGCAGAGATAGGGGTAGGGGCCGAAATAATTGATAGGTCCAAGAGAGTGAGAGAAAAGGTTAAGAGTCGTCTTATATCTACGATGGCAGGTATTATCACTACATTACCAACTTATGAAAGCAACCAATGTGACATAATTTTGGATAGAGACAAAAAGATAACTAGTAACATCACTATGGCCGTAATTTCAAATGGCAAGTTTTTGGGAGGCGGCTTCAACGTCGCGCCGAGAGCAAGTATCTCTGATGGACGACTGGATTTGATTATAATGAAAAATTCTGGTAGTTTTAAAATGCTAGAAAAATTTGTAGAAATGAAAGGCGAAAGCGAATACACCAACCAAGAAGATATTCTTTACTATCAAGCAAAACAGGTTACAATTTTACCAAAGAATAGAAATATGACAGTATCATTGGATGGTGAACCTGTAGGTATACTTCCTGCTGTTTTTCAAATTTATCATAATGCTTTGACTATCCGAAGTTAGTCGGTTATTACATGAATATACAAGAGATTTGAGGTGGATTTAGAGGAAGACGCATACGTTTAACAAAACATTACTACTGGATTCTTATGAAATAGCAAATTTATCATAACTATAAACTAAATATGTCCACAGTATCCGCTTTCATCAAAATAAAATCAAAAATAAAATTATTACTAGGGTGCCATATTGGTTTTTATTATCGAATACTAGGATGTACGGATTTAAATTGGTTTGACACCCTTAAGTCAAATAGAGATTCAAATAAAGTGTATGTCATAAGGCACAAATTCTGAACCAGCAAATGAAGAGGGAATGTCGTCAAGCAAGGAAGAAATCGTCAGAGGATTAAATGACGATCTTGCACAGGAATGTAAGTTTCGGTTTGTACTTTGTATGAAAGAATACACTCGTCATTTTTGTCTTCTCTTTTCTGTTTATCATTTATACTATTTCCTTACTATGACAGCTGTAATTACGTAGGATGTTCTACAATAGCCATGTTTATGGATAACGTCATCCATTCTAAAACATTTGGGACAGTTCCAAGATACGTATTCCCTACAAACTGTGCAAATCGAAATACGCTTCATATAAGTGCCACATGCTCTACAGGACCGGTTATAATACATATCGAAGCTGTGCTGATGTCTCCAAACTATTGATTTGTTACTTCGATAATTCCTTTCATCGTATCTGGGTGATACTCACAATGATATTCGAACAAACCTGTAGAGTTAGCATTGAAGACGAAATTTCTATTATTACCAGGGCTGATACTGTTACTCTTCGCAAGCTCGGTACCGTTTGATCCTATTATTAACTCATGCTTTGTATCTGTTGGATTTTTTATCTTGATAACATAATCTGTGTGTGCTATCAAATGAAGAGTAGGATTTATTCCTTGACTTGTGTTCTGCCACCTATAGGTTTCATTCTTTAACTCTAATGCATTTAAAGCAATAGAATTGTTATTATTGGTAGAAACAAAAGCGCTTGTAGAGGTCGAATCATTTGATTTGTCTGAACTATATTTCTTGGCATATATCGGTTGGACAAAGAACTGTGAGGAATAAGTCATCCCTATGAACAGTATCGATATTACGATGCATGATACCAGGGTCTTTTTGTTTAAAAGAGGGTTATCCATCAGTTGATAATTGATTAGAGGTTTTATTAAGATTGAGACAAATCCTGTCTCTGGAACCCAAGTTTGGAACCCAGATGTGGGATTCACGATATGGGTTACAGCTGACAAAATATAGTCATTCAAATAACTCCATATTCAATCCGATAGACTCTTGCCTCAAATAGTTTTAATTTGGACCTAGCCCTTACTAACCCACCAATTCAAGTCCTTAACTAACGATACACATCAATGACAATTCGGACAAATCCAAAATTTAGGTCTCATCGCGCTTCCAGATTTGGTCTTAGTATAGCAAATAGAAATATGAATTTGTTTAATTGATTAAATAGTATCCACCATATTTTTTGTATTGAGTATGGATTTAATTTCACTCGTTGGAATCGGAATTTCAGCGTTTATTGCTACTAATATTGATGATATTTTTGTACTAATGATTTTCTTTTCTAATTCTACTTTTCAGAAAGGTCAAATTGTGGTTGGTCAATTCTTAGGAATAGGACTTTTAGTAGCCCTAAGTACTTTAGGTGCGTTACTATCGCTTGTCATACCACAATCCTTAATTGGATTATTAGGTCTAATACCAATTACAATAGGAATCATTCGACTGACAAAGTTAAGTAAACGTAATATTTCTGAATTGGAACAGCCAAATCAACGAGTTGCTAGATGGAATCATATAACTACTACTTTTATGGTTGCAGTAGTAACTTTCTCAAATGGCGGTGACAACATAGGAATCTATACACCGCTTTTCGCCAAATATAGTTCAATAATTAACATTGTTAGCATATCTCTAATTTTCATTGTTATGACGGCAGTATGGTGTATTGTTGCATATTATTTAGTAAATCATCCAGTCATTGCAAAACGGATTCGTAATATAGGCAATATTATATTTCCTTTTGTTCTCATTGGACTTGGAATATTCATTTTAATTAGTAGTCTTTTGTATTAACACAGGCTCAACAGCATTATTACCTCCTTATATCCCGAAATGTTTGCACAATTCGTTTAGATTCTTCAGAACCAAGAATATGCAAATTTGGACAGACGTAGACAAACTTAAAGATTAAAATTTCTGAGGCTTGAACCCCTCTACATTTAGAAACTAAACTCCCCTGGATTTTAACCTCAAAAATCCAGCTACATTGATTATATCGAAAATCTGATGGGATTTCGATTCAAGATTAACAATCCAAATGTAACAAAAAGCTACTCATGCGGAAGTTTAGTTTCTACTGATTCACCTTTGTTTTAAATTTCAAGTAGAATTTGGGATAAAGTAGGAAACTTAGTTTATCAATTCGGAGTTCACAATAGTAAGCGGAAGCTCTCCCCTTGACATTCTAGCAACATTTACTGATACTATTCTAGCAGTTGCTTCCACAGCCTCATTTGTCGAGCCTGCAATGTGTGGTGTTAGTATAAAGTTATCAAGTTGCAAGAGTTTATCATTGCCCTTAGTTGGCGGCTCGTTCCAAAACACATCAAACGCAGCCCCAGCAATTCTTTTGGTTTTCAGTGCAACGAATAATGCTTCTCTCTCTACAATGGGAGCTCTTGCTACATTTATCAAATACGCAGATTTTTTCATGAAATTTAATTCCTTTTCTCCAATTATATTCCTTGTATCGCTATTTAATGGAGTATGTATCGATACATAATCGGCTTCGACAAGAAATTGTAGCAGATTTTCAGAACTAGCAATATTATCTACGTAATGGGTTTTATCTATGCCTTTCCTAGAGAAGGGTGGTTTAGTTACCGCAAAAATCTTCATCCCAAAAGCTTTAGCTCTTTTGGCTACCTCAATACCAGTTGCACCCAATCCTATTATGGTTAAAGTCTTACCCTGCAAATCAGTTCCTAATGTATCGGTAAACCTCTCTCTCATAACCGATATATTTGGAGTATATCCACACCCTACATTCTTGGCTAAAAACAGCATAAGGAATAAGGTGTGTTCTGCTACCGAAACGGCATTTGCCAGTGGAACATTTGCAACGTAAATTGATTTTTTGGTACAATAGTCTATGTCTATATTATCAACACCTATTCCAGTCTGGTGTATCAGTTTCAGTTTTGGTGCAGCGTCCAAAATTGACATGTCCAGCTTAGTAGAACTACTATTTATCAGTATTTCGGCGTCTTTGAGTTGTGGATATAAGGACTGATTTGATTCGATTATGTCTATAGTTATATTAAGATCTGCCAGATTATTTAATAGATTTTCTTTTAATACTGTTGATGTAGTAAGCAATTTAATATTCATATTCTTTCTTCTCTACCAAGATATTAATTCTATTGCTGCCTGATTTATCTCTGTTGTTCACAAGAAGCTAATAGATTAATTACGGTTAAAATTACAGATTTGATAAACTAATACATGGCTAGTGCAAATGAAGACTTGGAGGAAAAGAAATTGTTAGGTTCAGGTGGCTATGCGTTTGCAAAACTAACAGAGCAAGAGGAAATTGGTGCCAGTCTTGGAGTACCTCATGTATTCCTGGCAAAGGTGGGAAGATTAGGTGAAGACAGGTTTTCGAAGTATTATTGTAATAGATGTGTGACGGAATACCCTGGTTCTCCGTTAATTAGCTATGAAAACCCTAATGAAGAATTAGGCGAAGGAATAGTTCTTGTTGAAAAAGGAGAATACAAGTGTAAGGCTTGCAACAACATACTAGCAATTTATCGTAAATTCAACAAATAGGCTAGTTTTCTTTTAGAGTCGATTCTGTCACACATTTACTTAATACATATTAAATTACAACAATAAGAAAATATTTTATGACAATTGATAGAGTCATTATTGTTATATGTTTAGCCGATTTTCATAATATCGCTATGGTTCCTTTTAACGTATAGTTACCATGTATATAAACTCAAAGCTTAAAATATCGATTCCTTGAATCCCTATACATGCAGGGACCAAATTGCCTTCAGCCATTTTTACATAACTATAGACATTCCCTGAAGGGTAATATCACATACGCCTACCACTGCTCCGGTAAATTAAGCCGGCTATCTGTAGCGGTTTGCAATTCAAGTTAAAGGATTCCCTTATCTGTGCAGAATTTTAATATTAAAAAACATATAAGCAATTATTCGTCGTCTAAAATTTAGAATACTGTATTAGTTAAGTGGAAGGCGCTGAATCAATGATAAGTAATAAGGAAACAACACCTGTGATTAATGCAATTTATAATGCCATGAATTTACTCATTACCATAGTATTACTTTAAAGGTATACAAAAAGAATAGTGAAATAAGTTGATTAGAAGTAAAATCTGATTAGGAAAATTAAGGTGCGAATTTGTCAATAAGTTAAGGCTTACAAATTGAACTGTAAGGACCTAGTATCTACTTTACAAAGCCTACTTTTTAATGTTGGAAATGAAAATCAGATTATGTGAAGGATGTATATGTATATTGTATTCAAGAATTGAAATGTTTTGTCAGGCAATTTTGTAAACTTTGGTGGTCAGATGCTTGAACTCTGGTCCTTGTAACAGGATTTAATCTCTAAAGCGCTTAAATGTGAGGGAGAAAATTGTCATCAAGGGATAGAACAAAATAATAACTAAAAATTTGTATAGTAATACTATGTGTCTTGAAATTAATGCAATGTGATTTTTTAAATCATATCACTATATGGTATATCAATCACTTATCATTCAATTGAGCTCGGATCCATTTTTCCGTATTCGAGATCACTTCAGATAAATTTTGTTGGTCTTCTGAAGAAATTTCATGAGAATCAATATGCTGTGATAACCATAATTTGCCGCTACGTATCTTTGGTATTGGAGAATATATTCCAAGCCAATTATCAGAATGTTTGCATACGGAACAATTGGCTACTGTTCCTATCAATTTGTTTTCCAGCCCCCTGGATCCTATTCTTTTTATTTCTCCTTCTAGAACAATAAAGCGAAAGTAAAACATCTCACGCAAAATCTCTGTAACCTTTGATTCTATCTTTCTTTCCTTTACCATGTCACGTTGGAAACCCTTCTCCATTCTCGCATCCCGAGATATAAAATCAATATTCCAGATTTCAAGATATTCATCTTTATTTTTACTCAAAAGAGCCCTACCTATGTTTTTTCTAAGGATACTTCTGTCTGCAGGCTTGGAGTCTAAGGATGAAAAATTCATTTTAGATTCATTCAGTAAAAAATGTTCTGCTATTTTGGTTCTAAAATTTCCATCTTTGTGAGTACCAATTCTAACTATTCTAGATCCAAGGCCATCACCATGATCGACATCTTCGCCTTTTTCGTAGAAAAAATAAATTCCGTTTTCTGGCAATTCTTTCAGATCGAAGGGAAAATTAATAATTGGGAGCACTTCCAATTTGTGGTGAATCCACCTGCACATTTCACTCATTTAATTTACCTCGCTTCTTTTGAATTTCCTGAAGGTGGGTAAAAAGTCTTATCCTGTCTTTTAATGAACTTCGATCAAATTCCTGTAAAGTCTATGAAATCATCCTGGATTATTATAGAACCATATCTCATCAAAAAAACCGCATTGAATTATCAGTTCAGAGGTGGGGAATAAACTAAAGGTTTTTGATTGCCAGAGCAACTCACCAATAGGGCTTAAAACAATGGTTTTGAATCTAAATGATGGGACAAAATTCGAGTTTGATGACCAAGATATTTCCAAGCTGGAAAAATTATTTTTCTAAAACCATCGAAGATTTTGCAGAACCTTTATTTAGTCCTAGGAGTCTATAAAACAAACGAGTGAATACAGTAACTCTATTTCGTTCTTAACGTTGATTTTCTTACTCATTATTGGAACCCTTGTATTCATATTTGAATTTAGATTACAATTAGTGGAGGCAAGGAATGAACAAATTATTGATGCTAGTAATAATAACTTAGTATTAAGTCTAAATGCTCCGGATAATTGGAACAGTGGTATTTTTTCACAAAGTATTTCTAATTTGAATTGGAGACTTTATGGACTTGATGTATTTAATGATGATAGGACAGCATTCTTTGTTGTCGTAAATTCACCTTCATATACGAATTTTGCAGTTTCTCTAGGTCAAAAGACGGGAATTCTTTCAATCATATTATCACAATATGTATACGATAAATAGTGAGAAGGATATTACGTTGAGTGATGGTTTGAAGGCCCATCAATATTCCATATCTGTAACTGCGGACCAGCTACATCGTCTAAATGCACCAATTTACACTGGATTTGATGTGACTCTCATAACTACCAAACAAGGCGATAGTACCTATATCATTGCATTTGCTACCAAGCTAGGAAGAATGAATGAATTTGATAATATATTTCAAAATATTCTAAACTCGGTCAAATTTGGTGAGGTTGGGTTTGGGTTTTCTACTTCTAATACCCACAATTAACCAAATGCTATCAGTGTAATTCTCAAACCCCACGTTGTAAAAAGGAAATCATTCGGTGTTGGCTTAAATTGTACAACAAGGAAATATAACGTCAAAGCAAAGCTATGAGCTCTAGGGTTTAGTTCGCGATGTTGTTCATATTTCTTTGCATCGCCATTATAATAGATGCTTCCTATACCAATAATTTAATATCGTATAAGAAACTATCACTGTTATGAAGCAAGCAAGTCTTCTTACTATATATGAATGCTAATTATATTTTTCGTGATAATTCTTGTTAAATGATTAAATGACCGTTAATCCATCAATAAGTTGAAAAGAATTGAAGTACTATAAGGCAGAAGTTCGTGATTTTAAATGTCGTTATTGTGGAGCAACATGGTTAAAGTATATTGAAAATAAGCAACAATGTAGTAATTCCACTCTTCAGGATGGGAGACATAATTTTGACTTTGGAACACCAATTAACCTAAACTTATAAGGAAATGCAAGCAAATGCGATGACGAAATCCCTGATGATAATGTAATTTTTGTGACATGCATTTATTCTATTCTTGAACTTAGGTAAAGTGCATGGCATGACAATATCTGAAGATAATGACCTTACGAGTGTTAGAACTCTAGAAATTCAGTATCAAAAACTACTTCTAGGTAACCGATGCAAAAGAATCAACTTAAAGCATTTGACCATCTTGCTCCATCCGCAAAGATAATTCTTCTACCATATCTAGATCTTATTTGCTTGAAGAACCGATAAAATACAAAGTGTTCGTTCCCTCGATAGATTCATCATCAAACATTTTTTTAGATTTGGTTCATATGCTATGCATAACTAATAGTCCTTACTATCAATTTGTAGCAGTGTTTCATCTACAAATATTACTCAGACTGATGTTTTGATATCCTAAATCTATCCGCAACATTTCCATATTTTTGTACCCACTTCCAGACAGATACATTCGATCGTTTGATTATATATTCTAGTGATCTAGCTTTACACCGATAACTCCTAGAATTAAAATAGAGGTAGACGCCAAAAGCAATTATTGCTTGGTTTTTTCTGTTATATCTCAAGAATATAAAATAGAATGACTCAGCTATAGGTTTTTACAGAAAACTTAAGAGCCATTTGAAACACTAAAATATATTTAAGAAGACAAATCTAAAAATATTTAATTATGCCATCAAGTCAATATTATCATATCTCAAAAATAATGGAGATGATAATATCTTTAAAACCTAATTCGATTCTCGATATAGGAAGTGGATATGGGAAATTTGGGGTTTTATGCAGGGAATATCTTGAACTATGGGATGGAAGACAAAAGTATGAGTTTAGAAAGAGAATTGATTGTGTGGAGGTTTTTAAAGATTATATCACTCCATTACACAATTACATTTACAGTAATATATACAATAAAAACATTTTAGAGTTAGTTTTAATTTTAGATCATAAATACGATCTAATTTTATTGATCGACGTATTAGAACATTTTGAAAAAAAAGAAGGTTCAAATCTATTAGACATATTATTAAAGAACAATAATGGAGTTTTAATATCCACACCTAAAAAACCAAGTCCTCAAAAAGACGCGTTTGGTAACATGTATGAAACACATAGATCAAGGTGGACAAAAAATGACCTAAAAAAATTTGGTGAATGCTGCTTCATAGCTGACGATGTATCATTAATTTGTTATATATCCCAAAATGAAGAATTCGGAAAAGATTTTAAAAAAAATTTAAAAACTCTTAAAAAACATGGCAAAATATCTCTTAAAAAGAGACTAAAACAAATTATACGTCATATACCAGGATCTCTTACCATATATAAAAAAATCAAATAATGACTATACAACAATCAGAAACAATTTTAATATCATTTATTTGAACACAAATTTAAGAAAAAAGATATTATGATAATTATTAATATAAATTAATATAATGCTCATTTTAACCGATAATTAATTAATTGATAATATCTAATCATTAAATTCGTGCTTTTTGTTTGTTTAGATCCTTTGACATATCTAAGTTGGATTGGATTCAATCCCGACAAGAGAAACGATCACCATTTATGACTTGTAAGATTTGCCAATAATCTAATAAAAATTAGTTTCGTGAGCATCAATCGAAGTTAAGATATTCTTGCTTTTCTTAATTCAAAAATAAAAAATAAGGAATTAGAATCCTGCCCAAAAAGAATTCTCCTTGATGGTTTTAAACAAATAATGATCAAAAAGTATACGTGAAACAAGTGTTTTATTATGAAGGAAACGAATAAACAAGAATGTAGACATTGGGCATGCAATATGTCTGACAACACATGACGATATTCTTTTTGAATTCTTGGATTGGTAACTATACATCCGTATGTGAAAAAATTTTGTTATGTGGCTTGAGAATTTGCTGCTTTTGTAGTTGAGTAACAAGCTCTAGATTTGTTGTTTCATAACAACAAAACATCCTTATCTCATTATCATTATCAGATCCCAATGATAATCTTGTTTCATGCAAAATTAGATCAAAAATTCTTTTCCTATGAAAAAATATTCCCATGTCAGATATCACAGTCAAACCGTCTTTGTGTAATTTCCTCTTTCGTTGTAATAGCATTTTTATCATAATCGTGATATCCACTAGTTCATCTACCATATTGAAACATGCTTTAGCAAAGTCTCTGATGACAAGCGAGCCATCTTTTTGATGAATTTCAGTATTGATATCAATGTCCTTCAAAGTTTTTAGGATACTTTCCATTGAATTATAGTATGTGAGAATAAGCAGTATTTCCTTTGATGACTTAACTGATACGAGACAATATTTAATTAATAATTGATTTAGCGCAGTTGTGCTTGAATATAATATCGCGTTGTGTTCCCCAAAATGACTATCCATAAATAATCTTTCCAATAGATTTTTACTAATTAGTTTGCTGGAGATTGTTCTTGATCTGCTTGTTTAGTCATATTCTTGGATCTAATCGCGGCTAAAGATTGATCGATTTGATATACTGCTAGTTTGTCTCTTCCAAGTACCTCGAACTTTTGAAGAATTGTTTGAAATAAGGTCTCTTCTTCTACTTGTTCGTTTACAAACCATTGTAAGAAGGAGTATGTAGCACGGTCTTTTTCTTTTTCAGCAATTCCTACTAAATTGTTAATGAGCTTTGTAACAGTTTGTTCACTTTTTAGACCAGCTTGGAAAGTAGATTCTAGTGTAGTGAACGCGCCTTGAGGTTTTTCTATTGCTGGAATTATCGCTTCTGCTCCAGCATTATTAAGATAATGAATGAACTTTAGCAGGTGTGTATTTTCTTCATTCAGCTTGTTCGAAAAAGAATACTGCGCTTCCCTCAAATCCAGTTCTTTCACACCATGATCCAATAGCAACATATGCATTGGTAGCTGATGCTTCATAAGAAATTTGATCATTAATTGCTTTTTCCATTTGTGATGAAATTCTCATACCGATAATCTTAGTATTTCTCGGATATCTATATTTTTTGTGATCGGGTTTTAGAAATACTAAGGTATTAATCGCTAAAGTCGCGAAAAGACGTTATATATGTGTGGAAATGGAATGGGTACAAAAATTTGAACAATACAAACTGTGCAGGTGTAAACTCGTTTCTGCTATCATAAATTGTTTAACTGTATATTACCAAAATCAGAAGGACAATTTTATTCAAAAATTGGATGTGGAATAATCTTATTTAACAGGGCCTTTCTGAAAGGACCAACTCATTTACTTGAACAATATCTTTATCCTGCTAAATATACATCATATGACAGTGTAACTAATGTACTTGTACAGTTGGCGTCTTAACTCTAGAAGTCCCGCCTGCAGTTATCTACACTTTTATGATGAGAATTAACTCTCCAGGAGCAAGATATCCTTTTCATTTACCTTGTAAAAATAGCACCACTACACAGATTGACTTATCTAGATCAATATCCACTGAAGATATTTCTACATTGGTTCTATGGGGCAGCAATTAGAACCTGATACCAATGTAACCAAATAAGCGATATAAACAAGTTCTTAATAAATGCAAAATTAAGATCATAG
>CAVPGE010000045.1:0-20493 GCA_963703885.1 uncultured Nitrososphaerales archaeon
GGATGCATTGTTGCACGATTAACCTGTTTGTCACAATAATTTGATAGTATGTTACTTAGCTGACCTGTATTTTTATTCCAGTGATGAAGGATTGGTCTTTGTACAATGAATCACTGGTAAGGCGCGGACAAGTACCACCAAGCAGTAAAGGAGATAAATAAAAATAAATAGTAATTGAAACTCGGATTTTTTCTTTTCCTCCCGTATCTTCGCAGACCCTTTGAACTAGTCATCACAATTTTTCAGTTTGTAGGTACGAATATTGTCATTGTCTAGTCACGTGCCAAAAGAATTACTAGACTGCACAAAGAAACCCACTTATCTCTATATTAAACAAGAATTTGAGAAAGAAAATTTGAAAGCAGAAGAACTTGCATAAGTTTAACAAACCTGAACCAAGAACTGATACATCTTTCATCGATTACAACTTAGACGCTTGTACCACAAAGCATTATAATCATTGTGTAATGCTTAATGGAATTGATTAACCAGATATTGTCGGTAAGCTTAGCTTCACGATCGTTTGCAGTAATTTTATTTCAGGTATCGTCAGTTATTGATTGGAGTGAATGAATTTAGAGTATACTACAGTCCATTTTGTGGAAAATTAACAAAATGAACTTTACCATGACGTCGCTCGTATCTCTATTCTTATCGCTTGCTGTGACCATGGTGCTCAATTTGTCTATATCGGCATATGCTTTGGAGCAATACAAATATCTTGAGAAGTGGGGTTCATTCGGAACTTATGATGGTCAATTTGAGCGTCCCCATGATGTTGCATTTGATTCCAAGGGCAATGTGTACGTATCAGGGAGAGATAATAACAATATTCAAAAGTTTACTCATAATGGCACATTCATCTTGAAGTGGGGCTCTAAAGGGAATGGAGACGGGCAATTCAAGACTCCATATAGCATAGGGATTGATCCATATGATCATATATTCGTAGTTGACAGAGATAATTCGCGTATTCAAGAGTTTGATAGTAACGGCACATTTATCAACAAATGGTACGGCGTAAGTCCACATAATAAATTCAATAGACCTGAAGACATTACATTCTCGCGTTATGGCATATTCATAACAGATACTGGAAATAATCGAGTATTGAAGGTTGATGATAATTTACGTCTTCTCCAACAGTGGGGATCTAAAGGAACAGGTAATGGTCAATTCGTACATCCACATGCAATAGATGTCGACTCAAAAGGTAACGTTTACGTAGGTACTTTGATGGAGCCAGGAGTACAGATTTTTGATTCTAATGGTACATTCATTACAAAATGGGGCAATACCGGTACTGGTCCAGGACAGTTTACGATTGCACAAGAACATATTGCAATAGACGGGGATGATTTTATCTATATTGTTGACGGGGCAAAAAATCCAAGAGTCCAGAAGTTTTATACTAATGGAACAGTTGTAGCTATAATAGGTACTAAGGGCGCTGGAGATGGCCAACTTTTGGAACCGGAACATGTATCTATTGACTCACAAGGAAATTTGTACGTCGTAGACAAAGGTAACTCTCGAATTCAAATATTCGCACCTGTGAGATAATTCATTTTTGCAATTGGTAGCCAAGGAATGTACATCCTATCAGTGTAGTATTTGTGCTTTGGGATTGACAGGAGAAAACGTAATGATATTCTCTTCGTTTAACTATTGGATTGAAATTAAATGAATGAACCCAAGTTTTTAATGATGATGAAAAAAATAACGGCTTCGCTAGACAGGCGTGTATTAGTTGCAACCGTTACCATTATGGTCACTTTATTCGTGCTGAATTTTATGATATACGTACTTCAAATACAATCCGAACAGGACTATTTGGCTAAGAAGGAGACTATCCATGAGGATTCTATATCTCTAAATAATATAGCCTATGCATTATCTGTGTATTCTGGCAATTATTCTAAAGCGATAGAGTTAATAGATAAAGCATTAGCAATAGCCCCAGACGATATCTATTATATGGATACTAAACCTGTTTCTTCGGGTGAATTTATAGCGCAATTATCGCTAGAAAAAACGGTCTATAATATAACAGAAGACCAATTACCATTTACAATACCTATTGGAATAACTGTTAGCGGTGCAAAATTCCCATATTCGCAAGTAGTAACCACCAATCCAACCGAAGGAGTGACAGTGAATATATTCGGATCGTCACCAATAAGTGTAACCGTGATCAAACCGCAAACATTTACAATAATATTAAATGTTGTAGATGCTGATAATAAGCAGGCATTTAATACAAAAACAATAACGGTTAATGTAGTACCGCCACCACCGACAGAAGATAAAGATCCTGATGGTATCGCAATACCATTCCGAAGAACAGGTTTAGTAGTGCCATTGTTGACAGGGAGCGATCATTCTAACGGACAACGATATTCAGTAAATCATCATTTTAAAAACTATATGATGATCGGTTATTTCAAAATAGGAAAAGATCAGGATACTCTGGAAATGAAAACTGATGGTCCTAATCATGGTGGCTGTCAATCGTTACCACAATGCACTTGGATTGAAGCTGATCTCTCACTGCGAAATAGGAGCGTTACCTATGACAATATAACTAGGAACTATAAAGCTGGTCAATTCTATCTCTCGACAGAGTTCCCGCATCCATACAATCACGTAGCATCGTCAGATGCAATGGGACCAGTGCTACAGAGCGTTCCTAAGGCAGGGGATTGGGTAGGCTTCAGCGTAGCAGCATTCGAAAACATTGATGGTTTCAGAAGAATACAGATTCGATATGATGGCAACCCATTTGATAGTTACGGTAAACCTGCGAATAACTGGGAGGTAAAACTGGATAGGGTAGATAGGGGACAGATAACTAATCCAGATCTTGCCAAGAGAGCGCTACCGACAAGTTACGACAAAGGGTTAGAAGCTGAAGTGCGTTGTTCTGGAGCGCATGATTGTGAAATCAAATGGGCAAAGGTCTATGAGATCGTTCCTCCATTAATTTTTTTTGATGAAATAATGAAGTCATGAAATAATGAAGTCTGTAAAAAAGGAATACCTATTGATTATGAAGAGTTACCATAAGTAACGGCGTTAATTCGTCGCATATAGTCAAAAACGTCCTACGCCTGAATTTCTTCTAATAAAAACTCAACAATAACTTCATTAGAATTGATAGGTGCACTGAGGTGAAATGCTAGCATACAGTGGTCATACAAGGTCTTGTCACATCCTCTTGCAAGTCGAACATGACATTCTCGAACATAGTCTTTGTCAAACTCTATAATTAGCATCATTGGTTTCAACTATCTTTCTTTTTTGTACCCTGAAAGTTTATTTATACCAGTTGCGTCTAGATATCGAAACAGATGAAAAGAGTTAAAACTACCTGGCTTCAAATGCCAGCAATGTGGATTATATTATAAGTCAATACAGTCCCATCGTACAAATCATACTGACGTTGTGTTTCAAATTATTACTTGCTATGAATGCAAATATTCTTGGAAGGAAAGATGGTACCAAGCAAATTGGCAAAAAACTCGACATTGAATAAGTATAAAGACATGATTATAAACAGTGAAATAACCATTACAGATAATTTGAACACTTTCATTTACTATATTACGATGTTACTATTAAGTTTGAGATTGGTAACTGGATACCATGTACTATAATTGAATTAAACAAGTGCTAAACGTCCAATAATATTCAATTATAACCCATGTATGAGATGGAATAGCAGGTGTGCAGTGGGGAATACCTAACACCTGCTATCTTATCAGACCAACTATTTGTTGGTACATTAAGATCTCCCCTAAGATTATTAAAGAATTGCAGTTTTTCAGGAGAAATACGGACTATCTTGACGGAGATAGGCAAATGGATAAGGTTAACAAAAATTGATAGAGTACTTTAAGTGTCAATAAATCATCATTGGAGATCAATTGTCAAAGACCAATAACGTTCTTATGTTATTTGTCTTTTTACTTTCGATAATATTTGTAAATCGCATTTGGAATACCAATCTAGTCTTTGCCCAAAGTAGTTACGATTCAGATAATTCTAGTGACCCTAAAAATATAATCATCAAGTATTGCAAACAATACGCAGATAGTGTTGCTAACGGAATAGATGTCATTCAGGATTTGATAGGTGCCGGGATAGTACCAAATACTTACTATGGTAGGACATGTCAAGAGGAAACCAACAGTATAAGTCACTAAGACCCATCAAAATAGGGTTCTAGATGAGTGCTAACTTTTCTATCTTTCAAAGATATTTTGGGGCATATTCATTATTTCTCGTAAGTTGTTTACTGTACCTGGACCAAATCCGGCATAATGATTGTTGCGAACTCTACAAGTTCTGAATGAGTAAATTCTGTCCTTTTAAAGAATACTTATCGAGGGGGTAAAAAATAGATATGAAGGAAATATAGCCGATTGAATTTTAGTTTACAGGTTTGAATTCCTGTATATCGTTATTTTTCCTATCAGTAATGTAAACATTACCATCTGAATCAACAGCATTATGTTCTGGATCTACAAATTGACCGTTACCCGATCCCAATGATCCGAATTTTGTAATGAAGTGCCCGTCGGTATCGAACTTTTCGACACGTGGCATGCCGCTTCCATTAACGCCAGACTGTGGATCATTAACGTATATGTTATTGAATTTGTCTGTAGTCATGTGCTCTACTTCTGTGAATTGTCCATCACCCTTTCCCATTGAACCGAATTTGAGTAGGAATTTGCCGTTGGGATCAAATTTTTGAACTCTGTCAGTACCACGATCATTTACTATGACATTTCCTTGTGAGTCAAGAATAACACTAACAGGCAGAGTGAATTGTCCATCTCCTGAACCTAGTGTTCCCCAACTTTTAACAAATGTTCCATTAGTATAAAACTTTTGAATTCGGTTATTCTTCGAATCAACAACATATAGAAATTTCACATTCTTGTCAACTGCGACTTGTCTTGGATTGTTGAATTGTCCAGGTCCAGCTCCCTTAGAGCCAAATTTAAAAAGGAACTTCCCATCCTTATCAAATTCTTGAATACGATGATTCTCTCTATCGGCAACCCAAACATTACCGTGAGCATCTACATCCACACTATATGGAACGTGGAATTGTCCATCGCCAGTACCATTTGATCCCCATTTAAAAAGGAATGTTCCATTTTTTGTCAAAGACCTGTATCCGATTACCGTCTCTGTCTATTGCATAAAGACGTGTTTCGGATGGATTAAAATCGATATCATGTATCCTGTGAAATTGTCCATCCCCAGTACCTCTAGATCCCCATTTTTTAACAAATACATATTTTGTAGCATTTGGATCAAAGGCGAATACCGACGAGTTAAGTACTAAATAAAGAAATAAAGAAACAATTCCTAATATTAGGTAACAAATAATTATGCGCTTAGATTTGTTGCGATAATAATCATTTTTGAACTTCATCCCCTCTCACGGCTAATAATAATATTGAGTAAGAACTAAAATGCTTTATGGTACAAGTCTCTTAATATCAGGTCCGCGGGGAGATGCAGCAGTCAACGACGGATTAAGGAATATATAATCTGAAATATTGCACTACTCTTCTGTCATATCATAATATCTATGTTTGTTCTAGTTGATGGTTTTATCTCAATTGGTTTTTGATTTGATGAGTAAAGACAAATTATTATTTACCTAATATTAACTACGCTCAAACTAATAAACTCTCTTTAATAGTTAGTAATGGTCGCTAATCTTTATTAGAAAAAACTAACAGCTAATTTGTAATAATAAAATTGAGAATATTCAAGGCACTTTAATAGTGCTGGCCTAAATTCAATTAAATTAACTATATGGTAAGTCTGGAGTTATCTTTTTCAAAGTAGATATCAAACTGTCCTTATCTTTTGCGCCTACTAACAATAGCATTTCATTTGGACCTGTTCCCTTTTGTCCCCCACGTAAGTCTTAATGTGTACTTATCAATAATTTGAGTCCCACCATCTGTTAATTCTGGAATATGTTTATTAGAATCCTTTGCAGGAATCATAAAGAATACTATTGTATCAGAACTCATTGTGTATGGCATATCAGTTTAATTGATTCTACTAAAAAACGACCAACTTAACTATGTTAACCAACTATTAAATAATGCCATTGCTAGCGCATGTTATTGCGATCATTTAAAGATTCAGATTTTTCGTTACTACTGATAATAATAAGCCTAGTGATGCTGTTATCAATAACTCTAACCTCAACCGAAATATCTGCTAAAAAAATAGCGACTCTGTCAGGAGATCAGGTTGTTCCCCCGGTAAACACAAAAGCCACAGGACATGCAACATTCAAACACCCTGATTCTACAACGATGAACTATAAAGTAAATATTACTGGCATAATTCATTCAACTGGGATTGGAGTCCATATGGAGAAGATGGGCAGTAACGGCGACCTAATAGTCGACCTTATGAAACAGGCAAAGAGTCAGCCAACAGATGTTGGCATGATTGTAACTGGAAGCTTTACCGCACAGGATCTGATAGGTCCAATGAAGGGAAAAACTATTTTAGAGCTTGTCGATTCAATGAAAAGTGGAGATACTTACTTAAGTGTAGATACTGAAAAACATCCTACAGGCGAGATTAGAGGACAGCTCGAATTAGCACATCCCCCAAGTTCTGACAAGGTAAATGCCAGTAGTAATGAAAACCAGACAAAGTCATAGAATAGGTAGCAGGGTTATTCATGGTATTTGCTTTGGACAAAAGTTAAGTTACTGAATCGTTGACTGTCATCACCATTTGGCCTGAAGGGATATGTCTCTATAGATATTTGATTTTGAGGAATTTGGGTTAGTTACTTCACCAGTACCTTGAATCTCGACTATACCTACAACACTAGTAACATAAATTGAGGTTGTAAAAATAGACAGCAACGATTGCTTGATCCAATAGTAATAAAATGATAGGATAAACAATAAAAAAAGTAGACATATACTTACTTGATATATCCATAGCTGACGAGGCTTAGCAGGTCGTCTTTTATTTGTCCTATTCCTGGAGCATAGAATCTATCTGCAGTGATTGGTAGGTTGAGAATCATATTTTACCTTATTTTTGGATTGGGATTCATTATTACTGCTGTCGAAATAATTCAATTAATCAAAATTTCATGTGGATATAGGAATAAGAATAGGACTTTCGCTACGAGTTTTCTAGTTAAAATAATTTGCTATTAATTTTGTATCATTTTATTTCAGATGTCTAAATATTCGTATCCTGTAATTTTTTGACTGAAGTATATTTAATGCATAGGTAACGTTTTTGTTACCAGGCCCGAATACCTTTAATGAAAGCACTTAATACCAACCTTACTATATCACAACGCAAATATTCCCAAAAATGAATGAAATCATAATTTATAATATTTAAAAATTAGTGTTGTGTAAGTCTATGAGACAAAATAGTTGTAGAAATGTTATGCCAAAAAAAGTGGGTGGGATAACTGCATCCTAAATAATAGTTTCATTCAGGCTTAGGCATCATTGGACTTATCTTTTCCATTGTCTTTGTCTTCTTTTTCTTGATTGTTCGCATTTTGATTACAATCTTTGTTATTTTTATTGTTATTATCAATTTGTTCATTACTTTGTTGGGAACAGTCCTTTGCATTGTCATTTCCAGTAGATTTTTCCTTTGTCGCCAATGCATTGTGTGGGAATATTGCACTTTGACTCACTACCATTAAAGATAGTATTGCTATTATACTGATTGCAGTAGTTGTAGCCAATTTTGGTTTCAGATTTAATTTTTTCACAGTCCGTCGTTATTTTTCATCATCGTTTATTATATTAGATTTTAGGTACGTTCATCTAAATCAGACTATTAATGATAATCTCCCTATATACATGCAATTTCAGGGTAATAGCTTTTAATTCGCTATGGTTTGAAATATGCTTAGATAAACGTACCTCAATATTTAATATTCATAAACAAATAATAATTTAATATGAGCACTAATATGATATTGATGCAAGCTGCTTTTCTAGTGGTAATAAGTGGAGTATCATTAGTATTTTTTATGAATTCCTTATGGGACGATAATACAGCCAATCTTTACCTTGATTTAGATCCGGAATCAGATATTGACAACTACACAGACAATAGTTTCTCAGCGAACAGCCCTTTGTGAGAAATAATAAATTAAGGATAATTAATTTTAGGCAGTAAAGTGGGATTGTCTATGCTTTCCGTTATTCGGTGGATGAATCTTCTCAAAGGATGTCAAATGATGTAGAAAAGGCTGGAATGCAATGGAAACCTACTTCTCATTGTATGATTTTAGATTAATACCACATGTATCTCTACTACATTCAACAAAATTGACCTTCCGTTAACACTTAGCCTTCTGTACCACAAAAACCAAATATGTAATGCATCTAGACCATATAGACAATATCTTGCCAAGCGCAAAGCCTAGCGCGACGACCAATGTTTATAGAGCGGAGCAGGAGAATAAGATTATCAATAATAATAGGGATTTGATATATCAATATATTAGGACTTATCCAGGCACTCATTTAAGGAAGATTAGTAAACACCTTTCTTTAGGCATGGGAAATATCCAATATCATTTGGATAAATTGGAAAAGATTGGGATTGTAAAATCTCGTAAAATTAGCATTTATAAAGTATATTATGACGTTGGAGTGCCGGAGGGAAGACATGAATCCGTTCTTGCTATTTTACAACACGAAACCCTCAGAGCTATTTTACTATATTTGATAGAAAACCCTGGGGCTTCACAGGTCGGAATAGCAACTCATGTTGGATGTTCAGCTCCAACTGTCGGATGGCATATGTCCCTTTTAATGAAAATTGGGTTGGTCTACAATCATAAACAAGGGAAGTTTATGAAATACTATATTAAAGGAAACCTAAAAGAAATTACAGACCTGATAAAGTCATATCATCCTACAATATGGAATAAACTTTCGAGCAGACTGGCTGATTTATTCCTTGATTTACCGGCTAGAAATTCTGAAGATGAAGATGAAGATGAAGATAAAGATGAAGATGAATATGATCAGACATATTAGATTTATTAGTAATTTCAAATTGATAACTCTCACATGTTTCTATCTAGTAGTACCTGTCTTCTTAAATTCTCACTTACAGAATGCGCTGGCATTTACTGATACGCCTGATTCCTTTGACAGAGGAGATATTGCGGAGGTATTTGAATTTGGTAGTGGAATATTTGCAGCTTTGCTCTGTGCTTTATCCTTATCTGCATACAAGAAGATAAAACTCAAAAGAATCTTATTTGTCTCAATTGCCTTTGGATTGTTTGCAATAGGAACAATTGTATCACATACAGACCTTTTTATGCCTGAAGTAGAATCCTCAATTGTAGAAATGGTATTGGCTATTATGAGCTTTGTAGCCCTATCTTTGTTCTTTATAGCTATTGTTAGGAAGGAAAAAGTTTTTACTAAATTTAAACAGATTTAGTTCTGAATATTTACAGTTATTTATCGGTCTGCTACATTTATTGGTACTTCGATTGTTGTTTTTCTCTTAAGAACAAGATTTCGTTAGATAATTTTCAAATAATGTTTTAATGAAAGATTTGAATATTTTTTTAGGTTATATCCAGGGGGGTTTGGTCCCTGCATGTATAGGGGTTCAAGGAATTGATATTTTAGTCTTTTACTCGAACAAATATCACTATATGGGATAAGCATTCTAATGCGTTGCTTTTAGAGAAATCGCTGAAATACAAATTATTTTTCTATTTTTACAAAAGTATTCAAATTTCTATTGCCAATTCAAATTTGAAATATGGATGTTTATTTCTAGAAACATGCAATTGAATAAATTGGCATATCATAAATTTTTATAAGCACTTGATTGACGCCAGGCTGCGGAGTAGGAAATTCTTTAATTTCCCATTTTGGGTTTACTGAGGGAGTAACAGAAGATAACATTCTTTCCTCACTATTATTACTTGATCCTCACTATAATTACTCCTTTGTTTTTTTACAGTCCCAATATTCTCATGCATTTTTTTAAGTTAATACCTTTGAATACAGTAGCAGTGAATAACAGCGCTATCAAAAACAAAAGTATAGCCATTTATATAGATTGGAGGTTGCAAAATGCATCCAATTTATGACTTTATTTGGTATTAAATACCTTTTAATACCAAAGTATATATACCTTGAATGACATATATATAGTATGTCAAAGAAAGAAAACGTAAAAGAAACCGAATTTACTTCTTATAATAATGAAGTATCTGAAAACCAAGAGCAAGTAAAACAATCTGTCAATAAGGCAATAGATCAAACAAAGGGTAACATTCAAAGAACCGTAGATGAGGCAAAAAGAGAGATTCCAAGATTTACACAAGCTGTTAATCAATATCAAGAACAAAGCATTCAAGCCACAAAGGATATTGCAGATAGTTATCTAGAATCACAAAAAGAGATTATCAATTCATTGCAATCTGCATGGGTGCCATTCATTGAAAATATTCAAAGTTCATCGTGGGGATATTTTGCATCACCAAGACGAGTTACAGAGAATTATGCGAGACTAGTAAGCAATATTGCAGATAGCACAATCGCAGCAAGTAGATTAGTAAACAATACAGTGTTCGCAAATATGGAAGTATTCAAGACAGCAGTACAGCATACAAGAGATAATGTAAAAGAATTCTCAAGGATAAATACTAATGCTGCAAAGACATTTGAGAATGTTGCAAGAGACAGTGTAAGAGACTTTTCAATTGGAGTAACAACATACACGAAGTAAAAAAGACGAAATATAGTGTGATAGATATTAAAAAAGGTATTAAAAAGTAATCTATCCGCCTTTAACTAATTTTTTTGTTATAATAAAATCTATATTATTTATCATAAATTCATGTAGCTGATTTGATGGATATACGGAGAACCGTAATGTCCATATGCAGATATTAGGATATATCGAAGATTCTAATGCATTCCAAATATCTATTACTACATTTTGCATGTCAGTAGTTTTTTTATAAGTTTAGTTGAAAGGAAATGATAATCTCTGGTCATACCCTTTTCTATTTTACCAAGAGTCAAAAATCCCACTACCACTGAAGGATTAATTAGACCCGATTGTTTAGCCATGATACAGCAGTACGATTGATCAATATAAGGATTAGACATCTGATCGGAAATTGTGAATTATGGATTAAAATAATGTCTTGTCCGAAGGGATCCAGAAATTGGTACAAAATAGGTATTATGTCTTAGTTAACGGCTGATCTACGTCATTGAATATCGTTACTTCTCAGAACAGATGTCTTTCAACTCAGTCATTATCACGTTCTCCATGGTCATCGGTATCAGATCGGTTTCTACTATCAGTGATCGAATCCATGTTTTCAAACCTATTCCATCTACTAACTAAAGAGTATAAGAAAATTCAGATAAAACAGAGAAGATAAGAACTTGTCAACCCAAGAGGTTTGTTCACTTGTTCTAAAACAGGTATTGGTATTGAATTTAGAGTCGTTTTTAACTATTGGTATCAAATGTACACTAAATCATGAGCTTACTGTAAAAAATCGATAACTTTACGCATCACAATTCAAAGATCACTACATGAGAACGCTCAATTCTGTAAGAATACTAGTAGGAAGACTAATAGCCTATGTTGAATGATAAGAAGTATGTATAACAGAGGATCTTGTAGGGTTTGTGGAACTATTTTGGTTGGGACATCTGTTTGCGATATTTGCACCGAACATATTTCTTGGACTTGCGGATATTGTAATAGAACAGATAGTATTATCCATTCCCATGATAGTTATCCATGAGCATAATTGACTGATGAGGAATGGGTACAAACCCGCCAGTTTTGTGCATCCGTTCCCATATCCGTTCTTTTTGATGGGGCCCTACAAATGAATTGCCCCGAATATTTACGGATTTTGTTATCTATCTGCAGTTCCATTACCTAATGAGTTTCTTAAAGGATCTACATTTTCAAAATCTTGCCTTATCTTGTCCCGTTCATGCTCTGCTTGTACTTGTGGACAAGTTTTTCCACCAAAGGAAGAATTGGAAACCAATCCAGAAATTACAAGATCCTGAATTACGTCATAACCTTGAGCCACTTTATTAGCATTTTGAACACAATATTTTATGATTATATTTTCCGGATTACTTGGATCATCAGGACTCTTGCTGACGTTTCCAAAGGTCTTGTTGAAATCTTGTGCTTCAGTCTGATTGAAAAACATCCCAATAGAAATCACGATGAGAACTCCTAAAGTTAATCTTGCATTCATCACCACAATTTGGAACTTTGTTTTATAAAAGGAAGACTGCCGGCCATTCATATGAAGGGTTCAGGTAGACAATTAGGTGTACGACATCTAATCTTAATAATATTCTTAAACCATCTTTAAACCGGGATAAGACTCGGACGCGATATATCAGGTTGTTGACAAGATACCGTCCACACCACCAAAAAAATAGCAATAATCGTGCTCAAAATGAGCCTCTGACGATTCGGACGGAGACTTAACACGTGCGTGAATCCCAGTGAGCTCAAGTTGATTCGGGAAAGTATCTTTAAATATTAACATTCCTCATGGTCGATTTAATGACTAATCATGAAGGCAAAATATGTGATAACTGTGGAGATTCGGTCGATCGGTTGGTTCCTCTAAATGACCCAACTAGAATTGGGAGGTGGTGGTGTTTGAAATGCATATACAAAGAAGGTAAGGCTAAATTTGATGCTGACGCCAAGAATGCCTAGTCGCGGTGTTATTCGGTCATGTCCTAAAGGGACCCGTCATTGAATAAGATGACTGATTGGGTGAAGTCATAAGCACCTGCGCGTGATCTTCACAGTGAGTTTAATTAGTTGCGACGCACTAATTATTAAATGGTCAATCCATTGGGGGCAATGTTTGGACGAAAGATGAGGCGAGGGAGGAGAAACCATTAGACCATGATTTTTAAGTTAATTATAGAAGAGTCTATCAGGTTTTTCGGAGTTGCATACAGATGGTTCGAACAATATGTAATCAACTATTTTGTGAACTTCGGGAGGGGTTTTGAACAAGCTTTAATTTTGCTTGCTGTCATCGCATTTACGCTAATAATGGTATTTATTCTAATTAAACATGCGAAAAAACTGCCCAAATACTATGCGATAGAAATTGTGGATGTGCTTGGCAGAAATATAATTTTGGAAGACTTGAGACTTAATTTCAGTACTTACGACGTGGCTAAGAGTTATTCGCAATTCTATGATATGTTGTACGGAGGAAGGTACCGATTCCGAGTTAGAGGCTACAGTTCATCACATGATAATGTTAACCCTTACGGAAGCCAATGCTATAAAAATAATTGAGAATCAATGAGGTAAATCAGTAATACAAATAGGCCAAAAATTTCTTGCAGTTCGGAAATAAGTTCTGACTTCATTAGGTACATAACTGTCTTATGTCCTTTATTTGGAACTCAATTCTGGATTTAAAGAGGTGAGAATCTACACAGACATTAGGATCTCGGATTAAAAGCAGAGGTAGGTGGAGAGCAGAATCACTCCACATACGCAGGGCTCATTCGATAATACCTTGCAGCGAGTTTTATCTTGTAACTAAGTCAATATCTATACCACAATATTGTATTTAGGCCTTGAGAAACTATATCAGAATATTCATATTATTATCAGTGTTTAACTCCCTACTTGACTTCTTCTATGCACTTCGTCTTGGTGCGTCTTACGCTCTATTTCAGTGTTGAATCTGATGTCGCACTTGCTACATACGATAGGTTCACTATCTAAATCATAGGTTTGGTTCCACATATTCATACTTCGTAACTGTGTGTATTAAAGTACCGTGATGGATTAGCAGGTCGTCTTCGCCTTTTGGCAAAATAAGATCTCTTCTTGGGAGCATAATGTTCGTAAATCAGCGATTTCGCTGATTCCGACATAAAGGAACAAATGCGAGCCAAAAGTTCGCATTGAAGAGAAGGAAGTATCAGCCGAAATATTGCGGCTAATAAACAATCAAAGTTTAATGTGAATAAACAGGTGAATAATAGGACCTGAATATGAGCGTGAATTTTGATTTCCAGCTCTATTGAGTCAGAACTCTTTAACATAATAAGAGCAAGAATATGTTGCAATAAAGCCAATTATGAGTGTGAAAATTGCGACATAGAAACTCTTTTTTCTTTATATTGTTGAAGGTTAATTGCAAATATGTAATGAATGATAAAAGTGATTCCGAATTCCCAGACCGTTACAATAAATATATTCTGGCACTTGAGACTCTAGTAAGAATCGTAACCGTAGGTAGATCTGATAGCACTTTAGAAATAACATTAGATGTTCATGGATTAGTAATTTCAGGAAAATTAGTTTCGATTATGAATTATCATAAATATCTCAAAGATACCGTGTTGAAGGGTCTACAACGGGATGACGATCCTGTTGTTTATGATCCGAGACGGGAATCTTTGGATCACCTTGAAAGTATTCCACCTATAGACGAAAAGGGCAACTTCATTCTTACCTATATTTGTATAAAAGATCCAATAATATTTGGCCCTACATTAAGTCGTCCTCCGTACTGGATAGGTAAAATGGAATCAGTCGACGGATTTTATTTGGGATTAACTGAGTAAGTTCATTGCACAAAAGAGTGCAGTAATAAGCCTAGGGAATAAACAATACACGAAAAACAATAAGCAAGGTAGGTAGATCCTCTTATCAACTAAATGATCAAAACAGAATAGATTTTAATCTAACAATTTTCTTGTAAGTTTTAATATTTTTACCAAAATGTAAACGAATCATAAATATGAAAACAATTTTGTTACCTTCGGTCTTTTTAACAGCTACATCATTATTTCTACAGGCCTTTAATGACGAAGAACAGTAAGAGAGGTCAACCATATTCATTCTATGCTAGCAGTGATGAATCAAAGTCACTTGAAGAAATAAGGTGGATGTAAAGGAATTCAATAAGTGAACTAATTATATTGGCAATTCACGATTATATCGCTAGTCATGATGAAGGCAATGATACATTTACCCTGGAGACATGACAGGATGATCCACAGTTTAAAGCAATACCTACACTATTTTCTGATGATGATAAGTGGATAAATTATATTCAAAGTTCTAATCATAATGAATTAATCTAATTATTAAATTAAAAAGAAGACAGCAAGTTCTATTTGAAGAAAATAGATGAGCTCTACAAGAATCTGATAGATTACCTAGATGGAAGTTAGAATTACCCATGGATAGTAAGAGAGCAGTACCCTTGATGAGGTAGTCATGTAATTAAATAACAAAGTGATAATGATAGGTGATTAATCCGAAAAATAAGCATGGAGGCCTTGAAGTAATGAGCAATTTGGAACTTGCAAAATAACCATAAGACATAAGTGAATATTTGATAATTATCCGAGTTTATCAATAATTGCAGAGGGAATAGATCTTTTTCTACCCATTACACGAACAATCTCGCTCCACACCACGTCATTAACTCCATCCATACCTTTTATCAATTCAAGAAGGTCAAGAAGCATAACGTTATCTTTAACTATGGTTTCAACTCTCAAATCAATTGTATGTTCTCCAATGCTTTTACCAACATATGTTACCTCATCTATTTTCAGCAGTTTCTCAGCGACAGAATTTATCTTTCCATTTCTTATCGAAAGAAAAAAATCAACACGTCTCCATCCAAATTTCTCTATATCCAAGACATAATGTGATTTAATAAATTCTGCTTCTAATCGCCTGCGTCGTCTTCGAATAGTAGTGATTGGGATCCCTAACTCCTTAGACATAGTGTGCGACCCCACATTACCATTTGGTGAAAGAAGGATATTTAGCAATTGTTTATCTATATCCGATAGATGAGCAGTTTTATCCGCCCTAGCAGACATATATAATACATAAATGAGATTTGATATTTATAAATCAGTTGGTGATTATGGACTTTAAAACCATATTTGCAACTAATTCTGTAAATAACTGCTAGGTTTAGGTATAATAGGTTAGATTAAAGTATAGATATGGGTTGAATTGGACCATTTTCATTTATACTTGCTTCACCAATATATTATATTAATTAATGATAAACCACGAATTATGTTACCATTCATACGCCCTTTGGTTACAGGTGGGATTTGCCATTACGTGGAATTAATAAACAAAAAGGATATTACAGGTGATCAAAAATTTTATTAAATCCAAATGGGACTCGTCGATCAATTGTTTTGGTCGACGATGAACCTGATTTGATTCAACTATTCTCAGGGGTGTTGAAGTCTGCAGGTTTTGATGCCATTTCATTTGACAATCCTATATCAGCAGTAGACTACGTGCAGGAACATCGTTCGGAAATATCACTACTCGTTACTGATTGGTGTATGCCACAAATGAATGGGCTTGAATTGACAAAAAATGTATTGGCGATTGATGATGAGATAAAGGTAATATTGATGTCTGCCTATGATCTTGAGGAAGATCAATTAAAGGAAATTAACAAAAATGATTACCTACGGAAACCTATTCATATGAACAAGTTAATTGACGCTGTAAAAAAAGAAGTATACGGGACAATCACAGTCTAACATATTTGATGGTTAGTCCTATAAAATAGTATGAGATCATGATCCTAATTTATTCCTCAGAGAATTAATCTTTGTAAGCACTTGAATCGATTCAATTGTTGGAATGGCTCAGATATTAACTGCCGTATACAAACAGAATCTGAAGAAATATGCTGCAATTATACATGTAGACATGGACTATCAGATCACAATAGCAGGTACCACAGTAGAAGTAACTGATCTGAGTTAGTGGTACATTTCGGGTGATGGGAAAGATTCTGTTCGATTAAGGGAAATAACCAACGAAAATATAATTATCGACTTTTACAACAATGATTTTCAAATTCATTGTTTGAAGAAAAACATGTATCACAAGAGGTACAATACCATGTATCGTTTTTTTGGTTCGGGCTGGATGCTGTTGCGGATGTTATAAAATCTGAAGGAATTTTTTTATTTTCTAATTTTTTTGATTTATCTTTCCCATTCTCTTCTGATTCTTCCGTCATTTTGATAATTCTTATTAGTATAACTAGATAATAAATTAAGGTCATTAATTTAATAGGCGATAAATATGCCTGTCAAGTGTTGGATGATATTATTTCTCACAATTTTCAAAATTGACTTGATAAGCAGTAGAAGAAGAAAGTTTTGTACAACATTGTTGGCAAGTAAAAAAAGTGCTATTATTTACATTTTCGTTAGGATCTGATGCGCCTCTTAATGAAGTAAAAATCTTCAGGAATATTATCAATTATAATTCCATTATCTTCATTGTCTTTTGTGTCTTCAGTTATGATGAAATATGGTTCTTAATATAATGAGCCAATAAATTAATAATATATGTCAAATAATGATGACGAAGATAATAACAGAGGATTATCTTATAGATGAATTAAAACAACAATTTGATAGAGACAGACTTACGAAAAGGTGTAGATAACAAAACAAACCTAATTTTTTATTTTATTCATTGGGATTCTCTCCCTCCCCTTGTAAAACTTTCGATATTATATGATACATCTAGATTTTATGTTATTTAACATGGAAGGTGCTCAAGCATTTGACGATCTCAAAGGCCTAGAAAAGATTCTAACACATCAGGTTAAAAGTCTTAATGCAGATTTACACTCCTCACATAATCCTGTTTACACTCGCAGTATTAAAAAGAAAATGAGATTCTTAAAGTGGATATTAAAAGTGATGAAATCTGATGAAAATTTTACACATCAAGAACTTTTGGAGATGATCGATATCAAAACAGATAAATTAAAAAAAGAACTTGATCGGGCTAAAATAAGGACACATACAGATAGAGTTTATGATTCAATTCAGTCTCTAGAATGGCTACGATATTTACTTACTTCTACAAATAGAGGCGCATTTGGAAATCTTAACATATTCTGAATAGATCTAATCATAGTCCATTCAATTATTTTTCCCATGTAAATTATATATTTAATCAAAGGATTTGAGGAAGTATTATTATCTTAAGCAACGTTATGTTAGATGCGAAGATTCCTAGCATTGCAAATGGCGTTATTCATTGGTACATGCGTTGGTGCTCCAGAGTGCAGGCTAAAAGGGAGTTACTCTAACCACATGCTAGCGCCATGTTTTTTTCTTTGTCTTTATTGGACTCAATAATTGAAGGAAGATTCTTGATCATTTGTTGATTTAGTAGTAAGTCATAACTACTGATTCAGTTGTAAACATACTAGGTGAAATAGAAGATGTTCCCACCTGTGATTTTTTTAGGTGTTATCATAAATTCTCAATACATGGGTCCAGGTCAGATAGAAGGGAAATGAATTGCGTATGCAAACACCCGACTAACAAAGCATTAGGAGTTACTAATATTAAGAAACAGAAAAATAAAGGGAATAAAGAGAAAATTGATGAGTGCTTGGAAGAAATCCCCCCACGTACCCAAGAACCCAATGACATGAATAGAGACGAAATAGAAAAAGCAATTGAATTAGCAGCAACCACCCACTGATTCAGTCAGGTATTCATGTCCAATCTGTAAAGGCGATCAATACAAAGAAGATAAAGAGTTTCATAAAAAGTAATGCTCCGGTATCATTGATACAAGATAATCAAGACAATAGGTATGTGGGGGCGAAATTATTACAAGTACAAGCAAAATCTACTAACGCACTAAAACGCCTAGATTACCTACCTCAAGTAGGTGTAGCCTTTTGCTGGGCCACGGATAAAATTTATCTTGGTACATTTCTTTTACGTCGGCGCACTTTATCATGTTTCTTACTTTCGCTACGTCGACTGCTGTATGCATGAGTGTGCTTATCATTAGTTTCCCTTCTCACGAGCCTGATAAAAAATATCTAACTAATAAACTTCTAACGTCTACCAAATTTGTAATTGTTTAGTTTAATACGTACAAGCGTTAACTAACAATAGAAGTTGAAATAAAATATTAAATAAAACATTAAAGAGCATAG
Organism: uncultured Nitrososphaerales archaeon; assembly: GCA_963703885.1. Classification (GTDB taxonomy): domain Archaea; phylum Thermoproteota; class Nitrososphaeria; order Nitrososphaerales; family Nitrososphaeraceae; genus TA-21. The sequence continues at coordinate 19,088 of CAVPGE010000045.1, forward strand.
AAACTTTCGTACCAAGGCCAGAAAAGAATTCAAGATTTTGTATTGTTTGCGCAAAACCTGCGACAAAGTTAATCAGTTATCAAACCGAAGGGGCCATAATAGTCGAAAAACGCTGTGATGAATGTGCCGAAATTGCTAAATCTGAATCAATTCAGGCAAGAGGATGGTACGTCTAGGAATCTAATAGAAAGTATCTCTGTTATACGCATATGTCAGGCGAATGCCTGTTTTATGAAGCAATTGCAACAATTTATTTTTGTAACTAGAACCTCAATCCAGAATCCTTAATATCCCGAACATAGAATTTGCCACATAGAAGTAGATCGGAAGATAGTCTACTCCTACATGGGATATCGAATGATTTCTCGCACATTCGACAGGCAATGAATAAGCACTGCAGCCAGTAGGACTTGCTCTATGAGCAGCAGTCCTACTATGAGTTTATCCTATTTACACTTTTTTGTAATTTATTTAAAGAAAATATCTAAAGAGATTCTGCTCGAGCCAAAGGTCCTAAAGACGGACACCTTCTGCGTACCAATTCCCAATTGGATTTTCTTGGAAAATTATAACGACTTCCTTTTTTCAACCTTTAGGTGTTTACAAACATCCCCCGTTATAGAACTCCGCCAATCTATCCTTTTCTCTCTGAGTTCTCCCACTGAACATTGATACAGTTACTATTGGCGTGGTAAATAATGGATCTTGATACACATAAACTCGACGGTTAGGCAGGTGCATGACTCAGTTATGCTGAAGGATGTTAGGTCATCCTGTGATATTGTGCCAATGGATGGCAGGATTCCGTCAGTCAATTGGACTTTTTCAACTTGCGATTTACTAGCTCATCTTGTGATAAGTGACTTGGTCGCTTTTTCTTTATCTAGGTCTTATTGTGAAAAGTGAATTGGTTTCACGTTTCTTACTATTTGAATTTGACTTGTAAAGTATTTTATTTCATTACATCATTGATTTCAATATGGAAATGACTAATTGTATTGCTCAATTAAGGGAAAAATTAAAGGAGGAAATTAAGAGTGAAGGAATTGAAGGTCTGATTAAAACGCTTGCCGCGCAAGGTCTTTCTAACCTTGAAAACAGGAGTCGTAGTATCACTCTAAATTGGGTTGATAATGCAATCCTTAGATTAATGATGTGTGAGTATTTATCACGGGAAAAAGACAATCTAAGTTAAGGGTGACTATTATTTTAGGAATTCACTTCCGAATAAATCAAATATTTAATCTTTCTTTTGGAGCCAGTCACCGGCTAATGATCATGGTCTAAATAAAAGTGATCACGCAACCATGAAAACAAGCGGGTTTTACCCTCTAAAAACGAACCAACACCCGAAGAAGGAAAAAGACAGATGGATGCTGCAGTAGTTTGCTTCTTCCTGTTCTTAT
>CAVPGE010000046.1:0-7242 GCA_963703885.1 uncultured Nitrososphaerales archaeon
CCCCCACATTCTTTATAAATGAGGATCGTTACGATGGTCTATGGGATTTAGATAGTCTTCTGAATGCTTTAGATGAAGAAAGCGTGTTTAGTTGGAGAGAAGTCAACGGTGCAAACAACGCATGATAAACCTTTTCACCTAAACTTAAAACGATAACATATTATCTGGAATAGGCACAACAAGAACAAAAATCAAACCTTTATCCACTAATAACTAGGTCAATTTAAAGGAAGATTAGATACTAAATGTACATGAGCTTAAGTGTGCTCTAGGAGCACCAGAAATTGATGTATGGAAGTGAATATTCTTACAATGTTTTTCTTTATTTAGGTAATCTTCGATCGAACCATGATATTCGATAGGTTGCGTTTTCAGTAATTCCTTTTGAACAACCTCGCTCACTTCTACTGCCGATCTTCTGGAATAATCAATCTCCCACAATTCATTCCTATTTAGTATAATGTATTCCTTCTTCTCGAATCCTTTAGTAGTCAATATCTTATTTTATCGTATGTATTCCCGATTATTATGTTTATTATCTTTCAATTTGGAGTAAATACCATGATTGCGACAAGTAGCCAAAGTTATGTATATGTGCTAACTGAAAGTTTTCATAAAAGCATACATGGGATCATGTTGTTATAGAATACAAACTTTGGCAATAATAAGGGGTAAATAGTGTTTTGCACAGATCAGACGATGAATAAATAAATAATGCGAGATCTGGGAATTAATGTTAATCTTGGGCCAATTTGATATTGATTTATTTATTTTGAATTTTCATTGCAAACTAAAGATAAATCATTAAATACCTTCTCGACCAGCCATTACTGTTGGAACATATCTTTCGTTGCATTATCCATACCTTCGTATGTCGATCGAATCTCATAGAAAATAAGCGTTCTAAATACGTTGTAAAATTAGTGGGTATAATTGACTAGCAATCCATGGCCGGCACTACCATTGGCAGAATGGAAAGAGACCTATGAGACACTGCACATGTGGACCCAAATCATAGGCAAAATTAGACTTAAACTTACTCCCAGTGCCAATCACTGGTGGAATGTTACTCTCTATGTTACTGCTCGTGGACTCACAACATCTCCAATGACCTATAATGACCGGCTCTTACAGATCGATTTTGATTTTATTGATCATGTTATGCTCATAAAAACTAATGATGGTAGTACCAAGTCAATCAGTCTCCGGCCAATGTCAGTAGCAAAGTTTTATGAAGAAACGATGACTTCACTAGAATCGCTGGATATGCCAATAACAATATGGACTATGCCTGTTGAAGTGCCTGATCCAATTCCATTTGAGAATGATAACAAACATGCCTCCTATAATCCAGAATATGTGCACCGCGTCTGGTCTATTTTGGCACAGTCCTACCGAATTTTTAATGAATTTCGTTGTAGCTTCACGGGTAAGGTCAGCCCGGTCCATTTTTTCTGGGGCGCTTTTGATCTTGCTCTAACACGTTTTTCTGGACGAACAGCTCCTAGGCATTCAGGAGCACCAAACTTGGCCCATTTTATTGCAATTGAAGCATACTCACACGAGGTAAGCAGCTGTGGATTTTGGCCTGGTGGTGGTGGCCACCATAATGAACCAGCTTTTTACTCCTATGCTTATCCAGAACCTCAGGGATTCAAGGAGTATCCAATCAAGCCTTCTGAGGCATTCTACCATAAAGAAATGGGAGAGTTTCTGCTACCTTATGATGTAGTTCGCACGTCAAAATCACCTGATGAGATCTTGATGTCATTTCTTCAGAGTACTTATGAGGCAGCTGCAACAGAAGCAAAATGGGATCGAAGTACGTTGGAGAGACAGACAGAGAAAAATACAAGAGCCTAATGCATCAAACATTGATCTCAAAATTTGAATAATCTGTATTCGGATCTACTTAATCTCATGCATCTAGATTAAGAAATGATGTAAACTGTTTTTAAAAACTGATATGATATTTATCTCTATCTTTTATTAGACTTTTGTAGTTGGTTTTTGACCCTGATTATTAGTAAACGGTAAAAGTACAACTAAGCCAAAAACGCCTTGCGATTAATATAGATTAATCTCCACATGGAATTTTGAGTCGATGCAAAATATGACATTATTCCCACAGAGTACAATTAACTATTCAATAACGCAAAGTTGGCATCTAGACAATTCTGATACTCTCTAGAAAGTTATTACACTATAGCAATGAAATAATTACAAAATTTGTTACCTACGACTCTTCGCTGACCACAACTATTACATCATTAATTGAAATTCCTCATCACAGTATGGACATGCTAATATGTTCTCAAGGACGTTCTACCCTAAGAATGAGTTGAATGCCACGGCAAATACAGGTATTTGAAAAGCCAAACACGATCTACTTATCAAGTTCACATTTGTTCTGGATTGAAACAGATAATGAAATGAACGAAGTTAAGAAAATAACGGCTTATTGATAGAGGAAAATAAGTTTCTGGTACCTAGTCTTTTTTTAACAGTCTTAAAGACATGACAGACACTGCAAAAATAACTCCAGCACTAACAAGAAAGGTAGCCGACCCAACAAGATCATATAATACTCCTCCAACTATTAATCCAATTATGCTTGCTAGACTTCCAAAACTTCCTGCAACACCCTGTACTGCTCCCTGAAGAATTGTTCCTGCACGTTTCGATAGAATAGACATAAATGATGGCCACATAAGCCCGTTACCAAGCGCAAATAATATAGCGGCCCCATATATTAAGACGGCATTATTGGATACGAATAAAATGAAATTCGTCCCCAAAATTATGCTTCCAATTATAACTAATTTTTCATCAGAGAATTTTTTAGAGGCTTTACGCAAGACAGGACCTTGGATAATGACCATAATCCCACTTAATACTGCGTAAAATATGCCCAGCTCCGTTATTGACCATTTGAGACCAACGGCCGCATGGATTGGAAATGAGGCGTAGTATAAATTAAACCCAAGAAATATTAAAAAATACAAAGCAAGCAAAAATGAAATATGTTTTAATTTAAAGACGTCCCGAAACTTGAGTTTCTTAGGATTTTCGTTATCGTAGCAATCTTTGCATTCCTGTGCGAATACTTTGCTAATGCGGCCTTCTTCTGGAACGAGAATTTCAGGTGACGAGGGTTTAGATTCTTTTAATCTGAAACCAATTACAATTAGCGTCATTAAAGACAAAATTAAGGCCGCCGAAACTGGCAGTATTGTTCCGTAGGAAGTTCCTCCTAAAATCCCTGCTAGTGCAGGACCTACAATAAATCCTAGATTCGCTGATACGGCCATTTTTCCAAAGTTTCTACTTCGATTTTCATCTGACGATATATCAGCAAGATATGCGTTGGCTACAGAAATATTTCCACCTGTAATTCCATCAATCGCTCGGGCAAGGAATAATACAAGTAAAGGAAGGCTTACAACAAAAGTTCCAAGAGCATTGTTTATAGAAAACTTTTCTACTGGTAGAAGTAGAGCAAAAATAAAAAATACCCAACCAATGAAGGTTCCAGCATTACTTAATAGAAGAATTTTTTTTCTGCCATACATATCAGACCATTTTCCCAGAATGGGTGCTCCAATAAGCTGAAAAGCAGAATAGGTTGCGCCCAGTATGCCATAAACTATAGCATTACCTCCAAAATCTCTAACTAAAAATACGAGAAAAGGTAAAACAATACTAAATCCTAAAGTGCCTATAAAATTAACCAATAGGATAGGAAAAAGCTGTGGCTGTTTTTCTGTACTTACCACTAGTTAGGAAAATCAAGTTACATTTTTAAGTTTTCTCTCATACTTTCAAAAAACATGCTCAAACTAAATAAGTAGAATTAGAAGAGAATAGCATAAAATCAAAGAAACTACAGCTTAACTACATTCAAATAAATAATGACTAACTGAATCAAAAAGGTTACTGTTTTTCTTTATATATTGGAAGGAAGAGAATGCTAAAAGCAAAATCACAATTTGAAGATGAGTTTAATGATAAGGTTAAAGTCAAGTCATTTCTCGATAGTATTGGAAGGAACAGTATAAAGTCAAGAAGTGCATATCTGGCTGGTATACGTCATTTTGAAAACTTTATAGTTCAAACTTATGGACAGTATAATTGCGAAACAATCCTTGAACCATTAACTAATAATCAGATTAATGTTTATGAAATGTTTGATTCATTTGTCTCTTATATCCCACAGGAAAGGAATGGAATCAATCCGAAGACCATAAGGCTTTATGTTGCTGCAATTCGTTCCTATCTAGCATATTATGACATTGATGTTTTACCTTCAAAGTTCAAAAGAAAAGAAAAGTCAAGATGCCCAGAATATACAGGGAAGATGAGGAGGCAATTGATGCTTCTGATATTAGGAAAATATTATTGGGATGTAACAATCGAAGGCTCAAAGTTGCATTATTAGTTTTAGCAAGTGGAGGAATGAGAGCGACAGAAGCATTTGCAATTAGAAACATTGACATTGATTTTAATACAAAACCAGCTAAGGTTAGGATTAGACCTGAATTCTCAACAAAGGTAGGTCCTGAGGTATACATTTCAGATGAAGCTACAGAATATCTAAAGCAATGGATAGACTGTAAGTATAACAATCCAAAGGTAAAAAGAATTTATGATGAGCAAGACCTAGTATTTGGAATAAACAAGGATACTATTGCAAACAGTATTTATTGTAAACTTTGGAAGGAATTTGACAAGTTACTAAGAAGTTTAAAGATGGATAAAAGGAAGGATACTTGGAATTCAAAACAGAAAAGAAATTACCATTCATAGTTTAAGAAGGCATGCTAAAACTGTTATTTCAGATCAAGTTGGTTCGGATTATTCTGAATGGTTTCTAGGTCATGCTAAATCACCTTACTGGACAAAAAAAGAGCAGGTAAAAAGGGAAATTTATTCCAGTAAAATAATGAATTATCTTACATTTCTGGACTATCATACATTAGAAACAACTGGAAAGAATATTGAAAAACAGTTAGTTGAAAAGGATAAGCAAATTGAGATTCTAAAAGAAAAGGATAGAATCAAGTCTGAAGAACTGGATTTAATGAATGAAAGGATTAAGAAGATGGAATTAGATAATCAAGTTGCTACTAAGAAATGGAAACAAATTGAATCTTTAGTTGATAGGTTAGAATCCTTTGAACGTAAAAATAAAACGAATGCTTAAGCAATATTTAAGATTCAAATATGGGAATAATTCCCTCACCTGAAAAAATGAGTCCTCAACTCTAATCAAATAAACAAGTTGAGTAGTCATAATATAGTCATTATTCATGTAATAAGATTATCGGATGTTTATCTTGCTTATTACGGGATAGAGATTGATGATATTTTATTTAATAACAAGCAAGTTATGATAAGATTAAGAAATTGTCTTATGATGAAATATCTGTCAGGATAAGTAACATGAAACAACAACTTGAATCTTCGTATCCAGACATTGACTATGGAAAAATGAAAATCGAAATGGAAGAATTGGCCTCACCGAAATGGAGCCACTCCCATGCGATATTCTGATTACAAATGTTTCCGGTTCGGGTTTGATTCTGGAGTCGCATTCGTCAGCATCGATCACCCGCCGATAAATCTTCTTGATGAAGTTCTGTCGCAGGAATTCGACAAACTCGGCAGGGAACTCGAGGCCGACGAGAGCGTCCGGGTTGTGGTCTTGCAGAGCGCGCTTCCTGATTTCTTTATAGCCCACTCTGGTTTGGGCCGGGTTGGAACGGCTTCCAAAATGGTGTCCCATACGCGCAGCTTTCGTCTTACACAGACGATCGGCGAGCGGTTCAGGAACATGCCTAAGGTAACCATTGCCAAAATCGAGGGACGCGCCCGGGGTGGAGGGAGTGAGATCGCGCTGGCCGTGGACATGTGTTTTGCTGCCGTTGGCAAAGCGATCTTCGGCCATCCAGAGGTGGCGATTGGGCTTGTTCCGGGCGGCGGCGCTACGCAAAGATTGCCACGGCTCATCGGGCGGGGACGCGCCTTGGAGGTGCTACTGGGTTGCAATGATCTCTCGGCGGAGCTGGCAGAACGTTACGGCTATATCAATCGAGCGTTGCCAGCGGACGAGCTGACGCCTTTTGTCGAGAAACTGGCTCACCGCATAGCCTCATTTCCTGCGCATGCCATCGCACACGCCAAGGCGGCCGTGGATACTGGAGCATTTAGTTCCATGGCAGAGGGGCTTCTGGTGGAAGCCCATGAGTCCGATTTGAGTGTCGCTAGCGAGGTGACGCAAGCGCGCATGACGGAAGCATTGAAGGTCGGCGCCGAAACTTATGAAGGCGAGCTGGAGATGGATTATTTATCGAGACTGTAACCCAAGCAACCTTTAGATGCCATCCACCCCAAGCAACCCGGTGACTCCGATCTGATATAAGTTCATCGACTGGAATTTCGATAGATAAATATCTTAATTCGCCTCAATTTGAAAAATGTAAGAAATGCGGTAAAGGTAAGAGTCAATGTCGACGAAAATTCAAAACTTTGTCCAAATTGCCTTGTCACGTCAGGCAAGAAACAATAATTTCTGGGATTTAATTTTAATTGTCGAGGATAAATTCAATTTAGTAAACAAATTAAACATACCATATGCCAAATTTCAAGAGAAAAGATTAAAGAAATTTTCAGATGATAATATTATTTATTAGGAGGATTTTCCTTTCATTGCTTTTTTATTATTGATACTTTCAAATCTTCCGGATCCACAGACAGTAAATATAATCAAGAATTTTATTAAACTAGCAGCTATTGCTTGGCGTAAAAGTTTGATGATATGAACCATATTATTTAGATAGAATAATTGGTTTTTGAGTATCTCCCTTTTCTTGTTCTTAATTCTAAAGTGTCTGAGTGCCTGTCTGAAAGCATCTAGTAAATCATCATAAGATGTAGATTCTTTATCTAGTCTGCCCATATCATCACTTACTGCAGTTCTTAAAGATACAATTAATTTATCAAATTTAGAGTTAATACCTATCAATGGACGGCTCTCATAATCCAGTAATTCCTTTGTGTGGATAAGCATATTCTTTGCTTCTGGATTAAATGATACTGAAATAACTGTCATGTAATCTGCAATATTCAAATCATATTTTTTACAATAATCAAGTTGTTCCTTTATGTAGCTAGGACTATCATCTTCCCCTACCATGACTTTAAGACTTCTAATGAATTCAGGAGCAGAAGCATCCCCATAGA
>CAVPGE010000047.1:0-33106 GCA_963703885.1 uncultured Nitrososphaerales archaeon
GATTTTGACCTCCCATATATCATTTCCTTGACTAATTACAAGCATAAGATTACTAATTTACCGAAGAATTTCTTATTGTATTCAAGATCAAGAAAAAACGGCGAATTAGTCATATGAAATTTTAATCCAGAATTCATAGGTTCCGCAACAAATTTACTTAATTTAAGTCTAAATTAGTAACAGTCGATATTTACCAAAAGCAGCAGTATTCTCTGATGTAAGAATTTAAAATAAAATCCAATTTTCTAATAAGTCTTAATTTACGAAACAGAGAACTATTCACATATAATGCTGGATAAACCATTGGTGGTATAATTTATTTTATCATAAATAGAATAACACCAAATATTACATTCGGCTATTCTACAATAATGTTGTATTTAATATCTTGCACAAAGTTAGGATCAGCACAATCTGGCTCTGCACAAATTAAGCTTGATTTATAATGAACTGTGTAATTGCCTTTAGAAAGTGGTTCAGTCAATATGTAAAAGCCATCGGCTACTGTTTTTGAGAGACCACCATCGACAATTCCAAATACTCCATTATCAGGAATCATGACTTCAAAAGGTTGTGTGTGTGTTCTATACTTGATCAGATCCTGATACGTATACTCTCTGTCATCTATCTTAAGATATAGACTGTTGACACTATCCTGATCTTTCTTTGCAGATTCCGATAACTCCTCTACTGACACGTTAGGGTATTCTTTATCAGAGATCGCCACCTGCATAACAGGTATAAGAAGACCTTTGCCCGGTGGAACTTTACACGTTCTTTCAGACAAGCCTCCATTATTGATAGAAAGCATAAAGACAGAAGAATTTGTAAGTGACTGACCATTCGCACACTTTTCTCCCGTTGGATCATTCATAGGATTGTCCTTTGAGGAGATCCCATACGTCCATTTCCAGAAATTTTGAGCGTATTCAGAATAAGGTAACCCATAAGGCTTGCTCCCGGGAGGGAAGATATTTAACGAATTTGAACTTGCCACTACAAATATAGGAGTTGATATTATACACAATGTCAGAACTGACATAAAAAATAATAAAATAATTGGACTCAACATAATGCGTTATATTTTAGATAAATAGAAATAGAAAAACTTTATGTTTTGGCTATAAACCAATCTAAATATATCAAAGTTGAATATAGAGCCTAAGGCACAGTTCTCTAACAAGAAATTTTTTGTGATAATGATAGCCTTAATAGTTACTTTGTTAATAGACACCGCATTCGTCAAAATCAATGATCTTATTGATAAAAATTTTATGCCGATTCAAAGTAAGATAGGTTTATTCTCTGCTAACAGTTCTATTTGTCTGTTATTACAGTTTATAATAATAAAATTCGTGACCAATTCGTTTGGAAGAGATCGGCTTAAAAATACACCAAAAGTGAAGGCTTTCTATATAATTTCCCTAACTTCCTTTTTCATATTGACGACTTTAATTGGATTACTAATATTCCAGCAACTACACAATCATTACTACGAGACTTGGGTTAGTATTTTGATAGTCACTGTTAGTATGGGACAGCAGCTATTTTTATAATATGGCTATCGTTCTTATTTTTCACTTGGTATAAATCAAATCATGATTTGGTTGTCTTACTTTATTTTGTGTCCATGTCAGTTATAGCTTTTAATTTGATAATGACAGCTGTGTTTATAGACATTAAGCTAACTTACACACAACACAAAGTTGCTGAATATATCGGATCTTCAGGAGATTCCTCCGGTGGCAGAGACCCTATTTTAGGTAATATTTACAGAATCTCCTCATTCATGTCATTTTTTAGCATCTGGCTCACAACAGCAATCCTGATGAATTCTTATAGGGAGAAACTGAGTAGCTCGGTTACATATTGGATAAATTTAGGTTTACCTTTGGTCTATTTCCTGATGACTTACTTTTATCAGTTTTTCTTGAGTTCTATCCTGAGCTTTTATTTTCAGAATGATCCATTAACAGTGTCCATTTTGGTAGGATCGTTTCTATCGTTGAGTAAACCAATTGGTGGATTGATATTCGGAATTGCTTTTTGGAAGATGTCTAGAATTATTAGCTATGAAAGAAATATGAGGATATCAATGGCTATTGCTGGTTGGGGTATATTTTTTATATTTAGTGCGAATCAGGCAGCTACTCTGATTATATCTCCCTATCCTCCATTCGGAGTGGCTACTCTGACAATATTGAATGTGGGTGCATATCTTATGTTACTAGGAGTTTATAATTCAGCCTCACTTGTATCTGCGAATATTGGATTACGTAAATTCATTTATAATAACGCCTTAAAACTTTTAAACCCGATCGGGGAGGCCGAGTTAAAGAGAGAGATTCAAAAAGCAGTTAAAAAGATATCAGAAAATCAGGAATTAGCCAACATAACTACCCAAACGTCGTTGGAATTAGACGAAAATGAATTAAAAAAGTATTTAGATCAGGTAATAAGAGAAGTAAAAAAGGAACTAATTTGTCAGGATAATACAAATTTATATATTTTAGTATTTTAAATATCTTAAACAGAAAAGAAATCTAGCCGGTTGCCCCTTAATTTTTATTCGAAATCATTTCAACAATGATTTAGACTCATAAGAGTTCCCTTATCCGTCCCCTTGGGCCCGTTTCAAACATACCCTAATTAATGGAGTTTATGAAAGTGAAATTGAAAAGATGATCAGATACTAAAGCGGGTTAACAAATCGTAATTCTAGCGTTATCAGTTCCACCGAACCCGAGACAAACTTGTCACTAATAAGACCCACTTTACATAATATGACATTAATGGCGTTAACTCAGCCAAATCCGCTTGAACCTTTCTTTTATGCGCTTAGGTCTGCGTAATCTAAAAGACAATATCCCTTTGTCAATATGTTCAATTTCACAGGATTGAAATTCAATAAAAATAGTCCTAAAACACTATGGTATTTTGATTTCTTTAAAGTATTATGGTAAATGTATAAATATAACCTTTATAAAGATAATTTTTGAACCATAATTGTTCCCGAATAAAAAATTTCTTCTTGCAACAATTGCATCGATGATTTTAACATATACAGTTTTTTTTAATTCAAGTATATTATCATATGGTCAAGAAAATAAAACTGTTTATGATAAACAGCAAAATTTCAACCTTTATCTATTGTCTAAAGTCTTTGAGAAAGAGATAGAAAAAATTTCCGATATGGTGGAACTGGTACACAATTCTCCAGAATTTCAGGTACTTGAATACAATAACGTTTCACAACATTATATGAGTCTATATCATGGAATTCCAGAAAATGAAGAGCTGGACAAAAGGACTGTCTTTAAAAGTATCATGGATATATCTCCATCCATTTCTGCATTATTCTTTCTGTTACCAAACGGTGACAGTTACGTAGAAGAGCCGTTCTCTTACCAGCTGAATTTGAGCAAGACTAATTTCTCTTTCAGAGATTATTATCGTGGAGCACTGGATACAGGAAAAATGTATATGGGTGATGTAATTATTTCTGCGGCATCGGGTAGACCTATAACAATAGTAGCCGTTCCTATTTATGCCCAAAACTTGAGTAATACAGCTAAGACATTTGGAAATAACAATACACTAATTGGACTAATAGGCGTAGACGTAAATTTCAAAACTTTTGATGATTTCTTAAAATCACTACCACTTGGATCAGATGAAAGGGTGGTATTCCTTGACGCTATTGGCAATAAAATTGCGGATTCTTCTAAATCAAATATCAATAACCAAACTTCTCTTTTTTCTGGTTTGTCGAGTTTTAAAAATGCTTTAGAAGGTAAAACAGGTAATATAATTGAAGAATTTGCCAAGACAAAGATGGAAATTTCCTATGCTCCAGTGAAATCTATTCAAAACACTTGGGTTTTGTTGTGGCTTAAACAATATACCAATAATTAATAACGTAATACTACTCAAATTTTTATTTTAATAATATTACATCTGACCAACAAAAGATTAGTTAAAAATAGATAGATAAAATTTGTGTGAAATTATTGAATGATTCATTATTTACAGGACTTTCCACTTGAATAAACCAATCATATTTTTCCCCTAATTTGATATTTTTCTTCGTTTCAGGGTAATCAAATAGCCCTATTAAGCTAGTGATTCCAGACAAAACTATTGATTATTATATCTCGGACAGAAAGGTTAATAAATTGATATTTTTCTAAATTAATTAGAATTCTTTCATTGAAGTGATATCATTATGGATACCACCGAACCCGATAAAATCTTCTAGATTCAGATCAATCCTATGCCTTATTCAAGAGTTTGTCTCCAAAATTTGAAATATTAGTTGCATCAATATTCTTGTACCTTGAATTAAATGAGATAAACTAATCTCTCGCCAATCTAAATACTTTGTATTATGTTAGGAATCCACAAGTATAGTCCATGGATTTCAAACCCCCATTCCATAATTATTAAATAATTAATACAATTAGTTACCATAAACAGCAACTAACCTAAATTCATCCAAATTGAATATTTATAGAGATATATCCATACAAGCCAGCGGTGATGGCAGTCAAGCCACCTTTGAGTAATCAATTACTAATCAGGAAATTGCTAAAGAAAATATAGTGATGAAACAGAGTATTCAATATCAATAAGTTTCAACATCGGATAAATTAACAATCAGTTCCCAATGTTAGTTCTAAACTACTAAGAACCGTCAACAGTTCTCGCATGATATACAATAACTCTTTGTTACTATTAGCACCATTTTCAGAGTATTTATCGTATTGTAATTGTCTGGGCTTTGAATTTTTGAGGTTCACTCTACTCGATTTACTGCCTGACAGTTGCTATGATTTTGGAACAAACCACAAGTTCGTGTCGCGTACGGAGTTGCCCTCGTTATCGTTCCAGAAGCTGGCTACGTCTATCATAGCCGCTGGACTTATTCCCGCTTGAAGCACTAGACCATAGTGGCAGTAGGTGCCCTTCTCAAATGACAACCGGTGAACACAAATATCAACTCTACTCCCTTCATCCATTCCCCTTGCATCATACTTAATGTTCAGAGAAAAATCTGGCTCGTCTGTTTCAATTTTGTTCGCAGCGAATATTTTTTTGCCTAGCAACTCCTGAGTCCCAGATTTATACACTTTGTACTCCAGTTTCTTCTCGTTATGTTTAAAATTCTCGACGGTGACTATTGCAATCGCTTTTTTGCTCTTTGCCTCAGTGTTGAGTGTATCTCCTAAGATAATACACGATAAGAGAAAAGTTGCAAAGACTATTGCTAAAAATTTAGATTTAAACTTCTGGATCAGCCAGAGTTAGAGGATCCTTGATTTAATGCAGCCAGGATGGAGACAGGTGCTTGTTAAGAAGAGACCACTGCCCAACATGGTGGTGTCTAATGCTCTTGTTACTGCTGCAACAGGCGGATTAGCCGAAAGACCTGATGTAAGGATTGCGGACAATTTGTACATAGTAGGAGACTGGGTAGGCAAGGAGGGATTATTGTCTAATGCGGCAGTTGCAAGCGCAAAGCACGCTGCCCAGCTAATTTTGAATGAGTGAACTATTTTTACCTTAATTAGGATAATCAATATCAAAGCGATAATGCTTACGACATGATGGCAAATTTTTTCAAAGTAAATATTTTCTTCTTCAAAACAGATAACATCATACTTCTTATCTGGAACCAAAATTTCTTATGCTCCAAGTTTACAGGATCAGGATCTACTATCTGTTGTACTTACAGATGGGATCCATCGTGGATGTAATTAATCTCTTTCAGATGCTCCTTTCTTGTACTTGATATTGTGAGGTCTTTTTGAGAGGTCCGATAGTCCGTCTATTCCCTTCTGTTTGTACCTATTCCTCCACTTATAGTAAGTCTTTCTGGATCTATTAGCCTGATGAGGTTCTACTGCAACGTCTAGGATCTAAGGAAGGTCAGCAGGTCAGCGTTGACCTGATCTTGAAGCGTGGCTGTGATGCCGTGCGGTGCACCCGGATAGTAGATTTCCTTAGCGCCCCTGATGAGTCTGGCTGTTTTCACCGCCGAGTCCTTGACGGGAACGATCTGGTCGTCCTCGCCGTGCATGACAAGGGTCGGGACATCAATCTTCTTGAGGTCCTCGGTGAAATCGGTCTCTGAGAAGGCCTTGATGCTTTCGTAAGCGTTCTTGAGGCCAGCCTGCATGCTCCAGAGCCAGAACTGATCCAGCATGCCTTGGGAGACCTTGGCCCCTGACCTGTTGGCGCCGTAAAACTGTATCGCCAGGTCCTTGTAGAATTGCGAGCGGTCCTTCATCATGCCACTCCGCATGTTGTCGAAGACCTCCATCGGCAGCCCTTCTGGATTGGTTGCGGATTTCAACATGATCGGCGGCACGGCGGCGATGAGGACCGCTTTGGCGACCCGTTTCGTCCCGTGGCGTCCGATGTAGCGGGCGACTTCGCCGCCACCGGTGGAGTGGCCTACGAGCATTACGTCCTTGAGATCGAGTGTCTCGATCACGTCTGCGAGATCGTCAGCATAGCCGTTCATGTCATTCCCCGAAGAGGCTTGGCTCGACCGGCCATGTCCACGACGGTCGTGCGCAACCACGCGGAAGCCGTCCTGCACGAGGAAAAGCATTTGGCCGTCCCAAGCGTCGGAGCTTAGAGGCCAACCGTGCGAGAACGTTACTACCGGGCCTTTGCCCCAGTCCTTGTAGTAGATTTCGGTACCGTCCTTGGTGGTGATAGTGCCCATAGCATATGTTAGTTGACTTTGGTTAATAAATATTGCAACGAAAACACCGGTACACCATATTTATATAAACTCTTAGTCATTATAACAATATAAATGCAGAAAAATAGTGAAAAGATAAAATTTTTTGGTTTGTTGAAGGGAATATTCTGACCCAAGAGACAGTATATTCGTAGTTGCAGGTACAGGTGGTGCAGATCTGCACAACTTTACAGGACAAGAGCCTTACATCGTCACACAGTTTCAGAGGTTTGGTTTTCTCAAATTTGATATAATTTAAAATGGAACAACATTGGTTGACACCTTTTATGAGAACAGGAAAAGCAACCGATAAGGGTCATTTCATTATTAAGTCACTGAAGGAAGAAAAATAGGGCTATCAGGTCATCCTGCATTCTATTTTCATCCTGCATTCTATTTTTTGGGATATCTCCCTAGGGATGAAAAAAAGGAATAAAATAAGTTCCGTTGCTGTCTTACCGAAGCCCAAGTGCATCCTTAAGATCTATTTCGTGATCCTGTTCTTGAGCTATAATACCTCTTAATTTTTCTGATAGTGCGTATTCGCCTGCACTTTCAGCTTGACGTATTCTATCTCGATAATTCCTTATGGTTTCCTGCTCTGACTTCAAATCAATTTCAAGCATAGTTTTTGAGTCCTGTGAGTAACCCGCTTCTTTACTTTTCACCGTAGGATCGCCTCCTAAATAATCTATTTGCTTTGCCACCTCCAGTGCGTGTTCAAGTTCTTCTGAGGCGTGCAGCTTCAATTCTTCTGCAATATCGCCATATTCAGCTCCCTTTAAAGTTGAGCTAAAAACAACATACTGAATTATTGCTTGGTATTCCCGTGCGAGGTCTTCATTCAGTCCATCAATGATTTCCTGCTTGTCAGTCGCATTTTTATTCGACATAGTCTATAATCTTACTTCATGATTTATTAGAGTTGTCACTAGCCAATACAAGGAATATGAGTAAGATGTTTCTATGTTTGTGATTAATTTAATCTCGATTGTAACTTTTGATAAAGGATATAATTTTGATGATGAGAATTACACAAACTTGCAGGCAATCGTTTTGAACCAACAATCACACTTTTACATTCACTGTACTTGGTATAGATATAGTAAGCGAGTTTATAAAATAAAATATTTTCAAATATTGGTTACGTCTGTCACCATTTGACCACGTTAGTGAATAATACTATGCTTGAAGAGGCTTTAATGTCGCTTAAAATTTAAACGTCATTATCAAATCCCTTCTAAGTCACCTAATTCAGATATCTCTACCTCCGCCATTTAACTAAGATTAGATAATATTAGATTCATTTTACTAATAGTTGAGAACTACATATCTGGCTTCTATTAATTTGAACTCGTACGACAAAGGGGCATTAGTAAGAGCAGCAAGCCGTCGCAACAAGGCTTACTGATCTTTATGACTGGTCCGAGTCTGCTGCACTGGCAATAGAAGCATTCAATTTGGTCTTATCTCCATACCATATTTAGCTGCTAAACTAGGGAGCTTTTGTATTTGTTCATTAGTAAATGGCTGAGGCTTTACATTAATGTCCATAGACAATACTTGTGCATTCTGATTGTGGATTACGTACACTAGTGTAATGCATCCCACCGAACCCGAGTCAAATATACATAAAGCTTCACCGACGCCATGACTAAATAATTTGCATTTTTATAATTAGGTTAGGAACAAATATCAAAAAGTATCACAAAAAAAATATTAATTTGTTTTGATATATGCCCTTCGTGTTAAATTCCACAATTCCTCGAGATTTACACCTATTTTTTTCTAATAGCCCGTATTTTAGACACCTTTTTAGGTAAACATGAATTCAAGTTATTGACATGTCGGATTCCTTTTGAAAATTTAAATAATGATTATCTGATTTAATGGAAACAATGCGATACCAAAAAATTACATTTGTTTCTATATTGATAACCACTGTATTGATAGCCGTTTTTTTTCATTATTCCGGTTTTATCACTCAAAATAAATCAGTCAATTACGTTAATCAACAATCAAGCAAGTCAAATAAAACTTCATTTGAATTTCAAAATGCCAGTAATATCGCTAATGTTTGCTTGTCAGAACTTAGTAGCAATGTAAAAGACATAGTACATCGTATTGAAAATGGAGGTCCATTCTATTATTTGCAAGACGGTACTCAATTTTTTAACCTTGAGCAAATATTACCTAAAATAATTCTACCCGATGCTTATCATGAATATACTGTGGGTCCGGCGGACATGCCAAATCGAGGAAAGGAACGCATTGTAGTTGAAGATTATTTTGACAATAAATTTTATACAAGCGATCATTATTCTACATTCAAGAAAGTGGCTAACTGTTAATTGAAACGACTGAAGAAATTACCAAAATTAATTGATGATTTGAAATCAGGAGTTTACCTTATTAGCAAGAGTCTAGAGCTGGAAAAAATAATTGCTAACCGAGATAGGAAGACAGCATATTTCTTCATCGAAGGAAAATATATTGGTGACTCTAAGTCATTTTTTACTTTATGTTCCAATATATTCAAATTTCCTTATGAGAGTAACAATTTGGATTCCTTTTACGATTGGTTAAGAGATCTGTCATGGATAGATAAAAATAGAATCATAATATTATTTGACAATTATGCTCTTCTTGAAGCAAATGAGCCTCATAGGTTTAAAATCATTATAAACGTCTTTTCAAAAGCAGTAGAAGAATGGAAAAGAACGGGACGTCAAGGATATATTTTTTTGATCGATGAGAATGCTTAACTAATATTGTTCGTACTGAAACAGCTAGATAATATTAAGATCTACTTCATTTTCTATAATGAAAAAGTATCTACCTCTACAATTGCAGTAGTAGAAATTACTATTACTTTTTGTAAGCGCTTTTAAGTATTTTGTTAAGATGTTTATCACCAAAGGAACAACCTATTAGATTGATGGTCCAAAAGCAAAAATATCACCGGTAATGATGTGGATGTATGATACATAATTTCTGAAGCTGATTTAAAGCAGGCAATGGATTATTACACTCCAAATTTTGGTAATACTACATAGTATAATTAGTCGTACAAATTCATTGCTGGACAAAACGCTTCCAACTACAACGTACTATTAGCATTAATTGGACTAGTGTGAAATTTCACATGGCTCCCATCGGACACAATAAAAAATTACAAATTGTTGATGCAATTATTGCAAATATTACATTGTACCTAACTGATACTGTTCATAGGTAAATAAGAATCATAAAAATAACTGAATGTTAAATACATCATTTGGTCAATATTTTGTTATTAGACTTCAAAGGACTAGGGGTTACGGAAAATTGCTTCAGTCACACAAAATCGATTTACGTGACTCGATACCTAAAATCGCTGATATCAAATACTTTAAACTGAACAATCGGAAAATTTTTTTGGACTTGAGAAGTAATTTTATCTCTTTCTCCCTATGGCCTAGACTCCACCAAATCTTGCACCCAAGTTTTCAAGTGACAATTAATGTCCCCTATTAATCGGAACCGCAAATTACTTGAATATTCATAGTCATCTAAATATAGCCTCTTCTGGTACGACGGGTTGAAATGAAATACCACTAATTCGCACTATTAAAGTAAGATATCCATCTTGTTTTTTGTACGTATACTTGGCTGATTCCATTCCCCATGATGAATGCATGGATTGGTTGTAAACAGTTTTTCCTTCAGAATTTATAATGAGAAATTGATAGTCAATATGCCCTTTATTTTTGCTAGTATTATCATCTATAAAAGTTAATTTATAGTTAATGATGTTACCTTCTTTTAGTTTGGATGGTGTGTAGGTCAATTGAATTTTTACATTATTTTGTGGGGTAACAATAGATTTTGTTAATAAATCATCAGTAACTAATATGGAACCATTCATCCATCTGTAAAGCGGTGAAACGAAATCAAACTTACCATTAGTGTTGAAACTATAGGAAAAAGATTCTTTAGGTCTTAATAATTTAGATTCTGTTATTTGAGTGCCATTGGATCCGCGTATGGAAATCTTATGGATTGATTCATCATTATTATACCATGTTATAACTTGATTTTTCTTGGTTGGAAACAAATCTATATCAAAGAACCTTGTTATTGCAAAGGGTTCTGATTTAATGAATTTACCAGAACCAGGAATTATTGTTACTATGTCTTCAGCACTGACAAATTTTATTGGCAAAAAGTAAGAAAGAACATTAAATAGTAAAAATATTACAATTAAACTTAATATTGAAAAACCTTTATTTTGCATTATTGGTAACAAAACATATAAACAAAGATAAAACGATCGATAATTGTTCCAATAATATATTTTAGAATTGGAATTGGATACTGTGAATTAAGGACAAAAAATTATGGGAGTGCTACTGGACTTGTTACCCAACCAGTAGTCGAATATGTTACACTAAATGCTTTTCCATCAATGTTATGCAATGCCAAGGCAGACCCTGCAAAGTTAAGAGAACCTGCGTTTGTTGCACCTGTAAACTCCTTCATCAGTGAAATTGCAACTTTACCGTTCTTGAATGGTGCATTTAAGGGCTCACCATGAGACTGGTCAGTTGCAGTGGCATTAAATGGATGAAGTACTACAACTTCAACTGGTTGACTCGCGACATATGTTACTGTACCTGAATAAAATTTTCCGTCATCTCGTGGGGGTAGTGCTATAACTATTTGGTGTGCTTCATGTCCTGGCAGTGGATCTTGCATTGATTTCTGGGTTGCTTGGATCGCAAATTTTGCTTCTTGGGCGAACACTTGGTTTGTTCCTGTCAGAAAAACGACAGTCATGACAAACATTGACACTATTGTGAGAGTTATCAAATTCTCATAACGAATTAGATTTCTCATGTGAAATTAAATTAAGAATGTACTATTTATTACTACCTATAACCCTCATAGAAATTAATTTTTATTAACAACTATGTCTTTACTTTTAATTCAATTTTTATTAACACTGATTCTACGGTCACTTATCGGAGAATAAGTATCAGTTTTAATTTTATAAATAGATATACATCTCTCTTTAGTCATAGACAGAAACAAACGCGGTCCAGCTGGGAAAATCTGGACCGAATTGGGTCTTCTTTTAGGGTCAATTCTGTCACCAATTCCACCGAACCCGATGAGTATACGGGTTCTTACATTTATCTGAAGACTTACACACTTTCACTTTACCTTAACCAGATTGTCCTCAACTTTTACCTCGCGCCTCTCTTGAAGGTAGATTTAAACCGGATAGCCGAAATGACTACTACCAAGCAGGAACTCTATGACAAGATGCTGGAGCTCTATTCAAATCGGGTCAATCCGGGGCGGGCCGTCTGCAGTTCGGCACGCGCAGTCAAACTGTAATTTAGGAGTTCCTGCATCTAGTACTGCGTCTGGGAGATTACTAGAAGCTTGAAATGTGCTTCTATTACCTTTACTCTTTCGAAGACCGGGCCTACAGTTAATCGATAATACTAATAAATTCTCAATCATATTTGTTCTGGATCGCAAAATAGTGTCAATTCTGTCACCAATTCCACCGAACCCGATGAGTATACTCGTATTTCATAGAATTTGCAGGAGTAAAAGTAGATGCCGGTTAAGCTGGAGACGACGTTGGAAAATATTGGTAAATTGCCTAATCCCCAAGTAAGAGAATTAATTCTATGTTTTTACGAATATCTTAAGAGCATAGATACATCGGAAAATTATCAGAATGGAATTCTTAAAGCCGTCAGAGCCTAAGCTTAAGACCTATAATGCTAATTCTGGATATAAAATGGAGAACATCTAAGGGATAATTTTGGCACACGTCCATCTTGACCATATTTAAGCCGCTAACGATACTGATGCAATCCTGGCTAGCAATGATTAATAGACCGATGTGATTGAGTTCATGAAAAGTGTGACAACATGAGATGCGAAAACCCTGTCATGAATCAGATCCTCGATGCTTACAAACCAATGTGGTCGTTAAAACATGCCATTTCTCTAATGGGTTGGGACTTTGAGACTTATATGCCTAGGGAAGGCACGGAAGAAAGAGGAGTGGCCGATTCTCAACTTCACATGCTGCACAAGGATCTTCTGCTAAACAAAGATTTTATTCGTCTTGTTGAGTCAGCGAAAAAACTGAGGAGCCTTAGCGACTTGGAGAAGGGCATTGTACAGGTACTCAACAGGGAAATAACCAAGCAGATCAAGATACCCAAAGAGTTGACTGAAGCAGAATCTCTGGAAAGAATAAGGGGAAACATGGCATGGAGGGAAGCGAGAAAAAAATCTGTTTTCATGATGTATGAACCTCACTTGAAGAAAATGATAGAAATAAAGAAGCAAATCGCTGAGAAGATAGGTTATGAAAAGCATCCATATGATGCGCTTTTGGATAGCTTCGAAGAAGAGCTTACAGTAGATGACTTGGATAAAGTATTCGGTGCATTGATTCCGCGTATTCAGAAGATTCTGAAAAAACTCGTAGATTCAAGCAGCCCGTTTTGCAAAGAGAGCAAACTAGGAAAATCAAAGTATGATATCCAAAAAGTTGATGAGCTCAATCATGATATTTTGACTCTCCTGCAATACGACATGAAACGTTTCAGGATGGATGTATCTACCCATCCTTTCACTGAGTCTATGGGCCTCAACGACGTCAGAATAACTACTCGGTATGAAGGGACTGATTTCAAAAAGTCGATATTTAGTACTATTCATGAAGCTGGTCATGCCTTGTATAATCTGCAATGCGATCAGTCATTGTCTGTTACTCCTCTTGAAGGCGGATCTTCGCTTGCGCTCCATGAATCTCAGTCAAGGTTGTGGGAGAATATTGTGGGCAGAAGTCTGCCTTTTGTTCAATTGATTGCTCCCTTGATTAGAAAGCAAATAAGTTTCGCAAACCAAGCATCAAATGACGAATTGTACCTTTATTTCAATAATGTCAAGGCTGATTATATACGAGTTGACGCCGACGAAGTTACTTACAATCTCCATATAGCAATAAGATATGAGATAGAGAAAAAAATATTTGGAGATGAGCTCAGCGTCTCTGAGATTCCTGAATTCTGGAACGATAGAATGGAGCAGCTGCTTGGAGTGAGACCAACTAAGGATTCACAGGGAGTGCTTCAAGATACACATTGGAGCAGTGGCCTCTTTGGCTATTTCCCAACTTACACTTTGGGAAACATAGTTTCAGCGATCATTGCTTCAAAGATGCGCAAAGATCTGGAGGGTTACGAGGAAGACATCAAGAGGGGTAATTTCAAGCCTATCAGAAAATGGTTAAGATTAAAAATACACCAGCATGGATCTGTTTATGCCCCCAAAGTGCTTCTTAATAATACCTTAAATGAAGGCTATAACCCGGATTACTTTGTTACCTACATAGAGACTAAATACCTTGGGTTCTGAACCCTAGCCTATTTGACTAAAGACTATATTTTAATTCTTATACTATTTTTTGTGATTTCTTATCCATAGGACCATTAATTCGGACACAATTGAATTTTCAACCAAATCCCACCGAACCAGCCAAGCAATTGGATTACATACACTAATGCATTGAAGCCCACCGAACCCGAACTACTTTTATAATCATATCATGTTTGCTATGAAGATATTCAAAAATATTGGAGAAAACATTTATAGCTTGGGTCAACCCAACTAACTGAGTCCATTCATTGAACTTCTAGCGTTACTGGGACGCACCGAACCCGATGAGTATGCGGGTTTTTTCAAAATTCTATGTCTTATCTGAACACTGTTTATTTCCATTCCCACATTACAAAAGTTCCTGTTCCATTTGCATTATCCTGTGTTTTGTAAATCCCCACGAGATTACTTAGAATTTTTAATTTTCCTGTCGCATTTTCGTTAAATATACTATTGCCAAAGCTGATCGATTTTCCATTGCCTATTGCTTGGAAGATGGTGCTAGCTCTTTCGTTGCTGTTGTCGGCTGCCGTGTAGTTAACTTTTCCATGAAGATAAGTAGTTCCGTTACTCCTTGGAACAACCAAAGCTTTTCCACTCGACTTTATGGCTATACCATTAAGAGTTCCATTGCCTGAAAAGAATGAAAGAGTTGCGTTTTTTCCATCAACTAATGCACTATGTGAACTGGTAACCTTATAATGTTCCGTATACAGTGGTTTACCTAACTTTGCTTCAAACAGAGTCTCAGTCGCTGCGCCGGTAGATTGACCAATCACCACAGTGCTTCCAATCAGTATGCCAATCAATAGGCCGATAGGAAACAAGCGGATTGAGAAGGTACAAACGAACTTGTCTAAATTCATGTATAAACATGGGGTCTACTAGATTATTTGTTTTTCCCACTTATGGAATTTAGCATAGCATGGGCTAGAGTCGAGTTTTTCATAGCCGTAGTTTTTCGCTGTAACAAATTTATGCTAGCCTTGTTTATGCCACGATTCTAGATGTCCCATTTGGCATCTGCTAAAGTAAAGGTTGGAAAGAACCCGGCAGGAATTGCCAGGAATGCCATAGACCAAGAAGAGAACAAAATACATGTTGCAAATCGTGATTCAAAAACAATTTCCATAGTAGATGGTAATCGACCACTTAAATTAATCAATACACTGAAGTTTATTAAACATCCACATGGTTCCCACTAAACCGTACTGCAATTTAACAGATAGACTACAAGCAAATTTGCTCACAATCCCACCGAACCCGAACTGCTATTAGTCTGTAATTGGACCCGGTAGGTAAAAAATTTAGAAATAGACACAATTAGACGGACAAATTGGAACAGAAGCAGAGCCCTATGCTAATTTGTATATTCCCTCAGGTCACCTTCTACCAAGGAAACTTATTTCAGAAGACTACGTGGATTTTTTGATGCTATCGAGCTTGAAGGAACCACATTTGACACTAGATGCAATTTATTTGCAATGAAAGGAATAGAGGATCCATCTTGGGCTTTCAGCTGTATTTTGCGATTTATTCAGTCCCAGAAAAATAGAGTAGATAGAAAGGAAATAACCGGTGGTACGTTACGCAATTGTGTAAAAGTAATTAAAACATTTTGCGAAGTTACCGGTATTACTATTCCATGGAAGAAAATTTCAAGAGGGCTTCCAAACGGGAAACGATATGCTGATGATAGGGCCCCGACATAGAAGAAATCAGAAAAATAGTAGAATATCCTGACCGGAGAATCAAGCCAATTGTATACGTCATGATTGTTTCAGGAATTAGGGCGAGAGCCTGGGACTACCTTAAATGGGGAAATGTTTTCCCGATGATTAGGAACGAACAATTAGTTGCAGCTAAAATGATTGTGTATGCTGGCGAACCAGATGAATATTTTACGTTCATAAGTCCTGAAGCATATTACGCATTAAAGTCTTGGATGGAGTTTAGAAAAAACTCTGGCGAGATAATAAAAGCTGAAAGTTGGCTTATGAGAAACTTATGACTCGTAATTAATTGACATGCATGCGAAATATTCTAAGCGAAAACAAGTTATTGGCATTCATTACCAAAGATGAACTAAAATTATTTAGTTTATCAAACCGATCATTTTAATCAATTTAAAATAGTTAAGTACTATATACAGCAAGGACAAAGTAAAGTTGTAGAAATCTGCATTGTCATATGCTTTATTCCGTAAGGTATTGTAGAGATCTCATACAACCGTGTTGACCAAATTAGTCTTCACTCAATGTTGAGTTTACATCTTGACCACCTTTCGGGCCTTCCCTACACATTAATGGCCCGTTATCCTCAACAGGAAAACATCCATCTTCCGATGTGCGAGGAGTAGACTTGTCTTCACTCAATGTTGAGTTTACATCTTGACCACCTTTCGGGCCTTCCCTACACATTAATGGCCCGTTATCCTCAACAGGAAAACATCCATCTTCCGATGTAGTAGGTTGTCCTTGAATTTGAATTGGTGCGATTAAGCTAACAGTTGTTATGAATAATGGCATCAAATATAAAAAATAAATAAGTTTTGTATTTGGCACACATTATTGATCCAAACCTATTTTATAAGATTTTCTATTTGTTTTGAATTGTTGATAATAATTCATTATACTGTAATTAATCATTAGTAAGTACTATGAGTAATCAAGAATGTGATAAAATTTCTAGTAATTATGGTCGTCGCTATAATTCTTATATTTGCAAGTTCATCAGGACAAATGAATTATGCCGAAGGTAAGGACATGTCAGATTCTACTGCAGATGAGATAATAGTAACCGGACCTGATCCAAGTGATTGAAGTAGAGAAATCCAATGTCCCTTCTTCTCAGCCTCACCTCAGCCTCAGGATCATAGTGGTTCAGAAACTCTGATTGACTCCGTCTGATTCTGACAAAAAGGAACCAACGCGCAAAACTCCTAAACCTAAGTGTGGAACTGAAGAACACTATGATTTTGAATCGAAACTATGTGTACCTAACAACCCATTCACTGTATGTCCTGAGGGATTGGATTTCGACCCGATAGTCAATAGCCGTGTTGTAGTTAACAGAGAGTGTGCGCTGACAAAACTGTGCCTTGTATAATAACTTGTGGTCTTGGTAGTGAAGCATCCAAGTCAGGATTATGTGAATTAACAAAACGAGCAAGAGCAAAAGTTATCTGTAAAATTGGTGGTTATGCAGGGGCCTGACATGCGTTCCCATTTGCAAAAAAGTTAACAAGCCATGATGCAACTATCGAGCCGCTTAATTGAAACAAATTCAATGAGGAAAGCAAGGAATAGAACGTTATAATTGGACCAAAAGTAGTGAAAATTAGAAAAGGAGTAATACTCCTAGTTTTCACTTAAGGATAGATATAAAATAATTTTCTTTCTCCAATTACTTAATTTGAATCTCGTGGCTGAATACTTATAATTGAATAATTGTTTTGGAACATAGCATTTATACAGGTTATATGTTAGTCAACGGTCAATTATCTGACGGAGAGATTGTACCAGTTGAGAGAGGGATCCATCATTGGACTTTGCACTAGAATTATTTATATCCATAAGGTTATCTTGCATTCCACTTCTATTATTATTTGAACTACCAAAATTATCATTTGAATATGGATCGGCACTTTCTGGGCTAGTATTTGCATTATCTAGCAAGAATGAAGTATTATTAATCTGATTCGGTGCCTGCTTGACAAACACTACTCCTTTCAAATTACCATTATTTTTATCAAAGTAATCAAAACGTCCAGGTTGAGTAAAGTTGTAAGCAAATTTATTACCTGTATTCATATAGTCAGAATCAATAAGCGAAATTCCATCTCTTTCCGTCGTGTTGCCGTTATTTCCAAAAGTATTATTGTTAACAAAAGTAACAGTGTGTATGGATGAGTGACTGTTGGTCCATATGACGATAGTGCCGATTTCAACAGCAATTTCATTCGGTACAAAGTTTACCGTTTCACTGGTGCCGTTGTTCTTCGTTGTTTTTATTTGAATATCTACTACTTTATCTTTTTCCAACGACTTGTTTTCTGATTCTTAGAAATGGTAAACTTTCTTTTTCTTCTACGGCAGACAGTTCTCTGAAAGACTGGACATTTAATATTTTAGTTCATCCTACTTTTTGTGACTTACTTCACTGCGCTCAAGATATCGTTATTTTATTAGAATTGAGTAGAAGCAAGTATTTTGATAAAATTAAAAATTTTTTAAAAAATAAAGTTAACAGAGCTAATTTCGATAAGGTTACATAAATAGTTTGGATTGTCATATATTTTATTCTCCAGCTGATCACAAATTATATTGTAACTGATATTGCAAAAAATGATTTGAATTTATTTTTTTATCTACTGATATCAATCCTTTCAGCAAGTTATTTGTTATGGAGCCTGTCTATCCACTCTTCTTTATCTATCTATCTATTTTTATCTCAAAAAAAATTGGGACGGTAATGTAAGCATTTTATTGGCTTTAGATGGGCCCGCTCTACTAATACGGAACTTGCCCTATATAGTTGCCCGGTGGGCTGTAGCGGCACACCAGATAATCTTGACCAGCATCACTGGCCATCCCGCAACCGATCTGAGTCGTGTCTTTCCACACCATCTGTGTGTAATGACCGATCTTCGGGTCTCCTTTCTTAAATTCCTTGATCGGAGTGCCTTTGACATAATTGCTCTTTTCATCGGCCCAGGACTGGGAACCAATGGTCGCATTAAACCAACCTTTGGAGCCCCAGGCTAGGTTCTCGCCTTGGGGATTGTTCATATCGAACGGCGCGTGTGGCGCTAGAACATTTGGATCATTTGGAGGGAGCCCAAGCGTCGTCAGATGGTCAGCCCAACTCTGAGCGTCGGCGGCAAGACTGTTGCTCCACGAGAGTGCCGGAACATCAACTTGAGAGCGCGCTTGATTGTGGATACTTCAGGATGGTGTCTTTGATATCTGAATTGCCCTGCGCATGCGAAAGCTGTAGCACCGACAACGGCACTATCAGAATTGCTGCTATGGTTAAAATGATGGTTATATTTACTGATGCTTTCTTATTCATAATTTGTACGAAACTTTACAATAATATCATTTATTAATGAATCGGTAATCATTACTAATGAATTAATTAATTTAAATAATGGTGTTGAAAGTGAAAATTCATACCATCGCCTCATTGTATTTTTGGATTTTATATCTTTACCAGTGGCTTGGATCATTTACTCAATAAGAAGGATAACGGGTTTTGTAAATATTCCCGACGATGTGGTTCTTTCTACTATGACGGTTACATTGCTTGGATGTGTGAATCCGTGCCCGGAAATACTAGAAATGTTTGTAAAAGTTCAACTGACGATGGTTAAATAGTATATGGTTAATATGTTCTAAAAAACTAATTTATATAAATTTCATATTACTAAATAAAGTATTTATATAATAGTAAATTCAAATTTACATTCATGAATAAATTTAATTTATTCCTACTTATAAGTATAGGAGCAGTAGTCGGCACAGCATCGATATTTGGATCAATCATGATACCTGCATTAGCACAAGGAAATACGACTGAAGAAGTTGAGACTGGACCCCCATTGATACTACAACCACCAGACAATATGTCAATGTCAACGAATAATACGACTGAAGAAGTTGAGACTGGACCCCCATTGATACTACAACCACCAGACAATATGTCAATGCCAATTAATAATATGAGCAATATGACTACGGCAACAGACAATACTTCGGTTGCTGGTGTTCCACAAAATGAAGAACAAACCACTGATAACGGAGAACAAACCACTGATAACGGAGAACAAACCACTGATAACGGAGAACAAACCACTGATAACGGAGAACAAACCACTGATAATGGAGACGACAACTCTGGTAATGGAGACGACAACTCTGGTAATGGAGACGACAACTCTGGTAATGGAGACGACAACTCTGATAATAGAGATAACGGGGATTAAATTAAATTAACCCAATTTCTCTTTATTTTAGCTGACTTTTGTTAACCTTCAATAGAGCAGAATACAATACATAATCATATTTGTCAAGCCTCGTCCCGAGATTCTAAAAGTTTAATAAATTTGATCCATATTAATCGAGTCATCTATTAGTAGTGAAAATACAGCGGAAACCTACCGTTCATTTCCTGATCAATTAGATCTATAACCGTTAAGTCCCAACCTATAGTAAAAGATTTTCTAGTATTGATATAATCTGTACCTGCAAATGCGACATCTATCTCCTCTAGGGCTTCCAACTTAAAACTGAGTATCTACTATTTTTTCGACAGTGATGATCTCTTCCTTCATTTTCTTGAGGTAATATCTAGCCTCATTAGGAAGACTTGTAGATATTGATTTTAAGTAAGTTGATGCGTCTCTCCCCTTGTCCAAAAAAATCTGCATTTTCATAGCATCAGTTAATAGATCGGCAGGCCTATCTTTTATTCAGGCCTTGTTCTTTGAAATTTGTTTATCCTCCGATTCTAGTATCAGGTTATCATATATGATTTTCTCATAATCGAATAATTGAAATTATTTCCCATCTTTAAAGTGTAGTCCAATGTAATTCTAGCGTTATTAGTTCCACCGGAATGCTAAAACCTATTTTCTATTGGGATTTAGTAATATTCTGACTTCGTTGATTGGTTAATGCAAGTTAAAGTCAAGTTTTATCACTTATCATTTTGAGGCGAGAGTATTTGACCCATTATCTAGAATTAATCTCGATGTTATTGTATTTGATAGGGCATTCTTCTTTGCTATATCAAAAATAGTAACATTTGCTATTACCTCAGTTAGTCGTGGGTATTTTACCGATGTTTTGAATCCCAGCACACCAGTTTGATTTGCAATAAAACTGTTAGGAAAAGAAGAATACTTAACAAGCGTTCCATTAGAGGCATATACTTTCATAACTCCGTTTATCTTGGCATTTTGAAATGGATTTTCAACATCGTAATTCACAAAAAATTTTACTTGATTAACTGAAGAATTGAGATGGGCATAACTTGAATTAGCAAGAGTTATGGAGATATACTTACCAGGTTGTGACAAGACCGCTGTACTAGTTGATACTTCGTACAATATGAAAACCATAAGCGGTATCATTGATAGCATAACGATATTGCAATAATGTCTATGCATCAATTACCACTATACAAAAAGTGAATTAACTAATATTACTAATTTTTATTCACAAATGACGTTCAATTTTTGACTTGTACAAAATATAGATTTTATCTATATACACCATGATGCAGTTATTATAATTGCATTAATTTTAGAAAGGAATTTTAAATTTTTATGACTGGGGCCCAGTGTGAATTCGTCGGCTATCTATTGATTAGTTTATTTGTCGAGTTCGTTTCATTTTTTGAAGGCCCATTCTTGGAAGTCCAAAATTAGGCTTAAAATTTGTATATATTAATTATGATTTGAATATATGTAGTTCCAAATTTTATATCAAATTTGGTTCACAAATTGCCAGCCCTAAGTAATAATCCTTTGACTAATAAAAGGTGGTTAATCAACGTTAAACCAGTAAGAGTTGCTAACTAACAAAGGCAAGTTCTAAAGTACAAAACTATGAGTGCCACAGAATACGAATGTGTGATTTTGTAATAGAGTAAATAGAAATTTAGTGAAGAGCCGAGTTTAAAACGCTTGTTTCGGCATGAGTGGTAAGGTACTTCTAACTAGGCTAGCTCCTATAACTTGCTTGCTAGAATTAAACTACTATTCCACTAAGTAGTTCAAGTTAATATCCTCTATTTGCAGTAAACTATCTATCTGCAATAGTAATTTAAAAATAAAAAATAAAAATAAAAAATTAAGCTGAATATTGTTTTTGACCAGATATATCTGCTTGTCCTGTAGAACCGGAACCGCTTTGCCTTGAAAAATCATCCAGTGCTTGGAATAATTCGTTTTTGTCTAGCCCATCACTCAGGTTGATATTCGTATTCTTCTTTATACTGTCAAGCAAGGCGTCAGTAAAGTTGTCCAATTTGTCTATGTCTTTAATTCCTGTAATCTGTGAGAGCTGTTTTATAACATCGTATCTGTTTATGTTTTGTTGTTGCTGAGTTGTGAATTTTTGCTTTTCTTCTTGACTGAAATTGTCGGTAACATCTTTAGGTAGAGCTGATAATAGACCTTCGGCTGCTTTCGGGGACGACTTGTTAAGAAACATCGAAGTAAGGCCGTTAATTGCAGAGCTAGCTATTTGTGGTGGTATTCCGAATGATTGGGCTAAACTTCCAATAATATTTTGCATGTATTATAATATAGTTTTAAATTATTAAACTTTTTTAGAATTGAAATTCGATCCTTTTTAAGTTACATATGCTATTTATTCTAGCAATCTCTTCTATAATTCGTTTACACTTTAGACTGTAATTTAAAAGTACAAAATCTTACATTTCAAATTTATACTGGCATAGGTTGTGAATTGTTAATAATAGTTGCCAAATCTTATAAAAAGTTATAAAAAAGCTATTTCTAGTCAATTGGGTTATAGAACGTTGAACTAATGAACTGTTTAAATTGACCATAGCGGTCTATCGTTATCCTCGTTGACAATATTGTGAAATTAAGTCCACTTTAGTAGTATTTTTATTCGAGATTGTCATAAATATAAATGCCAACCTTAGTACATTTTGAAATACCTTCCGACGACATAGACAGGTCGAAAAAGTTTTACAATGAATTGTTTGGATGGACTATAGAGAAATTGCCTGAAGAGTCATTGCCAGAGGGAATGGAATATTTTATCATTTCTACTGTGGATGATAAAGGTAATAAGGCTCTTTCTGGGGGTATGATGAAAAGACAGAACGCCTCAACAACAAGGAATAACGAATTATATCGATGTCAAGTCAGTTGATGAATACTCGACTAAAGTAGAACAGTTAGGAGGAAAAGTTATGATTCCAAAAAAACCTGTTCCGGGAATGGGTTATTTTGCTATATGTTCCGATACAGAAAATAATAGTTTTGGTATTTGGGAAACTGATGCCAATGCAAAATAAGGTAATAGCTAATAGGTCCCTCTCTAATTATTGAATTCAAATAGTTTGTAGTGCCTTATGTCTAGTCTGACTAACATAATTCTTCCAATTACCTTAATTTTATTTCTCATTCTGTGTATTTTTGTTCCGATAAGCAACGCCGCTGAAAACCGCACAGACTTTACAGGTTTCAACACTGCGGCTGTTGGAGACTGGGCTTGTAATGATGATACTCAAAACACTGTCAAGAACATTATAACAAAGAAACCAGAATTGGTTCTCGCACTAGGAGATCTTTCGTATCAGAAATCTCCAGATTGCTGGTTTAAAATAATATCCTCACTTGACAATGTAACTGAGATAGTGAGAGGAGATCATGATAACGATGCACGAATGGCTCAATATATGAAACATTTCAAAATGAGCAAAGAATTCTATTCCTTCAATGACAAGAACATACATTTTCTAATCATGTCTACAGAGGCACCATATGAAGTGAACTCTGAACAATTCCAATTTGTGAAAACTGACCTAGAGAAAGTGTCAACCGATTCTAATATACGATGGACTATTGTTGCTTATCATCAACCTGCCTATACTTCTCCAACTGACTGCAAGGGCTGTAGTCCGAGAGTAATGCTAAGAGAAATATATCATCCATTGTTCGACAAATACGGTGTGGATCTGGTCTTGCAAGCGCATGATCATAATTATGAAAGAACTTATCCAATTTCATTTAACAGACAGGACTCTGATGAACCTAAAATAGTTAACAACAACGAGAACAACTATAACTTCACTACTGATGATCCTCATGGTATTGTATTTGCAACTGTTGGGACAGGAGGTGGAGAACTCAATCTTTTTGATGGAAAAGCTCCGTATGTAGCAAAACAATATCGGGGTTTCGGTTTTTTGAATATTAATTTAGCGAATAATGGCAAACGATTAAGTTGTACGTTTATTGCCAATAATGGAACTTCGTATGATGAGTTCACCATAAACAAATAGATGTCCCTACTTTCACTCTACAAAATTCTCCAATTAAAGATGTGTTTGTTTCATTCAGGAATCATCCAAGTAGCGAATGGAAGCAGTTAAAGGATATGTCCACAGGCAGTTTGTGGGTCGTCTTTTGAGTCATTCTGTCACCAATCCCACCGCACTCGGCACTGTATGGCTATTAATTTCCAGCATCTGAGCTAGATTGTAAAGATAAATTCATAATCAATAGTCCGATCCTAATTCTATTCTAAATTTATTGTAATAATCATTAAGGAAGGTCCAACAGTCATCATAAAAAAGGAGATTTGACATACAGAAGCCAAAGACACGCAGATCGCAAATTTCTCTTTTTTCATTGGTGAAGAAAGGAAATAAAGAATAATATGGTCATATGGGTTATGTGGATTAATTGTCAAAAGTAATGTGTTTTATATGTTCCATTTCAATGCTTATTCTTTTTCCATTTTGCCATACCTCTTTCTCATTGATATCAGCCCCAAAGATTGATAATTTAACCACTGACCATGGAAATACCCTGGTGCTTTATGGCGCCACTGTGATTGATGGGACAGGCGCCAAACCTAGACCTAACTCAGTGATTATAATACAAGCAGACAGGATTAGCTCCATAGTTGAAAAAAATCAGTATCAATTCATCCCCAATGCTGACGTAGAGTTAATCAATCTTACAGGCCGTTATATCATACCTGGTCTGTTCGATATGCACGCACATGTTGCTAACGTACGCGTCTCCTCTTACAATCAGAGTGAATCGATAGAGATGTTAAAAAAGTTGCTCGGCTGGGGAGTTACCACAATAAGGAACCCAGGAGGCCCCACAGAGGAGGCCGTCATGCTGAGGAACATGGTAAATTCAGGACAATTAACAGGGCCTCAAATTTTTACTGCTGGTAATCTAATCAATTCTATGCCACCGACAGGATTTGTAGAAACAATGGTAAAAAACGAGTTGGAAGTAAGAAAGGAGGTGCAACATCAATCGGATATAGGTGTAGATTACGTAAAATTATATGTTAACCTCTCACCCAACTTAGTTAAAGCTGCAATTGAAGAAGCTCATGCACAGAAGATTAAGGTCATCGGACACCTGTTTGTCACAAGTTGGACAGAAGCCGCCATTTTAGGAATAAACGCCCTTACTCATGGAGTCCCAGAAAGTCCTTCATTGCTAAGTACAGATACACGTCAAACTTTTTTCAATGAGTATGGTAGTCCTTTTGCACACTCCCTATGGCTAGAGTTGGTTGACTTGAACAGTAACGAAATAAAACAGATGATAGAGAAATTAGTAGAGAAGAATATAGGTGTAGATCCGACTCTGGGTATATTTGAAGCTATCTTGTCTGATGATGATTGGAATGATAAGAATGATTTCTTGTGGTCTAAGGTGTTAAACCTCACAAAAATGATGTACAATGCGGGAGTGCCAATTACATCTGGCTCTGATATTCCTAACTTCTCCTTGGAAGCGGGTGCAAGTCTTCACCATGAGCTTGAACTCCTAGCAGAAGCAGGGATCGCTCCACTTGAGGTGATAAAAATTGCAACAAAGAACAGTGCAAGTTCTCTTGGTATCCTAGACAAAGTAGGTACGATAGAAACTGGCAAGCAAGCTGACATTGTAATACTGAATAAAGACCCGACAATAAACATAAGTAATACAAGATCGATTGAAACGGTAATTGAAGATGGTAAGTTAATTAACAGTTCTCTAATAGGATACTAAGTTGTGGACCAGTTTAATGACAGGGAGTGTCATAAATGCCAAGATAATCATGTTGAAGGATATAATTTACATAACAACTCATCATTAAACATTAGGGATTGGGAAATGGAAATTAAGGTACTAGGGGATGCCAATGAAAGGGTAAGAGTTTTGAGTTAATCATAAAATCGCTACTTAATGAGCTTGGTTACAAAGATCAGACACAGTACAAGACCTGCGCTGTATTCTGTGTTTAAAATTCTAATTGCTCGTGGAATTCAAAGAAAATAAAATATATTTCAGGAGTGAATTCGTCGGATATCTATTGATTAGTTTACTTTCCTCGAGTTCGTTTCATTTTTTTCTCAGAAGATCTGTAATTATCTATTAGACCAAAATTCTGGGTTATCTCCTTAAGAATATCTCAATTTGATCTATGTAATCATTTACCTGGCCAGAAGTGAATACGTTTTACTCCTGATCGTAAGGAGATCAATCTTCTTAAGGCATTGATCAGTAGACCAAAGAGCAATAAATTCTCTAGTTCATCAGCAGACCTTCCTAGAGCTGGTGACAGTATCTCTTTTGCCACCCTGCGCACTTTCTGCTTATCATTATCTATATATCCAAACATTGTCATGACGGAGTTTTCAAATGATTCAACATCCTTATTCAGCTCTCTTCTATAAGTCAGAAGTAGATTCCATTTCTCCTTGAATTTGTCCGGTGTAATGTTATAAGCTGATGCCATCCAGCCGTCTCCGTACTTTGCTACCCTTCTTAGCCCTTGTTCTGAACCCCAACTTGCTATCATGATAGGAGGACGAGGTTTTTGAAACGGTTTAGGGTCAATAGATATGCCTTTCAATCTATAGTATTTACCTTCATAATCTACTAACGATGATTTAGTTTCTTCTTCGTCGTTCCAAAGTGCGTGAATAACCTCTAAAGACTCAGAAAACCTCTTCCACCGGTCTTCAAAAGGAATTCCACAAGCATCATAGTCTCCTTTATGCGAACCTGGACCCAAGCCTACAAATAATCTACCTGAAGATAAAATATCTATTGAGGATAAAGCTTTAGCACAGATAACTGGATTTCTTATTACTATGTTCAGTATAGATGTTCCAATTTTTATTCTATGAGTGGTAGCAGCAATTGCTGATAGTGAACTTATTGCATCAAGCCAACTAGTTCTGAAAACTATGTGATCATTTACACTTAATGAGTCATATCCTAATTCTTCCGCCTTTTGTGCAAACGAGATTAACTGTTCCCGAGATATGGTTTTCTCTCGTACGAATCCCATCACGGGTAGATGTGTTCCGAAGGCAATTGATTTCATCAACATCTTAATGTAAATGATGCATGTAGTTGTAGATTATTAACACTGTTAAAGTATTTGGAAACTGGTCTTCTTTTAGGGTCAATTCTGTCACCAATTCCACCGAACCTGAACTGATATTAGTTCTCTAATTGGACTCGGTAGGTAAAATATTTAGAAATAGACACAATTAGATGAACAATTTCGAACAGACGCAGAGCCATATGATCTATTTGTATACTCCGAGATCACATTCTACAAGGGAAATGTATTTGAGAAGATTACGTAGATTTTTTGATGCTATCAATATCGAAGGATCCACATTTGGTGCTAGATGCAATTTATTTGCAAAGGGAAGAGAGGATCCATCTTGGGCTTTCAACTGTATTTTACGATTTGTGCAGTCTCAGAAAGATAGAGTCGATAGAAAGGAAATTACTGGTGGTACATTCCGCAATTGTGTAAAAGTAATCAAAACATAATGCGAAATTACTGATGTGACTATCCCATGGAAGAAAATTTCAAGAGGTCTTCCAAAAGGGAAACGATATGCAGATGATAGAGCTCCGACTATATATGAAATAGAAAAATTATAGAATATCCTGACCGAAGAGTAAAACCAATAATTTTTCTCAACAAACATTAGAAAAATTATTCTGCAGATCGAAAATGTTAGTTCCCGCCGGATTCATTTATGACTTGCGCAGTGGGGATCAGTTACGCTCCACAGACACAACAGACACAACGTCTTCCACCATGCTTATTAGCATGATCCGGTTGACAAACGCTTATTGAGTTCTTATATTAGGTACATATTTGCCAATATTCTTCCAAATAAAGGAATCATGAGTACTCTCGCTATCTTGTACAGTCCAAAAATCATAATCTCCATACTTCCTATCTCCGAACTGGTTTAAAGCTGTGTTGCCTGTGATTCCATTATAGGAATCAGCTATTTTCACCAATGTATTTTTCAAGTAATTAACGTCTGACGTAGCATTAGTATAATTCTCGGCTAGCGCTGCTACCCACAATGCATCATATGCAACACTAGCATAAGATCTGGGTGTTCTTTCTATCTGTTCATGGATTTGAGCTTCGACATGTTTAAGCCGTTCATCGTTTTCGTTTTCTACTCCAAATATTGGGGTTGTGAAATTCGTTTTTACAGCAAACGCGGCGGCTTCAGTATTTTTTATAACCTGGTTATTTAGCGTATTTTTATCACTACCATACCATTTTACTTTTGAAAGGGTAGGATGGTTTTGTGCTTGGATAAAAATGGGTGCGATTGTATCATATGATACAAAGTATACCCCAACCTTACCTGTACCATACTGGGATACTGCTTGTTTTACCTTTGAGTCCAAAACTTTCAGATCTTGGTCCCAGACGATAAAGTTTATTCTATTAAGGCTAGCTGCAAAATCTCCTGTATTTGGTCTAA
Organism: uncultured Nitrososphaerales archaeon; assembly: GCA_963703885.1. GTDB lineage: Archaea > Thermoproteota > Nitrososphaeria > Nitrososphaerales > Nitrososphaeraceae > TA-21. Next base: position 28,742 of record CAVPGE010000047.1, read on the forward strand.
ATCCAACGCCATCTGCAAAGCTACCACCAAGTGCTTGGAAACTTTGTTTTGTTGCTTTAACTAAATCATTTCCATAAATATCAGTTCGCCAAAATGGTACTACTACCCTTATTCCATCATTCCACATCAGCCTTGATATTGCTTGTGCTTGGTGGCTATCATCAGGCACAAATCTAAAAAGGTTATCGCCGGCTGTCGCTAAAGATGGAGCAGTGGCAGATGGACTAATTAATATTATCCCATTCTTATCAGCGTAGTCTATTATTCTTTCGACTGCCGCGCTTGTTGCAGGGCCGATTACTATCTTTATACCTTTTGCTGCTAATTTCTTAAGGTTTTCTAAGCTAGCTGATGGATTTGATTGTGAGTCTTCTACAATCAGCTCAATACCAATACTTGAATTGGTCTTGAAAAGATATTCATTGATATCTTTAGTTGCAATTTTTAGCGCTGCCCCCTCTGATTCACCCAAAGATGAAGATACGCCTGTTATAGGAAGGAGAGCACCTATTTTCACTGTTTGCTGCCTTAAAGCAGTGGCTGGAGCTGGTGCTATTACCTCATAACTTGGATTAGAGAACAGGAGAAATGAGGATAACGATGGCAATGAATATAAAGAGAAATAAATTCCAATTGAGGCAGCAATAACTACTATAGCTGCTACAGCGATAAGTCCCATGGAACTAATTTTTTTGCGGTTTTTTTCTTCTTCTGATTTAGGCTTGTTAGTATAATCACCTCTTGGAGCAATAATTGATGTCTCCATTCGTTCTGACCTTCTATGGTCATCACTTGGTTGACTCTGTGTAAGCAGAAATTTCACATACCATAATAATCCTGCAGCTATGACCAAATAATGAGCCGCAAAAAATGTAGCAGATAGCCAAAACTGCTCTAGTATTGATATAAGAACAACGACTGCGAACCAACTATCTGATATGGCCATTAAAAATAAACCTAAGGATTCACATATCCAAGGCGTAAACCATAATGGCTCTTTTCTAAAGTTTGACAAAATTACTATTGCAGGAACCATTAATACTGCATCCATGATTGGGTAGGCTATTATGACTGCAAACATTGCAATTCCTCTTGGAGTAGATAAAACAGATAAACTTGAGGTAAGAGCAATTATATACGCAAGAAATATTCCACAACCAATTATACTTGCGACTAGAATTCTGCTGCTAAATTTAAATTTCTTGTGGAATTCAATAAATGTGGCATACAGATAATACGCTAGAAAGCCGTAAGCAGATAGCCAAACAAAATCTGCCGGCGATGGAACGGGCGGGACTATTTCTAGGACAATCTCATACATTGCCCATATAATATCCGCACAAAGCCATAATGACAATCCTATTGCAAGGGCCACATGGCTTTTGCTATGATGATCTTGTGGATGCTGGCTGCGTTGCCGCATATGTCTGTATACTACAAATATGGCGAGTGCTGCTGCTGTAGAGGCATTAATGCTTATTATCCAACTTGAATAGAAAGCTTTTGTTTTTATTTCAGCGAAATAAATGAACGAGTCTGAAATAACAATGGCTAAAATTAACCCAAGGAAGAGGCTCTTTCTGGTAAGTTTTATGTCACAAATCACTACTCCTATGGTCTAATGACGCTCATGTAGAATAATTTGAATATACAACAGGTAGAGTTAGAAAAGAAGAAGAGATATTCAAAAGTTCCCACCTATCTGTAACTACAATAAGTAAGCCAGCAAGATAAAGAAGATTATGACAAATTAGTTTAGCCGTGCATGTAAATGTTACAGGCAAAAGATATAAAATTTGTTATTGATGAACCAGCGGGGATCAGTTACGCTCCACAGACACAACAGACACAACGTCTTCCACCATGCTTATTAGCATGATCCGGTTCACAAACGCTTATTGAGTTCTTATATTAGGTACGTATTTGCCAATATTCTTCCAAATAAAGGAATCATGAGTACTCTCGCTATCTTGTACAGTCCAAAAATCAGGTCTCCATACTTCCTATCTCCGAATTGGTTTAAAGTCGTGTTGCCTGTGATTCCATTATAGGAATCGACTATTTTCACCAATGTATTTTTCAAGTAATTAACGTCTGACGTAGCATTAGTATAATTCTCGGCTAGCGCTGCTACCCACAACGTATCATATGCAACACTAGCATAAGATCTGGGTGTTCTTTCTATCTGTTCATGGATTTGAGCTTCGATATGTTTAAGCCGTTCATCATTATCGTTTTCTACTCCAAATATTGGGGTTGTGAAATTCGTTTTTACAGCAAACGCGGCGGCTTCAGTATTTTTTATAACCTGGTTATTTAGCGTATTTTTATCACTACCATACCATTTTACTTTTGAAAGGGTAGGATGGTTTTGTGCTTGGATAAAAATGGGTGCGATTGTATCATATGATACAAAGTATACCCCAACCTTACCTGTACCATACTGGGATACCGCTTGTTTTACTTTTGAGTCCAAAACTTTCAGATCTTGGTCCCAGACGATAAAGTTTATTCTATTAAGGCTAGCGGAAATCTCCTGTATTTGGTCTAAATCCAACGCCATCTGCAAAGCTACCACCAAGTGCTTCGAAACTTTGTTTTGTTGCTTTAACTAAATCATTTCCATAAACATCAGTTCGCCAAATCGTTATACTACCCTTATTCCATCATTCCACATCAGCTTTGATATTGCTGGTGCTTGGTGGCTATCATCGGGCACAAATCTAAAGAAGTTATCGCCGGCTGTCGCTAAAGATGGAGCAGTGGCAGATGGACTAATTAATATTATCCGTACTCTTATCGAGCGTAGTCTATTATTCCTTCGACTGCCGCGCTCGTTGCAGGGCCGATTACTATCTTTATACCTTTTGCTGCTAATTTGTTAAGGTTTTCTAAGTTAGTTGATGGATTTGATTGTGAGTCTTCTATAATCAGGTCAATACCAATACTTGAATTGGTCTTGAAAAGATATTCATTGATATCTTTAGTTGCAATTTTTAGCGCTGCCCCCTCTGATTCACCCAAAGATGAAGATACGCCTGTTATAGGAAGGAGAGCACCTATTTTCACTGTTTGCTGCCTTAATGCAGTGGCTGGAGCTGGTGCTATTACCTCAGAACTTGGATTAGAGAACGGGAGAAATGAGGATAACGATGGCAATGAATATAAAGAGAAATAAACTCCACTCGAGACAGCAATAACTACTATAACTGCTACAGCCATAAGTGCCATGGAACTAATTTTTTTGCGGTTTTTTTCTTCTTCTGATTTAGACTTGTTAGTATAATCACCTCTTAAAGCAATAATTGATGTCTCCATTTGTTCTGACCATCTATGGTCATCACTTGGTTGACTCTGTGTAAGCAGAAATTTCACATACCATAATAATCCTGCAGCTATGACCAAATAATGAGCCGCAAAAAATGTAGCAGATAGCCAAAATTGCTCTAGTATGGACATGAGAACAACGACTGCGAACCAACTATCTGATATGGCCATTAAAAATAAACCTAAGGATTCACATATCCAAGGCGTAAACCATAATGGCTCTTTTCTAAAGTTTGACAAAATTACTATTGCAGGAACCATTAATACTGCATCCATGATTGGGTAGGCTATTATGACTGCAAACATAGCAATTCCTCTTGGAGTAGATAAAACAGATAAACTTGAGGTAAGAGCAATTATATACGCAAGAAATATTCCACAACCAATTATACTTGCGACTAGAATTCTGCTGCTAAATTTAAATTTCTTGTGGAATTCAATAAATGTGGCATACAGATAGTACGCTAAAAAGGCGTAAGCAGATAGCCAAACAAAATCTGCCGCCGATGGAACGGGCGGGACTATTTCTAGGACAATCTCATACGTTCCATATAATATCCGCACAAAGCCATAATGACAATCCTACTGCAAGGGCCACATGGCTTTTGCTATGATGATCTTGTGGATGATCGCTACGTTGCCGCATATGTCTGTATACTACAAATATGGCGAGTGCTGCTGCCGTAGAGGCATTAATGCCTATTATCCAACTTGAATAGAAAGCTTTTGTTTTTATTTCAGCGAAATAAATGAACGAGTCTGAAATAACAATGGCTAAAATTAACCCAAGGAAGAGGCTCTTTCTGGTAAGTTTTATATCACAAATCACTACTCCTATGGTCTAACTACGCTCATGTAGAATAATTTGAACAATTTGAATAACAACAGCTAAGAGTAAGAAAAGAAGAGGAAGAGATATCTGAATATTCCCACCTATGCGTAACTACAATAAATAAGCTAGCACGATAAAGAAGGTTATGACAAATTAGTTTAGCCGTGCATGTAAATGTTACAGGCAAAAGATATAAAATTTGTTAT
>CAVPGE010000048.1:0-18730 GCA_963703885.1 uncultured Nitrososphaerales archaeon
TTGTATCTTATTTCTGCAGGTTGATAGGCATCAGTAGCAGATGATATCATTACTGGAAGTATCGCACCTAATTTCAATGACTTTAACTCTTTGGCTAACACTTCTGGGGCATTACTTTTTGCATATATTTTGTCATAAAATTTTGGAGACCATTCATACGTGGCGTAGCAATATGCACATCTATGTTGACATCCTTGGTATGGATTAATCGTTAGGCCCTTATGTCCTCTGACGGTAAAAGTATGAATTATGGATTTAGAATTTTTTGTGGAAAAATCCGGAGCCTTTGTCTGGTACCACCGCGTGACGCTAGACATATTAAAACGTCTGCGATTTTGGTAATTAAGATTTGAAGTACCTGCTACAGTAGGGGAGAGAGGATTATCCATATTGCTGGATGGAAAACCAAGTATTTTCAGAAGTATTATAAAACATGGCGATGTGATTCAATTATGGAAAAGCAATTAAAAAATAAGTTGAGCGATCCTAACATTCGGAAAATATTTGAAAGTAAGAATTTTGTATTCTTATCTTCTTTAATGCAGGATGGATCTCCTCAAGTTACCCCAACATGGGTGGACATCGAAGATAATAATATTCTTATCAATACTGCAATTGGCAGGGTAAAGCACAGAAATGTCACACGAGACCCCCGAGTAGCAATAGCTGTAGTCGATGTGAATAATCCATACAATATGGTTACAATTAGAGGAAAAGTGATAGATCAAGTAACTGGAGATAAGGCAGAAAAACACATAGATAAAATGGCGCAAAAATATATAGGTAAAGACAAATATCCTTACAGGACTTCGGAGGAAAAAAGAGTTATTCTGAAGATTAGTCCTCATAGTATTTTTCATATGAAGCAGTAGTATTTATTCAATATTACTTGATGGATATATGGTGGAAATCATAAATTACGGCCTGCATCAGTGAATTTTTTTAGTAACATCACTATCTTAGATGGAGAATAGGATATTTTTTCGATTACCATACTTTCGAATAAGAATGTAAATATTTGCTACACATGCAATTTTTCAATTTGGTAAGAAAAAAGTTATAGATTATTATTTCATGACATTCCTAAAAAGTTCACGAATCGTCTGCCCATTAATTATTAGTAATTGTTAATTTCTTGTTCGATCTGGCGTAGGCAAGGCGGAATTTAAGAATAGGTAGAACCTTTAAAGATTCCTGAGAATTTGATTTGAATTCTGGTACGAATTATTTTGCCTATATTAGCTAAATCGGCCTGATCTCCTTTTAGTGTTTAATTCTTTTAATGTCGGTGTCGTCTGGTTTCGTTTTTGGCAGCAACCCATAATATTATTAAGTTTATTATTGTAATACTATATTAGGCCATGAGTGAATTTGCATACTTTCGCTTTTTGAGTTTGAGGATGCTCACATCCGAAGAAGAAGAGCATAAAGATGAAATAATTAAGTTAACGGAGGAAGTTTTAGATTCAAAAGGAATCGAATGCGATGCGAAGATTTCGAAATTATCTGAGGCAATTTTAAGTCAAATTCTTGAGGAAGTAAGAAAACTGAGAAAAAAGCGACTTGCCAAGATTGCGAAATCAGAAGATTCAGAAAGTGAAATAGAACAATCTGCAGAAGAGATGGAACCTCAATATATCAGGTAGGTATATTAGAAATAGGTCCTTAAAATATGGAGAATAGCCTAACAAATCGTTGGATTTTGGTTTTGGGAATTGGCGCCCTATTTTTGGCACTATCGTTGATTGTCATACGTGTTCCAGTTCGTACCATTATTGTCTTTTTTGCGATTGGTATACCTCTTACGCTCATGTGGATGTACGTGGATGACAAATCAACTCGTCAAAAAAAAGAATACGAGTTTTTTACTAATTTGCAGAAACAATCGTGTATTTGTTCTGTATGCAAGCATGACAATGCGGGGGTTTGTATTAGCGAAAAATGTCCATGTTGCATTATGATGAAAGGCGATACAATTATCGGACATTCTATTAACCCCCTTCAGTAATGGCAAATCACAATACCTATAATTCAAATGTATTTATCAAAAATAATTGGAATAAATTCAAATTCATATAGAATTGATGTAATTGATCGTACCTCATTAAAATCAGAAGTATCAAGTATGGAATCGTTTGTTTATTAATTAATCCTCAGCACAATAATATTATAGATATTCATTAGAATTAGATAATTGTTTAAATAAGTTACTATCAAATAAAATATTTATCCACCTAAAGATTTTTTGAGTATTGATACTATAACATCCAAATTTGTTAATTCAGAAAAATCCGATGTAATGTATCTATTGGAATTGAAATTACAGACATGACATAATATAGAAGATGGTATTCAAAATAAAGCAATCCTAAAGTATGAGTAATCGGTAATGAAGATATGGTTGTTGTAGAGGTGGGAATCAAGAAGCTCGCTCATATGAAGGCTTGTTTCCTGGACATAAAAAGAAGTGAATAGATTCTCGTAAATCGACAAATTGGCCCTGAGCTTCTCCAGAGAAGGTGAATAAACTAATATTATAGGTATATTGTGGACGAAATAGAATCAAATATACTTCTACATATTAAACTGTTACATCCAGTAGTAACTATCTGACGATTCGGCTCAGTTTGAGTTTCCAACAAAATGGAGTGCGGAAAATCCAAATTATACCGATTTATTTGATAATCCTTCTTGTATTTTATCGACAGATACAATACTCAACCAAAGTAAGGCCATATTTTCTTGGAGAGGAACATATAACAGGTTAAACCAAATTGCAAAACCCACGTTGTTAATAACCGGTACGGAGGACATACTTGTCCCATCAATTAATTCATCGATTATTGCGAAGCGCATTACCAACTCTCAGCTTGTACAAGTAACTGGCAGTGGTCATGGTTTAATGTATCAGTTTCCAGAAAAATTTAGCTCCTTATATTTTAACATTTCTTGAAAATTAATGTCCCGTTTAGGTGACCCCGATTTACTGGATGATCGAGTGATATACCAAGAATTTCCCGTGACCAAAAATATTTTTATTCTTTTTCGAAAGAATGTCATATTTTAAGTCAATCATTGAACATTTGATTTTATCTTATTCCAGTAGACTAGAAATCAATATAGACAAAATATTCTGATCGAGGGAAATCAAAGTAGCAGCCAGTGAAGTTTACTCATCAGAATTGCCCTTTATTCTCTCAGTTTGGAAAAATTATAAAACTATAAACATTTGAAAATAAAAATTTATTGGTACACCTGAATCTCGGATTTGACATGTTATTTTAAATAAAGTATATCCTAATCACAAGTTTGAAGAATTATCGCTTACTATCCAAAATTAGAATTTTGCATAAGCAAACGTGAACAGATCTACTCTTACAATTAAATTGTGGCAATTAACTGACAATAATTGATCGGGATAAAATTGTGTATTTAGATTTATTTATCAATTTATTCTAGATTAGTGAAGTTCATATTTTTTATCTGGAGGGCAAACTTTTAGATTGTGTTACTAACTGTTGAAAATGAATCACGAAGTGATCAAATTAATTGTTAACGGTCAATTCTACAATTACAATAATTCCGTTCCCAATGTCCATTACCTATCTAAATACGCATAAAAGTATATCCGAAAATACTCATTTTTTATAGAGCTGTTAATTTGATATTTCGAAATCCAACCTTTCCAGTTTTTGAATTATTCATGCGTAGCCAGTAATAACTTTTCTTTTCGAACGATTTTCTATCTACATAATATGCTGGCGGATTTATTTTTTTATTTTCTAATACTGTTTTGTATCCTTCTCCGTCAGCATAATCCAATTCAAGTTTCTGGTTTATTGCTGTACTATCTGCGTTATCGGTTACCGTATATCTTACCTTATACCATTTTCCAATTTCTAATTTGATAGCTAGACTTTTTTTAACTCCACTCTCGTGCTCGTTATGGAACTTTTCTATTTTTAATCCTACTTCTACCGGACTTATTTTCGCACTTAACCCACCGAATCGATTTTCTGGTGGACCGCCTTCTTGATGTCTTGATCTCAGCTGGCAAGTTGAATTCTCTACATTTGTATCCATGAAATTTATTTCGTATTCGATTACAGAGTTGTAGTTACAAACATCAGTATAGAATCTTCCATGTCCCGGCTGACAGACTAAAATTGCGGTGCCTTCCCCATCAATTTCTAACTGCGGGTTTCCACTCGCATGCATTACTAATCCCTTTCCTCCCGTAAACGGTCTTGGACAATCTGTATCAATGACTCTTACAGTTCTTGGATGTCCATTATTCCATTTTCCATCAGTGTTGGAATCATATGATAAATTGTCATTCGTTACCCCTACCGAGCCCATTCTAATTAGTCACTAGTACAGATTGATATTTAACATCTCGGGAGGAATCTTTCTTGACATTCTCTGTTCTAGAGTAGCAATAAAAGCTAAGTCAAATAAGATATAGGATATATCATGCATAATTGACCATTGACACAAAGCTTCTAATGACTGCAAAACAAATTTACTGTACCAAATGCGGAATGAACGTAGAAATTAACGAGGCAAGATACGTTAGACTCATTAACATGCGAGCTATTATAGAAGTACAATGTTCCAAATGTGAGAGAGGCTTATGAAGGGAAAAAATAATGCCTCAAAATAAACTATACAAAGTGTCAAAACTTAAAATCAAAAAGCGGTCATCTGCACCTGCAATCTCTATTGATTACCCTCCCGTAGTAACATTTGATCATCCTACCCATATTTAAAAATTTAAAAATTTCAAATTATTTCAGGTTAAACTAAAATTAGGTTGCCTCCAAATCGGAAGCGGTCCAAATTCCAAGAAAAAAAATCCTATTGGATTTTACATTACCTGTCTAGAATCTTCATAAATTAATATATAACTTTAAGATAATTTTCGTCAGTTATGATATTATACTTCTTTGCACGGAACGAAAGTATTTCCAGATGGTCAATACTTAGCATTAGACCTGGAAGCCGTTTCCTAATATTTATTGTCCATAAAATGGATAGCCGAATTTTAAAAATGAGAAAATGACTGTAACGAGCAATTTGATATAATTACTGAAAAAAATTGATAAATTATAAAAAAATTGACTGTTACAACTGTAAAAATAAGTAGTCTCACTTCTCAACAGTTAAACCTACAAATATCCTTGATTTTATATCATCATTTATGACTAGAACGGTCAAGGAAAATCAAGAAATAGCCCCAAACGAATTAAAGAAGAAAATTGATGATAATGAAGATATTTTCATTTTAGATGTTCGTACACCCCAAGAATATGAGTTTTGGAAATTATCCTATGACAAATATGATGATCCTAAACTAATTCCTGTTGATCGGTTATTTACACAGGATCCTAATTTGTTAAAGGATATTCCAAGAGATAAAGAGATTGTTACTATTTGCGCCCATGGGAATCGATCAATGATTGCAGCAAACATGCTTAAGAAATTAGGATACAACGTGAGAAGTATGAAGGGAGGTATGGCAGGGTGGAACAGGGTTTACGACATAGCAGAAATTCCTGTAGATAGTTCAGCTTCCTTTAAAATATGGCAGATTAGAAGAATTTCAAAGGGATGTATTGGATATATTGTTTCATCAAATAAAGAGGCAACTGCTACGATCATAGACCCAAGTCGTGAAATTTACGAATCCTACTTGGAGGTCGCAAAGGAGAGAGGACTATCCATAACAAAAATTATTGACACTCATCAACATGCGGATCATGTATCAGGTGTGGCAAAATTAGGCTAACACCCTTAGGGATGAATCAAATTCCAATAAAATTATTGCGTATATTAGCTCGATTGAAGAATACGACATCACTAATAAAGATCTGAATTTACATTTTGTTAAGGATGGGGATGAAATCCTAGTGGGAGAAGGTGTGGTTCTGAAAGCGATTCATACTCCAGGTCATACTAACGGCAGTTTTTGTTTTTTAATAAATGAGAATAATGACAATCTTAGTGCAGAAGAGCAAAACGGTAGGCGCTCATACTTGTTTACGGGAGATACCCTCTTAGTAGACGGAGCAGGCAGACCTGATCTAAGGGAAGATGCGAAGAACTTTTCAGCAAGATTATATGATACATATTATCAAAAAATTGCCATGTTGCCAGATAATACTGTTGTGCTACCTGCACACTTCAATCAGAATACGGTTGCATTGAAGCACTCAGTTCCTATATTTGCTACTATTGCATCATTAAAACAGAAAATAAAAATATTCGGTATGAATAAGGATGAATTTATTAAATACGTTACTGATGCTTTACCACCAAGGCCTATGAATTATAAAACAATTATATCAATCAACAAAAAAATGCTTCCCTATGACGAAGGACAGATGCCTGATTTGGAATCCGGGCCTAATTCCTGTGCGATATCTACATAGTACACATTTTCTACTCAATTCATAACCTTGTTAAAGAAAATCTTGTATACAGGATATTGAACTTTGGATTAATAAGGATGATACCCATTAAGGTTACTTAGTGTTGAATGGATATAACTCATTTAATGTAGAAGGCTTCAGATCTGCACATCAAATGCAGCTCCAACATGAGATATGGTCACATTTTTGGTCCCTATTGTCAGGTCCGATTCGTCTAGAAATAAACCATCTTGTTTTAATTGTATTGTGTGGCCCATGTAATAAATTCTACCTGTGATGGCTAATTCTCCAGATATCAGAGAAAAATTTAAAAATATATTTCTCTGTACGTTTTTGATCGTTAGGTTAAGGGATTTGTAGTCTACACACCACTTTGATTTCTCATCAACTACCAAATCATTATTAACTATAGCCCCAACAAAATTGTTTGCCAGATCAAAGAAGTTTACATCAAGAATCAAGCTCTTATTTTCTCTTTTGGTCACATTAATAAGATCAAAATCATTTATGACAAGAATCCTATTGACATCAATAAAGCGGGTAGAACCGAGATTAACGACTAGGGTATTACCCTCCAACATAAATGTGTCATTACCGCTCCGGCTATTATATGGATTTTTTTTATATCCGACCAAGTAATCTCTTGAAAATTTACCAGTTTCAGCATTTGTAAGACACGTAGGACAAAGTGGTAGCATTTCGTCTTCAATAAATCGCCGATCATTTTCAGTTGATAACGTATGAAATCCAGCAAAGATAGGAGATCCACATACAGCACAACCATAACTCGACTCAATCCATAATCGCTTCTTCATTTCGTCCGAAAAATTACTGTACATTTTCACCCTGCATAAAAATCATCAAGGGAGATATAAAAATTAGTGACAGAAGATTAAAAATTCGCAGTTCGAGTTTAAATTAAATCGCAATTTTGAATTTAAGTAAATTAATTAATTGCACCATAGTAGATGTATCCTTTCTCATCAGGCATTTGAATTGATTTAATGAATTATACAACGTGAGAAGTATGAAGGGAGGTATGGCAGGGTGGAACAGGGTTTACGACATAGCAGAAATTCCTGTAAATAGTTCAGCTTCCTTTAAAATATGGCAGATTAGAAGAATTTCAAAGGGATGTATAGGATATGTTGTTTCATCAAATAAAGAGGCAACTGCTACGATCATAGACCCAAGTCGTGAAATTTACGAATCCTACTTGGAGGTCGCAAAGGAGAAAGGACTATCCATAACAAAAATTATAGACACACATCAACATGCGGATCATGTATCAGGTCTGGCAAAATTAGGCTAACACCCTTAGGGATGAATCAAATTCCAATAAAATTATTGCGTATATTAGCGCGATTGAAGAATACGACATTACTAATAAAGATCTGAATTTACATTTTGTTAAGGATGGGGATGAAATCCTAGTAGGAGAAGGTGTGGTTCTGAAAGCGATTCATACTCCAGGTCATACTAACGGCAGTTTTTGTTTTTTAATAAATGAGAATAATGACAATCTTAGTGCAGAAGAGCAAAGCGGTAGGCGCTCATACTTGTTTACGGGAGATACTCTCTTAGTAGACGGAGCAGGCAGACCTGATCTAAGGGAAGACGCGAAGAACTTTTCAGCAAGATTATATGATACATATTATCAAAAAATTGTCATGTTGCCAGATAATACTGTTGTGCTACCTGCACACTTCAATCAGAATACGGTTGCATTGAAGCACTCAGTTCCTATATTTGCTACTATTGCATCATTAAAACAGAAAATAAAAATATTCGGTATGAATAAGGATGAATTTATTAAATACGTTACTGATGCTTTACCACCAAGGCCTATGAATTATAAAACAATTATATCAATCAACAAAAAAATGCTTCCCTATGACGAAGGACAGATGCCTGATTTGGAATCCGGGCCTAATTCCTGTGCGATATCTACATAGTACACATTTTCTACTCAATTCATAACCCTGTTAAAGAGAATCTTGTGTATGCAGGATATTGAACTTTGGATTAATAAGGATGATACCCATTAAGGTTACTTAGTGTTGAATGGATATAACTCATTTAATGTAGAAGGCTTCAGATCTGCACATCAAATGCAGCTCCAACATGAGATATGGTCACATTTTTGGTCCCTATTGTCAGGTCCGATTCGTCTAGAAATAAACCATCTTGTTTTAATTGTATTGTGTGGCCCATGTAATAAATTCTACCTGTGATGGCTAATTCTCTAGATATCAGAGAAAAATTTAAAAATATATTTCTCTGTACGTTTTTGATCGTTAGGTTAAGGGATTTGTAGTCTACACACCACTTTGATTTCTCATCAACTACCAAATCATTATTAACTATAGCCCCAACAAAATTGTTTGCCAGATCAAAGAAGTTTACATCAAGAATCAAGCTCTTATTTTCTCTTTTGGTCACATTAATAAGATCAAAATCATTTATGACAAGAATCCTATTGACATCAATAAAGCGGGTAGAACCGAGATTAACGACTAGGGTATTACCCTCCAACATAAATGTGTCATTACCGCTCCGGCTATTATATGGATTTTTTTTATATCCGACCAAGTAATCTCTTGAAAATTTACCAGTTTCAGCATTTGTAAGACACGTAGGACAAAGTGGTAGCATTTCGTCTTCAATAAATCGCCGATCATTTTCAGTTGATAACGTATGAAATCCAGCAAAGATAGGAGATCCACATACAGCACAACCATAACTCGACTCCCCATAATCGCTTCTTCATTTCGTCTGAAATATTACTGTACATTTTCACCCTGCATAAAAATCATCAATGGAGATATAAAAATTAGTTACAGAAGATTAAAAATTGACTGTCCAATTTTAAATTAAATTACAATTTTCAATATAAGTAACCTAGTTAATTGCACCATAATAGAAGAATCCTTTCTCATCAGGCATTTGAATTGATTTAAAGAATAGGCTTCTTCTCTACTATAGGTCCGGAAGATAACAACATAACCTAATTAGAAATAATTTGACATCGTATTTAGTGAATTCATTTAATGTTTATCAAAGGACGTACTATATTTCAATCAGGAACCTATTCAGTGGATCATATTACATCTCAATTAATTCGTATAAACTCAATTTATTACATTGTCATAGGCTTAACTAAGCAAATTAGTGCAACTGAGTCGAAAGGAGAGAACATATTGGAAGTGAGGATATTTATGTGAAGGTTACTGAATTATTTAACCACAGGACTGATATGTACAAGTTGTTAATATGCCAGATTTTGATTGTTCAATTTTGATCAATAATTCGCTGATTGAGAATATTTAATTAGAACAAATTATAGAGTCTATGCGGGTCTACAGACATTATTCTGGAAGTTATCCAAGCAGGTAATAAACCAAAAATCATATTAAGGGAAACTGAGAACATCATACCTTATCATGTCAGTAGCCACATAAACTGGCACCAACAGTGGTCTCTCCAATCCTAGAAACTATTTTAGATAAGGCATAACCTATTCCAAACCCGGTTAATAAGCAAATGCTTTCAACCAGCTCGCGAAATCAATCCTTAAAAATAATATATGTTTGTTTTGTGCACCTATTATTTTCATGATTCCTGTCTCACGGATTCTCTTCACTACAGATGCATAAATTGACGTGATCGTTCCATCATTTCCCACAATGAGTGATATAATAATGCCAACATGAATAATTCATAAATATTCAGTATTTCTCAACTTACTCTACAAAATTTCGTGAAATTGAGAAGTAAAAAGAAATGGCATTAATGGGATAAATTCCGCTAGATAGTGAATGATAATATTTCTATTTTTTTAACGTTCGTAATTTTATCTTTAATTCAAACCTCATGCAATATTTGGTCCTCAATTACTACTTATTATTTTTGAAAAGTTACTATAAACTGTTTTACAATTATTTAGTAAGTTTTGAAATTCATTTTTTTTATATGTCAAAATATCTTGTATGGACAAGTTCTCCTCTTTGATCTCAGAATGATATTCTTTTACCCACTGCCTAATCATAAGGTAGTTTACTTCAAGATGAAACAAGATGCCTATAACAGTACCAATCCTAAAAGCTTGAGGATACAAATTAGAAAAGGCAAGGAGTTTAGCTGTTTTCGGCAAATCGTATGTATCCCCATGCCATTGGAACACCTTTATATTGTTCGAATTTACGCCCTCGAAAATGTCCGAAAGTCCATCCTTATTTATAGTGACATCATGCCATCCAATTTCCTTTTTCTTTCCTTTGTAAACCCTCCCCCCAAGTGCTTGGGCAATTAACTGCGATCCTAAACATATTCCAAGGGTAGGAATTCTATATTTGTGAGCCTTTCGTATTAATTCTTGTTCCGCCTTAAGATAGTTCAAATTTTCGTAAACTGACATATATCCACCAAGAATAATAATGGCTGAATATTCCCGCGGATCATTTGGAATGTCGTCAGTACCGGCATGTATAGTTGAAACTTTATAGCCGTCGGATTCGATTAGGGTTGCCAAATTTCCGAGCGTCTCGATCCGGGTATTCTGTATAGACAGTATCTTGTTTCCCATTCAAAAATGAATAAGGTCTAAGCTAATTATATCTGTACATGATTCCGACGAACTGTAGAGTAATTCAAAGAATGCTCATCATTTATTGTTTAATCAATTCTCATTACACGCGGCAATATGCATAAGGAACGGTAGAATAACAATCGAAAGAGAGAATAATATTGTAAATTTAATTTCTGAGTTTATTGTATTGTTAACAAGAATCAAAGGATCGCACGAAGAGGGACCATTATAACATTAAACTTACAAAACTAGTATTACTGTACGACAAAAAACATCAAACTAATGCCATTTTTTTCATGAAATTACCTTATTATTTGCTATGTGAACTGGTTGTAAGAACAAATCTTCTATCACATATCTATTCATTTTAATAAAAGCAAAAAATCAAAAATTGAAGGGTTTTTTGCCTTACCGCATATCCAGTTCATCATGCAGATTCATGATATAAAGCCAATGTTTTCAATTAACAAGAAATGGAGATAATATACGTTACAGATGGAAATAGACATGTATGGAAACCGATCGTGGACCAAAAATTCAAATTGAAATGAAATTAGATTCAATCATAGTGAGAACCGAGGCATATATGGGGGTTTTGACAGTAACCAAGTTTGAGGGAAATGATTGTTACCCTAAGTTCTTGCAGCACATGAAAAATGTTTATTTTATAAAAAATTTGGTTGCAGATTTGAATCTTACGGATTAGAGATTAGTTACAGGAACTTTTTATCATTCCTCAAGTATTTAAGTCATGAATTTTAAATTATGGTATGAACATATTTGACAAAAGTAAAACAAGCCTAACGTGCTGGTGCGAAGATTGTGACGAAGTCTATGATTCAAAAATTTTAGCTAATATTCATGCAAGTGAAAATAACCATCACATCAAAATTACAGAGTTTCTAATTACTAGTCGTAGGTAATTGCCCTGGAAGGGATTTATAGCATAAAGTATTGCAATTCTGTCCACACTAAGCCTTTCGAATTCCACTAAATGTTGCGCCTAGTATCTTTTTACGTGTTATTTTTAATATCTCAAAAATAGCATTTCTAACTTCGCTCGCGGTATTTCCCAAAATTCTGACTATGATGCCTCTGTTATCCGGAAGTACTGATGCCCCGCCACGCACAATCACAATATTTTTAAAGATGGAATTTATTTCATTTTTAATGTCCTTTACATATTCTCGTTTAGTAAGAATATACAAACTACTTACTGTGTCCAAATTTTCCATTATGCCATAAGATCTCAGATCTTCTTTTTTGGGCTCTAGCTTGAACGTGTCAGTAAATCTTAACTTGTCAAAATTATCCTTTGCTACCGTCTTTACGTAACAAATATCATATTCAAACACTTCTCCACTTGCTACTCTTCCTGGTACAATCATTTCAGAATAAACCATCGTAGAATTTTCATGAACATTTAAATCAACTATTTGATAAAATCTCGAGTTGCGAAATGGAATTACTTGTTCAGGGATATATTCAAAGTAACATCCATCATCTACAACAATATTAACCATTTGTGTTGCAAAATCTCTCTCCATTTTATATACCCTGGTTGCACTTTGGGTTGTAATGTGAGCGTATGAATTCTTTTTAAGAGTGATATCAATTCGATATCTATCACCTTGCAGTATTCCACCTGATGGGGAGATTATGTATATGTACGCCATCGAGGGAATACTCTCTTCCAAGTAGAGTGCCCTCTGGACATATAGTGGAACTCTACAAAACTTTTCTTTGATTATTGTCTTCTTTCTTTCGTCGTCTTCTTCCAATAGTAATTGCAATATACCTATCTTTCCAGTTTTGCCTACTCCCATTTGTGAAGGTTCGGATTTATATCTCAAGACCTCTTGTGGAATATCTGATGGTGTGAAGATATTGAGATCTTCCAAGCGTAATACTGCCTATTTTTTAGTTTTTGGCGGGGCTTCAAACAATACATCTTTGATGATTTGTGAAGCCACTTCATCTATCCCTTCACCAGTTTTGGAATTTACAAAAACGGTCGGTTTAGTTCCACGTATAGTTTTTGCATCTTTTTCCATGATTTTAAGATCAGCACCTACGTATGGAGCAATATCTATCTTGTTAATTACCAATATATCGCATGTTTCGATACCTAACCCTCTCTTGCGCGGATATTTATCGCCGCCAGACACATCTATAATATAGATAAAATAATCTGCTAGAGCTGGACTAAACGTAGTGGTAATATTATCACCACCACTCTCTATAAGAATCAAATCAAGGTAATTGTGTTTTGTTTCCATTTCTTCGACTATGGATATGTTCATAGATGGATCTTCCCTCACTGCGGTGTGAGGACAACCTCCAGTAGCTACCCCAATTACCAATTCTTCAGGCATCAAGCCCTTTTCTGTAGCAAGATTGAGTCTCATCCTATCAGCATCTTCTTTGGAGACTACGTCGTTGGATATTATCCCTACTTGATAACCTTTCGATGAAAGTATCGGCACTACCTGTTCGATCAGCATCGTTTTGCCAGACCCTACTGGTCCACCAATGCCAATGCGTGGAATTCTTTCTAGAGTCACAAAAAAAGATTAATCTGTCATGTAATAAACATTTTTGAACTCATATTTTCATGATCTATTTGTATGATGTCTAGAGCAGGTGCGAATTGCCACATCCCTGTAATAGGTCTGTCAATATTGGATTTTATTGATAACAGTATCGATGGCTTCAGATTATGAATTATCTCCTGTCCTTCGTAGTGCTGTATAATACCCATCCTTAGTGCAGCTCCGACCATACTTACCGTGAAGCCGTATAACAGCATTAAACCTGCCCTTTTTTTTGGAATACTAAGAGAATTGCATGCAACTGCAAATGATACTGGGTAGATCCCAGAAGCGTCACCAGATTTTACCATTTGCTGAAATTGATTTAGATTTTCATCAGAATTTATAAATGACTTCACGCATCTTAGCAGTTGAATGCCAGATCTAACAGAAGCGTCTCTGACTTCCTCTATCAGTCTCATAGAAAATAACACCCTATCAGTTCTCAAAATCCCATTCATATCAGCCTTTGCAATAAATTCATATACATTACCAAGAGCAGTGCAATCAGTTGGGCCAATCTGTTGCAGTAGATATGTTCTTATTAGTTCTTGTATATCAGTTGGTCTTATTTTTTTCTGATAAAATAATGATTCAATACCATTTGACATCGTGTATAGTCCCGTTGGGAAAAATGAATCAGAAAGTTGCAAAAAGCTAATATCTGGAAGCGTAATATCATCAATAGTAACGTCAGTGCTCATGTACATCTGATCCTAAGTTAGCTTCAAACACAACATTATCAATTTTGATATCAATATGATCCCTTATTGGGGAAAGCAATTTTTTGAATAACTCTACCTCACTTAAAGTTTGGATTGGAAATATTGCTCTGTCCTCTTCAATTCGTAGCGGTCGATGGAGATTCCCAATAGTATGTCCAATTGTTAGAGCAACTTTAAATAAATGATCGGGTGGTATGTTTTTGCGAAGGTTAACAACAGCCACATTTTCTGGCTCTATTCGGATTATAATCATACTATTCTGCGTGCGTGAAACAACGTCTCCATCATGTAGATGAGATCCCTGTGGTAAAGTCAATGCTATGTCAGTTCCCTTATCAGATACCTTCCTCATTCTGACTCGCTCTGACTCTAATCGGCCAATTGAAATGTTCTCTACTTTATCATCTTTTTTCAAGCTCTCATATACCGATTTAAGCTCAAGATCGGCAACAACATTACCGATTATCTTTTCAATCAAAATCATTTTACTTTTCCTTTTTGTCTGTTTTGAATATTTTCATCTTTGGATCGCTTGGATTTCAGCTTATTTACTGCGCGCACCATCATAGACAGTCGTTTCGTGTAATCTACTTTACCATAGTGATCATAGGAATTTCGTCTAACTATTGCAAATACCATGCCTTCATCCGATATCCTAATTTTCGAGCCTACTTGAAATTTTTCGGCTATCACACAAGTAGTTATTTTGTGATCAGGAAAATCAAGATTAAGATGTGATGCAGGATCAATGAGTCCTGACATCGATTCAATTGCACCGGCCCTCACTGTAACATGTCTAGTTTTGGTGGGATCAATAACCACCATATTTTCATTGATATTTGATTGCTCAACACAATGTCGAATTATCATCAATCTCACCTTTTAGTTTCGGACACTGCTTGTGGACTTAGATCTTCTGCAGCAAGATTTCTATCAATCCGAAGAACGGACTTGGCAATTTCCCCAGCAGCCTCCAATGCCATTGTCTTTACAAGTAACGGGTCTATAACACCCTTTTTCCACATGTCTACAGCTTCTCCGGTATCTATATCAATTCCAAAACCTTTTGAAGCCTTTGCTGCCATCACCTTCTCAAGTCCATTAAATCCTGCATTTGTCAAGATTTGTCGCATTATACATTCCAATGCTGAAATCACCACATCAAGACCAACTTGTTCCAATCCTTTAAGTCGTAGATTTTTTACCTTTTCTATCACATGTAACTCTGCCGCACCACCTCCCGCAACAACTCCTCGATTCAAGGCTGCCTCAGCTGCATTAATACCATCTATAGATGCCCTCCATCTTTCAAGCGACGTTTCTTTAGTAGCTCCAGAAACAACCAAAGTGACGGTCTTTCTGCCTGATGCATTTTCTATGTAAAATACACCTTTGTCTTCATCATCGTAAATCCTATCAGCTTTACCAAGAATGTCAGGACTTTTTAGGTCACCGATAGTTCTAACTAACTTAGTTCCGGTATATCTTGAAAGAGACTCAATCTCATCCGCTGAAATACGTACTGCAACGACTCTTCTTGCCACAAGAAGATCCTCAATAACTTGATCAATTTCAGGCGAGGCAAGAAGAAACGTATTAGCACCAGTCTCTACCATGGCATCAACAATTTCCTTTGATTTGGAAATCCTGTCATTTTCCATTATCATGATTTCCTGATACTTGCTATTTTCTTTTAGCCATGATTCCTTTATTGGCTTGAGATCTAACTTTGCTATCATAATCTTGGCATCCTTGATCTCTGATGGCATTTCAAGATCGATACGATTGCGTTCGAGCACAACACCGTTTATTAAACGATCTTCCATATTCGTTCGTCTAATTACCTTAATACTCTTATCAAAATCATGTCTACCATCATACAAAGCACTATTACCAACTGATCTCAGTGCAGAAATTACCAATTTTGAGAGCCCAATTCCATCTAATTTAGATGAAAGACTAGTCTTTACCACTTGTTCCAACTCTAAGTCTTCTAATTTTATTTTCCGCGCATCTTGCTCCAATAAATTACAAGCATTATAAACACCGCTATCAATTCCTTCAATTACCTTGGTAGGATGTACGCCAAGTTCCTTAATCAGTCTTTTTCCTTCCTTTATCATTTCTGCAGACATGACTACAGCAGTAGTTGTGCCGTCGCCTACCAATTCCTCTTGTCTTTCGGCGATTTCCACAATCATTCTTGCCACCGGGTGAATAGCCCGCAAAGATAGAAGAATCGTTACTCCATCATTAGAAATATGTCTGTTCATGGCCTGGTCTATTAGTAATTTATCTAAGCCTTTGGGTCCCAAAGTAGTTCTCACTGTATCAGCTACTGCCATAACTGCATTGGAATTTGATTCTAGGGCATTGAACTCTACATTTTCGGCCATTGGCCGCCAAACACCATAATTTGAATTTGACATCGGTAAAGCAATACCCACTATGCAAGATAAATATTAAACGAAAAATTAAGAGAAAAAAAATTCTATTTTGTATTCTATGTTTTATTTTAACTACGCCATAAAGTACCTTTGTGCTAATGATAATTCTTTTGCAGGATCAACTGTAGCAATTTTACCATCCAACTTTACTTCATAGGTCTCTGGATCCACCGTTATATCTGGTGTTTTGTCATTCCACATCATATCCTTCTTTCCAATCATTCTACAGTTCTTCACGGGTAAGACAACCTTTTCTAGTCCCAGCTTTTGCGGTACTCCTAGCGAGATTGCTGCCTTTGAAGTGAATGTGAAACTAGTCTTCTTTACTGCCCTTCCTAATGCTCCAAACATGGGTCTGTAATAAACTGGTTCAGGTGTTGGCAGTGATGCATTTGGATCTCCCATAATTGACCATGCAATAAATCCTGCTTTGAAAACCATCTTGGGTTTAGCAGGGAAAAATGGCATGTTATACATGACAATATCTGCATACTTGCCAGTTTCTAACGAACCAAGGTAATCTGAAACACCATGCGTGATTGCACAATTCAAAGTAGTTTTTGCGATATATCTTTTGGCCCTGAGATTATCATTTTCTCCTTCCTCTTCCTTTAGTCTACCTTTCATCTTCTTCATTTTGTCGGCAGTTTGCCATGCACGTATCACAACTTCCCCGATTCTACCCATCGCTTGACTGTCTGAAGAATACATACTAAGAACACCTTCATCATGCAGAACATCTTCTGCAGCCATCGTTTCCGCCCTAATTCTCGAATCTGCAAAAGCTACATCCTCAGGAACTGCCGGATTCAAGTGGTGACAGAACATTAGCATGTCCATGTGTTCATCGATGGTATTTACAGTAAATGGTCTAGTCGGATTTGTTGACGACGGTAAAACATTCTCGTGACCGGCAATAGCAATGATATCTGGAGCGTGACCACCACCAGCACCTTCTGTATGGTAACTGTGTACTACCCTACCATCAATAGCGTTGAGTGTATCTTCCAGATAACCGCATTCGTTTATAGAATCTGTATGAATCGCCAATTGGGTATCTGTCATATCAACTGCTCTCAAAGATGCATCAAGGACAGCTGCTGTAGTCCCCCAATCTTCATGATCCTTTAATCCACAAGCTCCAGCCTCAATTTGTTCGATCAATGGAGCCAGTGAGGGGTGAGAGTCGTTGCCTTTGCCTAAAAATCCCCAATTCATGGGAATATCTTCTACGGACTCCATCATTCTGCTGATGTTAAACACGCCAGGTGTGCAAGTAGTTGCGTTAGTACCGTCTGCAGGTCCAGTTCCACCTCCTATCATGTTACAAATTCCGCCACTTATTGCATCTACAGCTTGTTGGGGTGATATCATATGAATGTGAGTGTCAAAGTGCCCCGGGGTGCATATTGTATGTTCGCCGGCAGTAGCTTCTGTGCCTGCGGAAATGATCAAATTTCTGTCTACATGATCCATAATGAATGGATTCCCCGCTTTTCCAATACCTGCAATCTTTCCATCTTTGATACCTACGTCTCCCTTCACAATTCCAATTACTGGATCTAAAACTACAGCATTTGTGATCACATAATCTAGTGCTCCATTTGCATTTGTAACTCCAGGTGTTTGGGCGAGTCCATCACGTATTGTCTTACCACCGCCAAATACACACTCATCACCATAAGAAATGTAATCTTTTTCTATCTGAATCTCAAGGTCTGTGTCCCCAACTCTAACTTTGTCTCCTTTTGCAGGTCCGTATAAGTCTGTGTATTGTTTCCTAGTTAACTTAAGAACCATATTTCTTTTTCACTCTCCTAATGGGCTCCCTTAAAGCCACGATCTTTGGCTTTCTCCATTGCGGATTTCCTTACACTTGAAGAATACAAACTACCCATTGTCAAACTATTCAGTCCAAAGACAACTCTTGAACCTCCAAGTTCACATA
>CAVPGE010000049.1:0-15988 GCA_963703885.1 uncultured Nitrososphaerales archaeon
GTAGGCTAAATACCCAGAAAATGGGTCTTTCCGACTAGCTATTTCTAGCTAGTAACTATCTTTTCTGCTTACTTGTGTTAGCTGTAACAAAAAGACTAACTGACTGAGGTTCGGTTTTGGAAAGCTGCTTTGTCCGAGTGCTACATCTTGAGCAGGTCAAAACCCGAAACGGTACTTGTGAGTAAAATAGCTGAATAAGTCCCTACAATTTTTGACATTTTCAAATATCTTGTAGTGTATAGTGGATTATGACTGATACTTTATTACTTGTTTATGCATCGATAACAGGAATAACTATAATTATTGACTTGGTAGTAATGGTTAGTGCGTTAGTAGAAAGATTGAAGGTAAAAATGAAGAATCACCAAAGTCCTACGACTGGTTAGTTAGTGGTTTTATTG
Organism: uncultured Nitrososphaerales archaeon; assembly: GCA_963703885.1. GTDB lineage: Archaea > Thermoproteota > Nitrososphaeria > Nitrososphaerales > Nitrososphaeraceae > TA-21. The sequence continues at coordinate 402 of CAVPGE010000049.1, forward strand.
CTAGATAATGGAACATGGAAGATTTCATTTACATTTGCAAATGAGATATCTGGTTCTGGTCCTCCACCAATTACGTAAATGTTATTGTTTAAAGCAATTGCAGCCAACCCATGCCGAGGAGTTGGCATAGGAATCTCATCCGTCCAAGTGTTGGTAGCTGTATTGTATTTCTCATTGTTGTTAAATGTTTTTTCAGGTGCCTCTCCTCCAAAAACATAAATATTTCCGTTTATTACTGCAGCTGCGATTCCCCCTCGTGCAGTTGGCATAGGAGCAAGGGACTTCCAGATATCTGTTTTTGGATCATATACTTCATTAACATCCAAATTTGATGATTTACCAGTTGGTCTTCCACCTATCGCAAAGAGCTTGCCATCTGTTTGGGCTGAGGCTAGATGCTGTCTTGCAGTTGGCATAGGAGCAAGGGACTTCCAGGCATCTGTTTTTGGATCATATGCTTCATTAGTGTTTAATGGTTCTCCATTAGTTCCTCCAACTGCGTAAAGAAGACCATTAATAAACTGGGCTGTTAATGCAGCTCTTGCAGTAGGCATTGTTTTTCCCTCGGACCAATTATCAGAATTAGGATCATAAATAAAGAGTTTGTCAGATGGGATCTTATTATCGAGATATCCGCCTACAAGGAATATCTTACCACCATAGGATGCTGCCGCAGCATGATTTAAATTTACAGGGACTGCGGAGGCAGAGCTCCAGGAATCCGACTTGGTATCATATACTTCAACTGAATTTTTATTCCTTTTACCTGTCTCTCCGTATCCAGCTATTATGTATATCTTATCGTCAACCGCGGTATATGCAGATTCCATTTTAGGAACAGGACTCGGCTTACCTGTTGTCCAATTGGATTGACTAGTTTGAGCCCAAGTCTTCTTTAATAAGAATTCTGAATTGAAGTTAAATGCAGTAGCAGTATACATGCTGAAAAAAAGAACAGTGACTAATAGAGATGTAATAAATAACTTGTTTTGTGTCACGAATAAAAAATCACGCTACAAGTTTAAGATAGTTTTTTTACATTTTAACAGTTAATTTATCTATGTGAATTTACAATGAATATCTATCATTTTTGCAATATTGCATTGTAGGCGATCCTTGGAAGGAGCAATCACACTGTTCATTTTAAATCAAGTCTAATTTGTCCCGACCCTGATTGTTCAGACCCTAATTATGTACAAGATGTAAAATATAATATTATTGCAAAATAGACACAGTTGCTAAACAATTTCTATTAATTCTAAATAAAAGGAGATCATGGATCAGATTACTAACTTTCTGATAACTGGTAAAGTCATAGTAACAACTCGCTAACATTAAATTCATACAAATTATTTCTACGCCTTGTCGACCGATGTTGTTCACTACATAAAGATGTGGAAAGGCAAAGTAAATTGATGAGAAATTTATGATTTGCACTAATTGAGCTTTTGGCCATGGCAATGTTCTTTATGGGGTTAATTGAATTTAATTTATATTTTCTTTTTTTTCCGTAGATATATCACTATTCCTACAATTACTATCAATGCTGGAATTAGATAATAGGTTAGTATTTGTGGTAGGAGATTATTGTTACCTTGATTTGCCACCGGGAGATCAAAGTCAACTATTAATGGTTTATCTGCATAAACTGGATCACCATTTATTTTAAATTGTAAACTCATGACATATGTAGTAGCGTTAGGAAATGTGTATGGAAAAGTCAAATCGCTAAAGTCATGAAATTTGTAAGTAAAATTCTTCAAAATCTTTCCAGTATCTTTTTCTTTAATACTGAGGGAAGCAAAAATTGAATTGATATTTTGATTTTCTTTATCTAATATGCTGAGGTTTATTTGAGTAGAATTGGCACCGGCTAATGGTACTGTAGGATATGGTTGGAATAGTACCTTATATTGTGCCACAGTTTGGTTTTGAAGAATTGGTAGACCAAAAAAATGCGCGCTTGCCTCTTGATGTATTTGAACAGAGTCTTTTCTCAAATCTAAACTATTTACAATAATTATAAATGCTACAAAGATCATAATGAAACAGACAAATCTTAATTTTCTCAAACCAAGAAAATTATTTAACATATTGATTTAGGTTGTAAAGTCAATTTTTTGAACTAGAAATGCTAAATTGTTGTTAATTAGGTGCCTTTAATTAGTTAGAGTACAAATCGAGTTTATCTTATCAACTGGTTTAGGTATAAATCAGTTACCCAAATTACCCAATTCACCAATATTTATTCCAAATTTGGAGATACTGGGAAAAGCCAGACTTTTCCTGTTAATATCAATAACTGCAATCGACAAACGTATTATGTGTCATACCTTCCTGCTTTTGATCAACCTACTAGACAATTGACAATAGCTGTAAATGTCAAAACAGGTATGAAAGCCGCCTTAGCAATTCCTTCACTTATGTTTTCTTGTCTAAAATATCTAAAATCTTCGTGTGTATTTATGGTAAAAGGTCCAGCATAATCTTTAATTCGGAAATTTCAGAGTCAATTGTGCTTCTATCAATCTGATCTAGTGTAAAATTCTTTAGTCGTTCACAAGCCTGAATCTCTGATAATATTATGTCTTTTTTATCTTTACATAGTCCGTGATATGCATCAACAAAGGCATATGTCACCTTTCTATTACTATTTTTACATCCACAGGTTTTAGCAATTATTTCATAAGGTGACTCTGGTTCTATGATATTCACTTCGATAAGTCTCCCTTTTTCATAGTCCTTTGCAAGCGTTTCGATAACATCGTGTTTTTGTATGCACTAAAATATCTAATAGTGAAAACGAACTTTGCAATGATCATTATTTAATTAAAGTATTTATGTTATAATAACGTATATCTAAAGAGATATCTAATCCTTTTAAAGATATCTAAGATACTTGAGCATTACATTAAAATCATTAAGAAATAATAGACATAGAATCAATATATTTAGATATTTTTATTATTTATGAATCACTGATCCAAATAATTTTTCAAATTCTGTAAATAACCTCTATTTTTCCATTAGTGGCAAGTTGTGATTTCCTTTGTCTTGATAGCAAATCAAAGTACATTACTTTTGTAACTGATCGCTATTATTATATGATCAATGATCCTAATAATTTGCAATGTCTAATCACATGTTTCATAGATTATTAAGCACGACAACACAATTCGTAAAATATAATGTCACTTTTATCACAATTATTTCAGGGATTTCTCTCTTTGAACTTAGTGTTAGTCAATATCAACCTGTTCATGCAACGTCCTTGTCTAATATTGAAAATTTTTCGCTCTATTCCATTGATGAAAATCCATATGGTATTCCTTACGGGGAATGGACAGCAAAGTGGTGGCAGTGGGCATATTCTATCCCAGTTAGTATCAATCCGGCATATGATAATACCGGTATACACTGCTCCATTAACCAAACCAGCCCTACGTGGTTCTTTCCTGGCACATATGCCCATGACGTGACGAGAAGTTGTACTATTCCTGAGGGGACTGCAATATTATTTCCCATATTAAATTCAGAATGCTCATATGCCGAATTTCCAAGTCTAAAAAATGAATCCCAATTAAGGGACTGCGCCAAGGCGGAACAAGATAAAGTATATTCACTGAAAGCAAGTATTGACGGAAATAAATTAGAGAATTTGAATCAATATCGTGTGCAATCACCTTTATTTAATTTTACCTTACCTTCAGAAAATATACTTCATCTGAATCCTCAAACCACTCAAGGTGTATCAGATGGAAATTGGGTATTCTTAAAACCATTGTCTATCGGCAAACATAAAATCAGTTTTAAAGGGGAAACAATCGATTATCAGGAAAATAAGAATGGCTCCTTTGCAGTGCCTTCAGGATGGAATTATAATACCACGTATTTATTAACTGTAAGATGAAATAAAGTCACCGTCTATGGACGGGATCGGGAATTTACTGTATATGTCGTCAATTACCTTGCTTGGGCTTTGATGAAAATATCCTTTCCTGTTCTCTGGCTTGTCCATACCGATCAAAAAGAGTCGATTCTATTATCTTACGTGCCTAAAAATATAAGTCTTTGACAAGAAGTTAAATTAGAATGAAGAATCTTAACACTGCGCTAGTGACGGGTTCCGGTCGTGGTATAGGTAAAGAACTTGCAATATTGCTAGCCAAGAAAGGTCTGAATTTGGTCCTCTGCTCTCGTACCAAGTCTGAAATTGATTCAGCAGCAAGTTCTATCGAATCGACGTCAAATAGTCAGGTGATATCAAGAGTGTGTGATGTAAGTGTATCATCGCAAGTAAACGACCTTATAAAAGAATCATTGAATAAATTCGGGCATATTGATGCATTAATTAATAATGCTGGAATAACCTATGTAAAGAAACTGGTCGATACCACCGAACAAGAATGGAATCAAACCCTGGATATAAATCTAAAAGGTGTCTTTCTATTTTCTAAAGCTATTCTGCCTACAATGATAAGTAATAACTTTGGAGTTATTGTTAATGTATGTTCAGGGGCAGGTAAAGTAGGTTTTGAGGACATTTCAGCATACTGTGCAAGTAAATTTGGGATGATCGGTCTTAGTAAGAGCTTGAGTTTGGAAATTGCCAAATACAACATTAGAATAATGTCAATATGTCCAGGAGAAGTGGCAACTAAAATGCAGGAAAATGTTGATAAAAATTATTATGAATTGAATAAACACAAGATGCTTCACCCAAAGATTGTCGCAGAAAAGATCGTGGATATGATATTTGATGACAAAAAATATAGAAATGGAGTTTCTGTCGATCTTCCAAATTAAGTTTTTTAGTTTATATTGAGTTACAAAAACTCTAGCAAATTTATCTAATCATTATATAAAATGCCGATAAGGCAAAAGGACTAGATATTCGCAAATCCTTTACACCATGAGATTTAAGTAAATGCTAATGAAATAATTTTCCCAATGAATACGGAGTTACATTGCCGCCAGCATCAACTTTCCTTCTCTCTGCTGTTGAAGTATTCTCTTGTTACTTTCTATAATATCTCTTCCTAATTTTGCTGATGCTTCTTCATCTCCATTACTTAACTTGTTCGCTCCAATATAACAACAGTCTAAAATTTCAACAATTTTTATTCAGAAGCACTTTTTTGCCTCTTCCGAAGTAACTATTAATAGGTAATTAATTAGTTATTTGCTTTAATTTTGTCCAATCATTCCGAAAATTTATGACCAACTCTCACTTGCTTATTTGTTATGGCTAAAGGAGGAAAACAAGAACGTGGAAGAGAAAATGAGAGTTTAGCATCAGGTTGGAGTCCTTTTAGAGATAGTTTGTATAGAGCGTTGTGGATTGCTGCACTCTTTTCATATATTGGCGCTGCAATGTATGATGTCGGGGCATCATGGCTAATGACCTCGCTTGCTCCCGATCCCTTGTTCGTTTCTCTTATTATTACAGCAAGTACTCTGCCCATTTTTCTGTTAGCAATACCATCTGGTGCTATTTCTGATATATTTGATCGGCGCAACATACTACTCATTACATGTGGATACATGTGTCTAGTTTCTACAATTTTAGGATTGCTTACTCTCGCTGGAATTACTACCCCTTCTATATTGCTAATACTTACTTTTGCACTTGGAGCAGGTGCAACTATGATTAGGACCCCTATTATTCCTATGATGAGCGCTTTAGTATCAAAATCAGAACTTCCAGCAGCTCTTACTCTTAGTGCGATAGCAAGTAACATTGGTCGTGCTGCTGGCCCTACAATTGGTGGTTTTCTTGTGACAGCAATTGCACCTTGGGCCGTATTTTTCGTTAATTCAGCTTCTTTCATATTTATGATTATAGTTTTGAGTCGATTACCCAAAAAATCTAATACGAATAGCTCTCTGCCTCCAGAGAATATAATCGGGGCTATGCGAGCTCAGATACGATATGTACGTCATTCTCAGGCAGCACATGTATTAATTGTTCGTGCAGGTCTGTTCACATTATGCAGTAGTGCACTATTATCACTTTTGCCCCTTTTAGCTAAACACGAACTAGGGCTAAATCCGACAGGTTTTGGATTGCTATTAGGGTCTTTCGGTATGGGGGCAATAATTGGTGGAATTGCAATTTTGCCAAGATTGCAACCTCTAGTTTCAGTAGAATCTCTCATGACAAGCTGTATTGGTTTACTTGCAGTAGTAATTTTGACGATGGGATACGTACGAGACTTTGGAATTCTTTGTATTATAATGGGAATAGGAGGAGTAGCTTACATCACCATATTATCAAATTTTTATACCATTGGAATGAAATCTGCGCCAAAGTGGATTGGAGCAAGAGTATTAGCAGTTTATTTACTTTTACTAAATGGCGGGTTAGCAATTGGAAGTGTAATATGGGGTACAATAGCTAGCATTTTCGGAATTCCCATCACCCTGTCAGTAGCTTCTTTAGCGTTAGCCACAACTATCATTGCCAAAAAACGTTACAGCACTACTTTAGTAGACGATCTTGATTTCACACCCGCAGGCAATGACTATTGGTCACTTCCACCCGAGCTCTCGATTGACCCACAAAATACTGAGGCCCCAGCTTTAATAACAATCGAATATAAGGTTGACTCTAAATTATCAGACGAATTCGAGCAGAGCGTACACGAATTAGGGCGCATTCTTAAGAGTGAAGGAATGGCCTATTGGGAGTTATTTCAAGATCCAGCAGATATTGGTCACTATATAGAGATCAGGATTGCTGATACTTGGACCGACCATATGCGTCAGCATGAACGCGTTACCAAAAATGTCCAGCTTATGGAAGATAAAATCCGAGCGATTCTCAAAGATGGGCCACAACCTGTAGTCTGCCATTATATCGCAAAACCCTTTAGCAGATAATTCCAGCTTATAATTTTTGAGCTTTTATTATAATATATTCTATTAATCCTTTTTTAGATACAGTCATCATCTTCACGAGCGATCTGTAAAGAATCTTCTCAATATGTGACGGATAGTGTGTCATAATTTTTTTCTGTAATTCTTTCCTGTTTTGAATATAATAAAGAGTGAGTGGCTCGTATACCTCTCTTCCAATCATATTTATATCCATTATTTTAAATCGGTGTCTGTTAACAACCGACTTGATGTATTCGAATCCATATTGCTCTGACGACCAAGTCAAATTGAGAATACCAAGTTTAAAGAATTTTTTTAAATAATTATCTAAAAAAACTGTTACAGGCATAGCTATTACAAGTAAGCCCTTGGGTTGCAATATTCTGTAACTTTCGGTAATAAAACTGTCAATAGGTTTGAAATGTTGTGCAGCTTCTAATGCAACGATCCTGTCCACGGTATTATTTGCAAATGGCAAATATAAAGAAGTACTATTAATGTTGGCAATATGGGATGGTTGAGGATAAACAAGTAATAGTTGTGAATTTTCAAATTTATTTTTATCAAAGACTATCTTCGAACCCTTTATGAGCTGGTGAAAATTAGTATTTACACAGACTATATTCCTTAGTCTATATTCCATGCCCCATTGAAGAGCAGGCGCTCCGTAGCCGCTTCCGACATCAATCAGAGTTCTAGACGAGCCAAGTTCTGCAATTTTTCCAATAAGGGTACATAGCTTATACTGCGCCTCAACTGGACTATGTATATTGCCATGCCAATAGCCAAAATTGAGCATAGTGCCGCCTGTGGCAACTTGCATTATGGATGACAAGGAATTATATAGCTTGATGACGTCTTTTTCATTTCGTCTTAATGTCCATAATGCAGCCTCAACTGGGTTAATTGTGAACAATACAATTTAATCTCACAAATGCATTTAATTAATCAATGTAATTGGTTACTTGACCAACCAATACTAGATAATTACTTAAATACCTTATATGGAATACTAACTTAATAACTTGGATTTGAATTCAATTATTGAATTGAATGATGAAAAAGGATAATGATAACAACAAAAATGGTATTAAAAAGACAGTAATAGATTCATTTTCAACTTCCACCTCGTTTTGTATTCCTTAGGAATCCAAGAAGCGACATCTGGTTTACATAAAGAATACAAGAATCATGTGTTAAAACTAAGAAATCAGGACAATGCTCTCACAATTGCCAAATATCTTTTGTCTATGAAACATGAAGTAAATCCATCAGACAATTACAGAATGTCAGCCATAAAGACTCTTGCAAAACTGTCTAACTTCTTTTTTATTGTTAATGATGATGAAGAAAATAAATCAAAATCTTTTTTAGAAATCACGAAAGAGGATTTAATAAAATTTCTAGATAGTTTTAGGAAACCTGAGCCAATTGATCCACTTCATAAGTGGATTGGAACTTACAATAGTTATCTAGTAATTATCTCAAGATTCTTCAAGTGGTTATATTATCCTGATTTACCACCAAAAGAAAGGATAAAACCCAAGGTTATAGATAATTTAACACAACTGAAAAGAAAGGAAACTTCAATCTATAAACCAACTGATTTATGGACACAGGAAGATGATCAACTATTCTTAAAATACTGTCCTTCAACTCGTGATAGATGTTATCATACAATTTCAAGAGATACAGGATGCAGACCGCATGAGATGAGATACTGGGTTTAAGAATCAAAGGTGTGGTGTTTAAGATGGCAAATGACAGACAATATGCTGAGGTATTAGTTAATGGAAAGCAGGTTCTAGAACAGTTCATTTGATTAATTCAATACCCTATGTGAAGGATTATCTGGATGATCATCCTCAACGAACTAATCCAAATACATATCTTATTTTTGGGTTAGGCAAGTCTTACGGAAAGAAACTTCATAAAGCCTTCATTAATCAAGTTTACAAAAATTACAAAAAGGTATTTTTTCCCAGATTACTGGAAGATCCTAAAATATCTCCTAAAATATCACCTGAAGATTAAGTCAAGATTAGAGAGTTGTTAAAGCCATGTAATCCATATATCAGAAGGCATAGCGCATTAACAGAGAAATCCCAGATCTTAAAAGAGAATGTACTTAGGCAATATGCTGGTTGGTCTATGGGGTCAAACATGCATCTAAAATATGTACATTACTTCGGGAATGAATCAAATGAATCAATACTAGAAGCATATGGACTAAAAACTTAATCTGAAAATATTGATAAGATGAAACCAAAGCAATGTCCTAATTGCTTAGAATTAAACAAGATAGATTCCAAGTTCTGCGTAAAATGTAGGATGATATTATCTTATGATATCTATTTGGAAACAGTTCAAAAGCAGGAAAATGAGAATTCATACATTAAGGAAATGCAGAAACAGATTGATGAAATCTATGCTAAATTAAAAGAGAATGATTTGAAAAACAAATAATTAATTAATAGCAGATGCGAATGGTGGTAGGGTAATGTTCCGCACCTGCTACTGTTATGTTTAACAAATGATTTGAGAGCAGCAAAATTATTAATAGTATTTAACTTAATTTTGAGAGAGTGTGATAAATAATAGCAGATGCAGGGAGTCGGATTATTGAGGCCCTACACCTGCCACATCGATTAACGCCTTTCTGTTCGAAAGTACTTTGAAGTATTGAACGCACTATTAAAAGACAGTTCAAGTCTAGTTAAGATAAATAACAGATGTAGGAATTGGGCTACAATATCCCATACCTGCCATTAGTATTACTCCATTCCATTCGAAAATGGAATATACAGGTTGGAATTACAGTTATTAAAAGTTAACCTTGACAAGTACCAATCCCGAGTATGATAGTTAATCAAGACTTAATTACATAGTCGTGGATATTATCTGGTTCTGTTGGGTCCAGCATCACAAATCTCCCAGATATGATTGCTATCTGGAGGAACCAACAGGACATCTAAGATGAAACTAATTAATATTTTATTTCACTTTTAATTTTGTTCTGTTGGAGGCAGAGAATGGGTATTCAACGCCAGTTCCTAGTTCTGGGATGTACTAGAAACCAGCAGAACATAATTATCAAAAATATTTCATCAATTTTTCATCAATTTTATTACCTAAGGTCTTTCAGAAATTGTTAAAAGTATTAGTCATAGTTGCTTTTTGTTCTATTGGTCGTACCATGTATTGTCCCAATTTCCATTGTTCCTTCGGCCAACAGAACTAGTAAACTAACAAAATTATAAAGTTATGCGAATTCAAATTCTATAGAATAGTTAGAGTAGCAGGTCAAGGCGCCACCTTGTTATCTTCGATAATTATAACGGATTCTCTAATGATTATTGGCTTGGGTTTACTCATCGGAATGAATAGAAGAATCCTTACTCGTTACAAACTCATAATGAAGAGCGCAGAAACACCATGAGAAAGAAACAAGTAAAGAATTTATTATTTATCTTGCCAATGAATTGTTAAACATTGCTATACTTCAATCATTGGTTTGCAAATTGAAATAACCAACAAACTAATGGCAATTAATTTTTAATTTATTTTAATTAAACAAACAAAGAACTTAAGATGGTTCATAAGTTAAATTATAACCACTCTTAGTCTTATCTTGGAAGTCAAGTGCTGCTTTAATGTCTGGCTTGGTATGCCATCTGTAAACATCTTCCCACTTCCCATTTGGAAACTGTTCGTATGTGAACTCGCTGCGGGTATCAATCCCTTGACCCTATGGAGAAACTACTGAAATAAGTTTAATCATGATCCTACTTTGATTCTTGTTTGTATGAATAGACTTTGATAGAATTTATTATCCATTCTTTTACTGAAAGGGATAATTTGTTGTTTGTCTTCTTTATGCATCTAACTTTTTGGGCTCGGTACGTTAACTGTATGAGCATTAGTTGGTAATGATACTCTAAATGTTGGTCCTTCATTTACTAACTTGAATATATATTGGCTGCTGCCTCACACATGGTACGCGATGCTTCCACTCTAACCTTTGTATCATCTATAACAACGAATTAATGCTTGAGAGACTTGATCATCTAGTAAGAAAATATTAATTTAACCCATTTTTTAGGCCTACTTCCAATGCCATTCTCTGAGTACAAAATTTCCATTCCCTTCTGTCTCACCCTTATATATGCCCAGCATATTATTCAAAAAAGATAGTTTCCCAGTTGAATTTGTGCTATATGCTGATGCTCCTTGATAGTCTGTAAAATTTCCTACATCTATGGAAATATAGTTTGCCGTCTCACTCCCATCCTTGGTCGTTATTACTCCACCCTTGGTCGTGCTTAGATTGTCACCTTTAGAAATACTTACAAACTCTCCTGTGTCTGTTACTTCTATATTACCATTCATCGTTCCGTTGCCAGTAAAACTGAATTGTGTTCTGTTAGGGCCAAGTTCTTTCTGACCCGTAATCTTTCCCTTTTCTACAAAATATGGTTCTCCTAATGTTGCTGTCTGAGCATGCGTAGTATTGAGAAGAATACTAGTCGCCCCTGTTGCTCCAATAAGTAATAATATGACTGTAATCCCTGCCGTAATACTGATAGTGAGTTTCTTTCTATTCATCTTAATATTGATTGAACGTATGGTAGTATATAACGTGTTTCCGTATTTACATCGTCTTTAAAATTTACCACCCAAAAAGCGCAAATTATACCTTTCGATACACCTGCTGTTGTGGAAATCATTAGTTCACCAACTAGTGCTATGGCGAGAATCGTTGTTAAGATGTGCCTTTTTACAACAATCTGAAATATACATTACAACCATCTAGTAGGTTATACGTCAGTTAGCAGATATGTTCCACCATCAGTTCCTGTGGTTCGGGTTCCGAGATAATGATAATTGTCTGTGTATGAATCGATAAATTGTATAGTGAAATAGCGATCAATGCCTGCCGGAACATGAATTACAAGTGGCTCTTTTTCAAGATTATAGTATACGTTGCTATATAACGTATCTACATTTGGGGTAACGAATTGTGTAAAATTTGCATCTGCTAACTTAGTCCTGTAATGAAATTCATTCCATGGACCATTGGCTTCTGAGTCTGAGAAGTGTTGTGGATCTGTTGACTGATCAATCGTCCTCATATTAGTTATTAAAGGAAAACCCCCACACGTAAGCAAGTGTAGCAATGTCTACTGGATCATCTGATTCTAGTATTCTCTGCATCTCCCCTTTAACAGACTCTGGAGTAATTGAAGGGGAAGATTGAGCAGTCATGTTAGTGCTAGAATTCTGAGAATATGAAGTTTGGATGGATAGCAGTTGCAGAAGTAAAGACATAACGACAAGTAAGGCAGAAGATAGCAGGATCGTCTTGATATTAGTTTTTCGACTAGATTTTAGAAAAAGCATCAAAACTCATTTGAAAATTGTTGCATTAAAATCTTTTCTATTATGATCATTTAGTTACTGAGAGGATCAATATGCCTTTGATTATTTCCCTTCCTGTGCAATAATTTGACGAACTGAATTCCAAAGGTAGTAAATGAAAGTATTTACATTTCTGACGCTCTATCTACAAGCACTGCCATTATACGGACCTCCGTCATCAGTTTTGATATTATTCAAACAGACTTTGAATGATTTTCCGACATTGATATCCAGATGTTTCATAGTTTTGGAATTTGATTTGTTTGACAGATCGTAGTATTTCTTGTATTCGTTCCTATGTTTAATCTGACTTTATTTAGATTATCTTTGCTTGTTCCCACCATAGGATAGTTTTACGATTGCTGTCAAGTCTCCATCATCATGTTTTCCTTTGACTCCAACGTCTTAAGAATCCAGATGTTCGAGATGTCACCGTCATATCAGATTAGATTGCGTTAGCATATTTAATGACTTGAACGCTCGAATGGACGGGGAGAGACTCGTAGTCATCTTGTAATACGAACAAAGCGGAAAATTCATTCTTTGCAATAACTGGCTCCGCTGTGGTTCTAAAATTACCTAGCATTATCAGTAGGCCTAGAGCAACTATTACCGTTATTATAATTACAGTCAGTGTTCGGTTAATCATTAATTATTCTAGAAGCCATTTTCGTATTTCAGATTTTATTATATGATTCAGTTAGGGGTATTTAGTTCTCATTGTTAGGCAAATATGATATCTCTTAATCCCATTTTGGTCGATGTTTCAATAATATTCCTTAGCCATGCCAGACTTTTGATTGAATCCTCAATAGTTTCCTTTTGGTTTTTTCCCAACGTATTGACAAGGTCTTTCTCCCTGGCTTCAGTTTTCAAATCAATCATATCTAAAAGTTCTTGATGTGTAAAATCGTCTTCAGATTTTATCAACTTCAATATCCATTTCACATATCTTATCTTCTTTCTATTACTTCTGCCGCGAATCGAATCTTCGGACGCATGATTATCTTTCCTTAGATTTTTAATGGTGATATTTAGAACTCTTTTTAGAACTAGAACATTATCGTATGCATGCACGACTTCCATATTAATATCATCTTGCTCTATAATTTAATATTCAAGGTTTCAATAGGGGAGGGAGAGGATTTAGTTTATAAATATTCAACGAAAAATCTATAATCCAGATAAACTTTAAAGTTGGAAACTATTTAATGACACAAAATTATATTCATGAGATCGATCAGGTAGAACCACCACCAGAACCTTCACCAGAAGATGGGGAAGTGCCAGGGACCGGAGATCACAATGACGACAATGAAGATCCCGCTTAATTATTTTTTTATGATAATTACTCTCTCAATTCCGTTCTCTATCATGGCAAAGTCAGAATAAGCATATCATTTGATTATGATTAGTACTAATTTATTTTGACAATATCTTAAGTGTGTTTTCCTTCATATGAGGAATATGAGCAATGAATTGTTCTTAGATATAGCAATACTAGTTGTAGTAGCATTAGAATCTTATTTTGCAATAGTCGCTGCTTTGAAATCAAGAAGTGCTTTGAAATCAAGAAGAAAGCGAGGAAATCTAAAGTCAGTTTTAAACTTTGTTACGCCGAATGGAGTATTAAGCACAAAACCGTTGACAATTCCGATTAAGCGCGCAAGACCATCGAAAATTCGGTTTGGGATTGAGAATAAACAACATTCGAATATGCTAAGGGGTTGATATTTATTAAAAGAACGTGAATTATTAAAGTAATTATCCTTTCAATATCAAGATGAATAGTAACTTTATACCCACAACTGTTAAAATAAAGGTCATGAGTCTCTTGAAGTTTGAGAATATCAATGGTATTATATTATTACGCTATTATGATAAATAAATAAATTGGAATTCGGAACCGACTTCCGACTAAGCAATGATATATGTGCTGAGAGCCTAAAAACCAATTTTGTTAAATAATTTCATCTCAATTTTTTAATTGTTTCAATCTGTACTGTTGGATTTTTCTTTTCAATTACCTGATAGAAAATGAATTTCAGGTATTCACAAGACGTATTGATGTTATTCACTTGGTCCAAAAAAATTGCAGTTATTGATTTTCAGTTACTACATTTATAAAACGATTTAACGTATATTAATTGGGTATTGGTTGATTGCCCAATACCCATCATTGCGTTGGTTCAGGTATTGGTTGATTGCTTCTCCGGTACCTGAGCCTTTTAGTCTTTAACAATTGACTATAACATTATACTAATTAAATCTAATGGATTTTCATTCAAGTCAACCCATAAAATTTTTATCTTAAATTATTCCTAACATTTTACCAGCAATTTTTGGATAGCCATGAATAATTGTTCATGTTCAGTCCAGATGTGGCTTGACAGCAATTCCACATTTGGGCTTTTAATTACGAGACAAAAATAACTTAGCGTTCTCTACCTGATAATTACTCAAATACCGTTTATCAAGTGTCATGAGTAAATCTCTTAACATATTATAAATACGAATTGAATAAAATAAATAAAACAAGATCAACTTTGTAAATCCCAAATCGACAATCGACAACAAAAATGAAATTGATTTAGTCGTGGTGCAAAAGGAAATAAAGAATAGAATTTACAATTCATACAAAAGTCATAAATATTAAGCAAGATTCCTAATCTATTTGTGATGGCAGATATTGAATAAAGACCCAATTACTGCCGGAACTGTGGTCTCCATATGGCGATATCCATTAAAATCAATGATGGGAGAAGAACTTAATTCATCTTTTGTAACTGAACGTGGACTTTTAGGAGATCGAACGTATGCTATAATCGACAAAGAAACAAGCAAGGTGGTAAGTGCTAAAAACCCTAGAAAATGGGGCAAGCTATTCGACTTTCGTGCAGCTTTTATAAACCAGCCTGATATCGATAAAGACATTCCGCCAGTTCGGGTAACATTTCCAGATGGTACCCAGATTTTTTCCAATGAGGAAGACATTAACCCCAAACTTTCAATCGTTCTTGGCAGAGAAGTTAAGATCGTAAGATCTGATATGAATAATCCAAGTTACGAGGAGTACTGGCCAGACATAGACGGCTTGGCACGAAGAGATACCGTAACCGAAGAATTAATGCCACCCAAAACATTCTTTGATATCGCCGTAATTCATCTGCTGACCATATCTACAATCAATCGTCTCCGACAACTTTATCCAAAGGGACGCTTTGAGACGAGACGCTTTAGACCAAATATTGTTATAGAATCTCCTTTTGGAGAAGAGGATTTTATTGAAA
>CAVPGE010000050.1:0-49475 GCA_963703885.1 uncultured Nitrososphaerales archaeon
AAACCATAAATAATGATTTTATTAGTGCTTTATTTATGATGTTATACGATGCGTTGTTAGAAAAAGTATTTCAGAATCCCAGAAGAATACAGTACAGAATATAATGATGGACATGTACATTTTAATTGTATGTGATTTCGATGACGCTGAAAACGTCTTATCAAGGATCGAAAATTTGGACGTAATACAGGAGGGTCATTTACTTAACGGTGTTTATGATATGATCATAAAAATTTCTGGGCAATCATTTGAGGAGCTAGAACGAATTAATTCGAAAATTAGAACAGTTGTAGGTGTAAAGGCAACTTTGACGTTAACTGGCTACAATCCTAGCTCAAACTCTGATTGAGATCCAGGTCAATTCCATATAGAATTGATTATCTTTGCAAAATGTGCTTCCATTAATTTAACCCTTAAAATAAATTTGGGTAAGCAAAACTCCACAATATCTGTAACGAATAATCATTATATTTGCTTTTTTTGAAAATAGATGACAGGTGACACATTGGGATTCGGATTTTAAAGAATTGATGAAATACCCTTTATTAAAGTACTTTACATTATGATGACATTCAGTTTATTGGCTGCTTTAACGGTCAATTTAAATTATAATTAATATAGCCAAGTTGGATTAGACTTTTAAAATTGGCTCATACAAGCAATTTTGCCGTCGAAGAAGGATATGGCGAAAAGGTAGTAACTTGGATAAGGGAATACGTGCAGGAAAGCGATGTTAAATTAGATGTGAAGACAGAAAATTATTCTTTAATATCAAAAAATTTTGGAAATTTCGATATCATTTCTTGGAAAGGGGAGTGGCGCGAAGCGAGGAAAATAATTCTTAAGGTCAGTAAAAAAATGAAGATCAAAGTTATCGATCCAGGCTATCATGAAAAAAATAATCTTTTAATGTCTTTCATAGGTGCAAGCAAAGAATATGGAAAGGTCTTTTCCAAAGGAGGTTTTGTAGGAGTAGTAACATTAGGGGTAAAATCTGGAAGATGGGTTATCAAATCTGAAAGAACTTCATAATTATGATAGTATGTGATCATTGCCCAAGTTTTCGCTTAACCTAAAGGATGTTGTTCTCCATTTTAGAAAAAACAAAATCATGCTCTTGTAACTTTTTAAGAAAGGGCCTTAATTCGTTAAATTCTAGAACATAATCTGATTCAAGTTTTACATTTAATCTGTGGTCGGATCTAATTCCAACAGACATGTCTGATACAACAAAAGCAGGGTTGTCGCTTTCTGAATCTCCCAAATAAAGTAACCTGTCTTTGCTCCCTAAATTCAATAGCTTCTTTATCATCTTTAGACCACTACCCTTGTCAGCTTTGAAAGTATAGACATCAATGAAGGGGTGATCTAGATATTGCTGGATATAAAAATATGAACTAGAATGATTGGATTGTTCTTCTATACCGCTACGTATTAGCTTAATTAAGTAAGGCTCTATATTTGTCTTGTACTGGTCCCATTTTTTGAGATGCCTATAGTCAATGGTTATACCCACTAATAGTTTGTCAGTGAATCTGCGTTTCTCTTCAATAAAAACATCTTGAAAATTCTGAAGTATCATTTCCGATATTTTTTCCAATACCAAAGATTTCTGTTCTAAGTCATGATATGGCATGGATCCGACATAGAATATGCCATCAGGTCCCATGATTTTTTTTAATTTAAGAGAGTCAACCGTATTTTTGGATTTGTTCACTTGTTTATCTGGCCTTTGGTGATACACAAAATATTCTGCCCCATTAATACAAGTCACGATACTTGAAAATCCTGTCTTGCCCTCTAAAAATATGTGGTCCTTACTGGATAAGATACATACCGGGATCGTCCTTGAAATACTCCATAATACAGTTTCAAGATCTTCAGGAATCTTACCTTTACTCCCAGTAATCGAATCAGTAGGACACAATGTGCCATCATAATCAGAGACAATCGCAGTTATTTTCATCTATATCCTTGTAAATCGTTAATTATTTAGTATATTTAGTCTTACGAGTAAATTGAAGATATATGGAAGGATAGTGATTTTTATATAATAGCTAACAAAAAAGATTTTTGAGTGCAAAGATTAACTTATTGTCACAATACCAATTCTTGACTAAATGAATTTCAACTGAGTTAAGAGTTTTTATATTTCCGCTAATGTATAAATTTAGAGTAGTGTTTAAACTAAGCACAAATAAAAAGCGATATGTCTTAGGAGAAACAATTCATATAACAGGTTCAGATATGTCACCAAAGGCTGACCTAGTGAATATTCTGATAACCGATCCACACTATTTCCCGGTTAGACACGAAAAGATAAAGGTCGATAATTCAGGTTCGTTTGAGCTTGACATAAAATTTGGCGATAAAACAGAAAGTGGCAATTACGAGATAACGGCCATTTCTGACAATGGAACCATAAGTAACGTTTTTCATTATTCAAATTCTGAATACGGAGATAAATTAATATCCATATTATCAAATACAAAAGGAAAGAATAATGTTTCCTTTGAACCTAGATTCATAAGGATAAATAAAAATGACACTATTACCTGGATAAATAAAGATCATATTACACATACTGCAACTTCGGGTGATCCTGATTCAGTTACGATAGACAATATATTTGATACAGGTTTTATTCCTCCAGGAAAAACTAGGACAATCACCCTTTCAAAAGTCAAAGATTCAATTCCTTTTTTTTGCGCGTTACATCCTTGGGAAAGAGGAATCATTAGCCTCAAGCCCTTGTACGCGAAGAAGAGCAATAAATCCATACCTACAATCATGCAGCTGAAAACCAAAAAGCAGACAAAAAATTCCATCATTGAACAACACAAGAAACTTGCCAAATTGGAGAGGCATTTTTCAGACGAAGTCATTTCAATCATAAATTATGATGATATCGCTAAGATTCAGAAAATTCTTTTAACTATTGTCTTTTGGGATATAAAAAACTTCAGCGAATTATCAGAGACTTTATTGGTTCATGATGAATTGGTAGTAGAATTTCTCCATGAGTTGTACGCTATAATAAAACGTACTATTTTCAAGTATGAAGGATCGCTTGATAAGTTTATGGGAGACGGAACTATGGCTTTATTTGGTATTCCAAACAGAGATGCAGAAGGGAAACAATCTGCAATAAATGCCGTGAATAGTGCCATTGAGTTGCGAGAAAAATTTGAAGAACTAAAAGATAAATGGCTGGGCATTTGGAGACCGTATGCGAGAGGGAGGATAATAGATATAAATCTTCGATGTGGAATCCACACAGGAATGGTCACTTACGGTAATATGGGGACTGACAAGAATGACCAGTTGACGGCTATCGGTACGAATATCAACATTGCTAGTAGATTTGAAGGCGCAGCGGATCCAGACAAAATAGTAATTTCTTCCCAAACTGAAATGAGAGTTAGAGATCATTTCAAATTAAATGAAGTTGATCCAGTTAATCTAAAAAATATCCCTGGTAAATTTCAAGCCTTTGAGGTACTAGCGAACAAAACAGAAGTTCATTGACTTTTAATAAATTTGTCTGCTTCAAAGTCTAGTGGGTATTCAAACTTGTCAGTTCTGATTACAAGATTCTGACATGGTGATTCTACTTAATTGTTGTCTAATATTGATAGGTTAAAAAAAGACACGCATAAATAATCCACATTTGGTATTAAAGACTTTACCATTGTACGGTAAATCAATTGTTACGTCCTATTGCGTAGGACCAATTTTATGACTCTGTATTTCCCCTTATTCGTCCAATTTTATTTATCTAATAAATATTTTTAGTAAATTTGTCTTACTATCTAATCCCGAGTTATCGATATCTTAGTATTGTTTGTACGATCCAATTTACGTCTTCTTTATTTCTGGCAATACGCCCTATCTTCATGCAGTCTCTAATGTCTTTAGATTTCAACTTCGTCCATACACAGCTTGCTACTTCGCTCGATATATCGCGAGAGATGCCTTCGTTTGATAACATATGGACTGTAATTTCCTGAAAGTTCTCAAACTTATACTGCTTAAAATGTAGTACCATGAATCTGGAAAGAAGAGGAGTGAGCATCTTATCGGTACCATTACTTGTAGCAAAAACCCACGTCTTTAGCTGAGTGTTACGTGTTTTCCTGTGTTTTGTTTCAGCAATAATTCCTGATTCCATCAAACTTAGCAGAGCAGTTTGGTCTTTCATGGGCATGTGTTCTATTTCGTCAACGATAAGAAATCTTGGCCTTTTTTCAAAAAGATAATCTATCATGCCGGTTTTGGTACTATGACTACCTAAAGTAAAAAATGAACGTTCTAATTTAATGCATTCAAGCATGAAGAGTGTCTTTGCAGATGCTGGTGGACCAACAAGCAAAATATGGACAGGTTTGTCGGAGTCGAACGACAAATTAAACAACCTCTTGACATCTCCATATCCAATAATATTATTAAATAGCATAATTGATTTGGATTTGCTTACAGGTTGAGTTGGATTACTTTCAATGACTACTTTTTCAACAGACATGCAATAAAGATAATTTTCATCGTATTAGGTATTACTACCAAACTAATGTGTCAATTAACGTTAAAACTGTAGACGAAAGCCTAGACATCGGTCTTACATATGATACATCTTGTCAGGCTCTTGTGTTGCCGTATTCTATAAATTCTCCAATGTTTTGTTATATCTGACAACCCTTCTAGTTCGTTCAGCCTACACATAATTACAATTTTTTTGCATTTTCCTTCAGTCCATAAGACGAGTTCCTTTAAAATCCTCATTGGTGACCAACCGTCACTAATGTGCGTACTTTGACCATACGGAATGTCCGTTACAATGGCCTGAACACGCGATAATTCAACTGGGATGTCAAATGCATTGGCACAAATAAGATCTGACAACCCGTTAAGCTTTGCGCCTTTACACATTCTTTCTTGAATATCAATTCCAATGGTTTTCAGTCCATTTTCTTTAGCTTCAATCAATATGCCTCCACAACCGCAGAATGGATCCAGAAGTGTTTCTCCCGTGTAAGCGCAAGCTAAATTTACCATACAACGACTATATTTTGGATCCAAACAGGAAGGATGAAAAAATCTCCTTTTGGAAGGGGTTTTATTATTCCAATTAATTTTTGGGAGATTAAGCTGAATTCCTACTAAATTAAGTGTAGGATGAAAAATTATTACATAATCTGGATCATTAAGACAGACCCTAGCTTGACCAACCTTCTTGATTTTTTCTACCAAATCCTGAAATTTATGGTCTTTTAATCCTCTGTAAGGGATGCAGCTGAAAGTTTTTCCTTTCAATTTAATATAATCATCCTCATCTAATTGTTTTGCAAAATACCTCGTAAAGACAGCTCTTCTGCATATGTTATCAGGCTCCCCAGTTACCTCTGCAGTAACAACTAATCCATTTGGTTCCCATCGTATTGATCTTGCTCCGGCAGTTTTGAATAATGAAATTAATTCATCCCTAGCTAGAACATCATTTGTTTGACTGATTATACCAAAATATCTTTGCAATGATGTACACTATTGTTGGAATCAAATCTAATTTCATTACGCAAAGATATCTAATACCATCCGATTTTCATTTTGAAACCAAGATACAAGAATAATAAAAATCGAATAAAGACATATAATTTGTTTTTAGTAAATCTTCGTAGTCTGAGAATTCGATATTTAATGAATGACACCTTTGCCAATTACACCCCTATAATGTAGAATCTTCTCTATTAAGTGATCGGGGTTAGTCGATAATGTGATTTTGGCGTTATCTACCCTAAGTTGATCAACTTATAATGCTAAATAGATCAATATGATATTTCAGAAAATATATAGATCATGATATTAGTATATAAATGCGAATTAATAAATTAAAAACTATATTGATTGCAAATCTTGAGAGTAATGAAGTGAGGAAAATCCAGTACACAGGCAAATCAACATACATACTTTCACTTCCAAAAAAATGGATAAATGAGATGCGACTGAAGGCAGGCGATTCTGTCACAATTATGCGCGAAGCAAATCACTCGCTTTCTATTATCCCCTACTCTGTCAGAAATCCCCCACCGGCAGAAACTGTATCATTCGTTACAAATGAAGATCGAGAGAATACTATCAAGCGGAAAGTCATATCAATGTACCTCAAAGGGTTTAATATTATTACACTTAAATCTAAAACGAATCGCATCCATCCAATGCAGAGGGAGGCGGTAAGAGAGGTGGTTCGTAGGAATTTAGTTGGTACAGAGATAATAGCCGAATCATCAGATATTATAACCTTACAAGTTCTCTCTAATCTAAATGAGCTGTCAATTAAGACCGCTGTACGCAGAATGTTCTTGATCGGTTCCTCTATGCAAAAAGACGCTATGGTTGCTCTGTTTGAAAATAATAAAGACTTAGCCATGACAGTGATACGGTCTGATGATGAAGTCGATAGATTCAGCCTATACGTACTTCGCAATCTTGTAGTTGCTACTCAGAATGAGCGAATATTGAAAGAAATAGGATTGAAAAGCCCAGCAGATTGCTTAAGCTATAATGTTGCAGTGAAATCCATTGAGCGTATTGCAGACCACGCATCGGGGATAGCTGCCAAAGCGATTAAAATTAACGGCAAGCTTTCGAAGAGGCTGTTTGATAAAATTGATGAAATGAGCAAACTCTCCCTGATAATTTTAAATGACTCTGTCGAAGCTTTTCTTAGAAAGGATTATTATTTGGCGGATGAAACCGTCGATAAATCGGCGACCATTAGGACTATTGAAGATGAGATATTAACAATTTTGGAAACTGAAAAAAATACTTACTCCAATTTGGCTGATGTTAAGCTAATTCTAGAAGATATACGCAGGACAGCGGAATATTCTTCTGACATTGCAGAAGCTGCGCTAAATCAAACAATAGAAGAAATCATCGAATTAAAATAATATATGAATCACTTTAGAAGGGCTACCGGCTTTCTGACGAATAAATTTTTTTTCGTCTGAAAGTAGTTAACCTACAAAATATCCATTATATGACATTTCATAGTTCTGTTTTGGCTTGTTTGAATTCTAAATAAACTATGTGACATTTTATTTGAACTCGTAAACTGAAAAAGTTTAAGCGCAGAAGTATGCCCTATCACAAGATCATTGTTTACGACCATATTTTGACCTAACATAATTATTACAATACCTATAACTGAGAAATATTGAGATCAAAAAGGGCAGAAAAACAACTCTTTACCGTTAAATGGAAAAGTAATTCTGTGGTAATGATAGACCAGACTAAATTACCTAGAAAACTTGTCTATGTGAAATATACTAAATATAAACAAGTAGCAAAGGCAATTGAAAAGCTAATAGTGAGAGGAGCGCCGGCAATAGGGGTGGCAGCAGCATACGGACTATCTCTTGCCGCAATTGAGAGTAAAGCCAAAACCAAAGAAGGACTCATGCACGATCTTGAAATTGCTTATAGGAGGTTAAAGTCCACTAGGCCAACTGCTGTTAATCTGATCTGGGCTCTTGATCTAATTATGAATAAGGCTAGGAAGATTGATACTGTGAGGGATATTAAAAGAGTCGTCCTAGAATCTTCCATGAAAATAGCAGAAGATGATATAGAAAATAACAAAAAATTGGGCTCCAACGGATCCAATATAATTAGTGATAATGACGTTATCTTGACGCATTGTAATGCCGGCTCGCTTGCAACAGTATCGTATGGTACGGCTTTGGGTATAATCAGGTCTGCCAATGAAAAAGGTAAAAAAATAAAGGTAATCGCTACCGAAACACGACCGGTAATGCAGGGTTCCAGATTGACTGCGTTCGAACTGGATCATTCAGGAATAGATGTGAGTCTTATTCCCGATACTGCAGTTGGCTATTTGATGTCTAGTGGTTTAATAAAAGTAGTCATCGTTGGTGCAGATAGAGTTTTAAAAACAGGACATGTCTTCAATAAGATAGGAACCTATCAGGTAGCGGTGTTAGCAAATAGACATAAAATTCCATTTTATGTTGCTGCTCCTATATCCACATTCGACATGAATAGTACAGTAGACGATATAGTGATAGAACACCGAAACAAGTCCGAGGTGACGCATATCGGAAACAAGCTAATTTCTCCAAAAAATGTGAACGTATATAACCCTGCATTCGATATCACGCCACCTGAATTAATCACTGGAATTGTGACTGAAAGACGTATCATCCATCCTCCTTACATGGAAAACATAGCAAAGAACCTGCCAGCTGTTAGACAAAGTATTTAATATATAAACAAGAATTTAGTGATAGAATGTCGAACGCACAAGTTAGTCAGGAGCAAGTATATACAGCTCTCAAGAAATGCATGGACCCTGAAATCCCAGTAAATGTCGTTGATTTGGGCTTAATATATGGTATCAAAATAAATGAAGAAAATAATATTGACATAGAAATGACGATGACTACTCGTGGCTGTCCGCTCCATGATACTTTGGTTAGCGATGTTAAGCGGTATGTGGGCAAAATCGATGGAGTGAAAAATGTGAATGTTTCAATTGTCTGGGATCCTCCTTGGAGTATGGAAAAAATGAGTCCGTCAGTACGCGAGAATTTGGGGTTCGGAAAACCTAAACTACGTTTCCAAATTGATTACGAAACGTACAAACCACTTGCAATTGGAAAATTGACTAATCAGGATGATGGATCTTTGATTTTAACAAATGAGAAAGAACATGGGTTTATGGTGAATCAGGCAATAGTCGATTTCTGGAGAAGCTGTGATGGTAAGAAAACTATTACCGAGCTCACAGATCATTTTTCATCGAGACTGGGTTTGTCCAGACAACAAGTCGAACAAGAAGTGGTACAGCTAGTACAGCAACTGTTGGAGTCTGAGCTCTTACGACCTCAATAGCTGTCTAAATGGGTGTAGACTATAACATTCCGTTCATCGTGTCGAGGTATGACAAGGTTATTGTAGAACTCGGCATGGGTGATGGGATTCTGTTGAGACAATTAAGAAATAATGAATTTAATAAGAATTCGATATTCATTGGGATTGAAATTGATAAAAAAAAATACTCTCATGCTTGCAACGTATTGGGATGGGACCACGTCTGTTTAATTAGAGATGATTTTGAGAAAATTATTCACAAATTTCCCTTGTTTTCAATCGACGAAGCAATTTCAGTTCTGCCGCATCCAAACTACATAGACAGGGCACTAGAGAATTGCTGGATACCGTTTTATCAAACCTTGTTGAGTAAATTAAAAATCAATGGGATACTGACGATAGTTACCGAATTGACCAATGATCTTCTGGACCCAATTTCTGACACGGAATTTCAGAACTGGAAAGAATGGCTGGTTTCAATATTCCTTTCAATTGGCTTTGACATTAAGCGAGTTTTTCGAGGTATTCCTGATGGATACATAACTACGTTACTCGATGCGTTTAAGGCTGACCCACTTAGAATCAAAATTTTGACGATAGAATTGGGAAGAAAGTATCTTCCTTTGTAATTCAAACTTGCTTGGTTTAGCAAAAATTTAGATATGCTTGAACCTTAATCTAGAATGTTCATCGAAACAATTCTTGGAACAAAACAAAGATTTGCAACAGTTTTGGGAACATGGTATAGGATCCTGATCGCTAAAACTCCTGTTGCAATATGTACAAATCCATCCCAAATTAGGAAAATTGCGATTGATAAGATTTCGTCCAGAATTTCTTTTTTCTTTGAACCATCTTATGTTTAATTTTGCTTTCTCTGCGTAAGTCATTACCATATCATAAGCCTCGTAATACCCTTGCGCATAAAATTCTCTTATTGAATCATTATAATGGTGTTTGTTTGCGAAGGCAACTAGCCACTTTTCATATGGAATTACCTCTTTGTCATCAGAAACCGGATCAAACTGCTCCCTTTGCCAATCTCTAACCTTCCTCAAGTGTGAAATTAGATGTCATCAGGAATATAAAACCGTTAATGTGGTTCTTATCATCACGATTTCATTTGACAAGATATTATTAACCATGAAAAGTACCTTGTATTATATGTGAGGTCTAGGTTAAGTCTAACATGTCCATTTGTGCTTTATGCGGAAAAGAATTTGAAGGTAGAGGTTGGCCCCACGTCGAAGGAAACTCGAACCTCGGAGTATTAAAGATTGAACATTTTTGTTGCGAGAATCACAAATTCCAATTTTTAATGGAACCTCCTCAACTACCAAAGGAATAGGTTTATCCAACACAAACCACTATCAGTTAAATCACTTATGGTCAGATTTTAAATATATTGGAGTTCGAATTCTAATATACCAGTTCAATTTGAAACCAAATAAATTCAAAAATGTTCTTGTTCAACAAAATGTCGGCTACGACTAGCTTGAGTCGCAAAATCTATTATTTCGCCAATTTAGACAAATCCTCAACGATTGATTTAAATAAAAACACCGGACCTATAAAGATTAGGAATGCTAAATAAGATCTTCAGAATTGTTACAGCCAGCTGAATGGCCTTGTTTGACATAAAGTTAATAATTAATTTTTCATTAAATAATGGTAGTTACACTCACTGCTATGGTATATCGATCTTTACTTTACCACATTATTAATTTTGATTTAATTCCAATTCTTGAATCCATCCTTAAATCTTTTCACTTTCCAAATATCTGTTCGAGGTTATTGCGTAAATTACCGATCATTCCTCTTCTACTCTCCTTCTTCTTGAACGGTTCAAAACAACTATCGCATAATGCCTTTAAATTAACAGGTCTGTTATCTTTATGAGAACCATTTATGTGCTGAAAATTTGGAATTTTAGCGCCTGTAAGCTTAACTGAACATTTTTGACATCTATAATGTGCTCTTTCTAAAACTGTTTGCTTTATGCTCATAGTCAAATTTTCGTATTTTGATTTATCAAAACTACTGTTACCACCATCACCAAAAAATGACAACATTATTTACCTTTACTTGACCTAAAATAACCGTTTCTAATAGTAGTCCTTAGAATTACTCTGAAATTGGTATTATGATAAAATTTGTACTTGTATAACAGAATACAAAAATTTTGGTATCAAGGATTTAGAAGAAATACCTTTTCCTTGATTTACAATGGAGTTACTAGCTCGTATGGGACCTCGTCTGTATCAACGTTACACGTTGCGCCTGGAAGACACACTATTCCATAAGCTACTAGATTATTGCATTGCAGTTTTTGTTCTTTGTATTCCCTACCGCTAAATACTTTACAATTATTATTCTGCTCCACCAATGAATTTTTGCAGTCGACAGCGCTATTTTTATGTGTAGTTTCGCATTTATTTTTCTGGTCTCTATTGGACTTCTCTCCATTATTATCTTCTGCTTTGGCTTGTTGTAATCCGGTGAAAATAGTCGCTGTTAACATGGTGGCAAAGAACATGGAGGCTATCAGGATCGATATTTTGACTCTATTCATCAATATTATCCTTTTATTATGGTATATTTGGGCTACTTTACAAAAATTAGTAACAAATTGACTACAGATTATTGCAAAAATAGAATTCATTGAATTAAAGATAACAATACAATTGATTATTCAACTTGGTGAAAATCATTATAGAATCGTTGAAACATTCTTTTACAATATCTATAAGCGTTTTGAGTGGACCGGGTGGGATTTGAACCCACGACCCCCTACGTGTCCTCTGAATGATTGATTCATGCAAGGCAGGTATTCTACCAGTCTAAACTACCGGCCCTCAAATTTTGGGCGCTACTGGATAATTTAAGTATTTTTAAAACTTGACTAACACATAAATTTTCTATGCTCGCTCTTAAAATGCCCTAATCATGTATTAAATAATTTTCGGACATGGTAGAATTGAAACTGTGTCTGAAATCTCGTGACTAGTTATAATATACTTGTAAAATTAACAAACAATGGTGTAATTACTGGAGCTCGAGCCTCCAGTTGATAACCACTAAATTGATATTGCTTATCGCGATATTGAAAATAAGAACAACCCGTTTCAAAATTCAATTCTCAAACGATCTGATATGTTGTGAAAAAATTAAAGGATAGTTGCATTTAGGATTTATTCTTGTGTCGAATTTTAAGAATCAAATAATTCAAATTCATTTTACAGGTCGGATAGATAATAAATCGATTGAAATTTTCTGGGATAATGGTAGTTGAATTTATTCGAGTTTAATTTGGTGTTGATAAATCAAGCATTAGGCTTAGTAAAGCTCGTAATGGATCCGTCTTTTGAATGGCATTTTTGGTACAATTTAACGATTTTTTAATCCAAGATTTAACGATTAAGATACTGCTAGACTAAGAAATAAGGATCTTTAAGATAAAAAAATATAACGAGCAAAGATTTTTAATTTCGATTGATTCGGACTTTTTTTAAACAAAATAGTATTACAAGCACGGTCGAGCCTGTTATTTTAAGATAATTGCAATGGGTTTAGTAGAACAATTTTACTTAGAAAATTTGTGACTGGTGATGTTTGATTTGATTTGGAATTGAGACTTGGGGATTTTCTACTTCCAGCTGAAGTAACTTAATATTGCGATCGAAATACTTTTAGAGTATTTCCTTATAACCGAATATTATGTCGACGCTCTTGAAGGATAGAGTTTGGGTAATGTTGTCTGAAGTGGCAAAGCGTGGCGTTTATCCGTTACATGGTTCGAGATTAGGGATATTCAGAATACCTGTCGAGCTGACTGACCGTTCAGAAATTGCGTCTGTAATGAACGGGTTAAAAATGCCGGGATTCAAGACGGATTCGTATGCTGATCGTATATACGTGACATACACTTGGAATGAAACCGAGTTGGATCAGGTCAATCAGCAA
The DNA here is from genome assembly GCA_963703885.1 of uncultured Nitrososphaerales archaeon. Lineage (GTDB taxonomy): Archaea > Thermoproteota > Nitrososphaeria > Nitrososphaerales > Nitrososphaeraceae > TA-21. Next base: position 12,850 of record CAVPGE010000050.1, read on the forward strand.
GAACTAAGTGCGCGATTGGATGTGACAGTAGAGATAATCACTGGTGAGGTGGTAGACATAATTTACCAAATAAGACCAATTGAATGGTTCGGAGATTTATACTGGGTTAAAAATTATAGGAAAAAGGCAGATTCTAACGCAAAAATGGTCATAGACACCATTTTATGGAATACGAAAATAGGTGACAAATTACTCGCCCATTACCAAAAAGCTCAAAAACTTTTACCTGAAGATGCAATAAAGAAACTCGATGAATTAACGCCACTGAAGCTGAAACCAATAAGTAGAAGTTCGGTTTCAGCTCCGGCAACACCTCCAACAGCAACTCAACAAACACTTTCAGCTCCTGAGAAGACTCAACAAGCTGAACCAGCATTAGCCGTAGCAAGTACATCTGGGAATACTACTTTTTCCCTAAGTGGAACTGGTACCAGCTACTCTGGGGTAGAAGGACCAATCGACAAAGACTTCAAATCAAAACGCCAAGTAACTGGGAAATTCCAGGGAATTAATGTATGGGGTCCAATAGACCCACCGGGTCAACTAGGTGTTTGGGGAACAGAAGTGTGTGTTGACTTTGATATCTGCGTTGCTGACGGTGCCTGCATCGAAGCATGTCCAGTTAACGTCTATGAATGGCTGGAAACACCGGGACATCCTGCATCAGAAAAGAAACCATTCATGATTAGAGAGAAGGATTGTATCTTTTGTATGGCGTGCGAAAATGTTTGCCCGCCACAATGTGTGAAAATATTCCAAAAGACATAAAAAATCTCTCATATTACGGTGACTATAAATATTATAGTATATTTTTTATAATTGAAGTAAATCGTTATGCTTGAAATTAGTGATATATTGTACATAATAATAATCAGTATTGCGTGGATAATGACTATTTATACGCTAAATTTTAATTACTTGAGCTACAGATGTCTGCGAAGGAACAAATCTAAGAGAATAAATACACAGTCTTTTAACTTTTTTACTCCTCTTGTAACTATTCAACTGCCTATATACAATGAAAAATATGTTGCCGAACGATTAATTCAATCGGTTTGTGCCATAGAATTTCCAAAAAATAAACTTGAGTTACAGATATTGGATGATTCAGATGATGAAACTTCTGAAATTGTATCAATGGTAGTTAAAATGTACAAAGAAGAAGGATATAATATCAAAATCATCCGTCGCAGTAGTAGAACGGGGTATAAGGCGGGCGCTTTGAAAGAGGGAATGAAGTATGCAAAGGGCGAGTTCATCGCTATTTTTGATGCCGATTTTATACCTCCACCGGATTTTCTAAATAAGGCTTTACCGTATTTCAAGGATCCGGCGATCGGACTGGTTCAGTGTAGATGGGGGCACGTTAACGAGGCTTTTTCTGCTCTAACCGGAGCGCAGGCCGTTTCGCTAGATTTACACTTTTTGATCGAACAAAAGGCAAAAAGTATGACTCACCTATTTATGAATTTTAATGGAACTGCTGGAATTTGGCGGACTTCTTGCATTATGGATGCAGGAGGATGGCATACAAGCACTCTGGTTGAAGACTTGGATTTGAGCTATAGGGCTCAAATGAAAGGATGGAAGTGCATCTTTGACGAAGATCTTGTTGTAGACGCCGAGCTACCAGTCCAAATGAATGCCGCAAAGAGGCAACAATTTAGATGGGCTAAGGGGTCTATTCAGGTTGCCGCAAAACTGCTTAAAGAGCTTTTTGTTCACAATACTATACCGATTGAGACCAAAATTCAGGCCTTTATTCAGTTAACCAAGCATATTGTAAATCCTCTATTCTTGATACAATTCCTGTTATTCCCCTTACTGTTACTAAACGGGCAAGAGCTCCAATCAGTATCGTGGGCACCCCTTTCTGGTATCGTGATATATTTGCTCCTTGGTCCTGCAACGTATTTATTTATGATTAGAAAGATATGGGGGACTAAATGGAGGGATAAGGCAATTCAATATTTGTTTTTAATTTTCTTCGCTACCGGAATTTCAGTTAATAATTCTATTGCTGTCTTTGAAGCGATGCTGGGAAGGAGAAGCGAATTCATGAGGACTCCTAAATTTGGAATTGTGGAAAAAAATGAAAATTGGCATACAAAGAAGTATGTGTTACCATTTACAAAAACTACTCTTCTCGAAATCTTCTTTGGGATATACGGAATTATATCCATAGTAATAACCATTTATTCAGGCAATTTGCTCTTTATTCCTATTATCACAATACAGCTAATAGGCTTCTTTTATGTAGCATACTTGAGTATCTTTCAATCATTTCGAAGAAATAGTGCTGGCTTGTCGGACTCAAAGCAGGTCAAAGTGAAAGTAATAACGCATAATTAGATAAATTCACTGGAACTCATTTCAAAAAAATTGAAATGATTATTATCTATTTATTTAATGTTAGATAATTAATGTTAATGAGTGTTACTAAATATGCCCAGTGGTATTTGGAGAGTAAATAATTTAGAACCAATTGAAACATGCTCAACAATGTCAATATGTTTGACTTTTTGCCTGTTAATCGAATGTTGCAGGGAAATGTCTTTTGCATATATCGCAGGCAATTATGGTAAAACAATCAATGACTGATATTCTAAATAATTCCTGTCTCCCTTAATTTATCAGGCAAATATGTTTCTGCTAGATACTTAAAACCATGCTTAAAAAAGGCGTCCAATTCACATTTTTCCTTTTTCGTCAAGAATAAATTCAGTTCCTTCTTCCATTGTTTATCTTGTAGCCAAGGTTTCTTTTTCATGTCATTGGCCCTGTTAATATCCTCTTCGGTCGCACTTAAACGGGCAACTTCTGGAATATTGTAGTCGTAGATATCTGAAAACATCATTCCAAGTACTTTTGCATTAGGTGTTACCAATCTGTCACTATCGTAACTTAAGGATTCACTGCCTATTTTGTATCGTAAAGCAATGCCCAAGCCCCAAGGGTCTGCGTCCGCAAAAATCACTACGGGCATCTTCCATTCCTGATTAAGAACTCGCACCATCATTCTGGTGGCTCTATCTGGTTCACCCGATCCCGTCATTAAAATTGCGTTATACTTTTGAATAAATCCGGATTTTCTTATGTTATTTAACACAGTATCTTTTTCAACAACCATGACAAAATCTGCTTTTACATCGACAATTTCCAAGTCACGAATATTTGTTGGGATTAATTGTGACGTAGCTCTACTTCCAAGACTGCAATCTATCAGATCCCCACCAACTCGTAGTGTAATAGGACCAGATATCATTCCCTTAGGTTTAGATGTAACGGAAAATTCTTCTCTTGGCACGTTAGTTAATAATTCGATAGCTTTTATGGCGTCATCCGAGTCGTTTTGATCGTTCCAAAATTTTTGTTTATTCTTATCGTCGCCTACAGTACTTAGCGTAGCATAATACATACCTCTTATCGTACTTTCCATTTCCTCATCTAGTAACTTTCTAACTGCATTTGCCATTACCAAGTATTGTGCAAATGTAGGTATCTTTTTTGTACTGTAAGGTCCAATTTGTACTTTCTTGTCTCCGATGGTAAGCATTTTTTTCTTATCAGACCAAATGGTATTATCATAGCCAATTTTTGGTATTTGCAAAGACGGCATTACCTCCTTGATCAAAATATCTTCACTGACTGTTTTCATGACCGATTTTATTTTACTCATTACTTCTAGGTGCCGCTTGTCTTTTGTTGTCACTTTCTCTTTCCTCTGCCATCATTTTTGCCATAGAATGATTCAAGTGGCATTTCAGCCCCGGACTTTAATTTTTTTACTTTCCTTTGATCATTTGACGCTATCTTCTTCTGTATCCTTGTAGGATTCTTAGTTGTGTTCTTAAGTTCGACCCTAAAATTATCTTGATTCTTAATTGCCTGATTTGCGTCCTTTGATTCCAAAGTTGACTCACCTACTACATATTTATTTGCCAGCGTGAGGAATGATTGAGACAATTTATTGACATCAGTCTTGATAGATTCTGATATAGCATTAACAATAAATGGAATATAATGCCGATAGAGTTTTAACCTATTTTCGTCTTCTTTTGCTTTTAATTCCCTTTTAATTTGAGCGCTTACTTTACGGTAGAGGTCCGAAAGACATGATTTCATGTAGCGCTTTAAGTCCCCCTCAGATGCAATACTCTCTTTACCGGCGGTTTTATAAGGAATTTTGGTTGAACAAATATGAAAGAATACATGGATAGGTAAATATTCTACTGCTCTGTCTGATCTAGATTCGTTATTCGAAAATTGTTCTCTCGCTTCTTTCTTTGATATACCCATTTTGTTTATCTCTACTTCTGAAATCACCTCTCTAGCAACATCTGAGCCTTCATCATATAAGAGTGGGATTTTATTTGCGAATCTATAAAGCTTGAACGATGGTATATTCCCGCCATAAGCAATTCCGCACTCCACTATAGTTGGGCGGTTGTTCACTACACAAATTTTTGATGAGTAAGCTGTTAATGATGGAGTGAGCACCCTGACAGCCAGATTAGATTGAACACCTGCATTGTCCTGATCCTTTTGTGAGACTATGGTATATTCCGAAGTCATCCCTGTGGTTAGGATAGATTCACCTATAGGACTCAAGTGGTCGGTATTTGGAGAATGAAATTTAATATGCTTACATATGTTTACTACCTTGATTAGTTCATGCTCGTCATATCTGTTCGCATTTTTTAAATCAATGCCGGATTTGCTAATTATTTCTCTCGCCTTTTCGCTTGACATTTTCTGAAATGATTTGCATAGTACCCCATGGAGCGTGATCTTTTGGCTGTCAAAATTTGAAATTGCTTTCTTGAGCGTTTTCAAATCCATGTCGATGGGATGGGGTAGAACTTCCTTAGCTGCGCTAGGTAAAACTGTGGTCCTCCTTTCAAACATTATTCTCCCTTCATTAGATTCAAAACTTAGTTGAGCATAGGGATTGACTACACTAGTATGGGCAATGTAATCATAAATTTTGTTTCTTGTGATTGGTGACAACCTAGCCCTGAGAACTGCCTCTATCTTGAATCCTGAAATATTTTCAATCTCGGATTCGGTAGACTTTACCATTTTTTTGGAGAGGACTATAGGTCTATTTGTTCCAATATCGGTACGAAGATCAAAATAATATTCGGGTTCATCATGTGATTTGCACCATATCTTTAGAGGATGATCCGTGTCTTTGGTCGAAAAAGCAGCAATCATCTTTAGTCCTACACCAAAAAGTCCTCGGTGTTGTTTCTCCACGTATTTACCTGATGTCAAGAAAGAACATACTGCAACAGGCACTTTTTCTGCAGGGATTCCTACCCCATTATCTTTGCATGAAATGGACCATAACTCATTCTCAGCATCTAAAATTTTTAATTGTATAGCAATCTTGGGAAGAATGTTGTTACTTTCACAAGAATCAAGAGCATTTTCTATAAGTTCCCTTATTGCCATATATAATATACGCTCTCCAGTAAAGCCTGCTAAAGCTGAATTATCTACGAAAAATTCTGATTCTGCTTTTTTGGAATAACGTATTTTCGGCATATTATTTTGATTCAATGGTATATGAGTGATCTGATTAGCCACTAGCTCAAAAGACGGCGTATTTTTCAAACAACCATCATTGTTTTCTAACTACATTTAATTTTTTACCACAATCTGCCACTCATATTTCTGATCCGTATGGTGTAGTCGAATTCTTTAACTCCACTATATCATAGGACTTCAAATGCAACAATATTCTCTTTTTGTCTTTCAATATAACTATAAAGTCAGTTCCAACACCTACTATTTCCCCTCCTGAAAGGTTTTTGAGTTTCATAATATCCCAGTCTTAATACATTAATAACGATCGTTTAGTTAATTTTTTCGCATAGATAACAGAATCCATAAACATTATTTCCATACGAGAACTGAAAGTCCTTCTTATATAACAATCGTTACGCCGGGTGAAATACCAAAAAATAATAGACCCAACATAAAGTGACTATTTATGGACTTGGAGAAACGACTGGAATTGATCTCTAGGGAACCAACTGAGGAAATAGTTAAAGTAGATGAACTGAGAAACATTTTGGAATCTAATTCCCGTCCAAGACATTATATAGGATTAGAAATTTCAGGGTTAATGCATCTTGGAAGTTTGGTTATTTCTGGTTTCAAAATTAATGATTTTATTAAGGCTAATATAGATTGTAACGTCTTTTTGGCTGATTGGCATTCATATATCAATAACAAACTTGATCAAAATTGGGAATTCATTAAAGAGGTTTCAAACTATTATGCAGAGGCGTTCAGATTATTTTGTCCCGGTGTAACTGTTATACTAGGTTCGTCCCTGTATCACTCAAATGATGAATATTGGAAAAATTTCATAACATTTAGCAAGCAAATGACGTTGTCTAGAACAATGAGGGCAATTACAATTATGGGGAGGTCCGAGAGAGAAAATCTCGATTTTTCACAATTGTTATATCCTTCAATGCAATCGGTGGATATCAAGGCACTAGACTTGGACATCGTTCACGCGGGGATGGATCAAAGAAAAATTCATATGCTGGTAAGGGAAATTTTTCCAAAGCTCCAATGGAAGGTTCCTGTTGCAATTCACCATCATTTGTTGCCTGGACTTACTGAACCCACTAAGATATCCAATAGTGGTAACGAATCTGATGACCGTATTTCAAGTAAAATGAGTAAAAGTAATCCTCTTGGTGGGATATTGATACATGATGATGAAACAACTATATCGCGTAAAATTTTGAAGGCTTACTGTCCACCTAAGATTGCTGTTAACAATCCTGTTTTAGAAATTATTAAATATGTAATATTTCACGAATATCCAAATATTGAGATAGAGAGACCAAGTAAGTACGGAGGACCGATTGTTTATAATAATTATTCAGATCTGGAGAAAGATTATCTCAACGATAATATTCACCCCCTAGACTTGAAGAAATCTACCTCAAAATATATCAATAATATAATAACACCGCTAAGAAGCCACTTTAAAGGGAAAGAAATCTTGCCTTCGGTATGAACAAACTTTTGCAATTGGAAAATAAAACTGAAATAAATAGGGACGTTTCATTTGGAAAATACCTGTGAGCTTCTTGTTACTAACGGACGGGTAGTAATTCCATACAAGGGTGTTTTTGAAACTAATTTATTAATCGAAGAAGGAAAGATAAAGTCGATTAGAAAATCAACAAACAACGTACAAGCGGATCACAAAGTAGATGCTAAGGGCAATTATGTTTTACCAGGATTAATAGATCCTCATGTACATTACGGGGTTTTTACCCCAATAGAGAAAGCATCTAGGACCGAATCTAGGGCTGCTGCGATCGGTGGCGTAACTACAATGATGCGTATGATAAGAATAAACGGAAGCTACAAACAAATTTCAAAACACATTGATGCAAGCAAAAACAATCATTTGGTTGATTATGCAATCCATGCTTCTATCCTAAATCAGTCCCAAATTAAAGAAATGGATTTCTTATCCACCTTGGGTGTAAATTCATTTAAAATTTATATGAATTTAGGATCCAGCCTAAACCAGATTCTGGCAGATATTGATCCGGGCACTTCTGATCTCGTTGATACCGAAGTAAATATGAACGAAAGATTAATTCGAAATATAGCCAAAAAAAGCGCACAACTGAATTCTACGTTACTGGTGCACGCAGAAGATTACCTAGATTGCGCTGAAAAATTAAAAACGTTCAAGGCTCGAAAAATGAAGCCAAGAAATTTGCTAAAAGCTTGGTCAAACTTGAGACCTCCTTCAACAGAAGTAAAATCTATTATAAAAATGATCAATTTTGGATCGTTATATAATTCTAATTTATATTTTGTACACATAGGATCATCGGAGGCATTATATACAATAATTCAAAGAAAACGAACCTACGAGGGAAAAATATGGGTAGAAACTTGTCCACATTATTTGACCCATTCAATAGATTACAATGACGCTAAGGGAAAGGTAGTCCCACCATTAAGAACAAAAAATGACGTACGTTCAATATGGGATGCATTGGAGAAGGGACACGTGGACACAATAGGAACTGATCACGTTGCAAACAATATCCTTCTGAAGAACATTGATGCTGATTTGTGGGATGTTCGTGCCGGCTTTCCTGGAATTGGCACGATGTTACCGGTTATGTTAAGTGAGGGCGTAAACAGAGGCAGAATAGACATAATACGTTTATCTGAATTGTGCAGCTACAATACTGCCAGAATTTTTGGATTATTCCCTAAAAAGGGCAACATAGCTATAAATTCTGATGCTGATCTTACAATCATTGATATTGATAAAGAATTGAGGGTAACACCAGACCTTCTTCAATCATTTTCAGATTATAGTATATATGATGGCTGGAAGTTGCGGGGATGGCCTATAATGACCATCGTCAGAGGGCGCATAGTCATGGAAAATGGAGAAATAGACGAAAAAATGATTGGACAGGGTAAATTCGTGAATACAAAAACCCACGTTTGACCTCTGAATTAGTATGAGATAATTTTGAAAAGTTTTTTTCCACATTGCTTATATTGAATGGATGTTCAAAAATTTCACTTTTGAATAACGTCATTGAAGTCAACAACCTGGTAAAATATTTCAATATCAACAAGAATTTATTGTCATTTCTTGGATTTGGAAAAAAAGAATTCCGTAGGGCTGTTGACGACGTTAGCTTTTCTCTAAAAGAAGGAAAAATTTTTGTGCTGGTTGGTGAATCGGGATCTGGAAAGACGACATTAGCCAGATTAATGCTGAGAGCTATTGATCCTGACTCTGGTAAGATAATTTTTAATGGCCTAGATATTACAAATAAGACTGGTAAAGAGCTTAAAAGCATTCGAAAGCAAATACAAATGGTTCATCAAGACCCCTACAGTTCTATCAATCCACGAATGCGAATTCTTGATATAGTGCAGGAACCGGTAGATATTTTCTATAAAAAAAAATCAAAGGCCGAACGAAAGGAGATGGCACTTGCGGCACTGGATGAGGTCCTGTTATCTCCCTCCATTGAAATTTCACAAAAGTATCCGCACTCTTTGTCTGGGGGTGAAAGACAGCGGGTCGCTTTGGCTAGGGCGATAGTCATCAAACCAAAGGTCATTATCGCCGACGAACCTGTTTCAATGCTGGATGTTTCGACACGGGCTGAAGTCCTAAAATTAATTAGACTATTGGCCGAAAAACACAATATTACATTTTTCTACGTAACCCATGATTTGGCCACGTCTAGATACGTTGGCGACGAAATTGCAGTAATGTACTTGGGAAAAATAGTTGAGAGGGGAGACATAAATTCCGTACTCTCAAATCCTCTGCATCCTTATACTCAAGCTTTAATCGATGCTGTGTCTGAACCTACTCAAAATAATTTAAATACCGAGAAAATCATTCGGATGAAGTTTGGGAATTTACCTGCGCCAGAAACCGGCTGCAGATTCTATGATCGATGCTTATACAGCATGGAAATCTGTAAGAAAGAGCCTAAATTAGAGGAAAAAAAAGGTCATTTTGTTGCATGCTTCCTCCATGATGAATTAATTCACATAACTGATGGTTCAGATTTGTTAACTTTTCTCTGAAAGGAGTGGCCTAACTTTTTTATTCATACGGTTTAAATTTATACAAGATTTTGCGTAACTGTTGTTTGATCTGTACGTCTTGTTTTGAGAATAAAAATAATTTTATTCCATTTTTGTTTGAATATTAAAGTTATAAAAAATAGAACAAGGACATCATATGACAGTAAGATTCAATCAAATTTATGAAAAATCAATTTATAATAGCCTAAATTATAAACGTCTTTTAATATTTTTTAATATTAGAAAAAGTTGAGTTATTAGTACCAGAGATCAAGATAATTGGTCGCATTATTAACAAATTTCAATTGGAAATTAAGGACGGAGAAGCTGCTGGAATTATATTAGGAGAATCACTTAAGGACGCGATAAAAAAAGAGAGAGAAACAACTCAATCGTTCTGGCTATTCCTCGAGGAGGTTTAATAATTGCGGAAATTATTGCAAGAAAGTTAAGCTGCGGCTTAGATCTAGTAATAGTCGAGGCTTCGATCACCACATAATAAAGAATCGGCGATAGGGGCACTGACGGAGCTGGGTACTACCTACCTAAATGAGTTAATTATTCATGAGCTGAAAATATCTGGAGAGTATATCAAAAATGAAATATCTCAGCAGTTGCGAGAAATAAAGCGTCTGGGCGACTTATATAATCATAGGGATAAAACTTCTCTCGAGAAGAAGCTTATTGACGTTAACTGCAAAACCATGATTATTGTTGATGACGGAGCTGCTACAGGGTCCACAATTATCCCTGCCATCAGGAGCGTGAGAAAAAATATGAATCCGTATCTACTAATAATTGCTATACCGATATCGCCAATGGGAACTATAAATAAGTTGAAAAATGAAGGTATTGATAAAATGAAAGTTATTACTAGTCCTCAAACATAAATTTCATATCAATACAACAGTATTACCAAAGTTTTGATCAAGTCACAGGTAAATACGTTTTTGATATCGTCCAAACAAATCTATAAGCCATTTAAAAGACTGCTGAATAGGTGACAGGAAAATTCTTGATCGTAAATATAGGGTACTAACGTTATAGTAAATACCTCTATCCGAAGCGAGTCCCATTGGATCTATTGTGTTTATTAATTTAGTCAAGACCTTTACGATTATATCAAAAATTAATTAGGGTTGATGCGAGATCTTTTTGAAAATATAAAATTGGTCCTATCATAGTATCCCTAAACTTTGATCTTTTCCAATTTCACTACTCAAAACTGTCAAAAGAGGTATGATAAATTAACAGGAAAACCAGATTGCTGCTATCGAATTCTGATAGAAACGTTCCTAATACAAGTAGCAGCATGTTCCTATCTGAGCATAAACGCAAAAAAAAATTATACTCATTGAAGATGCCATGGACGAGGATTTTATTAGTAAAGTGGCAATATATGGAATTTTTGATAAATAAGACAAATTTCATTTAGATATTTTAAAAGCACCACCTCAACGAGATATTGACAAAACTATAGAATTTTTCAATACGTCTTCCCAGAATATTACATGATGTCCGATAATGGAAGAGACGATAATCCATCACCTGCAACACTAAGATAAATCATTGAAAGGATACACTAGAAGTAAGAATTCTAAAAAATAATCCTAACAAATAAAACTCCAAGTGTGCGAAAGGTATCGAATGGATTCGAAAAAAATTCAATTATCAATGGTTATTTTAAAAATTAGGAAAATTGTTTGCGATTAATTTACAACAGATTTGAGTTCCGATTAATAATTATACTCAACTTAGTTTACATGATATAATATCTTTAGTTCTAATTTAAAATAGTAGCAAGAAACCTTGTAATATGAAACTTAATAATGCATAAATCTTAACAATACCAAGGAAAAAATATCATGCTACCTAAAGGAAATAGGCTATTTATTATTGACATAAACCACTTATATCATACCAATCGAGGGTGTTTTATTATTCCAGAGTACATGAACAAGAATATAATCGAGAGAGGAACTGAGGAACAGAAAAAACGTGCTTGGCAGAACCTTAATTTAACAAAACAAATGAAGAAAAAAAGACTTAATTTAGCAGAACAAATCATGAGAAGAAAAATGGCTTCGGATTCGGATTCTTCGAGAGTTTCTGTTTCAAACAAAAAATGTCGCACTATTTTCAATGCTGAAAATAAAGATGAAATACCTGGGTTAGTGATAAGAACTGAAAAGGGAAAGCCTAGAGGTGGAAAGGTTGTTTCCGAAGCATATAACTTTTCAGGGGACACTTATGACTTTTACAAGATTAATTTTAAGCGAAATTCGATTGATAATTATGGTATGGGATTGGACTCAACTGTTCATTATGCAGAAGGCTACAACAATGCATTCTGGAATGGTACTCAGATGGTATATGGAGACGGAGACGGAGAAATATTTGAAGGGTTTACAAAATGTATCGATGTGATAGGTCACGAACTGACTCATGGCATTACACAATATGAAGCTGCTTTGAATTATCAAGGTCAGGCAGGAGCCCTTAATGAAAGCTTTTCAGACGTCTTTGGAAGCATGATCAAACAATTCAAAGGGAAAGAAACGGTGGATAAAGCAGATTGGTTGATTGGTAACGGATTATTTACTAAAAAGGTAAAAGGGAAAGCTTTAAGATCTATGAAAGAACCAGGAACTGCTTATAATGATCCTATTATAGGTAAGGACCCTCAACCCGGGCATATGAAAAACTATATTAAAACCTCAAGTGATAATGGAGGAGTACATATCAATTCTGGTATACCTAATCGTGCATTTTATCTTGCTGCAATGAAAATAGGAGGCTATAGTTGGGAAAGAACAGGCAAAATCTGGTATATAACTTTGAGAGACAGATTGAGGGAAAATTCAAATTTTACTCAAGCTGCCAAATTAACATACGAAGTCGCTGGCAGTTTATATGGAGTCGATAGTATGGAACAGAAATCAGTTCTAGACGCGTGGAATGAGGTAGGCATAGAGGTAAATATCAAGAAAAAAATTTCAAAATCAAAGAAGGGATTATGATGCGAAAAAAAGTCGCGCGTAATGGAACATTGCCGAGAATACCATTATCTAATGAAATTTAATACCAATGATTTGCCTTCTGTATTACATACCACAAAAAAATTATAATGGGTCATAATGCATCTTCATTACCTATGAAGTCAACACCAAGCGAAGCGAATCAGTACATATAAAATTTTAATGAGAATGAATGAACCATATTGTCATAGAATGTAGTCACTATATCATAAAAAATGATCTGAAGTCACTTAGTAAATAAATCGAAAGCAATTCGAAGCGAAAATGATGTGACGAAATATTGATTCATAAAACAAAATTCATATTATAATCAGATTGGGTTTCAACCCTCTCTAACACTTTTTAACCCTCAGGTGATTTAATGGATTATCTAAATTGCTATTTTCATAAGCATTTATCATATTTGTGAAATTGACAAAGCAAGGAGTACAATTTTAATGATAAATCCATGCTAATGAAAATTTATCAGGACAACGAGTCAGCAACACATGGATCTAGTAAATTACAGTGTATCGATTTCAATTGAATTACATTATGATTTGTGGTTGAATGAGATTGGTCAATTAGAAAGGGATTAGAATTAAATCATTTTATTGGTTATTCTTTGAATAATTCAATAATTGCCTGGTACTGAAAAATATTCGTGCACCTGGAAATGGCTCTCCTTGAACCTTTGGGGGTACGAAGAAAATGCCAGCGGCTAAAACAGAATTAAATCGATTAAGATTAGGTAGAGGTGAAGATCCAATTACTTTTTGATTGTTAGTATTTTGATAAGTCAATGCCCTGAACAATCTTTCTGGTGTATTTTGAAAACTAACAAAATTCAGTCCGGGAACGATACCAGAATCTTCACTTGAAGTTGTTAGAAATTCGAAGCCCTGTCTATAAATACGTGAGGATTTTTTATCCCATAATGGAACTCCATCTACTGGCCTAACACGTCGAATGTGACTATATTGCAAAATTTTATCTTTTTCAATTCCATACGGTGAATATTCACGGAATTGCTCGTTACCAGGATCAATTATTTCCGATGTTCCAGGCACTGGACACCTGGCATCTTTTATGGGTTTACCGTTATTGTCAACGTTAATTAATGGACATCCCGTAACCTTATCCCTTCCAATTAGTATTTGCTGTTCAGTAACAGACGTATCCTCCCATTTTTCTAGGTTAAAAGCTATTCGTATAAATGCAAGATAGGTCCCATATAAAGTCCAACTCTCCTGTGAACTCAAGTATCTGGAATCTATTGATATAACATAAGGACGTTCATGTCTCTTCAAGTTAGATAGACCATCATGGAATCCAAGCCAATTTCGCTGGTCGGCACGCTTAAAACCTGTATACAAGCCAGTAATGCGTAATGGTGCCCTACCTCTATTTTTTTCTAATCTATGTCGCTCTTTCCAAACCTCAACAGCTGCCCTGTTAGTAAAAAATTCGTTATCGGCTATAAACTGAAATAGAACAAGGTCAGTAAGAAGATGATTGCTAGATATCTTTTTTGAATAAGTCATCCCAGATCCCTCAAGTATTTCACCACCGCCACCAGAATCAGGAGGCTTAAAATTATAACTATCACCGAAACTTGCAGGTATCACTTTTTGCGAACCAGGTATCGTAAAAAGCTTAGATCCATATCCAACAAGAACAGTAAGGTCACCGTTTTTGCGATGTTGTGAATCTATATCTAAACCCACGACAATCCCTTTCTTCAACTTTACCAGGTTGTTCCATATACGCCCTACTGCGCCTCCAATTTCACTTATTTGAGTAATATTTTCCGCACTTAGCGATACAATGCAAAAGGAATTTCCTATTGAGGGCTTGGCATGATAATAGATACCTTCCTGTAGATCAATTGACATAGATAGAATGATGTAGTCCTTATCTTTCTTATAAGCAAGTTGGCATTTTGTTATTACAGTTTGAGTAGAATGTAGCGTTATTTATAAGCAAGTACTCGTATAGGATAGCATCCAATATGATTACCGTAGCCTTTATGAATGATTTATTCTGCGGGGTTCAAAAATAAATGGCTTTGAAAGTCGTAGATCCAGAGAAACTATACCTTGGAAAAAGTTATAGTACTTTAGTTGAAGATTGGTTCAACTGGTTTCTTTCATCAGATGCGGATAAGCGTAATTTTGGACCAGTCGTATTTCTCCGATCAAAGGGATTGGGATCTATTAATAAAACTGATGCGTTAAATGCAACAAGTACCTATTCAGATGATCCATATTATGATAGACCATATGCAAATGATCCAGTCATCAGGGTTGGTGGCGATAAATTACAAATACGCAAGGATCAGGCAGTCTTTATTCCAATCATCGTAGCATTTGAAGTTGCAAGAAAGCCTGTACTTCGATTGGGGAACCATGCAGGAGTTTACTGGCCTAACAATAGATTATGGTGACGATCCTCCATTGGCCGAGCAGCTTACCATTGATGGATTACCAATTATAGATCCATTAGTCAAAGGCGATTTCACCAAATTCAGGATAATGACGTCAATATTTCCAGCAATTGTTCCTGACGCGGATTACGGAAGGTCGGTAAAAGACTTTTTGGACGAATCACTTCCCCCTGGGCAATATGCTGCGATTGTGGAAGGATATTTTGTGTTGTTAAAAGATTTTCCACCAGGACAAACATACCTTATACATTCTCGTGCAAGCGCTCCGCGTGAGAGGGGAGGACCTTATGTTTCAGAATTATTGTATGAAATAAGTGTAGAGGATAGGATTAAAACAACATCAACAGGTGCCGTTCCCTTCCGCCCTCCACGAAATGAAGCTATAATTAGAAGATTGTTAAATGAAAAAGTAACGAGTGGTGAACTGACGCAAACGCGAATGCAACAAATAATAAAACAGGTCAAACTGTAAACGGATCAAAATACGTAAAGGTTGCTGATAGATATAGAATACCAAAGGATACGTGAATGAAATATTTGTAGATAAAAATCGACTACTAACAGAGGGAATAGATTACCGGCTATAAACTGTAGTACATATGAATATTATTTGAAAAGATGATTTTTGATTGAAAGCATGTTTTATAATGTATCCATCAAGAGAGAACCATTTTAAGTTATCAATTTCCAAAGCAGTTACCATTCTAAATATGTTGGAATACCTATTTTTAAAGATGGAGTTGAAAGGTATATTGAATCGTTGAGACCGCAAAAGCATGTTTATTATAAGACTTAATGAGCCCTGATCGAACAATTAATTCAATAAAAAAGATAAAGCACAAACAGATTGTATGATATTACTGTCGATGTACTCCATACCTTATATTTTCATACAGACAATGCTAAAAATTAAGTTGTAAAAGTTTTGATTTATGCATGTTAAAAGTGAATAGCGCATCAACTTCACAAAATCTAAATCCTTTGTCAGTTATTTCAAAACCAATTGAAGCAGGTCCAAACTCAACCCCTAAGGAAAAGCGTAAAGTTTCCTAAATCATATACACTTAGCAAAAAGGAGATGATTTATAGTTTGTACGCAACTGGAATTACATATCAAGAATATGAATATAAATAAAATAAAAGAAATAAACCATCCAGAGGTTTTTCAAATAAATTCTAAACCCTACGGCCAACCTTATGTAAAATGGACCGAAAAATGGTGGCAATGGGCCTTTTCTATCTCAAAAAACCAAAATCCCATAATTGATAAAACAGGAAAAAAATGCCATATAGGACAAGAGGGTCCGGTGTGGTATCTTGCAGGTACGACCGGAAACACGTACCATGCAGAACGAAGTTGCGTCATACCACGCACAAGGAGTATTCTATTCCCTATAATTGTCTCTCAATTTTCTCATTCAGAGAAACCCAGTATGATGCAGGGGGAACTAACACAATTTACTGCTAAAGATATAGATCAGATCAGCAAGTTTGAAGTTGTAATAGATAATATCCAACTTCCCAATCTAGCAAGTATCGCAGGGACTAATTCGTTCAATTAACCAATCCAATTTAATGATGTGGGTATAGTTCGGATAGCGTGCGTTTATCCCATCAAATTCATCAAAAATTAAGATAAAAAAATTGTGTAACGTGTCAACACCTTGTCTTTAATTCAACCAGTCTAAGGTGAATTGTTTTTGAACCTGCTAACGTGACCTAAACTGGGTTCAACTCCATTTTTTAAAATTTCTTAAGGCTCTTTGGTCATTCTTTATAGTTTCTAAGACTTGTTCTATTATCTCGTCAGCTATTATAGGCTTATCAAAAAAATTACTCACAGCCCATATGGGAAATAGAGTTATAATTTCTTGGCTATGTCTTATTGATCCAATCAGGAAAAATATTATAATATTATCGTCCAAATCTCTGATTTTTTCAGACAACCAAAAACCGTCTGTGTTAGCGAGCTCTAGGTCCAAAATCATGAGAACATATGCACCCGCCTTAAACGTGGAAAATAATTCATCGGTACTGTGACAGATATCAGTCAAGTAACCATTTTCTTCTAGTTGAGCGCTAATTCTATCTGTAGTTTTAGATTGTTCTTCCACAATTAGTATTTTGCTTTGCATCAGTTACTTGAGAAAATTTACAGAATCTTTATCAATTATAATAGCAACATTGTTTTACATTTTGGTAATAATTTGTTACATTAGCAGAAGCTCATTTTGTCCCGTAACAAAAAAATAATGAAGCAAAATTATGGGTAATTTTTACGGACAGCCTTCCATTTTCTGTATGTAGTACCCTTTATCTTTGATGTCTTTTTCAACAGCTGGTGGAGCTTCTTGGATGTGGCAAAATTGACATTCTTCCTGTGTCATTTTCTGACCACCCTGACCAGCACCTTCCAGATATTCCTTTCCAAACTTGATCGCCTGATCGTGGGCGCTAGAAGCTTCAACAATTACGTCAAAATGCATTGTACGCCCATCCTTTTTTGTAACATATGTGTCATAAACTGCGCATTCCATGAACAAACTTACAGTAAGATCTATTTAATTTAATCTTCTCTCAATATTGTAAATGCACTTCTCACAATTACATGGTTTGGATAGGATTCAATAGTTATTTATTATGAATTGCTGAATTTAGTGCAAGTTAATGCTTCTTACTAAAGATGAAGAAAAGGCCCTATCGGGAGAGCTGGGTAAATCAATGTCTATGGCGTACAAAATATTACTCTCTATTGGAGAAGCAACGGATGCTACAAATTTAGTACCGGTCAATTGGGCACATCTCTCAGGAGCCAATTACAATACGATCGGTGATGCAGGGCTAGATTTTTTAAAATCGATAAGTAACGAAACTAATTTTTCGATTTTTACAACGATCAACCCCATGGGTTACGATAGAAAAAAACCCAAGATCGTGTCCGACGCTTTCAAAGTAAAGCAAAAAGAAATATCAGATGCTTATGAACAAATGGGAATAGTCCCATCATACTCTTGTACTCCTTACGAAATTTTTGATATTCCAGCGAAGAATACTATGGTGAGCTTCGCTGAAAGCAATGCTGCAGTAATTTCTAACTCGATATTTGGTTTGCTCACTAACAAAGAGAGCGCGCTGAGCGCTTTAGCAAGCGCAATTACCGGAAAGGCTCCCTACTCCGAGTTGAGGATAGAAGAATTTAGACGTCCAAAAGAGAGCATAAAAATAATTGATTGCGATCTTTCAAACGAACTGGAATACGGGATGTTGGGCTACTTTGCCGGCAAAGAAGTTAAAGGCAGTTGCGTGGCCTTGGATTGTCAAAAACATATGGATATGATTAATGCAAAGTCGCTCTCGGCTTCAATTGGAACATCAGGGTCTTGTGGCATGTTTACAAATGACTCTCTCAAAAGGGATACGGAAGTTATAACATATGATAAAATCGAAAGGGGCAAGGTAATTGATGAGCTCAACACTACTGAAGACGGCGACATCATTGCACTTGGGAGTCCCCAATTAGGATTGGATGAGCTCACTAGGATCGCATCTTGTGCTGAAAATAAGAAATTTACAAAGCCTTGTATGATTTTTTGTGCAAGGAGTATTTATGAGAAAGCAATGATGATGGGAATTGCTCAAAAAGTTGAAAAAGCGGGAGCTGAGATAATTTGCGACGCTTGTACATGTCTGACTCCGCTGATAACTAAGGAATCATACGATGGTGTGATTACAAATAGTATTAAGGCATCATATTATTTGAACAAGTCAAATAAGCTACCAGTTTGTCTTAAGGATATTAGGAGCATTTTAAGAAAATATGTGTCATGAGATGAAGAGTATTGCTTTGAAAAAGATAGTGAATGGAAGCTGTGAGGGAAGGATCATCTTTTCAGCCAATGCACTTAACTTTTTATCATCGGTCAACACTAATACAGGTTTTGTAAATGATCCTTCTCATGAGCTTGATGGAATATTACTCAAAGATTCTATTTTGGTTTTTCCAAACTCCATTGGGAGTAGCGTCGGGGCTTACTCTATTTATGCGCTTAAGAGAAATGGCGTATCCCCAAAATGCGTTATATGCACATCTAAGGTCGATATCACTACTGCATCAGGTTGTGCTATCGCTAATATTCCTCTATTTCGAATTTCGGATCAGAATTTCAGGCTTTGTAGTGGTCAGTATGGCATAATCAACGGGACCGATTCAGTCCTGAAAATAAAAACAGATTAATCCGCACTATGTTATGGGGTATTATGATGTGTGGCATTAGATGGGCAAACTGACTACGTCGTAGGATGACGAAAAAAGTCCACACATCAGTCTTTCACTACTTATTGTAAAGGACTTGCTAAAACAGGAATCTCAATTTGTGTTCTATATGAGGAAAAGATGATGAGTGGGTCAACAGGATAATTACGAATTATTGATGGATATTACTATTTATTAGGTAATAAGACAAAAATAAATATTGGTAAAATTTTGTCCCGAATGCGGAGGGGAGTTGAAATTTGATAATTCAACAAAGAACATGATTTGTAAAAGTTGTGGTATTTTCGCATCGAGAGAAAAAATTGATGAATTGAGTGAATTAAGGGATCGATCCAATAGCGATGTCAACAGCAGAAAGCGAATGCACGATGACTATTTGGATTGGTGGCAGTCATCGAAGAAGGATAAACAAAGACAATACTAAGTGCTAGGGTTTAAATGATTAAACGCTAGATCGGTTCATCTTTAGAGGGTACCACTTGCTCTTCTTTTCTGGTTTTAAGTACGGTCATTAGTTCCGTCTCTAGAATTCTCGGCAACTTACGTATCTTATTAACTACTATATCTCTCATTTCGTCTAAATCCTTGGCCCTAAGTTTTAGTAAGATGTCAAAGCGCCCATGCGTTTCGTGAATCTCCAGTACCTCTTCAATTGTGGAAAGTCCCGTATTAACTTCATCTGCAAACCCTGGTTCTATATTTATGCCCATGAAAGCAAGATGGTCATAGCCGAGTTGGTTATTGTCTACCGATATAGTAAATTTTCTTATAATTCCTGCCGCAGTAAGTCTCCTGACTCTAATATGGACCGTTGCATCAGATATACCAATTTGCTTTGCGATGTCTACAAAAGGCAACGAGGAATCCTTACTTAAAATGCTAATAATCTTCAAATTAATATCGTCTAAAAGGTCGCGATTGTCTGGCAAAGGGTAAAGATATGATGTAATTGTGGTTTAAATGTTTTTAGAATTTCATTAACTAAGGTTTATATTTTTGTAAGTACTCTTTAGCATCGAAAAATCTACGTCCACGTCAACTCAATTATTCAAGTCTAATGTCTGTAATAAATGTGGGATTGCGAAAGCTGTGTATTTTAGGAATTACTCCGGGGAATTTTTGTGCAAGAAATGCTTTATCCATTCTATTGAGCAGAAAGTCAGGAAAACTCTCTCGAAATTTTCGATGCTACGTCATGATGATAAGATTGCAGTAGCGGTTTCAGGGGGCAAAGATAGCCTCTCATTATTACATATTTTGAAAAAATTGATCTACAAAAAATCAAAGATTGACTTAATTGCTATTACCGTGGATGAAGGGATCGATGGATACAGAGATGAGTCGTTACAGATAGTCAAAGAATTCTGTGCCAAAATGGAAATAAGAAATGAAATTATTAGTTTTAAGGATTCTTTTGGGGTTGGGATAGATGAGGCAGTGGGTATCAGGCCTAAAAAAATGTCATCTTGTGCGATGTGCGGTACGTTTAGGCGTCGTTCGCTTGATGTAATTGCGGAGAAATACGGCGCAAATGTTATAGCTACGGCACACAATCTTGACGATCACATTCAAACGTTTCTAATCAATTTGTTAGGGGGAGACATCCCAAGAATTGGCTGGAGTCATCCGGAGCCAATAGAGTATGGGGAATCTGGCATCAGGAAAATCAAACCCTTTATTGAATTGTATGAACAAGAAATTGTATTTTATGCATTGCAAACTGACATTCCATTTCAGTCTGAGCAATGTCCGTATATGCACGAAAGTATCAGAAGCGAAATACGAATTTTTTTTAACAAGTTAGAAAAAGAACATCCCGGAATAAAGTACAATGCTTATAATTCTTTTTTAAAGATTTCAGAAAATATTAAGTTTAGCACTAAAAATGAGCAGATGAAGTGCATTAGGTGTAATAGAGAATCATCTGGTAGGATCTGTTCTGTTTGCAAAACACTTGATATCCTAGTCGATAATAGATCTACTTCGTAAAATATCTCAAATGGATTGGGATGATAGACAAATATATCTAATTATTGTATTGTCAGTTGCGGCAGTAGGGAGGATCGGGGTGTTAGCCGTACCCCATACTTGAAATCGGCTTCATGCTAGGATCAGTAACTGCCGGGTAAATCCTTAGGTGTATCGTTCCTGCTAGTTCTGCGGACATGAAAATACGCCGTGCCGGATGGATTTGAGCAGCAATATGCGCGAAGGTGCATACTTGACTGTATATCGTCGAAATGGGTGAGGTCCGGGAGGGAGCAATCCTCAGGCGTCATTTCCATGCTGGCACGTCTACGTGTTTGATCTTGTAGGATCAGAAATAGGGCTTTATGCCTATTGAGGAACCGGAAGGCTACTGCCGCATATTTAGATGCATATAAAACCTGCTTTTATCTTCATAATTTGCTCAAAACAAATTCATTCACAATAGGTTGAAATATGATTAAATCTAAATGGGTTCTAGGTTAAATTCTGCCTACGAATTAGCTGTGCCATTTTCTTAACACTGACTCATAGTGGATTAGTGTCACTTTTTGATCTCGTGCTAGGCCAATAAAATTACCAAACATCAAATTTCACTTTACTAGTAACTTGAATTTATAGCCAATGCCTGCTTTCCATAAAATTTTCCACTGGTTCTTTTTTCAGTAATCGAATCAGGGTAGTGGCTTGCGGGATAGACAACATTGGTTTTTCAAAATGATTATCTGTTCCAAGTCGGGGACATGCAACTTGAATAAAAGCATCTATCTTTGCAAATTTCAGGACTTGGTCATGCGTTATATCGGTCATGGCTATTAATTGAATTTTTTTCCCTAGTGATTCCAATGATTTTTTTAATTCCAAGGCTTTTATCTTGGCAAATTGACCTTCTTTGAGGCCGATGATTATGCCAATATTGTCGGCATCCATTGCTTTAAATACTGAAAGAAGAGCCTTCTTCTGCATTTTGTAAGCAATGTCGTTCACCTGTTGACATTCATTAAAATAAGGATCCAGCATAAAAGTTGGTTTTTGCGTTGAAATTGCTACACTAGCCGAATGAAACATGCTTTGACCGATGACCACGAAACCATCAACCACGTCCTTTACATCAAATGCCGGATAAAACTCACATCCAAAAATCTGTGCGTCATTCAGTTGTCCTTTACCTCCACCAATGATTACTCTTAGACCCGACGATTCAAGAATTTCCTTTACATATGTAATTGCTTTCAGATGTTGACTGAACGTAACTAACGACACAGCCTTGAATCCTTTTTCCTTAAGCTGCCTTGCACATATTTGGGCAACATTGGTGAAATCAATATCGTCGTATGCATCGATCATAACAACTTTTTCACCAAAATTTTCAAGAGATATGGTGTGACCTATGTTAAACAAAATATCTACTCCCAACACTTCTGCAGCGTGGATGTTCAAGTCACAGGAACCCCACGACGAGTCGCCTATTATGTACGCTGGTATCTTGTATCTTTCTGATATCTTCATGGCACAATCGTATATTTTAGAAGCAAGACCATCGGGTCCATTCAACGCTACAGTGCGAGGCTTGCGTTTATCTATGATTGAAAAAAGTTTATCCTCATTTATGACAATCAACAGAGGTCCACCATAATTCAAACATATGCAAAAGATATCTGCTTTATTCTCTTAATAAATTGTTGATTTATTCATCTTTTGCGACTGCAATTAAAAATCTATTCGATCCTTAAATTCTTAATTAGCAAGATAATCTACTTTGTTAGATTTATTGAATAGGTGTCTGAAACAAATTCTGGCAACTTTAGTCCCGGATTGGAACTACAAATCGAAATAGACTGCTTGCCAGGACATATTGCTATCGTTAAGTTAGACGGTCCTTCACTAGTATTGATTTGTTGTTCAAAAGACATTGTACCTGAATCTGGAGCTATCGAATCAGGAATTTTAGGCTCGAACCGTATTTTATTATCAACCATGTTAATCCTGGTACCCAGCATCATTTCTCTAAATGCGTAGACATATAGTCCAACTGACCATGCTTGAAGTATACAAGAATTAAAGGGCTCGGGTCGATCGCCGCGATAAGTTTCTGCATACATTCCATGTTCTTTAAGAATTCCGGCTGCCATGATAGAAAGATACCTTAGCGCCTGTTCACTTCTATTAGATTTAATTTCACTCACTGTAGCCCAACCGGTTACGAGTGGCCAAACTGCACCATCATGATACAGAGTGGGATGATACTTCTCATCCAAATTACTTAATGTTCTAACGCCCCAGGATGCTGTCATATCTTCTTTCTCGATTCTATCCAATACGATACTAGCTTTCTTTTGATCCTTTACAGTGTCGGTTAGTAATAAAACGAGAGAGTTTGGCCTAACACTTTCGTCCTTGGACCCGTCAGGCATAATGGTGTCATAATAATGTCCGGTTTTGGCGTCCCAATATTCTGTATCTATTTTATTACGTAGTTTTTCTGCTTTCGTACTCCAAAACCTTGCATTTTCTTGATCGTCGACAATTTGGGCCAATTCACTTCCTATCATCAAATTTTCATAAAAAAGAGCCTGTACATCGTTAGCATTTTTTCTTCTATCAATGTGATCCATCCATGTGGAGTCCTGTATTGGTAATTTTTCTGCAATTCCAGAAAACCCATGTTCCACAAGTCCGTCCTTGTCTATGTCCTTTAGAAATCCCCAATTTACCAGATCAATGATCAAATTCCACCTCTTCTTTAAATAATCTTTGTCGCCAGTACCGTAAACATATTCTCTGAGAGCCCACGGGAAAAGAAATGTCGAATCTGCCGAGCCATATGTAGTATTATGAAGAAAGTATTTTCCACTGATTATCATCGGCAACTCGCCCTTTAATGCATATTTGGTACTTCTCTTTGCTTGATGTTTGAGAAAATTTTCAATAACTTGTAGTGCAAAATTGTAATCGCCCATTGCCAAATAGCCTCTCAATGACCAACCAGTATCCCTGGCCCAATAGTTCGGGAATCTCGGAAGTCCTGCACATATTCCGTACCCAAGTTTGTCGTAGTTTGCCTTTAGATATTCTAAGCTAGTCTTTGCTTTTCCAAAGGCCCGAGCTAATTTGCTAACATTAGAAGTTATTTCACATGAATGGCTTACGCTTAGACCAGATTTCGCAACTTGAGAAAAATGAGCATTTGTCTTTTCTAAAAGCTCTTTGTAATTTTCCCTCATGTCATTGTATTCGTCAAGACAATCTTTTGGACTTGTGAAACTCCCTGCTGCAATTAGCGCAATTTCCTTGGTATTACCTTCTTCAATCTCTAAATCGTAAGACAATTCCAAGTCATTATCAAACGAGTCTGTTAAAATTCTGGATGGTTTGAGCTGTTTTGGCACAATACCGATTGTTCCATAATAATGTGCTACTTCTTTTTTAGCCAATGTCCTTATCTGCAAACAATTATTAGACTTGTAGAATCGTGAAAAATTAGATTGCGAAATAGCTGCTAGGCCGTAGCTTGTAATATTTCCGTCGATCATGAAATGTGCCCGTATTTTTCTTCTGGGTACCCTCTTGTCAGCCCCAACATTCAAAAATTCATTAGTTAGCTTATCAAAGTTAAACTCGATTATCATTATGAATCCCTTTTTCTCTATGGGGACGAACAATTTTCTTATAACGCTCAGACCTGCAACCTCATGACGGGTTACCAGGATTCCATTTTCATGCTTTGAAGATGCTACAAAATTCGGGAGTCTTTTTCTGACTCCGTCGTCAACCGATATCTCCACTATGACCCTTCCGAAGGCTCTGGCTGGCGGAACGTATAATCCTCCATTGTCGTATCTTGTGCCCATCCATGTCCAATTTGCCGACAGTGAGCCATTAGATGAACAAACGATGTATGCCTTCCTACCAGACAAGACTAGTGGGGCCGTAAAGTTCTTAAAAATAGTGCTTTCTGAAACGACGGTGGTGTCATCTTCTTCGCTAACGATGGATGGTATTAGCACTTTCTCCTTCTTGTTGCTTACATAATCCTGAATTGTAAATGGAATGATGATCTGTTCAAAACCCTCTAGTTTGCTCATAATAATTATCTTGTGTTTCTTTTCTTGGTCCAAATCAATTCCAAAAATCAAAAATCTTGCGCTCTGAAATGGCTTGAAAGGTAACGGCCTAGTATCTGAGAGAACTGCTGCGTTTACTACATCATCACAGGTAGCAATCAAGACGGACCTTCTTGGAACCGGCATTTCATTGACATAAATATCTAGTCCAACGATATTTCCACCAAGGGGAACCGGAGGATTTAGCAAAGAGAAAATGAACCCATTTCCCTTGTCATTTCCATCAACAATCGTAGCATTCTTTAAGCTACCCTCAACATATGATAGAACAGAATGAGTTCTATCTAGAGTCCTCACCACTTGCCTGTCACACACCCATTTGCATACGCAATCCTATATCTTGTTTGACGAAATATTCCTTTTAAAAATATATTGTTATGAACCTTATCATAACAAGGCCAAAAATTACTATCCAACAGCTATGCTACAAAAAAAACAATTAGTCTATAAGGCTTCCTATAATTCATTATATTGTGACGGGTGCTGACTTTACATCCCCTAAAATCATGGGGATATTAAATGTAAGCGCCGAATCCTTCTTTAAGAAATCAATTGCGCTAAGCCAAGAAGCAATAACAAAAAAAGCAATTGAGTTGGAACATTATGGGGCCGATATTATCGATATTGGTGCAATGTCAACAGCGCCGTACCTCGAAACTGTTATCCCTGTCGATGAAGAAATGCGGAGAATGAGGTTGGCAATACATGCTGTCCAAGAATCGTGCAATCTTCCAATATCTATAGACACTCCCCGGGCCAAAGTCGCAAAAATTGCAATCGAGTATGGTATTGAATTCATAAATGATGTAACTGGTCTTAAATATGATAATCAGATGGCTCGTACCATATCGCAGGCCAATATATCGAGTATCCTGTGTGCTTACGAAAATGGTGAAGCAAGTTCTGGAAATATCTTTGAGACGAACAAAGCACTGGAGGAGAGTCTGCGGATCGCACGCAAAAGCGGTATAGATGAAAACAAAATAATCATCGACCCGTCTATAGGTTTCTTTAGGAAGGATGGAAAAAATCCTTTTTACACCAGAATAACCGATTGCGAATGGTACGAAAGGGATATAGGAATAATCTCTACCTTGGATAAATTGTCGCAGCTTTCCAAACCCATTTGCGTTTCATTATCAAACAAGTCTTTTCTCGGCCAATTGCTTAACCTCGAACCAGAAGAACGCGTAATTCCATCGATAGTTTGTGAAATTATCTGTGTGCTTAAGGGAGCAAACATAATTCGTACGCATAATGTGAGAGAAACAAGCCTCGCAATCAGGACATTAAAATCTATAGAGAATCGGATGGAGAAATAAAATACCTTATTTACAATTGTCCTAAATTCCTTGATGAAGTGTGATTCTACTTATCGCAATAAATAGCACCCAACAACCAAATATCCGATCAGCAAAGAATACGTGCACCCAAATTTGAAACTGCCATTTATTCTATATGGTATAGACTAGAATATGTTGAATATCCTTTTGATAATTAAATGAGCAATTAAATTTCCATATATACACCAGAAACAACTTCATCTAAAGATAATTTTATGATGCCGTGAACCTGTTAAATAGCTGTGATTAGATTATTCCCAATTTGCAATATTACATGAGCTGGAATCAATATGCATATCAGACTTATTTCGGACGCCTGCTTCATCGTATACTTACTACTGTCCTCTATATTGCAGGGCAATTGGATGAAGATTTTAATTATAGAAGGAGATGAACATAAGAGCGAGGCTTAAGACCCAAGTTTTATTTTTGATAGGCTGGGTACGGCGGGCCGTATGATATAAAATTATCAAGTAAACGCTTATAATCCCAATAAGGACGTAGACAACAAGGAGAATATTGGATATACGCGAGGGGTTAACTTTTGATGATGTCCTTTTAATTCCGAAAAGGTCTCCTATTATATCTCGGTCTCAGACTGAGCTTAAGAACAAAATTATCTAAAAATCTGACATTGAATACTCCTCTAATTAGTGCAAACATGGATACCATAACGGAATCGAATATGGCAGTGTCATTGGCAAGAGAGGGTGGTATTGGAATAATACACAGATTTATGACGATAGAAGAGCAAGTCGATGAGGTCCATCGCGTGAAAAGATCAGAATCTGTAATTATCGAACAACCTTATTTTATAGGCCCAGAAAACAGTGCCTCCGATGCCAACAAGATGATGAGTACTAAAGGCATTTCTGGCTTGTTGGTGATTGATAACGGCAAACTTGTGGGAATAATTACCAGACGTGATATCTTGTTTCAACCGGATATGGATGCAAAAATATCTGACTTGATGACCAAAGACATTATAACGGCTAGCGAGGGAGTTAAGATTAGCGAGGCAAAAAAAGTACTTCACAAAAACAAGATTGAAAAACTCCCAGTTGTAGATGCCTCAAACAAGGTTGTAGGTCTTATTACGAGTAAGGATATTCTGAATATTGATAGGTACCCATTTGCATCAAAAGATCGAAAAGGTAGATTGTTGGTAGGCGCAGCTGTTGGCGTCAAAGGCGACTATCTTGAAAGAGCTGAAGCACTGCTAAATGCAGGGGCAGACGTTCTTGTTGTTGACATAGCCCACGGTCACAGTGACAACGCCATTAACGCAATAAAGATGATAAAGAAGGCGTTTACGAATAGTGAATTAATTGCGGGAAATGTCGCCACTGGTGAAGGCGCCAAGGACTTGATAAATGCAGGTGTGGATGCTGTTAAAGTGGGTGTGGGTTCTGGCTCTATATGCATAACTCGAGTTGTTACTGGTTCTGGGGTGCCACAGTTGACGGCGGTACTTGACACGGTAAAGGTAGCCCGGGAATACGACATACCTGTCATATCTGATGGTGGCATTCGGACCTCAGGAGATGCTATAAAGGCACTGGCTGCAGGAGCCTCTTCGGTCATGGTAGGCAGCATTTTTGGAGGTACTGATGAGAGTCCTGGTAAAACTATAGTCAGACACGGTAAAAAATTCAAGATGTATCGGGGTATGGCCTCTTTTTATGCTTCATTAGGACGCAAGTACAGGGAAGAGGGTTCAGACGTAATCGATACAGAAGATCCGAACGATTATGTTCCGGAAGGAGTCGAAGCCATGGTTCCCTACAAGGGAAGCGTGACAGAAATAATAAGACAACTGATTGGGGGTATCAGATCCGGACTTAGTTATTGTGGTTCAAGGAGTATTGAAGAGATGCAGAAGAATTCAGAATTTATTAAAATTACGCCTGCCGGATACATAGAAAGTCAGCCCCATGATGTAGATGTGATGTAGGTATGAATACCACTTTATATCGTACAAGTTATCTACTTATTCTGGAATTTGGAATATATTGACCGCACGAAGAGATTATCAGAATTTAGGATATATAGATAGCAATATCTAGACTACAAAATTGCATTTAGGCCTTGCAATATTTGAGTTACTAATTTACCCAACTCTCAGATTCAGTCATGAAATTCTGGATGTGTTTTGAATCTAGCCTTTTTGAATCATTCTCTGAGATAAACATGGAATTTATCTTTTCATTACACACAGGACAATTATCAAAATATTCAATTGTGTCATTTTCAAGGTCAGGTAAATATGAAGTACACCAATAGCAAGAATCGCAAATTAAAAGATGCCTTTTGTTAGTAAATTCATTCTTGTCATGATTAACTACTGATTCTATAAAGAGGCTCATAATAATAGAAAGAACTCCGACCGTATTAACTCTATCACCACTTATTTCTCGACTTTTATACATCTCTCAAGTTTGCTCTTACTATCCCTAAGTTAACCTGACAGTCAAAACAGATTTCCAAATCATTCTTAGTATCATCAGAATTACATTCTAAACCGCAGTTAGTACACGTGATTACTTTATTATCCATCTCTGCCATTACATTTTCAAGCCTTTATTTGGTGATTAACAACATTTCTTGACAAAATCCATTATTTGTACTGTTTCATGGGAAAATGAAATTCTAGAAACTTTGTCTAGTTTATTATGTGCGTAATAGCTTGGATGATTATAGATGGAAAGAACACTAAAAAGTATAGAACCTTTTACCGCAGACTCAAAAAGAGGTCCCAAATTCTGTCTTAAATGCGCAAATCCTGCAACCAAAATAGTATGTTATCAAGTTGAAGGAGCCACAGTGATAGAGAGATATTGTGATAAATGTGCTAAAGAAATAGAAGATACTTCACCAAAATAATATTTTAGTTCTTTAACAACTACAATAAATAATCACATTCAAGGTATTACCAATTAGCTGATTTGAGGCTCCTGAAAGACCGGGCAAAAATGATAATGACAGTGTCACATACTGCACTAAGGAAAAAAGTAATTTCTCATTCATTTGCTGACTAGTTAATCGATAGTCGTTATATCTGATTCTTCATCTATCAACTTAACTGGTGAGGGGCATCTATTGCAATATGCTTTCGAATTTGTTTTGTCAACCCTACCACAATCAGGACATTTTCTGACCAGTTTCGTTTTGATGCCAAGCCAACTAAAATCATCTGAACACATATCACATCTAATTGGTCTTGTTTCATCCTTAGTGTATGCTGTGACGTTGAAGCATTTTGCACAAAGATATATTTCAGAACCTGTTAATGCTACTATAGCACCCAATATCTTAGGTCCATCGATTCCTTCACCACCTAGTTTGTAAAATGGAATAGGTGTATTAGTCACAAATGATTTTTACTCGAGCTTGTTATTTATGACTATCTAGACAAATCCATTTATCCAGCTTTGAACCTTGAAAAATCAACAATTAGCTTGAAAAATCATAAACGAGCTTTAGTGGATTTTATCATATAGTTTATCGCAATGAAATATCAAATGCAATTCATTGAAATTATAGCATGGATAACTTTAGGTTTTGTACCTACTCTTAGTATAGGGAATATTATTTTGTCTCGTCTTGACAAAAGAAATGAGACATCGATTCCATGGGAAATTTAGTTACATAAGAAAAATAACAGAACCAACAACACCTTCTTTTATGTTAAATTCAATTATAACACATCGCTTATGACCTGTTTCTTACATAGAGCTGCGCCATCTTCCAAAAATTGTCGTATATGCTTTGACAAAATATCCGAGTCTATCGCACCTCCATTTCTTTGTACAATCGACACGAGTATACGTTGGTCATCTTCTTTTAGTTCGATATTATGCTTACATATTGAACGTATGAATTTGTCGAACATTTGCGCAGGATGTTTTGGTATCGACAAAATTTCATTTTCTTCAGTACCATACATATCTATTAGTTTCTGTATTTTCGTTTCGTCTTCTTTAGACAGAAATCCAAAATTCTCATTTGTCTTCCTAAATATGACCCCTGATTTCGGAAAATAACGGATGCTGCCGGTTAAAATTCCAGGATGAATTATAAGCTTATCTCGCATTAGTTTTAATGAATTATCAATCCAATTTGTTTTTTAAAGCAATTGTGTCAAGTCACAAATCAATTTTTGCTTTTTAAAATCTGCAAAGTCAGTCATTTCTTCCTTTTTCCAAGAATGTTTTTTAAATCATTAAAAGTTTTAATTCGATTGGAAGGATGTATGTTCAATAATTTTTGAATTAGCATATCAACTCTATCTAATAATATTCTAGCAAAAATCAAAAACGACTCAGTATGTAATTGATGATAATAAGTGATATGAAACTCAAGTTTTTGAGTAATATTATTAGAATGGTACTGCTTTAATCTATGACCAATTATTTTTAAGTGATATCAAACACTCTTTGTATGCTCGATATTCAATAGATTGCTCCCTTGTATCTAGTGGTACTTCACACGATGGCTGAAATGGACTAAATTCGTGCTCTAACAGAGTATTGTCAAGACAATTCATATTCAATCAATATTTAATGTGTGATTACTAATTATTATACTAAACAAATTCATACTGAAGGGACCAGACTTTTTATTACAATCCTATTTCTGCAACTCTTTTACCCACCTATCTATCGTTCTCTTATCCGTACCTATTATGGCAGCAATAGCACCAGCGAGGTCTGCCCGATACGGTTCCCATTTCGTTTTCCTGATGTTTCACCTATACATCGAATTCTATAGTGGTATCTTTATTCCAAATAGAATTGTAGTAATGCTCATACTGTTCGAAAAATTCTTTATTGCTATGATAATAGCATGCTCTACTAGAGCGGGAATTAGCATCGCCGCCAACCGAGTAAGACTCTATCTTTGCCCATGAGTTGAACTTGACACTTGTTTTGACTATCATTACCCCTTCTTCTATACTGATACCACAATAGAGACGAATCGAAAGATTCTGGTTTAATTCATTTCTCAAACCATTTTTTATTTCTCTTAACGCAGATAGGGTATCCTGTACGTTGCCTTTGATATCCCTTTCACCATAATTCCTTTTTTGATTTTCCACTGAAACATTATCATCTGGGTTAAGAATAAGAAAATTAAATCGAACACCTCTATTCAAAGATTCAACAATTATTTTTTTTCTAGTCACAATTAGTATTGCCGAAGTAATGCTAAGAATATTTACACTTTCCAAACTATCTAACTTAAGTATCGAATCAAGACTTGGCAAATCATCCCGGTTGGAATAATATCTAATCCCCATCTCCTCGTTGTAAGGTCTCCCTTTAAGTGGGTCTATTTTGTTGCTCGTGGGAACTGTCTTATATTGTTCATTGTTTTCTGTCCCATCCTGATGTTTTACAGATAAGTCATCCGCATGCGATAATATTTTTTCTGTATAAGCAGACACTAACTGTATTTCTTTAGTTACTATAGCGACATGAGGATGGTATTCCTTGAGTATGCCATTCTTATCCTCGTAATCTTTAACTTCAAACATACCCATAGTTGCATAACCCTTTCCTGGCTTCAATTTTGATTCAATATCAAATTCCCACTCGTTCGAATATCTACAGTTCCTAAAGTTTAGTAATCCTACATCCCACATTTTATCTGTTTTCGCATCATATCGCAAAATCGCACTTTTAGGGTCACCGAACCAAAGATACTTTTTGACACACTCTTCTAATCTAAGACTTAAAAATGCTGAATCCACACTACCAAAAAATTCTGCGGAAACCTTTGACGCACCTGTAATTCTTATTTCTTCTGGAATATCGGCTTTAATTTGCCCAACACCCTTAACCAACTGATGTGAATGTTCTTTTCTTTCAAAAGTATTAATTACTTCAAATACTTCATGTTCGTCTATATTTTTAATATACTTTTTTCCGAGAGGACTAAGTTCAAATTCATCTCGAATATTGTTTTTCGTTGTAGTTGAAACATAAATACGACCCGGTTGGCCAATGGAATTACAGAGTCGGTTAGCTACATTTACATTGTTACCAAGCACCGTCAATTGGTCATGACCTTCAATTCCAAAATTGCCAGACAACACTCTCCCAGTGTTTACACCGCATTTTAAACCCATGTCAGGTGCTTCAAAGTCTAACACGCTTTTGCCAATTTTTTTCAATCCATTTTTCTATAAGAATATTATACCTAACTCTAAAATCTATCGCGGCACGAACTGCTCTAATTGCAGCTGTCTGAGCATATTCCTCGCCATATTGAAGTCCAAAAATGGCCATAACGCCGTCGCCTATGAATTTATCGAGACATCCGTCATTTGCATGTATGACTTCTATAGCAATCTTAAAATATTCTTGTAAAAAGTCTGAGAGCAAATTAGTATTCGCTTCTAGGTCCTTAGTTACCTCCGAAAATTTACTAATATCCCAAAAAGCGATTGTCAAAAGTTTATTTTGAATGGCAGTTATCTGATTAAAATCTAATTCATCTATTTTATTTGAGTCGAAGTGCCTGCGTAAAATATTATAGTCATTTTTATCAGGTTGATTCTGTTTCATTTTATGAAAAATTCTAAAATTTTTTATGGACATCACCATCTATAAAGTTTTGAATTTTACACAGAAACTTTTTGATTTCATATCTCTAAAAATGGATAAATTTAATGAAAGTCATTAATGGATATATACTCCAGTGTTGCCGTCAGTTTTTTGAAGTGCCAAGTGAAAGAAGACATTAAATGACTGTAAGACCCTATAAATGGTGGGCATAATTAAATGGATGAAAATATTTGTGTTCAATCTGGCGAGGTTTAGAACCCAGATAATACCGTTAATAAACGATTTAGAAATTTGTACTGCTTGCCAAGTTTACATGGGCTTAATACGAGAAGAGGAAATTAGAAATTAAAGTTCAAATACCATGAGGAGTATAATAATATCATATCATTAGAGACTGAATTCTTAATCGGTATATCTTTCGCAGGGATTGTCATGACTATCGCGCTAATTACTATCGTTAATATTTTTGCAAACGGGAAAGATAAAGAACAACATCACCAAAGTATTCACTAGTAGAAATTCTAAATTGTATAGAATAATGTTATATAATTTGAGAGTATTGTACAAGTGGTAATGATGAACCCAACCCGATGTGAGTTATGCAAAAAAATGACCAATTCATTCAGGTCCTGGTTTGGGAAGTTTCTTTGTCCAAATTGCTATTATATAGAAAGGTCAAAACCACAGACAATATTAATAAGCAATATACCGGATTGAATTACGCCAATTTTATAATAAAATACGTCTGTAGTTAAAGCATCGGGTGCACAGAAAGACGAATAAAGCAATTATGAATAAAGTATTCCGAAGGTCCATTCAAAAATCCTTTCGTTAGGTTATTTGTATTAAGATTAATTAAATAACTCAAAATGATGTAGTATGTGTAATTTCATGATGTAGATGTGATGTAATTTAGTGTAACTAATCAATGCACTATTACCATAATTCATATTGGTTAATTATAGTATGAAAGTTAGGTTAATTCATTTACGCATTGAGGTTTCCTATCGTGATTATCTCTGCATGTCATATGAGGAGGGTACATGTCATTAATTCTTGATGTCCAAATCTATCGTTTATCAAATTCTGTATTCATGTGACTTACAGATTCTTTAACTGACTCAAGCGCATATCGAAACAAAAGTGCATCTTTAATTCAGTACCATATACACTATGCTTCAACCTAAGCCATCTACAAGCCTCATTGTACCATCTTGCTCCATCAGTAAAGATAGGTTTTCTACCATATCTGGATCTTAGTTGCTTGAAAAAATGATAGCACACAAAGAGTGTTCTTTCCCTAGATAGATGCATCATCAAAAATCTTTTTAGATTTGGTTCATATGCTATCCATAGCCAATAATCTATTCCATCAATTTGTAGTAGTGTTTCATCTACAAATATTTCTCTGACTTGATGTTTGGATATCCTAAATCTATCCACAACATTTCCATATTTTTCTACCCACTTCCAGACAGATACATGCGATCGTTTGATTATATGTTCTAGTGACCTAGATGTACACCGATAACTCCTAGAATTAAAATATAGGTATACGCCATAAGCAATTATAGCTGGGTCTGTTCTGTTGTATCTCAAGAATATAATATAGAATTACTCAGCTATAGCTTTTACAGAAAAGTTAACAGAGCCTATGAAACTGATGAAACTTTTAATTAAATCCAATTCTTACTATTATGAGAATTATTCTAAATCGTTCTGATTGAAATGCATTCAAAACTGGGCTCTACAAATGTGTACTAGTGCCCCTTGGGCACACTACTTTTATCGTTAAAGACTCTTGGAATCAGAATAAAACATCTCAATTAATATAACAAATTAAGAAAAATAAGCAAGTTACATTTTGTTTAGTGCAAATAACTGATTACTTCACAACCATGAGAAAGGGATTTGGCTATTCCGGGCATACAACTAGTGACTAGCACGGATTAACATTATAGTCGTACCTTGGCCATAAATTGCGATATGGATGGCAAATGAATTGAATTTTCAATCATTAAAAGAGCGTCTGCTGTATTTTGGATGGAAATATTTGAGTGTCAAAAAATTTGAATTCTCGGTTACATAGTTCTACAGGAAGATTATTAACCGTTGCGCTACGTATTTATTTAAACTTTTGCCCAATCTTCTAAACTATTTTTAATTTTAAAAGACTTTATCGGGGACTTGGCCTTTAAGATAATTATTAAAACAATAATTCCAAGGTTAAGGGAGATTCTTTACATAGATATTCTATTACCAAAGTCTATGGTAAGTTCTATTTTTTCCATCAAACCTAGATCATTTGAATAGTTGGTGATTTGTGTAAAGTTAACAGAGCCCATGCAAAATTCAAATAAAGATATGCAACGTGAGCACATTTACTTATTTAAAGATTTGTCGACTCACTCCAATTTTACATTTTTTTTAGTGCTTAGGCGAGAATAATAATACTGGTCTAATTTTTACCCATATACTGGCAAAATGGAGGTCATTCTAGCTGTATTCTTATTAATTATATCACAAAGTAGTTAACCTAAGTTCCTTAAATCTATAGGTCATTGGTGGAAAAGAAACAAAAAATAGATCATTCACGTGCATAGTATGCCCAATCAAAACAATAGAAAAATTAAGAATTACAATCAACCTATCTCAGAATTTATACACTATTCCAACTAACACGTACATATTCTAGATACCACTTTGCGCAAACTTTGCTTAGCTATGCTATTCCTATCGGAGGTCTGCTATTTTCGCTATGCTCTAGTAGTTGATGATAGCTTAGAATATATTCGCTATCAAACACTTTGCCGCAAATCTGGCACTTCCAGTTATCTAGCCGTTCCACAGTTGTACTAAACTGATCTGAAACAGACATCAGACATATTGATAGGAAGCCGACCTAGTTAAGTTTTTAGATATGATGGTCATGTACATACACGACTTCCATCTTTATTGTTCCTCTTATCAACACTCCAATTCTATTGCAAAAAACGATTTTCATTTCGTCGACGCTCGTAAACTATTTTCACGAAAAAAACTCTACTATTTTGGCAAGAGTATCGTGTAAAGGTATGATATTAAGGTTCAATCTTTAACAAGAACTCAATTCCTCATTTAATGTTTAATGTAGTTCGGCTAAAACTCTTCAGTCAACTAAAATTAGATTAACTTCTTATGGTAAATGCCAAGAAGTGCGTAATCAGATGTGTGCCAGATCATTCAGTTTAATATACCTCTTTCTGCG
>CAVPGE010000051.1:0-75227 GCA_963703885.1 uncultured Nitrososphaerales archaeon
TTTAGTTTAATAACGGTAATATGCAAAACTGCAAAATTCTGGTATCCATAACCTTACCATTATTCTAGATTTCAAAATAACAGACAGTTATCATAGGGAGCATCATGAATATCATATTCTCTCAATTAGAAATGAAATTTTTTAAGCGATGCCGTCTATCTTAGATGAAGTATGAGCTAAATCGGACAAAAAGACGATCTAAATTTATCTTACATGACCAAATTTTGACTATAGATATCCAGTTTATTGATATTAATTATATATTCTCGCAAATGGATATAACAGAGATGCAGAAATGATATAATGTAGTTGGGTGGGAAGTACAAATATTGAATAAATCGGTTAAAATATCCATATTGTTTATTACCGCTATGACTATTGCTTCAGCATCATATTTCACGGTAAATTACCAAAATATGCAAGCTCAAGGCATTCAAATTGGCAGTAATAGCTCCATAAATTCGATTACTAAAATATCAAATAGAGATTTAGCTGATGTGAATATTACATTATCTAGAGGTCCCTGTCATGGAACATGTCCAGTTTACTATCTTGAAATAGACAACGATGGAAGGGTCATATATCGAGGATACGAGCACGTGAAAGTAACAGGGGAGCATACATCTAGTTTATCAACACCTAAAGTCCAGGAATTGGTAGACAAATTTTATGCTTCAGGTTTCTTCGACTTGGAGGATAGATATGACAAGATAAGAATAACGGATCAGCCCTCTGCAGAAATATCAATAACTATTAATGGAAAAACAAAATCTGTCTATGACTATCATGGTACATTTGACTCACCAGAATTAGAAAAGCTGAGGGTTTTAGAAAATAGTATTGATGAATTTACCAATTCGTCACAATGGGTGGGATAATCAAGCTAAAAAATGCATTCAAATTTAAATTTTTATTCTATTGATATTACATTCCTAAATTTCATGATACACTATGATAGCAGGGAACAATTGTATTGGTACAATTGATGATATAGAAATAAATTGGCGATAGATAATACATTCTGATACTTAATAGCAGATGTAGAAAAATGGAACTTATTGCAAGTAAATATTACACATAGATTTAATGGTAGGTCTAGGAAATGGGATATTTCTACCGACGTAACCTACACCTTTGTTGACTACTCCACCTTCAGAGCAAATCAATCTGATGCAATCAAACTATTAACGAGTTACGACAAACAAGATGAGACTAAACATTTTTAAATTGTTGATCATGGAGAACTATATGCCGTATGATAGTTAATCAAGAGTTAATTATTTCTTTGATGATACTATTCAGTTCTGTTGGGTCAGAGTCAATTCCCCCAGATATCATTGCTATTTGGGTAGGAACCAACAGAACATCATCCTATTTTAATTTTAGATAATGTGAACTAAATTCTGATTAATAACATGACTGACTCCAGATGTGGGTGAAATGAACATGAAATCCCCACATCTGATAGATACTTAAGTTAGATGATCTGCAAAATATCATAACGGGTATCATTAATAATAATGATGATACAAAGTTAGATAGGAATCCCACTATTATTATTTGCACGTTACAATTGATCTTTGCGTTTGTTTATCCTAGATTTTGAAATATCTTAATGCTTACCTGTAGTGATATTGCTAACTAAGAATTAACTACTCTTTTCTAAAACTATTTCGTTCTTTAGAGAAGACAAGATGCACAAATCCACTCTATTCCAAGTCGGCAATTCTCTGGGATTCAACAGAACAATCCTAGAAGTTGATCATCAAAAATTATCTAATTGGTACGGACATTGAATTTGTTCTGCTGGAAGTATTCCATTTGTACTTTAATCCCAGATGTTGCTTGTATCTACTTATCCGATTAGAGTCTAATATTAGTAATTGATGCAATTAAAATGCTGACTGTATGGATCATTAACTTCTAATTACACAATTAATAGCAGATGTGGAAATAGTTGCTACGGGTAACCCGCATCTAACATGATAAGGCCTTGTTATATTGGCTTATATATTACAGCAATGATTTTCTAAAGGTATACCATATAGATTGCAATCACCTATACTATAGTTATAGCAGGTGTCGTATACGTCAAAGAAAAGTTGATCCCTGTGGGCCCTATTGGTTCACATGTTAGTTATACTTGAACAATCAATTATGAAATACAAAAATTGTATTAATAAATTGCAATCAACTATGTGTGACAATAATTGGCTTATACCACTGCTAATTCCATTTAAAATTTTATATACAATCCTAACACGTGAAGATTAATGTCGTATGATGAAGTCGTCAAAGAGATGGATGAATTCGATCGAAAGTTAAAGGATTTTAAAAAAATAGATCAATTTGTACTTAAACAAGAAGCACTAGTTGTGGCCACAAGGCTAATGACGATGGCTAATTCAGAACTTTCGAATACAAATCTTGCGGTGGCGAAGCATTATAAGGCTCTTGCAAAATCGGCACTCGAATTTTACCACAGGAATTGACTTTGTAATACTTCAAGCATATCCTAAGCAATTTTTAACTTGGTGCTAACTTGTATTTTATTCGTTTTATATGGCATTAAACAAATTGAGCGTAATTACCACAAGGGATTGTTTTGGCCTAATGGAATTAAGTTAGATGGATGTTCTATAAAGATTAAGTATTCGATTACTTGTTGTTATTTGTTCTGTTGGGAAAATTCTATCTGTAGGCGAAGCCAAAATAGATTCCAGATATCGGATCGATTACTGGGATACCAACAGGACTTTAATATTTAAAATCAGATAGCAGATGCAGGGTAATAGACAACCCCACACCTGCTTATTCAGAATTGATTTTTTTCGCTAGGAATCTATTATTACAAATTAATTCTATTAAAATGCTGTCTATATAGATCATTATCACAAAATAATAACAGATGTGGGATATCACAGAATGAACCCACACCTGCTATTGAAGTAGTCGTAATGTACGACTTTGTTGAAACTCATAAAGGCATATAAAAATATTGCACTCAATCAAATTCTAATAATTAATAGCAGATGTGGAATGGAAGGATAAATCAATAGAGAATAAACCCACACCTGCTAAGTTGACCCATGTTTCTTCTTTCTGGATAGGTAATCAAAAGGGTTAGAAGTGTATTATTAAGTTAAGATAGTCAACTATTAGTTAGAATATTGGCTTTTGATTCTCCTTCCTATTCTTGATATTAACGAATTTTAAGCATGGTTGAGGTATTATTGTTACCTAGGGTTTAATAGCGAATTAATGAATAATACAGTGCCTGTTGGCTAATTATTTCTGGTAATTTAAATCCCAGGCCAGTCAAGACCCTGGGACCAACAGGACATTAAGATAAAATAATTAAATATTTTATTTCACATTTATCTTTGTTCTGGAAGGCAGAGAATGGGTATTCAACGCCAGTTCCTAGTTCTGGGATGTACTAGGAACCAGCAGAACTTTATTTAAAATCAGATAGCAGATGCCGGTCTAGTAGGTTATCTTTTGTCAACCCGACACCCGCTATGGTTGACCAATTCTACTTGGAACATGAATTTGGATTGGCACTATATCTACTACATTATGTCTATTAAGAGAGACTAAATTAGAAATAACAGATGTGGGATAAATGAACATGAATCCCACATCTATACACGTACATAAGTCAATTGATCCTGCTGGTTTACAACTGAAATTAAAATTAAATTTTTAACAATAATGATAGAAAGTGTAAGAATAGCAGGTGCAGGAATTGGGGTCCAATATCCCACACCTGCTGGTAGTGCTTGTACGTATTAAACTAAACAATTACAAATTTGGTAGACGTTAGAAGTTTATTAGTTAGATATTTTCTATCAGGCTCGTGAGAAGGGAAACTAATGATAAGCACACTCATGCATACAGCAGTCGACGTAGCGAAAGTAAGAAACATGATAAAGTTCGCCGACGTAAAAGAAATGTCCCAAGATAAATTTTATCCGTGGCCCAGCAAAAGGCTACACCTACTTGAGGTAGGTAATGTAACCAATCTAACCATTTCTATATGCGTTGATTATCTATTACATACATGAATATTCCTGTTGTATTCATCCACAGCCTTATTACAGCCTTGACAGATGTACACCGTTGGTTCTAATTCTGAATCATCTTGAGGATAATCAATATCTGATTGTTTATTTTCTTCTATTATTTCATGGTGCTTCTTCTGCATTGAAATTATTTCGTCTATTCTCTCCTTAAACTCGTGAATGTATTCATACTGTCCTTCACGAACAGTTTTATACCATTGATAGGAATCTTTTTTGATACTCTGTCCTGTCATATAACGCTCTATCGAATATCATTTTATTGGTTTGATTAAAAATGATTTCAATAATCTCCTTGTCCGACATTCTCTTCAATGTCAGTGTTGCAACTATGGATTTGACTATAAAATGCTCTTCATTGGTGAACTTACCCAGGCTTATAACTATCGGTAATTAGAAGATAAAGACACCTAAAGCCTGTAGATAAAAATATAGAAATAATTCGATCGGATCATAAAATAAAAACAAAAAAAGAAGTAATCTCCTAACCTTTTCTATTTTAATAGTTACTTTTATATGGAAACAGACAGTTTTTCCTAACAGCAGACATTTTATACGTAAGAAATAGAGTATTCTTAGAATGTATGTCATGAGAATGATAGTCAGTTGATGTTGCCATTACACTTTTAGTTAATCCAAAGATAGCGGTTATTGATAATGAATCCGAACATGCGGATTTATTCACCTATTTTTTGAATTCCAAGGGTATCAAGGCAGTGGGATATCGCGATCCAATGGTTGCACTAGAAGATATACGATCAGACCATGATAAATATGATATAGTTATTTCAGATATCCGAATGCCACTCATGAACGGTTATGAATTAGCAAAAGAAATATTACAATTAAATAATCAAATTATATTACTGATAGTTACTGCAGTTTCTAATTTGAAAGATATAAAAGGTTACGACCACAACTTGCCTGTTCTTTCTAAACCATTTATGATAAACGAACTATTAGAATTCATAAACAAACACAATCACATGGGAGTAAATATCCTCCAGAATACTATGTCAAAACAGCCTATGAATGTAGTTTAACCAAGTTTGAGATAATGTATTATTTTGTAGATCCTTCTTAAGTTTCTCCAGTTTATCCGGTGGTACTTTAATCTTTACAATTTTTGGTTTGTTTGTCGTGGCCGTGAAGGTAATATAATACACCCATAGAATTTAAAGACGAGGAAGGGAAATAAAATATAATGGCTGGTTTTGGATCTGGATGGGACGAATCTGAAAAACATAGAGAAAAACTTCTAAACACTATTAAAATGTGGGATGGTAAAAAACAACTGCCAAAAGACCTAACCATTGAAATTGTCAGTAATGCTCTAAGAGACTATGCAAGGGCCGAAAAAATAGAATTAGAAAACACACCAGAGGGCATTATGAAAATACTGCATAGTTGCACCTATGATTGTGATGCTCTGGAAGATATTGATGAATTAGACGACAGACAGATGAAGTTCTGGGCATTCACTACAATTGAATATCACATTGAAATAAGAAGACATGGGACCGGCGATAGAGTAGGACTGGAATTAGTAAAAGTCAATGACAAACAAATTGAGGCACACCTCAAATTATTCAAAGGGGAAGTTAGTAAGGAAGAGTTTAGAAGGCAGGAAAATGAAGCAAGATATCCAAATCTAGAGGGAAAAAAACAACTGCTGGAAGAGAGGATGCAGTATAGAAACATAGAGCATATAAATATCAATTCAGAGAGTGCTAAAAAAATACTAGAAGGCTATGAAGAGGCACCGATCGAATATAAAAAACTAAGAGTTGCAGTTTTTGAATCTGTCGGGAAAACCATAATGGATGTAGCCTATATAGAAAAAATACTCGATGAAAAAGTTAAGGAAATGCTCAAGTCTGGAGCAATTAATGTTAAGGCTTACAGCAACATTAGAAAAATAACACGTAAACAACAAAACAAAATCAGAGAATTTTAACTTTAACTTTTTTTAAATATTTAACTTAAAAATGGGGAGAAATTCATACCCTTTGTTATGCTGGTATGAAATCGTATTTTGTATTTAGACCGCATTGTAATCAATGATCTTATTATTAACCAAAATTGTTCCACTGCCCGGAATCCCGGTTTCTAAATTTCTCCTTACTGAATTAATCATAATGTACAAATTTCGCATAATATGGTTGCAAGTTAAAATAGTCTCCGAACTACAGAAATTGTCAAAAACCTGCCACGATGCTGAATTAACTTTAGTGTCCGTCTAACCAACATGACTTATCTTTAATTCATATGTAATTTTATCGAGCGATGTCAAATGGCAGCCTAAAAATATGTAATTTTTATGAATGTCATATCCATCCCAGTGCGCGAATATACTAGGTTTATGAACTAGATTTATGTTCTATTCTAGGTTATTCTTGGTTTTTTGGAATTCATTCGCAAAACTTGTTTTTCACATTAGTAAACCATTGCATGGTTGTAGACCATTATATAGTTCAGTTTTCAAAACAAGATCCCAATTCAGCAGAGTATCTACTGAGTGACGCTATTATCGTCGTAGTAGTAGAATTAAACAATCAAATGAATCAAAAAACTTACTCATTATAGTCAATAAAAATAATCTTGAACAGAATAAATATTTTGATGTCTAGTATATTTTAAGCGCTTGCGCTTGCTTTACTTCACACAATAACCATGTATGTGGATTTAAACTCCCACTTACATGGAGAACGGGTTTAATTGGTATGCAAATCCTGCTTTATAATTTCGTATATGTCATAAACAATTAGAATTGAAATGGTTAGCAATAACCTGTTCCTGTGTCACGTTCTTGGCTCGACCATGATCCTCGTCCTTTGCAGGTGATGGCGTTTTATCTCCTCAAAAACCCTCTACC
Source organism: uncultured Nitrososphaerales archaeon (assembly GCA_963703885.1). Taxonomy (GTDB): domain Archaea; phylum Thermoproteota; class Nitrososphaeria; order Nitrososphaerales; family Nitrososphaeraceae; genus TA-21. Next base: position 6,958 of record CAVPGE010000051.1, read on the forward strand.
AGGGAGATAATTTGTTCAGAATAATCTTGACTACGGATGTGAATCCTCTGGGAACATTTGTCTAATCTTTTCAGATATTTTCGAATTTTTTTGAACTTCTGGAATTGACATTATTAGGTCAAGAATAAATTGGTAGCGGTGTTTTAGTTGCGAAACACTGATTTCAAGATTTTCCATTAAATCGTAAAAGTTTTTGAACTCTTCTGCCAGCTCAACTACCAACTTTTCTTGAGAAATCTGACCAGCCGCTATTTCGTTAATAATCGATTCTACATACTCCTTGCGGTTTTGAATTTTTTTCACGTCGGCATTCTCAACTTTGGATATCGAATTAATATTATCATTCACTCCTATCACTAAAGTTGCGTTTACATATAATTTATCCATTATCTCCGAAATAATCGATAATAATAGTTGAATTGAACTGAAATCGCTCAGACCTTTAAATTTGAAAGAATAATTTATAAGCAAAATAAGTTTAGCAATTGTTGCAATAGAACAGCTTTTTTCATTAGTTGCCGATTTCGTCCAAACACAACAACACTATCATTTAGTCTGTCGCTAAGAATGTAAGCACTAGATCACTGAACCTTTCTGGATATTGGTAAACTAAGCCCTGTCCTCGTCCCTCCATTTGCATAAACCATGCACCTGGAATTCTTTCTGCAATTAACAAGGAATTAGCAGGTACTGTAAGTACGTCATCTGTTCCTACTATGACAAGAGTTTGTTGAGTTATGTTATCCAATTGATAGCATGCACCGGGCCAATTGATTATTGCTTCCGCTTGCAAGTTAGAGTTTTATTAGTTATAACATCTGAACTTGTTGGAAGATTGCTCTGATAATTTGGATGTGCTTCACGCCAGTCTTGCGAGAATAGTAACGGTAAAAACTGTTGGAGTCTTTCAAGAGAAGTACCAGTCTGATTTGCAATTTTTTCCGAAACATCTGGACTTACCTGTACAGATTCTTTTCCACAACATAATGATCCATAGATTACAAGTTTTCCTACTTTCTCCTGATGTATAAGTGCTAATTCCTGAGCAATCATTCCCCCATGACCATCCAATTACATCTGCCTTTTTGATTCGTAAAGCATCCAATAACCCGACTGTATCATTTGCAAATTGTTTAATTGAGAATTTTTTTATCTCCAGCAGTTGAATTCCTATCCCCATGTTGTCAAACGTTACCATCATCTGTTTAGAAGCCAGCTTACTTATGAAGGTCGGATCCCAAAGATCCAATGGTGTGGAAAATCCGTTAATCAGTAATATAGGATCGCCTATGCCAATAATTTTATAAGCAATGTCAATATCTCCAACTCTGACTTTTCTTATTTCTATTTGTTTTAAATCTGCGATGTCTAACACGGTTGAATCGACCTTTCCTGCTTTACTATATGGGAAAATGTTGTCTAAATTATGACTTACAATCAATACCTGAATTTTTATGACGAGCATTGATGTAATACTTGGTAATTAATTTTTAAAATTTGCTAGACAACAGCCTTGAAATTATTAATAGTATCTTATTATTATTTAGTCACGTTAATTCCTATTTCTCTGGAATGACAATTTAGTAACATATCGCATGAGTCACAATTACCACTTATTAAGACTATCTTAAGCACTGAAATGTACTAAAATCGCTATGCTAGTTCAGGTTAAGATTAAAAGCTAATATGTAAAAATTATTAGAAAAATATGGGTAATTATTATAATAATAACCTAAATGAGCATAGTGTATATAATTATGACATCACTGTGATATATTACTGACACATTATCGTATAGATCCTAGCAATTTTACAATTCAAGATGAACAATGAAATAGTTAATTCATTTCACTAGGCAAAATATAAATCGTTACCTTTCAATAATCAAAGTGATTTTTGATCAATGCCCCTTGCATCCTGCAATCTTAATTTTACATTTCTCTTTTGCATAATTTAACACGAATGAAAAATTTTCAAAAGACCTATTCATGGAACAAGAATGGCTCATTCGATAATCGTTCTTCCAGTGTATATAGTGCTTGATTAATGTAATTATTTGTTATGAGAGCAGGCATTTGTATTTGAAATCCTATTGGTATTAGGTTATTGATGGCATATACCAGTTCAATTCTTTTGTTTATCTCTTGAGTCTCCAAGCACGACTTAATTAGGTTGCCCACATCGATTTTCTTATTGCTCAAAATCTCCAAACGTATATGTACAATATTGTTTATTAATGAGTATAGGTCAGAAAAAATTAGCTCATGACGGTCTATTAAGAAAAACAATGACTATTGTAACAGTGATAAGCAATTAAAGTGATCAATATCTGTACGAATCAAAATTCAGAAGGAACAGCAAATCTTGATGCAACTGAATTGCTTGAGCTACTTCTATTGCCTCATGCCATAGAAATACTTAAACGGATAGAGTCTAATCCTCTTGGAGTAGATCTTAATGAACTAATTAGGCCCTGGAGAATTACATACTGGACTGCATATGAAACAATTTTTCCCTTAATGCAATACGGTTTAATTTTCTTCAAGTCCAACAAGTTTCTCCTTAACCCTCTTGGAAAGGGAATATTGGCTGCAATATATATGGTTGAAGGTGCAGCTCAAGGCAAGGACATATTGGTATTTGATACCGATGATTCAGACGAAGAGAAAGAAAATATTATGCAAATTATAGACAGCATTACTAAAAATTAATTTAATATTTTATTTTGACCGGCAATTTACTATGGAGTAGTAAAGCAGAATAAAAGATCTGAAAGAACTAAATGAATTTCTAAAATATTCCATGAATGGCAATGAACGCAATCATTAATAGCTTTTGTATTTATTGAATGCCTTTAAAAAGTAGAATTCATAGAGAATTTAAGACTAGAGGGTTAGAAACGAATTATGATTTGCAGTCATTTGCACAATTAATTTATTTCTGGAATCGATTTTTGTTTTGGTAATGTTAAACCTGGTACATTTATTAGCAACACGGTTTGTGCATAAAGTTCAAGAGCATCTGCTCCGAATGCAGGGATCCCATATTGAACACCGTTCTTTGAAGTTACTTCTACAAAATAATATTCTATGCCATTTTTAACCAATTTGATTTTGTTTGAACGTTGAGTTATTACTGCGTTTTCATTAACAACAATCTGATAAAGTTTCGAAGATGGATTGGTAAATTTTCTGCTGATTGGCGTAATGATAGATTCCTGATTTCTTCCTAAAATTATATTACTAAAACTTCCATATTCTAAAATTTTGCGCCAGTAAATGAACAATTTAAAGATATTTCGAAAGAGTTTGTGGGGCTGCAAATAGCTTTTTTTGAACGGTATCTTATTGGATGGGAATTTACTTTTTGAGTCGTCAAAAAAATGATAAAAAATAAAAATATATTTCAACATACATTCACTGTGGTAGATACAATATTTAATGGAGGGGCACCAATGGGGGAGTGGGTGCCAAGTAAATGACTCAAATATGCTAAATTGAAATTACTACTTATGTTATTGATTTGTACACCCTAAACTTAAGCTATTTTTTAATAATCATCTATAATGAAACAAAGAGATAACAAATAACAATTTTTTATGTTAAAAGAATAGATAGTCACAAATATTAAATCCAATTTAATTTTATATGCTTATAATAACTTAATTAGATTCTATAATGAAACTACAATCCGGTCCTACCTAGTTAATATCAACTTAAAAATAAATACCCATTAAATATGCCAAATGAATGATAGTTAGTCTAAAAAGGGGAAAGATTAAATTCAAACTTTACTAATTTGTTACGTAAATAACAATCAATATTTCTTAATACCTTTGGATTACCTTCAACGTACTTCACCATTTCGTCATCACTGTAATTAATATTTGTATAATTTACTAAACATTCATCAGGAGAATACTCAAAATCTACGACGATAGTGCCGGTCTTTGATTTTTCTCGAACAGAGTATTTTAATAAAATAATTTCAGTTAAACAAACTACCTTGCTAGTAAACTTAGTATTTATGTAGTTTTCATCATTATTACTATATTCTCCAAGATATGAAGAGTGGCTTTTCAAACCTGCCATACCATCTATTAGCTCATAGCATTCATAATATTTAATTGTAATAGAATAAGCTACGAGTAATAGAATAAGCTACGAGTTATATTGCGTCATATAATATGATAAACCAATAAACTATCTAATTTAACTCTGGATGGGCGATAATTTTACTTAAATGTTGACGATTTTTATGTTTAGTTTGATTCTTTTTATTTTTCTTCGTCATCATTTTTTAGATCATTTTTAAGCTTCATGACTTGCCGAACACTGTTAATTTGAATATCGTCACTTCTAGTGAACAATCTAGACAGAGTAGGATGAGCCTTGTGTCCAATACTGATCGCTTCTTTACCCTTCCTAAGAATAGAAAGAGTCAAATGGTTGTCATCAAGAAATTGACCAAATTTCTTTGCCGTTCTGATAGTAGAAAAAAAGTCAAATTCATCATTATTGTCAAAATTAAAGAATGAGGCATCCTGAATATCGAGGATTATTTTGTCTTTCGAGAAACTGAGTGAGCATATTGGACTGTTATTTAATCTTATTAACAGACTACCTTGTGGGAATTTTAGTAGATCTAAAAGATTAAGGATAGGACTTCACTACCGTTTCTTACTATACTAGTTAATTTCTAATATTTAGGGTTTACCTGACTCGATATCATGATCTTTCCAGATATTTTCCACTTCGCGCTACCTAAATCTTGACCATTAGGCCCTACAGCTTTGGGAACATCAATCACGAAATCGTCAAATTCGTATGTTATCATGACGTCTTTTCCGGTAATTTTGTCCACCAATTGCGCGGCAAATTCTGTCCATTGATTTGCGTTTTCCTTGGGCGAGTCTTCATTACGGTTAATATTAGCCTTGATTTGGCTTTCTTCGTTTTTCATACCTCCTATAGCACATAATAATTAATATGCATATTCCGCAAAAGTAATAAGCACTGTTGAAATAGCGAGTCTATCTTATTAGGATTGCAAAAAAACTGTGTCAGCAAGCAAATTGCTGTTAGTTATTGCAATAAAAGAATGGAATCCTATTTGTACTGGCTGGTGCAAAATAAAGCCATGAATGAGGCACTAGACAAGTTAAAGGCTTTACTTGACAGTAATTGTAAAGTAAAAAAAATCTATCCACAGGTATTTGCATCGGACGCAGAAACCAACTTGGTAACAGTTGAAGTCGAATGCGAAGATGGTAAGATTCATGTAATACGAGCCTACAGAGAACAGGCGCAAGGTCTAAGAGACTTCATCAGGTTAAATAACTTAGGAACAAGCTGATAGCATAAATAAATTAATTTGCTTAATAATTTTTAAAGATAAATAGCATTTCACCACCGATATGTTTCAAGTTATCCTAATATCTTGGGAATAAAGGAATGCAATTTTGAAATAGAACGGTGAAAACATCTGATAATCAAAATCACACCAATCATTTCAAATAATTGCTACCGAGTCAGAAAATGGAGTAATTTCCATGCTTAGGTTGCCGGCAGAATTACAATTTATATTTGCTAATCTGTCGTAGGGGTCGCCCCATTTCTTCCATAATTTTATCTCTTCATCGCCATAAATGTGAATTCCTAGAACCTTCCTTTTCAATCCATAGGTGTTGTCATCAAAATGAATCAAAATGGGGGTGACGAGTCTTTCGTCTCTTTTCTTCAAGTCTGTTATAAAATTAAATATATAATCAGCGCATCCTGTTTCGTATAGTCTTATAACACTTTCAAACGCGTTAATACTATGAATATTCGTCTTTTCTTTTCCGGCAAGTTGATTTGCAAACTCGATGACCAAGTAGCTTCCCAAGTGAAGTCTGAAGTATCTTGCCATATGTGCTATTTCCTTTCTATATGACGGTAAGGGTTCTCCCTCATCAAAAACAAATGACGATGACGACTCTGAATACCTGCAATCACCAAAAAAAGACGCATTTGAAGCTGCCTCCGCAAACTGGTAGCTCAGTAGTGTCACTATCCCTAACAACGAATTAATTGCTTTGTTACTCTGATTAACTTCAATTATATCTTCAGCTTTCCGCAATGGATTACCCATAGAATGACATAAAGTCTTCGTTGAATAGGAAATAAATTGGTTGAATGCTTCGGTCGATCTCTTTTTTATCTCATTCAGCTGGGCACACATACTGTTGACATCCTTGATAGACTTGTATACAAATATATCGTCAATATTGATCATCAGGAGCCGATTTATCGTATTAACTATAGATTCTACCGGAACAGCATTTAATCCAGAATGTTCAAGTATATCTCTTGCACGCTCTTCTATTTCAAGCCTTTTTGTTTCACTTATCATCTTTGATATAAATTTAGAATTCAAGCTTTATAGAAATATCCTTAATATGAAATTCCATTTTGATGTTTTGACAAATAAATTATACAGGTTAATAGTAGGTTGATTCCTACTTTACGGAGTGAAAGACAATCGACCAGATGAAGATATGGCACGAAATATAATTTCAAACGAAATCAATAACGTGCAAGTTAACCCTTCCGTCATTAAACAGAACGGATGTGCAGCATGTCACATACTATTTACGCTCGTCGATAGACTTCAGTTAAACGAGGCAGATGCATCAGATTTACTGACTGAAGTCCTGTCTACTGATCCTAATTTAAATGACAATTTCATTGAAATGGTGGAAAATATACACATGAAACAGCGCATGATGGGGATACCTTTCTCGATTAAAACCCGACAGGCAAAAGATCGATTCATTGAGTCCAATTTTAAGAACTTTTTGTTTGAGTTGTCATCTGACCTTGTTACTTACGGGACCGACGTTGTAATCCGAAAATTGTTAATTGCCAGCATAGCTTTAACTATCGCTCAGAATATCGGTATAGACTATCACGCTGCCACAGAAGAGCTTTACTACTATTTGAGAAAGAATGATCAGCAGACAAATGATGAAATTGTAAAATTTCTTGATAATATTTATAAAAAAGCAAAGAAAACTTGATAAAATACCCGCTGCGATGCTAGAGGTATTGCCATATACTATCTTTGATTTTTATCATAATAGTACCGATTCAACTTAAACCCGGTAAGGAATCATATAAAAAATGGGCTCAGACGTATATAGAATGGATATGGTCTGAATTTGTCTGTTTACATAATATTGTGAAATTGACATAATAAATTTGACATAGTATTGGGTAAAGTAAAAAATAAAAAATGAATTTTGGAAATTAATTTAGACCTGTATGATTTACTGCTGGAAAAATATTTACAAAATCATTCTTCATGCTCACTATCTTCCAGTTCTGATCTTGGGCTTGTGCCAATGCCTTTTCTGCACCCTTATCGTATGAAAATTCCCGTTCAGGATCATCGTGGTGGACTAAAAGTTCCAGTGATCTTGCGGGTGGATTATTTTCACTAACATATTCCAGCATTTGGAAGTCTCCGTCTGAATTTCCAACAGCTACCACTGGTATTTTCCCAATATGGAGCTGAATGTTGGCGGGTTTTTCATATTTGTCATCGAATGAACCCTTTTCTGAAGTTCTAAAGATAAATGACCGATTACTATTTCCTGTGGCGTTGGTCATGTTATTGTTATATTTATCTACGAATTGATATTTCAGACTGCTTCCAATTATCTGCTCTGGCGGTATGTCATATATCGAGGAAAGAGCCTCTCTCATGAAATCAACACCTCCGCCGGATACAATAAAGTTCTTGAACTGGTTGGCTTTTAAATAATTGAGAAGCTCCAGCATTGGTTGATATACCATGTCAATAAAGAGTCTTTTTGTTTGTGGATGCTTGGCAGTTTGAGTCCAATTGTGAACAAGTTCATCAAAATCTGTCTGCGTAATATTTGAATGTGTTACGGCCATCAGATTCATAACATCTACCTCAGTTTGATTTTTTAATGCAGTAAAGTTTTTAGCCAATATTTCTTTGAAGGGGAATTCTCCTTTGAGCTCTGGCTTATGAGCTACAACTTCTGGCACTCTATCAAACGTAAAAAAACCTTGAAATGGAAATGGTTTTTCTGACCATAGTGTGCCATCGTTGTCAAAGACTGCAATTCTATTTTCAGGAGAAATGAAATAATTAATGTTTATTGGATCAGTAACATTCTGCACAAATTCAATTATGCTCTTCTTTATTGTGCCGTCTTTCCATGAGGGCAGAGGATCAATTGTTTGATTCTGATTAGCAATTGAAGCAAAAGAAGGATGAAGTCCTATGAATGATACGAAAGTGACTGATACTGTTACCAGCAGTAGCATGAGAGGAATAAATGCCCCACTTAATTTTGAGAATAGTATACATTTGTTTATGTGATCTATCGAGTCTTCAGTTGGTATTTTTTTGGAAATAAAAATGATATTCGAGGATTTGTTATTATTAGGCATTCTATAAATCACTATCTATCCAATATTAATTGTTTACATATGTTCGTTCTGGAGGACTACCATAGCCTGGTATCATGTTTTCCAGTATTACGGTTTGTTGGGTGGAATTATCAACTGGCGTCATTGCCTTAACAGCCATGCTGAATATATCTCCTCTTGGGATTACCACTCCCACATCTTTCGCATATTTTTCGTACGCTGAAACTAATTTTTGTAATATTTCTGGATGTTGACTTGATAGGTCTTTGTTTTCCCCTGGGTCATTTACCACATTAAATAATCTCCATACCCCACTAGCATCAGTTGCCGCATCATGAACGGCTTTCCAATCGCCCATGCGTGTGCTAGTGCTGTTAAAGAGCTCCATTGCAACGGCTTCATCATCAGCATAGACTCTATCTATTGTTCCAGCGAGAATTGGTACTAATGATTTCCCCATCATTGCGTGAACTGATCGGCCCTTGTAGGTATCAGGATGAGAAACTTTTGCAAGATCCAAGATTGTTGGAGTTATGTCATTTACGAAAGAAAAGCTGTTTACTTGATTACTACTTGAAGTATTATTAATGCTGGTCGTAGTTGTTGTATTTTTTGTAGCATTTGTAGTCACAGTTGCCGGTAGCTTCATCACTAGTGGTACTCTTATGCCTCCCTCAAATTGTGAACCCTTAAATCCTGAAAATGGAGCTACTGACTGGAAGGTTCCCCATGGACCGTAATTAATATCAGAGTTTGCTTTACCAAGATTGTGAAGGCTATTGTTTACCAAATACATCATTTGCTCTCCTTTTGTGACGTTAACTCCACTCAAGTATTTGAATTTGAGAATATCTATTGGCTCACTGCTTTCATTGTCAGAAGTAAACATTATGAATGTGTTATCATATTTGCCTATGGACTTTAGGTAGTCTATCATCCTTCCCACATTCTTGTCCAATTGCTCTATCATTGCAGCGTGGACTGCCATCACCATTGCTGCATAATTTTTCTGTTCAGATGAGAGACTGTCCCAACTCACATTTGGTGGAAGTCTTCCCGGTAGAGTTAAGTTTGTATTCCAAAATCCCATCTCTTTCTGTTTTTCAAATCTTTGTTCTCTTATCTTGTCCCATCCTGCAGTCTTGTAAATGTTATAATACTTTTCAATGTTATCGCGTGGAGCCTGGAATGGAGTATGTGCTTCCTGGAATGAGAGATACATGAATAATGGTTTGCCGTCTTTGTAAGTGCTGTTAACGTAGTCTATTAGTTTATCAGTATAAAGTTCTGCTGAATATACCGTATTGTTGCCTGGTCTTGGCACTACCTTATCGTCTTCCATGAATATTACTGGCCAGCCTGGAACATATTCTCTGTCGTTAAAGTGGTTGGCTCCATCGCCAAGGAGGGTGAAACTCTTTTCAAAACCCCTATCATATGGTGCTGTTCCAGGATGGGAAGACTGTCCCGCAAGATGCCATTTTCCAGATAGTAAAGTATGATAGCCTGCATCACGTAATAGTTCAGCAACTGTTACTACCTTGTCGTTAATGTACGTTTCATATCCTGGTTTGCCTTTCTGGTTGTCAGCTATTAATTCAAACATCGTCCCTATTCCAGCGATATGATAGTCTACACCAGTTAGTAACGATACTCTAGCCGGAGAGCAAGTTGCAGCAGTATGGTAATTGGTAAAAATTTTGCCTTCCTTGGCGAGTGCATCAAGGTTTGGAGTCGAGATTTCACTTCCAAAAGCTCCTATATCTGAATATCCAAAGTCGTCACCAATCAGTACAAGAAAATTCGGTCTACTGTCCTGAGTTTGTGCGAAAGTAAAAGTTGATTTTAGAGGTGCTGTTACCATGACACCTATTAAGAAGATTGCTAGGAGACAAGTCAATAGTTTAGATTTAAAAGTTAACGCAAAAATCATCCTTCTGAATCTTCAGCGCATTATATTTAAGTATTATCTACCTGATTTTAGATTCATCATTTAGTTAAATAACCTTTCATCGTTTATTATGAAGGGAATAATCTAACACATTTTTTATACATACCATTATTATATATTCTTAAGTAAGAATATAATGTATCTTTTATAGATATTTTTTTATATAAAAAAAATCAATAGATAATACGTATAGAAAAACAATGATCTCAATTAGTATAATATTAATCATAATATTTTGCACTATAATTTTACCATATCAGATAGGTACTGCCAAGGAAATTATTGGCACTCAGAGACATATTGATATTGATAACTTGCAAGGAATTATCATCAAGTGTTTGGGTGATGCATTACTTCCAGAGACTGTGTGTACTAGTATTGGTAGCTTACAAGGGAATATCATCAAGTGTTTGGGTAATGCAATATTTCCAAAGAACGTGTGTGCTGGCACGGATAAGAGTGAGATTATTGTAGCTTCTCCTCACGCCGGAACAATTTATGGATTGAGCGGAGACGATAGGATCAAGGGGTTATTTGGTTCAGAAGTCTCGTTTGGAAATAAGGGAAATGATACAATTCAGGCTGGCAATGGATCCGCAACTATTTTTGGCAACGACGGAAATGATACACTTATTGGTGGGGGTCAGAATTCACTATTTGGCAATATATCTACATTTATCTACGGAGATAATGGTAACGATCATTTAATCGGAGGTATCGACCACGATATAATGTCAGGGGGCCCAGGACATGATTTCTTCACATGTACTGGTAAGCAAGATATGATTGTCGATTTCAAATCCAAGGAGGATAATATGACTGGAAATTGCCTTATCCTATAACTATCGCTGTGTTAGGTTTATTTAACACTTAAAAAGTGTCTGCGTTAGACGTAAAATAAATGGTTAGATTTGAAATCTATGTTATTTATAAGATATGTGCAGAGCAAGAAATTTCTATTATAATAATTCAATTTCTAAAATAATAGAACGATCATTTATGATTATAATCAAAAGTATAGAGATTAGTTAATTAGCAGACTTTTATTTGAGCACCTCGCAGTTAACATTTGCAGTATCTTCGTTAGGATTAAAATCTGCTACGGTATCTTGACCCTCATTACAGTCAAAAAAGTCCTTTCCCGAACCTCCTATGAGGACGTCGTTATCTGTACCTCCATAAAGTCTATCGTCGCCTTTGCCACCATAGAGAAAGTTACCTCCACCTCCGAATACAACGTTAGTCCCAGAATCACCTATCAACACATCATCCCCGTCGTTACCAAATATGCTGTCAGCACCTTCACCTCCAGAAATTATATCATCACCATCTCCACCGAATACAGTATCCGTTCCAATATCTGCTTGGATAAGGTCATTACCGTCAAGACCGTATATTGTCTGCAATCCTACACCGCTAGCTGTTATTTTGTCCTTATGATTTGTACCAACACATACTGTTGGGGGAAGTAGTACGTTTCCTAAACATCTTATAAGATCGTTAACGTCATCGGTAAGTGCTTCATCACTCTGAGTACCTATGGGCTTGCTATTTGCGAAAGCTTGCATAATTGGAAAGCCTCCCATTACCGATATCATGAATAGTAAAAGTGCTATCGATCCTCTACCGAAATTCATGTTACTACACTCATCTAATAATATAAATGAATATTGAAACCAAAATGAGTTACTTTTTTCCCTTAAAGATATTCAGAAATATCTACTGAAAAATATTCCCTTTTTGATAAATTAAATTGTTATTTATAAAAACTTTAATTGCCTGATTCATTTAATATCCTATAAAGTTTTTAGTTAATTTGCAATCAAGCATTAGCTTCTCGTCGAAAGGGCAACTTTTTTGTCCGGATCAAAATTCTTGGCCTTGACCATTATATTTTGCTGATAGGTCAGGTTATTATTAATGGTTTGATGTAAGGTGCTCAGATTTATCAATTTGTTTTCCTAACTATGAATTATCTGAACAAGGTTCTAGGTAATTACAATATTATATTAATAAAGGAAACAGTATATTCTACCATACGATACTTGATTTTTGTCAATTTTTAATTATTTTGTTAATGCGTACAATTTTATTATAATATCAAGTTCTATGTTAGGATTTGTATGTTAATCATTTAAAATAGTTCCCAATAATTAGAACTTATGAGTAAGAAGAATGTATACGTAGATAGTATTATTATATAATTTCGTTTATTTATATAGAAATTTATATTAACTTTTGTAGAGTCTTTTTGATACTAAATGACTTTCTTTATCTTTTTATAATTAATAACAAAGATAATCTCGATACTTCGTGGATATAAAACTTATATTATTAATCATGACTCTTCTATACATTTTTCAATTAAGCGCATTTCCAAATGCTCTGGCAATAGGAGATGCATTTATGATGAATAGCCAGACCATATCTTCAGTTGTACAGAAGGCTCCTAACAAAATTTCGAGTCTGTCTTCAGACACTAATCTTATAACATGCTCCCCTCCAATTCCGCCAAACATAGGGATTTGTAACGGAACCAATCAAAATGATGTAATCATAGGAAGTGTTTTACAGGATACTATAAACGGATTAGATGGAGACGATAGAATACAAGGAAGTTATCTGGCAGATGTGATATTTGGTGGCAATGGAAATGATATAATCTCCGGGGGAGAGGGAACCGATACTTTGTTTGGTGAAGACGGAAACGATGTTTTGATAGGCGACTCGGGTACTAACGTTGTATTCGGAGGTGGAGGTAACTTTCTCTATGGTGGCAATGGAGATGATCATTTGTTGGGGGGCTCAGATAACGACGTTTTGACCGGAGGCCCAGGAAAGGATTTCTTTGACTGCAACGAAGGTGCAGATACGGTAGCAGATTTCAATCCTAACGAGGATACTGCAAACAACAACTGCGAGATACTAAAATCCATATAGTTTGAGTTCTTGCCTTAATAGGTAAGCTATGTTGAATATCCTAAATTTTTGAGTCTGATTTACAGACACTATATTCGATCTGCTCTGTGATCTCATTCATAAATTAATTAATTGTGATCTATAATTAGATCGGATGTTTTATTGTACGGAAATAGATGGCAAACAGCTGATTTCCCTTTCTAATGTACAAAATCATAGTAAATTTTCTACAGGTAAATTCATACTAAATTAAAATCTGCATGTATTTATGTAATGTTTTGTTTTTTTTTGTGTGAATTATAGCACCCTAGAGATTATACTTTTTAAATTAGTTTTCATAGGTGTGCTCACATTTAAGCGTTTTAAACACGATCAATATAACCTCGGCTGCTTCCGATGTATTCAAGACGACTTCAGCTAAATTTTCTGTGTTATCACAAAATCCACTAAACATTGTCAATTGCACCGGCCTCATTTGTACCGGAACTAACATAAATGATATAATCATTGGATCCGTCCTGAGCGAAACCATATCAGGATTAGATGGAAATGATAAAATTCAGGGCAATAATGGTAATGACATGATATTTGGTGGCAACGGGAATGACATAATATCGGGAGGGGGTGGCTTTGACAAACTTTTTGGCCAAGATGGAGATGATATTCTCATAGCCGATGCATCTGCCAGTCTGAGACAACAAGATATAGGAAGTCAAATTGAGGCAATAAAATTCTTCTATAATCAACTGGCTGGAAATGATCCGTTACAAGAAAGCGCAAACACGCAGGTGGTTACCAGCTTCAACTTTAGTGAATCCAGGACAGATCCATTTAGAGTTCAGAAAAATAGTGATTCAATGTCCGCAGACATAAGTTTGTTAAATGGAGGAAATGGTGATGATTTTCTTTTGGGACAAAATGGAAATGAGTTTTTCGTTGGAGGACCAGGAAGAGATTATTTTGATTGCAATGAGGGAATTGATACTGTGTTGGATTATAATCCTAGAGAAGACACAGCAAACGTTAACTGTGAAAATTTGGAGCGAGATGATACAATTTGAGTACAACCATTAAAATTAGCTTTGGGATCTTTTTTATCTGCGCCTTATTTACAGTTTCACTATTGCCTTTTCATGCATTGGCATCTACCACTGCCAAGGATCAAAATGAGTGCATCAGTTTCGACTCGAAAGAAAGGTTAATTGAGATAAGTTGCAAAGAGCAAACTCATCTGACTGACATTTACAACAAATTACAAAATCCTGACATTCTTAAAAAAACACAGGATGCTGGTAATGAATCTTGGATATTAAATGCAGGTATAGTGGTTGATGCAGGTTCTACCTTAGTCATAGATTCAAAAGATACAAAATGGCTCAAAATATTAGCTGATGGAAAGAATGCGTATCCAATCACTGTGTTGGGGAGTTTGAAGATAGATTCTGTAAAAATAACATCCTGGAATCCTGAGTCAAATGATTACGTCAAATTCAAATTCGATGTGCTTCCTGATAGGGAACATCAACATACAGGTATTGATGCAGTGCCCCGACCATATATAAGAGTAGAAGAAGAAGCAACAGGTACCACGAATATAACTAACTCTGAAATTGCATATTTGGGATATGAATGTGGTGGTGGTTGTTCTGGATTGAGCTATTATGGTAGTAACGGCACGAGTATAATCAAAAATAATGAAATACATCACAATCGCTTCGGTTTCTATTCTGTTGGAGTAGGCAATATTATTCTTGAGAATAATCACGTTCATCATAATTTTATGTATGGATTTGACCCCCATACAGGAACACACGATATGATAATTCGGAACAATACAGTCCACGATCATGGTGCAATGGGTATAATATGTTCACTTGACTGTTATAATGTGACGATTGAAGGCAATACCGTCTACAAAAGTGCTGGATCGGGAATAATGTTCAGTAGAAATATGCATGATTCAATTGCAAGAAATAATAATGTTCATGACGAATCAAAATGTATATTTTTGTCTCAGTCCCATAATAACGAAGTCTACAAGAACACTATATCAAATTGTGAGAATCAGGGAATTTACCTTTTTCATAATTCATTTGATAATAAAGTGTACGATAATATGGTAACTAATGCAACAGATGGAATTGAGGCAAGCGATGATTCAAAGAATAATGTCATAACACCGAACACTATAATAGGAAATGATAACAATACTAATTCAAAAATTGGAAATACTGATTCAGAAGATGAAAATGAATAAAACAATTGGAAATGATCGCTTCTAATATAATAATTGCAACATGAATCCACATAAAATTCTTACATGAATTAAATAAAGTAAAATAAGATCGGGTTTTATATTACCTTCATTTTTTGTAAATGACGACTATTAAAACCAATTACTGAAGTCAAATGAATAATTTAAAAAAAGCGGAGATCAAGTCAAGCTGATTGAAAATCTTATTATCGCTCCGGTAGCAAATGCGATTATTCAAGGTTAATGAACATTAGATGTAGTCAATTTATGTGTTGCAGCGAAGCAAAGAACGCTGCATTTGTGACTAGAATAAAATAGGAGTAAATACGTATCAGGTCGGTGAGTCCTAGATTCCTACTTCTAATTATCGGTATGTCACTTTTTATTTCCTCAATTTTATACGACATTCTAGATAATCATTCGCTCAAAGCTTACTCTCAGCTCGAAAATCAAGATAATCATACTCAAAATATAAAATATTCTAACATAAGCGGTTATCCAGATTTTAATTTCGCTGCAGCTGGCGATTTTGGCTGCGGCCCAAATGCTCAAAAAACGGTAAGTAATATGGTATCTAAAAAACCAGAAATTGTCATTGCACTGGGTGATCTTTCCTACAAGAAAAAAGCAGATTGTTGGTTTAGTACAGTTGCTCCTCTGGATACTGGGAATAAACTTAAGATAGCAATTGGTCTGCATGATATCGAAAGAAATCTTACAAAATATGTAGAGTATATGAGACACTTTAACCTCACAAAACCGTATTACTCTTTTGATTTTCAAAATGTACACTTCTTAGCAATGTCGACAGCAAGGAATACTATTATCCCATATCTCTTGGGCTCAGATCAATATAATTTCGTGAATGCAGACTTAGATAGTGCGAGCAAGAATAAAAATATCGATTGGATTGTAGTTTATTCATTCAGATCTTTTTATTCTTCCAACACAACTCATCCAGGTCTGGATGAGTTGCAGGACATATATCATCCTCTCTTTGAAAAATACGGGGTTGATGTAGTGCTTCAGGCTCACAATCATAACTACCAAAGAACTTATCCACTAACTTACAATCCAAAAAACCCTTCAAAGCCCATAATTATCAATAATGAGACAGAAGAATACCGGGGTTCACAAAAGGGACCAATATTTGTTACCGCAGGTACTGGTGGAGAACCTCTATATAATTTCACGGGAAAGAAGCCATTTGTAATTGAACAATTGACACGCAATGGATTTGTAAATGTTGATATCACACACGGTGGCTCAAATCTGACAGCAACTTTTTATGCTAACGAAAGGATGGAGGCTCTGGATCGTTTTACTATTTTAAAGCAACGTAAATAGAAGGAGTCTAAATTATGCTTTATGATATCTAAAATTTCCCAATATTTCTTTCAAATTGTGCCGATTGAAAGTTGTTTTCATATTACATATAAAAATGAAGTAAAATTGTATAGGCAAATACCTCAAATGTATTTCAAATTACAACTATTAGAAGAAAAGTATATTATTAATGATTATATGAACAATAAAGGTTATATTAGTATGTTAATAATGATATATGGATGACTATTACTAAGCCTATTTTACTGCAAGAAAATGAAAATGATATTTTAAAATTATCAAGAGTTAAATTTTTTTTAGATTCTATTGAAAGAAATAGCACGAGTTCCAGAAATGCATACTCTAGTGGTTTACGTTGTTTTAACCAATTTATCATTCAAAAATATCCAAAGTTTAACCCTGAAACAATTCTTACTGCATTATCAAAAAATAAAATTAATGTCTATGAATTACTAGATTCCTTTGTATCTAATACTCTGGAAGTAAAAAAAGGAATAACTCCAAAATCAGTTTCACTTTACATAACTGCAATTCGTTCCTATCTTGCATATTATGACATTGATGTAATTACTTCAAAGTTCAAGCGTCGGGTAAAGATGCCTAAAATCTATAGAGAAGATGAAGAACCAATTGATGCATCAGATATCAGGAAATTGTTATTAAATTGCAATAATAGGAGATTAAAGACATTATTGTTGGTCCTTGCAAGTGGGGCTATGAGAATTGTGGAAGCATTAGCAACTCGCGCTTGTGATTACGACTTCTCTGTATCACCTACTATAGTCCACATAAGAAAAGAATATTCAAAGACCAGAGTTGGTAGAGACGTGTATATTTCAGATGAAGCAACTCAGTATCTAAAAAAATGGTTTGATTGGAAATATAAGAATCCAAATAGGAAAAATAAAAGAGAATACGATAAACAAGATTTAGTATTTACAGTATCTAAAAATACAAAAAATCCTGCCACAATTTATGTAAAAGTATGGTTCGAATTTGACAGATTGCTCAGAGTAGTAGATATGGCAGATAAAAAAGAAGGTGGAATCTTGAAGAGAAAAAAAATTACTATCCATTCTTTGAGGCGTCATGCCAAGACAGTAATTAGCGACCAAGTTGGACAGGATTATTCGGAATGGTTCTTAGGACATGCAAAATCACCGTATTGGACCATGAAAGAAGCCAAAAGAAGAGAAATTTATGCAACGAAGATTATGAAGTATCTGACATTTTTAGATTATTCAACTCTGGAAACAACTGGTAAGAATATCGAGGCAAAACTAAATGAAAAGGATAGGCAGTTAGATATCCTAATGAAGAAACAAGAGAAATTTGAAACACTCATTCAATCACTTATCGATTCTGGAATACTGAAATCTAACAGTAATTAGTACGACTTAGAGTTGTAACTTTCTCCTACTGCAAGTAGGACAAGGGTCCTAAAGGCAAATCGACTTCTCATTATTCGACCAAAAAATTGTATAAGATACTCTTGTTCTTTTTTCGTTGCCTTTTTTAGATTGTCTATAAATGGAGTCAAAACTCTTTCAAATTCTTGCTTTGACGGCTTGTTTGGTATGCCTTCCATACTAACATAATAGCCTGAAAGGTTTACGTCTGTTGAAAGTAAACTATTCACAATAACATTTCCTACACACAATGAAAAAGGCTCAAGTATTCCTGCAATATCTAAACTTTTTCTTAATCGTTCGAGTACTTCAGGTCTGTTAAGTATATTCTGTATCGCTTTGAATTCTTTAGGTAGTTTCCACGCTGAGGGTGTGCCATCAAAATGCATTTGCTGAGGCCTCGCTTTAGACTTGATATTTTTTTTCCCTCTCTGACGTTCTATGTTGAATTCCTCTTCTAACGTTTTTAATCCCCTGCTAACTTCATAATTGGCCAAAGATGCGCCAGTAAATTGGGTATCTTGAATCTCGTCGGTAAACGATTTCGGTTTGATAATACCCATGTGAGAATTATAGGCTTCTATAGACTCTTTTACGCTTTGCCATTTGTCAATGTTGTACCCAAGACCTTTAATCAGCCAATAAGCTGCGAACGATGTAGGTTTTGATTTCATGGCCTTTGACAATCTGTTCGTGCGATTGCCCAAAGACTGTCTAATCATTCTATCCATTTGAATTGCTATTTTTTCAGCACATACAGATTCCATCAATTTCAATTTCTCCTCGTCAAACCTTCTTGCATCTTTTGATAACAATTCTGCAACAATTACTTTCTAATACTGATTATAAATATTATACAATGACTAATCGTCATACAATCAGCATAACCGACAATGTATATGAAAAGTTAAGGACTATAGGAAATTTTGGGGAATCTTTCTCTGATTTAATCGGTAGAATTCTAACAGAAATTGAAATGGAAAGGAGCGAGACAAAATGAGTTCGCCTTGCATCGACTTCATGAGTAGAAATTGTAAAACTTCGCATCATGATACCTGTGAAAAATCTTGGAGCGGATTTGGATTTCAAATCTTATGCTGTTGTAGTTGTCACGAAGAGGACCAAAGGAGAGATGATTAATAATGACTAATCCTTGTGATTTAGATTATCAAAATCGCACATATGAAAATCTTTCTCAAGAATTCAAAGAGCTATATAGTACAGCTGTTAGAGCCTTCCAGTTAATTCCTATGATGTATAACAGACTTACATTAATTGATGGTTTGTCACATAGTGAAGCATGGATGAAAATATGTCAAGACCATAAGGACCTACCCGGTTTCAGTAGAAGAAATATTTATAGATACTTACCTTCAGATAATCCTAACATTCCGAGAAGAGTTGTGCCGTCACGTCACAAGTCTGCAAATATGAAAATTGAAAATGAAAAAACTGGGTGCATTGATACTGATACAAAAAATTCACAAGAAAATATTCTTATTGAGAGTTGTCCTTCTTGTAACGAATTCAAACAAATAAACAAGGAATTAGAAAAAGCTCTAGAAGAATCAAGCGGGCCAATTGTTGCTGCTAATTTTATACCAGATATTAAAAAATACTATATACCAAAAGAAAGACATACTGAACTACTTGAAGCAATAAATGAAAGTAAAGACTTTGTATATTTGGAATTTAACAATAGAAATATGTTTATTTCAGCAATCGCAGACACGGCAGATTTCTCTATGAGTGAGAATTAAACTGTCTGTTCCTAAAATTGTACCAACAGCACAACAAGAAATTGTACCAAGCCAACTGTTGGGCCAAAGATATGGCACAAGAAAATACTTAAAATTACAAGATATAATTAATTTTGCAGAAGAATATTTCGACAAGACAAAAAAAGGGATTAATTTCTCTCTTCTTCAAAGAAAATTTGGTATAATTAAGTCAAAGTCTCAAAGAATATTAAAGAGAAGTCGCGCAAATCATCTGTTATTTACTCCAAAACATAGTATTCCGCAAATGTACTATCCTGAATCTCGCCATTTTGACGTTATTGAACACTTGAAAAAAGAAAATGTACCATTAAATACTACGGGTACGACCAATTCTAAATCTCCTCTATCTGATTGTATTCAACATCAAAAGGATAATGAATTTCTCGCTGCTTTGAAGAAAATATATTTGATACCTTTGGGCATGCATAAAATAGAGGTACAAACAACTGTGGGTAAAGAATGTTATAATCTGATACAAAGTGAATCCTGGGAAGGAAATCGTGCTAAAGGTTTGACAGAACCGGTAGAGGATAAACAAGTATCTTATATTTATTATAAAAATGGCAATATCGTTATAAAAATTGCTTGCAGTAACAACCCCTTCAGGATTGAAAACGAAGACGATATAGCCATATTATTCTCTTTTTTTGGCCAAATTAGGGACCGTATAGAATATCAGATTAGTGACCCTCATGGCAGAATGGTACCGCCCATTACTCACTGGATATTGAAACAATGTGATTTTAACAAAGATATTCCTATACCAAACATAGCACAAGTGACTTTGCCCGATATCCAACTTAGAAGCGCTTTTCATGTATTCCGCTTGTATGTTAAGAATCTGGATGGCAAGGCCTATTACCGTTGTGAGGATTCTCGGGTGGTTAATCAACCTTTGGTACCATTCTTGAATTTTCATATAAATCCAATTTCAGAACTATTCAAAATGAGTAAAGATATCGAAGAGATAAAAAATAAGATTAAAACTTTGAATTAGTATCATTACCATTCTCGCCAGGCCTGAGAATGTACCGCTACAAAGGTATTAGACTCAAGGTTCAATAATTGCCTACCCTGTCTAGGCTATTTGTACTTTTTAATATAATAAACATAATAAAATAAATAATAAACTGTATTTAGTATGGACAGCATAGGCAATTACCTGAACTTAAGGTGCTTTTCTATTTGTTCTGTTCAGTCAAATATATTATTATTTACGAGTTTAATGACTTAAAGTTAATAGACAGATATTGTAAGATATTTAGAAGATTAAGTGGGAGGTTAGCGATATTTTGAATGGTATATCATGTCGTTTTTTGGAAATAAATTGAATAAATGATATTATGTGTCTTCAGTGTATGGACAAAACAATTTAACCAGAGTAGCTGATGAAGAAGGTCAACATTCTTCAACACTAGCGGTGATATCACTTTAATGCTCTTAAATCTTAAATTGACGGAACAGCCTCCAGCAGAGAAAAAATCTTTCAGAAAGGAGTATATCGCTTTCCTAATAGCATTCGGAATAATTGGATTAGCGATTGCATTTGTCATTGGTCAAGCTGCATCGAAATTGGTTACTGCCATTGTTAAAGATATAATTGACCCGACGGTGGGATTATTTCTGCCTTCTGGTAGTCTTGACAATTTGTCTGCAAATGTCACTGGTATCAGTGGGGTATCTTCTCAATTCAAATACGGTGACCTAATTTCCAATATATTGGATTTCATTATTATTTCCGTTATTGTGTTTATAGCATACAAGGTCCTTTCAAAGTACAAGTTAGTAGAAGACAAAACTAAACCAGAGGAGAAGAAGCAATAATGGAAAGAAATGGAAAGGGCTATTGTAGAAGCTGCAGCTAAATCAGTATCATCAAGTAGTTATGTTTGTCCAATTTGTAAAAAACTGAAATTAAAAGGACGTGCCCTGATAGACCTTGATTTATTTTATTTTTTTTATCTTACTAATTAAACAAACTCACATTGAAACATAGAAGACTTTTTAATACATCCATATTTCTCCAGTCTTTGAGCCATTTATCTATAGTCCTTTTATCTGTACCTCTCAAAGCAGCTATTGCACTTTCTAAATGAGTTCTTGGTACAAATTGCGGAACTTCCAAATATAGCTCTGATTCTAAGAACCACTTGAAGATATCCTGTTTTAATGAGTAGATTTTAGGATGTGGATTTGATTTCTCTACTTTAATTTCGTCATTATTTTGTGTACTTGTGTTTGCGTGTACTGCTGTCTTTATTCTTACTCAAGTTCATAATATAACCCAGCTCTAGTATTCTAGATGTTTTGTTCGAGCCAATTCTCTAATCTCTGAGCTCAGGGACCTATTATAAGATGATAAGTCCATTTAGCATTATAATTATATTGAGGTTGTACTGGATTTAACACGCTGGCTGAAAGGGATACCGTATGTTTTCCATTTTGCATAGGTTCCAAAAAAACAAAAAAACCTTCAGCCCAAGCCCTGTAAGTGCCAGCAGGAGCATCATAAATATTGTCCTTAGCATTAGTAATATTGAAAAAACCAGATTGAGTTCTATAACTATTCAGGTTCTTTACTTCTTTTCCATCAATACTGGCTGTAATAACTCCATATTCGTCACCCTCTGTGCTGCATCTTTTTAATTCTTCGTCATTTTTAATCTCTATTGCCGTATAATCGCATTGCCCCGTGAGAATAGGTACAAGAATAGCCTTTCCAGATGGGATAGTGCATGTTCGCTCTTCTTCTCCTCCAAGCTGGTCAGCTAGAAACCACACAGGGCCGCTCTGTCCGGCTGCACATTTGTCTGGAGTGTAATTGTCTCGCGGATGTTCTGCGGCTGGTATAGATGAAGTCCACTGCCACCATCTCGCTATCCAATCACCATACGGAACATTAAATGGAGATGAGTCTTTAGAATAAACTCCAGGATTGAGTTCGTCGCTAAAGCCATTGGGCATCTCCATATAATACACGAAAATTATCAACGGTATCAACAACATTAATTTTTTTGATGAGAACAATAATTGTAACCGATTTCAGAGGGATAAAAATTTTGTGGCATTCAGATTCTCGACATTATTCAAAATTTAGAAGCAATACATTAAAAACTTGATATATTTTTCTATAATTTGCAACGAAAATTGGTGTATGAAGGGAGTGATAAAGGTTAGCAGCGACAAAATCTAAAACAATCAAATTTGTCTCGGTTATCCTAGTAATAATTATCGCGACGACTGTAGTCGATACTTCAATAGTTGGTATTGTAACGTCCAGTGGTGGAATATCTGCGTCAAAGTGGGACCTTGGATTTTTTATTTATACAGTAATTCTATTTGCTATTGGCCAATATATAATACAGCGCTTTTTTCATAGGGAATATTTCCTAAATGGTCGCAAGATTGTTAATGTCAAAATGTATCAAATAATTAGGCTGGTATCTATTACTATGTACTTATTGGTAACAATCCTTGTTTTCATATGTATAGAGGCTTTGTTTGCAAAGAGTTATCACCTTATTGCGTTGAAACTTGCTATCTCTATTAGTTACGGTACGTCTCTAATAGTCTTATCTGTATTAGTATGGAATCTTTTTTCATGGCTTAGAATTAACCGAAGCCTGAATGTCTTATTATATTTGATAGCAATTAGTGTAATTTTTTTAAATGCGGCAATTACTATTATGTACTTACTTACTGAATATAGCGATAACCCTGATATTGTAAGGCCACAGAGAAGTCTTACAGGAGCATATTCAACTCTCAATGTTAGAATTGGAACTGCATTTATCTTGACATCAGTTATTTCATTTGTTCTAATGTGGCTAGCGACAGCGGTATTGCTTAGAAACTATTCATCAAGGCTTGCAAAAATAAAATTCTGGATATTAATTGTCTTGCCTTTGGCTTATTTCCTAGGACAGTTTCAACCTCTATTTCTTTACACATTCACTGATTTCCGAATGACTAACCCAGTTACCTTTGGTATAATCTATAATATAGTAATTAACGCAAGCCCCTTGGCGCACTTTTATTCGGGATAGCATTTTGGCAGACATCAAAATTGATTAATAATGATTCTGTAAAGAAATACCTAATACTTTCAGGGTACGGTATGACTTTATTATTCACTTCAAATCAACCATTAGGACTAATTTTTGCACCCTATCCTCCGTTTGGACTAGCAACAATTTGCTACATGAGCTTGGCAAGCTATCTCATTTTGCTGGGTATCTATTCATCAGCAATATCAGTAGCTAACGATACTCGCTTACGACGTTCTATAAAAAAATCGCTGAGCACAAGGACTAATCTTTTGGATAACATTGGTGACGCAGAAATGAAACAACAGTTTGAATCCATGATTATAAGGCAAACTCGTGCTTTATCTGCTAAAATTGAACATGACACTGGAATAGAGTCATCGCTTGACGAAACTGAGCTCAAACATTACATTGAAATTGCGATAGAAGAAGCAAAATCTCGGATTAAAAAATAATATAATTAAGCTCAAGAAATTCCTACTCAGTTGTATAAGTTTACTAGTATTTATTACCATAGTTCGATGTATCAAATTGATATTTGTTTCGTAATTATATCTTAGACCATAGTATGGAAGGAATAAATCAAGCCTCTTCTTTTCTCTTGCAAAATTCTCAACAACTTTCGATACTATCATTTTTACTAATCCTAATGCCTGAACTTCTAATTGTAAGCTAACTATAATATTTTTTTGTTCTTTAATCTGTTCATCTAATTCATTACTCAGTTTTTCCTTTCTTGCCAATTCAAAATCAATTATAACAATATCTCTATCTCTCCTAATTCCTTTCTCGATATCTTCTAAAGTAAGCCTTCTCTTTTTAATCGCATTATACATGTTGAAAAAAGGCTGAAAATTAGTCCCTAATTCTTCTTCTATTTTTAATAGTATAGGATGTCCCGTAAGTCCAAGGTATTCCTTCCATAATTTTGTAGTTTGTTCGTTCCCTAAACCAAGAGCTATAGCGATATCTATAGGTCTCTTTCCCTCAAGAAACATTCGGTAAGCTTGAGTTTGTATACTAGGTTCAGTATTAGTTCCTTCAAATATCTTCAAAGCAGCACTTATTTGCGATGGAGAAACATGGAGTATTTTTGAAATCTCTCGATAGGTTTTTCCTTCTTGGCGCAGACGTATTATTTCATTATACAATTCCCTTTTACTTAGCATTCTACATGTAGTAATAGTAACAGTGGTACAATAAGTTTTTCCTACGAAACTAATATGCTACCCTTGATATGATTGTTACTGCGGGACTAATCACCAAAATGTGTCGTGCTCAGAAAATGGGAGGTTTTATATCATAAACAAGATTAATATAAAGTCTAAAAATTTAGTTAAAAATATTGACTTATAACAACTCGAATTCATATTTGTTTAATGTTATTCACAGAATCAGATGATGGTAATTATTTGTCGCTATAGTTTATTTGACTATTCAAATCATGGAAATCTATCAAACATACCTGAACGTGCTCACAAACCTGATTTACTTCTATATTTTGAATAATTTCGTTAGAACTTATAGATTCTGGATTTGGAGTAGGTTTAAAATTACTACTTGAATTAAACCCTGGACAACAGTTCCATTTTTCGTACTTTGTCCACTTCCACTCCAATGCTTCGGTACTTTGCAGTACCGAAATAATCAGAAATCCTAGATGTAAAACCATCTTATACTCTCACATGGGATGCTATGAGAGGCTAGAATCACGACTAACCTTCTTTTGAATCTCGAAAATGCGACCATTAATCGAGTGTGACCATTGTCTGTCGTCCTCTACATTTGCAATTTTCCTCATTTTGCCAGCAGCCACCACAAATCAACTCATTACTACACGTCTTACACTTAGTCATAATAAAACTCGTAAATTTTATTACATAAAAACTGTTAACCTGCCGAATTATTTGAGCATGAGATGCTATAAAGTATCATTAGTTCAGGGTGCGTATGGCCTGCATAGTCAAATGCGTAAAGAATGCCAATTTCATGATAGAGAAAAAACTGAGCATTAGTGAAAACGGAAACTCCTAGACTACAAGGCTATCAATTATTCAACAATTACTTAAACCATATGGAACATTAAATGGGTGAAGAAAACAATATTAGATATAGCATTGAAAAAAATACAAAGGTCGAACATAGTAATTTAATCATAATAGTTCAGAGTAAAAGGAAAGGGGGAAAGAGCATAGTGAAAGTATCCCATAAAATCCATAATAATTTAACACTTAACAGTCGGTGATAAAATAAAAAAAAGAAATTATATCATTATTAATGTTCTACTGCAAATGCTATTTTGACTGTGACCCTGTAAGATGTGATTTGACTTGTATTTGGGTCGACCTTGGCAGTCATATCGACAATTTCAAGACCAGTAATTCCACGAATGGTTTTCTTTGCTTCATCTAACGCCACCTGTGCTGCATCAGTCCAATCTTTTTCAGAATTTCCTACTATTTCAATTACTTCTGCTACATGAGTCATTATTAACCTTGATAAACTTCATAACCTATAAAAAATATTTTATTTCTAAATTCCATTCTAACCTTAGTTGACTTCGGCAAAAAGTGATTTAGATGACCGGTCAGGCTAGAAAATGAAATAAACCCTAAATTCAGATATCTGGAGTAAGGAGCCACTCCCAGCGCTGAACTCTGGTAATCATGCATCATAAGAACTCCCAAGTGCTACTATGGAGATAACAATATCGCCAATTAATATGTCGATAAGAACTTAGAACTAAAGAAAATCTTAATATAAACAAAAATCCTCTCAAAATTCAATAGAAAGTCAAATTCAAGGAAGTCGGAACACACTAAACGTGATTGGTACTCAACCATCCTAGATTCTAAATTCTCCTTTCATTCACTCGTAATATCTCTAAACGAAGCTGACATTCAGTTTAGTACAGTCAGTAAGTGGATACATTTAATGTTTTTATAATGGTATTACCTACAGCGTTTGTGCAAACAAGAACATTTGTAACTTTTGCAACTATTTCTTCCATAATGGTATTAGGGGTGACATCATTACTAGTTGTAACAAATACAATATACAACAGTAGCGACAACCAATTTCTTCATGAAGTATCTGCTAACCATATGAATCTTATTAATTCCACAGAAAAAACAGTTTTGCACCAGGGGATAATCGCTTCTGGAAAACCGCCTCAAATTAACACTTCACCAAATGAAACCATTGAGGTAGTAACTATTTTACCCTTTAGAACTGATGGCTCAATCTATAAAGGTGTTTTAACATATACAGCAACCAAGCCAGTAGAGATAACATTAGGTCATATGATTCCTGTAAATGATGGTACACTTTCACAACTGGAAACACAAAGACATGGAAAATTATATGTGCGTCATTTGACTGCAAATGTTGAGGGTAATATATCTGCTCCATCAAAAATTGTGCCTGATTATAGGGGAAGCTCACCACCCTATTTCTCAGCGTCTGTTCCTTTTGTGGCTAGTCAAGTTGTGCTTCGTTCAAATGAGCCATTTATTGCTGCTTATGAAGTATCTGCAGATATAGCTCAACCTGAAATAATCAGGCACCTAGAGAATGCCACTATTACCCAGTAATACCATATCTATACTATAACCACAGTTGTATATCATTTAGTTTTTACCATGCATACGACGATTAAAATATAATTATTTAACTTAAGACCTCGACTGATTGTCCGAGAATAAGGGACCGTGCAAAGTCCATCTAATTTCAAAGCTCCCGTGCTTCTATGAATGTGAAATCTCCTCGTTCTTCGTCAACGTATATCTCGAAACCCTGTTTCTTAATTAAATCTCTTATGCCAGATAATCTTCCTTTGATGGATTTTGTGGTTTCAGCAATTAGTAGATATCCGCCAGTAGCAAGACACCTCTTCGCTTCAGCTATATAGTCTGACCAATTTCTTCCCATTAATGATAATGAAAATACAGCAATATCAATTGCCTCTTCTGGTAATGGTACTGATTTCATATCACATGCAATTACTTTATTAATTGCAACATGCCTTATGGTAAGCATTTTCAAGTCAAAAACATGGCCAATTTGAATTTTTTTAATTGACAGAACTGGTTCCTGAAATTGGGTATTATAGTTACAGGGTGCTCGGAGTGGAGTTAAACTTCTGGCAGGGTCCATTGTATCCTTCTAATCTAGAAAATAGAAACAGGCTATCATACTACAGTATTTTCAATTTTGTAGAAGTTGATTCAACCTTCTACAGAACTTATATTACATGGATGGTACAGAATTGGGCAAATAGACACTATTGTTGCTGTCACAAATATCATTTTTTCAATAAAGTTGAAAGATTGTGGGCTTGCTGATTTAAGTAGTCTTTTGCATGCTCTAGTACTCCATGCTCCTCTTTGGACAAGACTTTTCCCAACATTTCCCTAAATTCAAGTGCATTTACAACAGACTTTTGCACCATAATGATTATTGAAGTAGCCTCTCAGTACCTGTGTTTCGGCCTGAATTTGCTTCACTTTTGGCACCCAAGGTCTTAATTCGTCTTTGGAATAAAGATAATTATATCGGTGTCTGGCATTTCTCCCATGCCATCTTATGAAAGCGTGACTAACTGTAACGGTAACGTTTGACAAAAACTGCAATTTGTCTTGTGAAGGAGAATCTGTCATTACTGTTGCTATGTTATAGTGTTTCAGCATATCCCATGGTCCTTCTGTCTCCCATGATGGATGTCTAAATTCTAATGCATATTCGTATCCGGATGGAAATCTATCTAGGAATTGCTCCGTATTGGAGAATTCTTTGACAGTAAAGCTTGGTGGTAACTGGATTAGTACAGCTCCAAGTTTGTTAGCAGTCTTAAGAGGAGATATTTTATCGAGAAATTCTTCTAGTGAAGTGATAGCACACTTCTGTACGTTTAACCTCTGGTCATGAGTTACAGTTTCTGGAACTTTTACAGAAAACTGAAACCGTTCAGGTGTTGCCTTTGCCATACCATAAAAAGTACCCTTGGTCATAGCGAGTAAAATTTTTTCATAGAACGTTGAATCCATTTCGACGGTATCGAAGAACTGAGCATAGAATGCCAGCCTCCTAGTCTTGGAATCTGGATAGAATGCTCCGGTCCACCCACCTTTTTCGGCTGGGTCTGCATAACTCCATCCACTACAGCCTAGGAGTAACTCACCCATAAGAATTACAACTTCAAGACGACTAATTAACTATAACAGATAATGATGTAAAACATGAGGTGGCCATGTCCTTTATCTTGAATAAACGGCCATTAAAGACCATAAAAGGTCTTTATACTTTGAATGTACTATATGATATCATGTGTTTTGAGTTCGAAATACCAAGTAGGATGAAATCCAAGGATCTGAATGTGATTAATGAAGAAGACGTGGAAATAGAACCTGAACTTGAAAAAGTAGAAGAACCGGTCACAGTTTCAGTAAATTAAAGTCACTACTCTTTTTTTATTCAGCATGGTACACATTCTAAACGCACCGCTTGAAAAACTAGGATAAATATCATACAGCTCCACGTAAGTGCGCAGGTTGTCTAGCCGTATGTATTGTTACAATGCTAATCCACTTTAATTAAAAATTTCAAATCAGTAGTCTTACCTTAGCTGTCAATTAGCTGAATTAGCCGAAAAGTATTTTATCTCATCTACCCATATTTTCGGATTTTGAGATAGGCATTATTGTTCTCAAAATACCAAACAGCAATCAGTTTTAATTCCTTTCAGTCAGTCTGTCCCTGGAAAATATGTTAACCACTCATTGGTAGCATGCACTAGGAATAAATCAAGAGTGACATCCTAACAAGAGAATTTAGTGGTTTAGTTATGGTAACGAGTCAGAAAGTTTGATTCTCCTTTTCAACTTCAACCAATTTCTTCGTGGATTTCAATCCTTACAATAATATGGTACGTCTTATCTTTATATTATGCTAATAAGCTGGCTTTCTACCAATTTTTTCACTGCTTTTCCCTCCAGGCTTAGATTTTACACAGACGGTTATTTCCTGACCGTTGTCTTGAATTTTACCAGTTGAATTAAATTTATGAAGACTGTATAACGCATAAGGTCAATCACAATTCTTAATCATAAATAATTAATCCATGTGGGTACGAGATTGATTCAAAAACTTACTAACCCTTCATCATTCACTAATTAATCTATCCACTTTGATTGCCTAACATTGCATTTAATTTCCTTCAGGCAACCTCAGAAGAGAAGGTTTACTGAACCCGTCACTACATAATCAGAGAGAATGTATTAGCCACGGAGTAGGAATTGAGTTTTTTGTACAAACAAAATCACTTTTTTTCCAAACCTACTTGCAACAACCATTTCCATGGCCGTACCGTAACTCGGTTTGTCAGCCAACACTACAAGGACATCAGTCTATTTTCATGTACTCTAAGTCATGGCAACTAATCCAGCCAGCCTGCTGACTTCGATGTCTAAAATCTTTGATATCAGAATAGTTCATTCCTTTAAGAAATAATGTGGTTTAATGCTGTAAAACTTTCTTCAACAGAGAATACAATCTCTTTATCTCTTCTATGCCATGCCTCCATATCCAATTGAGCCACATATC
Source organism: uncultured Nitrososphaerales archaeon (assembly GCA_963703885.1). Taxonomy (GTDB): domain Archaea; phylum Thermoproteota; class Nitrososphaeria; order Nitrososphaerales; family Nitrososphaeraceae; genus TA-21. Next base: position 37,712 of record CAVPGE010000051.1, read on the forward strand.
ATTATCTGCATTTTTAGAATAGTCGTTTGTGATGAGAAATATAATATAATTTGTATTCTTCCAGTAGCTTCAGAAAATGATAAACTCGTTTTGTAAGCTATAACATTTGCTAACGCTATATCAAGTAGGTTTATAGGAATATACGATAGTTTCATGTTCAGTATCCAAATTGTACTTCTTTTCTGCATATTTGCTAACACCATGTCGTGTCAAAATACCTTAACTTCACAACAGGATGAGTTTGTTTATCTCTTTGGGATTATCAGTTACCCATGCGCCGTACAACGTCTCTATTTTATCTCCATCCTTTGGAAGTTGTACCCCACTCGAATTTTGGTCCATAGGGATGATCTTCATGATGAACATTTTCTTGCACTGCTCCAAATATCACATCGTTTAACAACTTTTTGTAAGGTTTGTTGCTAGTTTAATTGATAGTCACCGTCTCTTCTGTCACGTCATGGACTATTCCAACGACGTGTTCGCAAGGAGATATTACCGTAAACCGAGCCTGTCTGTCCACACCAGCAATGACATTTCCCTGCTTGGAGTGTCCCTTATCATGATTTGTTCTTAGTACTGTCTTTGGACCAAAATAATTTTGGTACCAATATATACCAACGAAGGAAATTATGGCTATTCAAACAGTGATGCAATAAGTAATACCTTTCTATTGATATTACTCAAATAAGTTGAATCATAAGATTAAAGGTTGTTATGTGTGTAATGATACTAATTAATTTTTTTCAAATCGTAATGTTGTATAGTTTGTCAACCTCAATCAACTTCACCCCATTTTCTTTTTTGTAATAACTATAAATCTAAATTGACATTTATTTATGGCATACCCAAGGACTAAAGTATAATCCTAATTGACTCACTAGACATACAAAACCTAAAAAATTCATCAAAATAATTTAATTTCATTAGCATGGGTTTTATATCCTCGTTAGGTAGTTTGTTAAAATCAAGGCATATTATTCACTTGAATATTCTGCATTTCAGATAATAATTGCTAGTCTGTCCTCAAAACACAAATTCCTATTATTTAAGGTGCTAAGTCAAGATAAAATACTAGAACTTTGGTCCATCAACAGACTTCTAGTATCAACAATGAGCTTGATAATATTTTATGAATTTGCTCATACTCACCTATTTTATGGAGTTTATAATCATAGGTTGGATACTTTTGGGTTTTGTCCCAACTTTAGGGCTAGGGAACGCTTGACCTTATTCGAAAGGAAAGAAAAATCAATTCCACGAAAGTTTGGCGTGTAACTTGTGTATTCTGAGGAGATTTTTGGCCATTTCAGTCAAACACAATTCGATTACTGTAGAAGAATTTGAATAGTTGGTCTGACAAACTCCGGCTGCTCTTCTGGAATCCAATGTCCTGAAAAGCGGAACCGTAATACCAGTTACATTTCTGAAGCGACGACTGTAGAGAACTAAACGCGAAGTTGCCAGGAACATCACCGCCCAACTTGAGAAGATGTCACCAATTACCTGAAGATAGTCCAGTGAGCGATTTTCTGACCACGGTGCAATTTGGGTTTCTATTTATTTTATAGTCTTATCATGGTCTACTCCTTTGTAAATTTCATGGTCTACTTTGTAAAATCGACACTTCCGGTGAAATCATTTCGCCGGGTTTCAATTTAACTACTATTGTATTGCTTATTCTGTTGAAAATTCTTTGTCTTCTTTATTAGTAAATGAGCCCAAAATTACATCAATGGGAAGTAGGAATGATTTGCCAAGTCTTTATTAGGAGCATCATTTTGGATATCCACTTTCTTTAAATTGTACAATTCCATAGTCTTTATATTCATAAGTCTCTTGCCTATTGATTGTCCGCTAGATTCTAAAAGAGGTCCATATGAAATAAAAACAAGGCTTGAAATAAGATAATGTATGTTCTTATGTCTCATGTTCGAATGGTTTTTCATCACCATAATAGTAGGGCCAGAACTGGACTGGGCTATCAGTGCAAACAAAATTCCTAGCTGATTAAACTGATAACAAAATCTACTAACCATGCCACTGATCTATCGGGGCCGCAGCCAGTGAATTTGAACTCTACAGGAATATTGCTGCTTCTTCCTCCTTCGCCTTTTGATGTCTGGCAGGTACCGTTAGATGAATCCAAATCACTATGAAATAATATCCACTTCATAGGATTTATGTGATTTATCTACAAATCGTAACCAAACTGGATACGTAAGAATACTTCAATGTATCGTTGAATGTATCTATATGAAAGGGATAGATACATAATCGTAAGCTAATATTCAATTAGGTGCTCTAGTGTTAATGGAAAAATGAAAGATTCATTAAAAGTGGATAGATTACTTTTTAATACCTTTTTTAATATCTATCACACTATATTTCGTCTTTTTTCATCTGTATGTTGTTACTCCAGTTGAAAAAGTCTCTTACACTGTCTCTTTAACACTTCAAAAAGCCTGTTCTACATTAGCATTTATCCTTGTTTCTTTACATTATCTCTTGTATGCTCTAACTGCTGTCTTGAATACTTCCATATTTGCGAACACTGTATTGTTTACTAATCTACTTGCTGCGATTGTGCTATCTGCAATATTGCTTACTGCTCTTGCATAACTCTCTGTAACTCTTGGTTATACATATTCCACCAGATGAATTTTGAATATTTTCTAACGTTAATGGCACCCATGCACATTGTGCAACTTAATTCATAATCTCTTTTTCTATTTTTTATCTGCTATATCTTTTGTGGCTTGAATGCTTTGTTCTTGATATTGATTAACAGTCTGTGTAAATCTTGGAATCTCTCTTTTTGCCTCATCTACAGTTCTTTGAATGTTATCTATTGTTTGGTCTATTGCCCTATTGACAGATTGTTTTACTTGCTCTTGGTTTTCGATAGTTCATTATTATAAGAACTAAATTCAGTTTCTTTTACGTTTTCTTTCTTTGACATACTATATATACGTCATTCAGGGTATATACCATGGTATTAAAAGGTATTTAGTACCAAATAAAGCCATAATTTGATACATTTGAACCCACGGGACCATTCCTATAACGTTAGTAGTGTGTTACAAAACGTTTGGCTGTCTTATTTACTCCAGTATTTTAGCATCTGACTATAGATAATCGCAATACATTATCTTTTAGATAAAAAATACCGATTGTTACAATGTCTATGGCGAAAAGAACCCACTGAGCATCATTAAATTTTCTCTAAAATTATGATTTTTCATTTAATTGGGCAACTTTGGAGATTAGAATGACAGGCAAAAATGACCAACACCCACTTGGATTTTAACCTAAGACAAAAAGTTTCGCCTGCAAAAAATACGATAAAAATATCTTTTAAAGCTTCAGAACCGAAGACACATGACCGAAATTGAAATGTGTAATTGCCGATTTTCTCGGATTAAGCGACTATATGCTGGGATATGTTTTGAATCTATCCTTTTTATGCATTATCTGAAATAAACATTGATTTTATTTCCTCATTACACATAGGACAATTATCAAAATATTCAAGTGTATCATTTTCAAGGTCTGGTAAATATGAGGAACACCAATAACATCTGCTGCAATCAAAAGACGTCTTTTGTTAATAAATTTATTGTTGTTTAATTACCAATGTATACTATATCGATAAAAGGACCCATAACACGAATATGTCTCGCCAGATATTGCCCTGTTATCATGATTACATTATTAATTCTTTAACTGCTATGATTACTACTAATGGGTATTGAATAGTCATCAATAATGAAGAGACTGGTACTAATAGTTGTTACTCTTAGACTGGTTATCAATAAGAAAAATCAAAGAAAACGTCTGTATTGTGGGAATGCTGTGTGGTCTTGCGTTTGTGGTTAGTTTATTCTTCATGCCTTCTCTGCTCAACATTGGTAATCATCAATAGAATCAGATTATTATACTCTTATGAACACATAAGGTATCCTATATGATTCCCTATACGTGCATCAGAAGATAAGACAAGTCATTTTTTAATTTACTACCTATGGCTAATTTTGCAATATTCAACATTAATTTTATCTAGTTTATTAATGTAAATGGACTTTCTAGATGATTTAGAGAAGATATGAATTGCTATAGAGAACACTAAAGAGATAGACCCTTTTACAGCAGACCCAAAAAAGAGGCCCAACTTTGTTTATAATGGCAAATCCTGTACCAAAGTAGTATGTTATCAAGTTGAAGGAGCCACAGTGATAGAGAGATATTGTGAGAAATCTACCAAATCACTTGAAGATACTTCACCAAAATAATATTTTAGTTCTTTACCACATTTTTATTAATCTTAATCTGTCCTTGGAACCAATTGATGATTAATCAACAATCAGCTCAAATAACTTTATGACTCAATTCGTTCTAGGTAAACTATGCACCTTATTGAAATCATAGCATCAGCAGAATGCGTCGGTTTTGTCCCAACCATTGGTTTAGGAAATATGTTCTGATGGGTTTTCTAGAAAAAGAAAAAGAGAAACCAATCCCATGGTCAATTTGTTATTCTCAGGTTACCAGATTAATCTATAATGAATTTACATAATTCAATTTTGTTTATCTTAATTATATTGGTGAGTTGTAGTGCCTCAATCCCTTCATACTTAATAATATTTAATTGACTCTAAACTATAGGGGCATAAAATTGCTATTTCTTTCGTAATTATATCTTAATTATATCTTATATTATTAGATGGTAGGCATAAATTGAAGTCGCTTTTTTTCTCTGCCAAGTTTTTCACTACTTGTGTTAAGAACATCTTTTTATCAGTAATAGTCCCATTTCCATATTTAGATTAGTCAGCGTATCCTTCTGTTCTTTAATTTGTTCTCCCACTCAATACTTTGTTTTTGTTTCCTTGCTAATTCATCAATTTAGATAGCCTCTTATTCTGCTTTTACTTTGACCTCTCTATCTCTCTTATTTTTTTAATCTCTTCTAACGAAAGCCCCTTCTCTAATCTGATTATAGATATTTAAAATGATTCCCTTTCAATTCTTCATCTATTTTGAATAATGTGTCATGTCCTGTAAGTCGAAGATATTCATGCCATAATTTTGTTGTCTGTTCCTTTCCCAGTTGCAGAAGCAATAGCACAACATCAATAACTCTCTTCCTTGAGATAAATTTCATATGCCTTCGTTTGAGTACCAGGGTCTCGATTAGTCCTACAGATTTTTCTTAGCAGCACTAATTTTGTGTAGGTGAAACATGGAGCACTTCTTGAATATAACGAAAAGTTTTGCCTTCTTCTAGTAATCGGATTATTTCCTTTTCCTTTTCAAATTGGCTTAACATTATACAAGTAGTGTCTGAAGCACTTACAGCTTCTCTTTTCCTAATGAAGCCAATGATTTTTTCCTTTACATAATTTCGTTACTACAGAGTTAATGTCCAAAATGTGTGCTCAAAAAATGAAGGTTTTATGTCGTAAACAAGATTAATATGAAACCTAAAAATTCGGCTAAAAATATTGGTTTATTACAATCGGAGTTCATATCTTGGTTAACGTTATTGGCAGAATCAAAAAGACGTTAATTATTTGTCGTGATTTATCGAGTATTCAAATCATGTAGGCCTATCAGCTTTATCAATATTCCTCACAAACTTGATTTATCTCTATATTTCTGAATAATGTTGTTAGAATTTGCTAGTATGACTATTTGGACAAGAATTTCAATTATACTTTTATTTTTATTATGCTTACTCAAACCGATATTCAATAATAAAATAAAAATAAAAAAGTAATTAATTTTTTTTCCTATCAATGCTCTATTTCAAATGCTATTTTGACTGTAACTCTGTAACTGTATATTTTTACTTGTATTGGGGCTACCTTGCAAATTATATCTACAACCTCTAGACCTGTTTATCTGCTTTAAGGCGTTTTTTTCGCTTCATCTAATGCAACCTGCGCAGCATCGGTCCAATCCTTTTCAGAACTTCCTAATTATTTCTATAATTTTTACGAACATCAACCATTATTGTTAAACAAATGTCATCACCTTATAAAACATGTGGTTTTTCGAGTCATGTCTATCTTAAGTTGACTTGACGATAAATTCAAAGTTCCCTTCATAACATAGTCACAGTTGCTGTTCTATTGGCTAAAGTAGTAGCGGTACCAAACAATATGATAAAATATCCTTACAAATATCTTGATATTGTCTCCATTGTTGTATTCCTTGGACGGAAGTCTTTTTTTAGAAGCATTTTAGTTTTTGATTCCTTATGTCAGTATAAGATGATTAAGTTTAATCAGTCTCAGGTTAAAACTTAAAACTCCTTGAATTGCATTTTTAACGGCACATTAGTCAAATTACTATTATCCAAAAATGTATGTAAGCATACTATCTGGAAGATGTTTTAGAACAAGTTTGTTGAGACATTGTTTCCAACATTTTTTCTTGTTATTTGATTATTTCTTTCATGGATGTTGTGTGTCAAGCCTTATAATTACGTAGTACTAATCACTGTTATCCGGAGTATTTATCTGTTGCTATATATACAGTCGAATTAAGTCCAACTCAATGTTTATAGGATTCATATGCTATCGAAAAATAAAATTAATATGATAAAAAAATGCCTTTCTCTGAAACAACCTTATGCTGAGCTAACAGTTTCAGGTAAGAAGACAATAGAATTAAGAACATGGAATACCAAATTTAGAGGAGAATTTTTTAATACATGCATCCAGAACCGTTGACAAGGAAGCATGTGAAAGAAACAAGATTGACCCTAAATCACTACTAACAGGTGCAATAATAGGAAAAGCAATCCTTTATGACGTCAAGTCTTATGATAGTAAAAATTCGTTTATTAGAGATAAGAATATACATTTCGCGGACCCAAAGGACTAACTACAAGTATGGATTTTTACTGAAAGGTGCAAAAAGATTTAAAAAATCAATTCCTTTAAGAGGAAAACTGGGATTCTTTAATGTGGAATATGTTTAAGAATTAATTTAAACGTATTAAAATTCTGTTGCAATCCCCGAGATTTCATTCTTATTTCTATAAAGTCAAATTTCTCTAGCTTCAATAAAACTAAAGTCTGCCTCGTTCCTCATCAACATATATCTCAAAACCGTGTTTCTTAATTAAATCTCGTAAATTTGATAATCTTCCATCGATGGATTTTCTGCACTTTTCTGCTATCAGAAGATATCCTGTTTTAATGCATAGATTTTACACATTTCAAGTAGACGGTTTTCTATTTCTGGTATTTTTTTCAATTACCTCCTTAATTACTTCTTGCAAGTAGACCTTGTAATTCTCTTCCTCTACGTATTCCACCCCAGTCCTATTGGTCATTTTTTTCATGACACTTTCTGCATTTTTCACAAGACTTCTTTCCATCTGTGCAGTCCCAATCTGGTCCATCAGATTTTGCTGTCTTTCTGTTGATTTTTTTAAAGTGCTCCTTAACTCTCTGTCCTGGGCTATACAGATAGAAGATGTGTATATTCCTATGAACATTAAATATGATGCAAGACCTAAGAAAGAGACAGTAATAATACCAAAAGGTGGATAGTCCAAATAAGTTAAAGACATAACTTGGTTGGAAGTGAATAACAACATTATTCCACAACCAGCAAGAGACAAATACTCTTTTAGGAATTTATTACCAATATTCTTTGATGCTCTCCAAAAAACAAACCCAAAAAGTAAACCTCCAACAGGTTTACCTGAAGCAAGTATGACGGTATATATTATCATTGCTTGAGAGGGATAATCAAAACTCAAGTCCAGAAAATACCCTGAAAAAATCGAGGAGAACCGACTTAGAAAATATATAAGTGGCAATATAGCAAGGAAGCCGAATATTGGTCGTCCAATTTTTTTCGTATAGTGAAATAAAAGCAGTATAGATGAGAACCATAATAAGATGAAAGAAATTATTGATGTATAATCATACAACGAGTTATAAATATGAAAACTACTCGAAGTTGATTCCACAGGAACTCGAAATGACATAATGAGCTCTTGTTCAGTAGACTGTTCCTTTGTTATAGCTACTAATGCAACAAGAAGGTTCAGTGATAAAGCAATTATTGCAAAAAAATATGATATAACTAAATAATTCTTATTATACCGTATCCATTGTAAGAAATAATATAACAAAATGGACATATTAAATATTGCAAGACCATAGCTGCTCCAAATTATTATCTTAACCAGTATAGAATGATACGAGGATGAAATGTACATCTCAATAAATACTACAGCCAGGAAAAATACTATGCTCATAGGGATAGCAAAGTTTACTGGAAAAAATGTGTAATATTTCTTAAAACAAAAGGATAGAGCCCTGTCCCAAAGTCTTCTCAACAGTGCATACTGAAAAATCGCAGATAGAGTAACCATTATTGGAAACAGGATAACGCCTAATTCCAAAGTATATCCTTCAACGTATGAAGAAATATCTATTATTGAAGTATCGATAATTACCAATATCACGATTCCTGAAAATACTAGCATCAGGCTAGCAGGAATTAACGATATTCTCATTTCAGGTTGTTCAAAATTACATATTACTTCTCTGTATTATTGTTGTTGCTTTTGTAAGTCTGTATTATTGTTGTTGCTTTTGTAAGTTAGAACAAAAATATTATAATAAAAGACAGGTACAGATTGCTTCTATTTGCTAGGGTAAATTGATAAATTATAAGTCATATCAAGGAAGTAATTAAATTCGTCTTTTTTTTGTTCGTCTGGATTAACCACGTTAACTTGAAAATTTATTTTATGGTTTCCTGCAGGTAGTGGTTCTATTATAGCAAAATATCCATCTGCTCTTTTTCTATCCATGCCCTCGGGGTCTCCAAAGACATTATCTTTAACAGAATAAACGTTAAAAAAATCAGTAAGGGTTCGAGATGATGAATAATCTTTCGGGCTATCTGAAGTACCTTTTATAATAAGTTGTGGTTTACCATCGATAAAAAGTCTGATGTTGCCATAATTATTTCCATATTTGGCGCATGACGTTATACCCTCATCAGTCTTGACATCAGAATCAACAGTTCCACATATTCCTACAATCAGTGGGAGAAAAATTGCCTTTCCTTCTGGAATATTGCAGGATTTTGTAACCTTAGGGTTCCCAAAGGGAGGGTCTAGAAACCAAACTGGTCCATCTTGACTAGCACTACATTTTGTTCCAGTAGCGTCTGTTCTAGGATGTTCAGTAATTGGTATAGAATAAACCCATTGCCAATATTTTGCGAGCCATTCTGCTCTGGTTTGGTTAAACGGCTTACTATCAAATGGATACAAATTACCTAAAGCGTTTACCGGCTGAATCGTGAAACTTAAAAAATTAACTATTCCGTACAGGATTACTATAAACAACAAAGCAAGTAACGCACTTTTCAGACGGCATTTCTAGAGACAATAAAAGTATATCACAGAGTATTAAATTAGCTTTATGTTTAATTTAAGAAGGGGGTTAAGAGCTTTTAAATTGACTTATTGTAGAATAATTGTGTATACTTATCGTATAATAAGTATATACGAAAAAATTGTGTGTGCAAACTGTTACTTATTTAAGAAATTTATATCTATTTTCAATTGAAATACGATTTAGTTGAAATGAAGGTCCGTCTAGACATGACATTACTGTTAGTATTAGTATCATTGACCCTCCTGGTAACGTCAAGCAGTTCGGCTGTTTCTTCATTATTTGTATTAAAGTGAATAAATGAAACATAATTCCTTTTTTGAGTTTGACCTTGAGATTTCCATTTAATATATCATATTACCCAATCATGATATTAATGACTTGTCCGAATGCTTACATTATTTGATTCTTTCATTTTATTTCCAAGGTCTATGTTTCATAAATTGGTTTATAATAAAATTTAAAATTTTAGCAAAAAAGAAATATCTACATTTGAGTCTAAAGAATTAATTTAAATGAAGGACTCCTACATTATTCACAATCCTGTTCACATGTTATGGCAGGAAATGAGAAATGCGATTTCATCGCTTGCGTTTGTTAATGGTCTTTTTCCCAAGATATCGACTACTCGTATTAATCAATATAAGAAAGGGGTAATTAGGTACTATAATACAAATTTCCCTGGCGAGAAAGAAGCATTCTTAAAAGTCCAACAGTCCTTCCATGAAGGAAATAAGATTATAAAAAAAGGTGGAAAAGACTTCATCAATTTCCAAATTGAGGGAGAAAAACCTGGAGAAATGCTAAGGAATATGGTTGACTTACGCAATTTATCGAAAGGCACACCTGAATTTGTTAGGCGAATGAGTATAGTTTATTTGGTTACATCATTTGAGAACTTTCTAGGAAAAATATTAAGAATTTACTTTTTATTATATCCTAAGTCTATCTCACCAGATAAGAAAATGACAAATTCGGAAATTCTGGATTTTGATGATATAGAAACACTCAAAAAAAGGATAATCGATAAAGAACTATTCGATTTATTTTACGAAGGCATAGATGGGATTAATGAAATCCTGACAAAGAAATTCGGTCTTAAATTGGACAAGTATAATGAATGGACTGAATTCAGAGAGATATTTTATAGAAGAAATTTGATTCTCCACAATGATGGTGTTCCAAATGAGGTCTACAGAAAAAAGACTGGATATACTGGAGTAGACAAATTGGAAATCGACCAAGTTTATAAGTCGAGCATTTGAAGTTTTCCACATATACTCGGTGGTAATAGCAAAAAAATTTCACGATAAAAAATTTAATAAAAGGATAGAGACAAAACAGATAGAGTAAAGACCGATTACGAGGATACGACAATTAAGTTAATTCAATCCTTTTCGTGGTAAGGTCATCAACAACACGTTCATAAAACCCCTTCAAAAACGCAGGCATTGAATCTTTCAATTGTTCTATTGCTTTTAATACACAGTCTATGTCGTGTTTATCTTCAAATTCGAAATCAATTCCCATTTTATCAGTATGCTCGAATTTGATTCTATGACTTTCCTTATCACCACAAAATTGTTTCGCTAGTAATTCAATCCTATTAGTCCATGCAACAAATGAAGTTTTACTTTCTCCACTCTCCAAATCACTCAATGATTTAAAGACATCATCAATACCTTCAACTTCTATCTTAAAGTTCACAAGATGCGAAGAGGGCTGAATAATTATTAAGGTTTTAAAATCTTATCAGTCGACAGACGACTAAGTATCATTATAAAATCATTAGCGATAAAATAAGTCATTTTTGCTCTAAATTTGACAAAATAAGGTCAAAATTGTCAATAATAAATTAATTATTAATTTATTACTGTTCTCTCTAATTACTTCATCTTTACTATTGAAAGTTTTAATAATAGACGATTATTACATACACCCGATGGCTTTGGCATTAACCATTTTTGAAACTGATTCAACACTTACTACTAATTATACATATTATGTTCCTTTATTAATGACTAATATTCCAAAATTGAGCTTATTTGGTCAGTAGGTGGAATGACTCCCAGGAAGAATATATTCTACATAATATTGAAAATTTGAACAAATTAAATGCAAAAAATAGAATCGAGATAGTCAATTATATAGTCAGCAGATACATGAGATTAAAATCAATTAAATTTGATTTACGAAACGGTAATGATGTCTCTATTTTGCTGCAGAAAATTATTAACGAGCCAGATTTTAGAGAATTTACATTTAACAAGTATCATGTATTTATTTATCAAGGTAAAAAAACAGCATCAATTCATATCGACAAAATAAGTGATGAAATATTACTCTTAATTCATAACAGAGGAACTCTTACTGATGATCAATTACTAGATAAAGTAAAGATGATAACTAGAAGAAAGTTTTTTGAAAGAAAAAAACAACATATCCTTGAATACTTTGGTGGACTTGTCGGCGTACTAACATTGATGCCTCCAATGTGCTAATTAACAACCCTAATGTGAATATAAAAAGAATAAACATTTGGGCATATTTTTGACTGACTATAAAAAAGATCAATAAATATATCAGTTGGATGGATAACGGAATTAGCCGAAACTGCTTACTGGAGCAATTGAGTTCAATACTTAAAAAGAACTAATTGTTATAAAAAACCAAAAAAACTAAAAAAATAGATTAATGATTGAATTCTACTGACATTGTCACGAATAGTACTACAGGGAAAACCACACTGCAACATCTGATTATTATTCGTTATGCAGTTGCCTGGAATATCTATCATTTGTAGATATGCTATCGCTGTGTGAGCTTGGTCTAAAGCCCCTGTAGTATTTCCAGCCTGATATGCCTGTTTTGCCATGGCTAAATGTTCTATTGCCTTATCGAATATTGAAGACCTTATGTCTTTAGCTGTCATATTAGCCTGTGTATGGACTGTACCTATACTGAGCGTGTATGAGATCATTGCTACCGCCATTCCATATGCTGCCGTACATTTAATTTCAAATATTTCAAGATCTGATACAATTCGGAATTATGAAAGGATATTTATCTTAAGTTTCAAACAAGACAAAGCTATTTTACAGTAGCATAATTGAATTAGCAAGTCATAATTAGATAATCGAATGACTTTTAAGACTATTCATGTCATATTTTAGTGGGGTCTTCGATTCCAATGGGGTTTTCTGTATATGCTCTATCCAGTGGCGTCATTGGATCGAGCACTCCTTAGTTACCTTTTGTGGAATAGGCACAAAGTTCAAATTATAATTTCATGATTTAAGAATCGATAGTAATAGAATGTCAAATTCCACCCGTAAATATGGATTCACTATGCTAGTGCTTTGCGTAATTGCTTTATGCTTACCTGCAATTTTTATGCCAAATGTGAATGGCCAAAATCCAATTATTGGGCAACAAGACCCTTGCAAAAAATAATGATATAACTCAAACCCTGCAAGGCTACAAGGATAATCTAACTTCTATATTTGGCAATCCACTATTTGAAGAAACAAGTCATAAGAGGACAGGATCGATAGCCGTTAGCGATGAGGGGCTTAATCAAACCCAGGATTCTTACATCGCAACTGGAATTTTACAAGGTGTGGGGAATGTAACAGATAATGCAACTTATATAACAACACAGCTGGGTAAAGGCCATTCCTCCAGTGAAGGAACTGGGATCATATCAACAAGCGATGGATTTAACGTAACTTATACGGGAAAGGATGTGGGAACAGAAGACAGTAGCGGAATTGAAACATACAAAGGGATACAAATCTTTAAGGCAAATTCAGATAGCAAGCTTGCATTTTTGAATAATGTTATTGGTATATACCTATATAGATACTGGCCCAATGGCACGACATCTGGTACTGTATGGGAATGGAAATAATTATGGGTATTTGATTCTAAATTCAAAAAACCAATAACTATAATTTCCTGAAATTCTATAAAAAAAATAGCAGCCTATGCTGGATTGAACTAAAACTAAATTGATCCAGCGTTCAGAACTAGGGCTAAAACGACCAGATATCATTTCTCCATTAATACCCTGGAACTAGGTCTATTATTTGCCTTAACGCAAATATAGTATTGTTTAAGGTAGATGAGAAAAGCGAAATTTCAAATCACTATTACTACCGCAAATGGCTTTCGGTAAGTTTGATACAGTAATTAATTTCATGACTTGCGTTATCTTAATTTATCAATGTGTCTTGTTTTTTTGTCATAACCACCTTCAACAATGAAAAAATACTGATCGCTGACAAATCAAGCATGCTAACAAAATAGAAGCTAGTAATCCATTTTTGTACACCTACGAAAATAAATAAATCAAATTTAGAATCAATTCGACTATAAATTGCACTCAAGTGCCCCGTTTAAATGGAATTTGTCGGTGATATATTTGCATTCAAATATCACCATGATTGCTTATTTGGTAGCCTTAATTTCAGGTTTACTTGCGCTACCATCTTTACATTCCGCTTTAGCGCAAGAATCTTCATTCGTTACATCAAAACCTGTAATCAAGATACTTGTTGGGGACGCCATTAAAACACTAAATAATGGCAATTTAACTAAGGCGCTTCAAAATTTAAATGTGGTAAGCAAAATGATGGATGAGGCCAACGAAAATTCATCTTCTCTACAGGCCATGAGATTATTAGTTCATGATGCTGTTGATGCTACGAAAAACAATGATACGAGCAGAGGTCTTGTTTATCTAAATCTAGTAGAACAACAACTCGGAGTTCAACAATCAAAAAATGAAACAATCATTGCAGGATCTAACACCACGACTAACGCTGCTGCAGCTACCACATTCCTTACATACAAGCATCCTACTGCTGGGATTAAAATTCAATACCCTAATAACTGGTCGGTGATAGAGTACAATTACAATTCAGCAGGTAACAACACTATCGTGGGTTTTTATTCTCCTTCAAAGACGGCATCACAGCTTGGGAATATATCCGGAGTATCTGGGCATTTCGTTCCGTATGTGGATATATATAATTTCAATTCCCAGAATAAGTCACTCAACGAAATAGTCAATGAAAGACTCAACAGGATTCGCAATAATCCGGAATTTATTTTGAACGACTCGAAACCGCTTACCCTTACAGGAAATTTATCTGCATATGATTTAATTTATACCACCAAGGCAGGAGGCAACGAGCTGTTCAAAAAGATGCAGGTTTACACGGAATTAAAAAATAAGGTATACCTGCTCTCTTTTACTTCGCAGGAAGCATTGTTTCCAAACTATTTACCAACAGTAAGAAAAATAATTGATTCAATGGAAATAGGAAATTCAACATCAACAATGCTCAAATGAATCATAACTAAACTAAATTCTCATATCAAAATACTTTATCGAGGCAGCAAATTAATTTTAGTCTGGAGGCGTAATCTCTACATCATTCGGAAAGTTTGTAGCTATGTTATTTACAATCTTACATTGGCCTGCTATAGTATCTCCGTTATCGGGGTTATAGTCCAGAACTATTCCCTTACCTGGAGCAAGTCCACAATCAAAACTGTTAGTTCCAGTTCCACCATCCATAATTGTAGTTCCAATTCCGGATATTAGCTGGTCATTATCGTTACCTCCAAGAAGAAGATTATTCCCTGCGCCGCCTATAACAACATCATTTCCAGGCCCTCCATCAACAAGATTGGCTCCCGCCCCTGCAACGACGATATCATCGCCTTTCTGGCCGTAAAGTCTATCATCTCCTGTTCCACCATAAATTATGTCGTTACCTCCTTTAGCGTATGCCCGATCGATTCCTCCAAGAGTGTATATTATTTCATTCTTGTTGCTCCCATCGATTTTGTCATCACAGCTAGTTCCAAATATTAGGTTTCCCTTTTTGGTTATGCCATCAGTACCTCCGGTTATTGCACTAACTACGCATTTTGATTCATCAAATGATGCAATAGGTCTTGAATCCAAAAAGTCTTTAAGACGTTCAAGAACATCTCTGGTAAGATTTCCTAAAACTCCACTTTGTAAGACGGATAATAATGGTAATGTAGTTGAAGTGAATTCACCAGTGCCAATGGGCAGGTTTTGAATTTTTAAAGGGTCATTCTCTTCTGCATGTGCTATATTTATGACTAGACCAGACAAGACTGGTGACGATGGAGCTAATATTCCACATATGAATATCACCACCAGTACTGTACGGACCAATATGAATTTGAACTGTTTATTATTATTAAGACGTAGGATTGATGAATTTGGTGAATATTAAGATGACTTTGTTTATGTAGAATAGATAGTGAATTAGTACCAACATCATAAGCTGTTTGAGTCTTTACTATTCTTAAACCCATATACTGAAAATTTCTTTGTTTAGAGGTATATAGATTGTCGAGCAGGACTTGACTTATGCAGCCAATTTGATTGATCCAACCAGTAACTGAAGTTTTCAGAATTATTCTATAATTGTCATTACAAAAACTCTTGTAAGACTTGCCACAACAACTAAGAGATAATAATGCCAATGTAGTTGAGAAGGAATTGATCAGTGCCAATGGGTAGGTTTTGAATTGACAAAAGATCAATTTAATCTGCATGTACTATATCAATGAATAGACCAGACAAGACTGTGACGATAGAATTAATCTTTTAGATATGAATGTAACAACCAGTACTGTAGGACTTGCAGTATTAATCTGAACTGAAAACTCTCCGGAATTAGTATCGCCTATAGTATTTATTACCTTACATTGACCTGCAATCGTATCTCCATTATCGGGATTGTAGTCTAGAATAATCGCTCTTGCTAATCCGAGTACCGACACAGGACAATCAAAATGATTAGCGCCATCTCCTCCATCGACCACCGTATCACCAGTTCCAGCGAAGAGTTTGTCATTACCCTTTCCACCAGTTAGAAGATCGTTACCAATACCACCCAAAAGCGTGTCTTCCCCTGGCCCACCATCTAGAAGATTATGTCCGGCTCCAGCTAGAACTATGTCATCATTTTTCCCTCCATAAAGTTGACTGTCTAGGCCCCCAAAAATCATATCATTGCCATCTAGTGCGAATACCTGTTCCCGAACTCCTCCATAGATAATGTCGTCATCATCAGTTCCGATACAGGTTGAAATATCAGAACATGTCTCTACGTTTCCAAAGAAAACTCCTGAATTGAAATCCAGTCCATCAATTCTATCTCCCAATTTATTGAGCTTTGTAATTCCTGCAGAAGAGCTTGACTGCATTTTGAAACGGTGCTAAAGGTATTACTACACCAACAAACAATATTGTAATTATAATAAGTGCCCTTATCCTTCCCAGCTTTAATTTGGTCTCGTTTAAATGCACAAAGACATAATTGGGCCTCTCACATATTAACATTTTAACATAACATTCTATCTCTAGAATTTCACTATATATAGTAGTCAAATATTACTGAATCTTATACAATAATTCCACCGTTAATTAATATCGAGAATGGAAAAATTACGATAAATGATACGAAGTATAGCTGCAAGCTCAAGTTGTCATAAAGCTATTTAGAACTATGTTGCATTAGGTCGATACTTAGAAAAGTACCATTAACAAGATTTTTGCATGTCTGACCTACTTTGCAGTGCAAGTGTTGATAGTAGTACTGCTAATGCAGAGGAACGCTTCCAAAAGCAGTTTTGCCAACAAATGGAACTACAAATATCATTATAAAGTGAGCACGTGCATTTGGAGAAGGATTGTCATTACCCAATCCGAATAAAGCAGGTAAATCTATCAGTCCAGTGGTTGCGGTGCGAGGAGACGACCAATTACCGCCTACGATATTGGCAATGCCCATTTGCGTATTTTTGCCAAGCTGCATAATAGCCTGTAATGGCGCCAGAGAATCTGTAGCATTTGGACCAGATCCAGAATTTAGCAATCCTCCCATCTGTGTTAACATTGCTGCTAGAGGACCAGTGTTTCCTGGACCACGGAGCTTTGCAGATGCCTCCACTAATGCCATCAAATCCTTTATGCTGCTTCCTGGGACTCTTACCGCAGTGACCGTCACTGGTGTTGACAAATTCGTAGCGTTCTCAGTAGCAATTTTTCTTAACGTTACAGTAACAGTGCTATCTCCAAGGCTGACACCTGAAACCTCAATTCCATCAACAAAGCTTATTGTTTGAATGTTGGAAAATGAAGATGCACTAAATATCTTTTTCAACAAGGCTTCAGTTTCTGGATTCATTGTAGAATTTGTTTTTGTAATATCTGAAGTTTGTGCTAAGCCTAAATTTAATGAAACTGAGGAAGACATCAGGATCACCAATACGAGAGAAAGTATAGTAAATATTCGCACTTTATGAATCATTACCACTTTTTAATAGCCCCGGGTTATTGAATATATCTATAGGAAAAACAATTCGGGAATATGTAATTAACAGTGTTTATAGCTATGATCTCGCTTTGCTTTTAATTGCATTTTATAATAGAAAATGGGATAAAACTCTGCGATTTCCAAGCAGTATTCGCGACATCATCAATTCATAATATTTTAATAAACGACTGGCTTAATTATTTCATGGACAAGGAATCAACTTCAGATCAGTGGGTAGAATTGCTTTCAGAATTATTCGATAGGTTGACGGGCAAAGAAGCGCTAGTTGAATACTCATTTGAGAACTTTACAATTGAAGTTCCAGAGGCCGCAGGACCTGGAGGAAGAAGTTTGGGTAGCGCTAGATGGACCATTAACGGAAAGCTCGTCATTAAAGCTGAGGCAAAAAATTCCTTACACTAGTAAATCGTTTGCCTTCACGTACTGCAAAAATAATAGATACGTTTCAATCCGTCAGGAGCTAGCTTGAGAAAAATATCAGAAAAATTCATAACTCATTTATAAGTTGTGCTATTTTTTTTTTGAATCGGATTCAGTAGAAAATCAAGAGTCAAGCGAAAACCCCTTATATAATACCTTAATTAAAAATTGCATCCGAATTTAATATCAGAGCTGGTTTTCTTGTTTTTGTTTTACTTTGATTATTAACACATCGTCAGAAAGGTGTTCTAATTATTGATGACAGGTAGTATTTCATTTGTGATCTAGCAGACGTATTTGATTTTGTTATTTTGTATTGATAATCAACACATGATTTCGAAATATTACGGGTTACTAATAGTTAATACCCCAAATAGGAATTATAAACTATATTTTTTATCAATTTTATATTTAAATCATCATATCCTGAAGGCATTTTTTTTATTGTATGTTATTAGCATTTCTTTACAATAGGTGAATCACACTATCGAGTTTCAAGAATATTCAAGAATATGATTATTCTAGTAAAAACTTAAATGATTAGATTCGATATATTACTTTATGCAAATATCGATTGCTGAAATCATGAGCAAAAATATAGAAATAGTAGATGAATTTGCGTCAGTTCAGGAGGTTGCAACAAAGATGCGAGATAAGAACATTAGCTCATTGATAGTGAATGATAGTTTTGGTAACGCGAAAGGCTTAGTAACTGAACGAGATTTGGTTAGAAAACTCTGTGTTAGAGATGTTTATACTAGCAAAATAAAAATTAATGAAATAATGTCATCGCCACTTGTCACTATTAGTCCTGATGAGGGTGCATCAACTGCAACTGATATTATGTTAAAACACAATATTCGACATCTCTTGGTGGTCGATGATAGTACGGAAATAAACAAAGCAATAGGTATTGTTACCCCAAGGGACTTGGCAAGATATATGGAATTTACAAGAAATGATACGGATAATGATTCTTTGGAAAAAATATTAGAGTATTTTATTTGAAATCTTTTGAATTAATAGTCGTGGATTGACGAGCGTATCTGATAGGTCCATGATATCTAATTATTGTCATTCCTATGTTAGGTAATATTACATATTACGGCGTAGGCTTCCAATCTTCCATAAATCATGGAATGATCAAGGTCTATTATATTAGATGTTCTCTGTGTTCACTTTACCGTTAGGATATATGTAGCGGTATAATTCCAACCTACAGGCCCTGCGAATGCAAAGGATGATCCATTTTCCTTGTCATTAATAAAAAAGTCGCCTATATTACCTTTCAATTTTAGTTCATACCTACCTACTGGTAATGGTTTTAGAAATAACCAGTTTCCATCAGAAACAGCTTGGGTTGTTTGTGCCGGTAAACCTAAAATATTATTTGCTGGCAATGTAATGTTAAACAGATCAGACTGAATACGATAGTTTTCTAAATTAGGTATTTCGATACCATTCAGGCTTGCCATTGGATGAATAACATGATCTTGTTGTGCTTTTGCACAATTTTTAAGTTCTGATTCATTAGTTAATCTTGTATTTTCTGCGTAACTACATTCTGAATTTAGCAGTGTAGCTAAGAGTGCGGTATTATTTGGGATATCGCAGGTACGAGTAACCGTGTGTCCAAAAGAGAGTGTAAGAAACCAAACAGGAGTCTTTTGATTCTCACTACAATATTTCCCAGTATCATCATATGCAGGATTTCTATCCTTAGGAACAGAATATGCCCACTGCCACCATTTTGCAGTCCAGTCTGGATATGTTATATTATATGGATGTGAACCTCGTTCAAAAATGAAATCAGATATTGATTCTTCTGATATACTACTGGTATTTTGCGCAGCTGGAATTATCAATGTGTTTACCTGGTCCGTATTAGTCATGTTTGTATTAAGAGACGAGGGAGCTGGTTGCAAGACAGGGGAATTAGCAACTGCTTCTATCAAAACTACAGGTAATAACAGTGCCATTAATATTCCATAAACTATTAGTCGGAATATTTTGCACATGACTAGAATCTATACAAATTACTGTGTATATAATATTATAGAATTAGTATAATTTGGGAGAATCAGACGTCAGTCGAGGGCGAAATTACAAACTTAAAATGCCTCGATAATTTTAGACCTCACATTTGACGAGTCATGCTCGTTAGTTACATATGTGTCTTGTATCCTATCTTAGTTTGCCATAGCAACTAATAAGAAGATGGAACAATTAGTCAAATTATGGTTAGAAACATGAAGAGTGACACAAAAACAAGACATAGTTCCTCAATCCAGATTTACCTTAGATAGAATATGACTCACTCAAAAGAGGTAAATTCTTCTTGGAGCAAGTAATTATTAAATATCAAATATTGTCCCAAGAATTGAGAAGGCGTAATACAACAGCTACCATATTAATTGAACTATTCAATGGCAATAAAGAGAGAGGAGTAGGAGGAGAATTGCACTTACCAAAAGGGGTACAAGTTAAGATGTTATTCCATAAACCAGACGACTTGGACAAATCGGCAAAGAAATTGAATTGTTAAGACATATTTACGATAATATCTTGATGCTTACCGATTCGTATAATCTAAGTCACCAAATATTAAAACAAAATACTGACTGGGAAGTGTCTAACATTATCAATAGAAACAGAAACAATCTAGGTGGCATGATACTATATGGACTTGAAGAAACAGTTAGAAATTTGTTTTCCCGCAAAATTAGTCAGGAAGATGTTAATAAGGCATCTATCACAGCTTATAAGCATGGTTTTCTATTTCCAATTGAATTATTTACAAGGGTAGTTAATGAATGCGATGGCTATATACCACTAAAGATTGATGCACTGCCGGATGGATTGTTCATACCTACAGGAACTCCATTCTGTCAGATCTCAAATACGGTAAAGGGATTTGGTGAATTAGTAAGCTGGTGGGAGGGAATGTTATTACATGCACATTTTCCAAGTGGTTGTGCTACTCAGGCGTATGAAATTAAAAAATACCTTGGAGAACATGGAGACAGAGTGCATAGTTTTGGATTTCGTGGCCATAGAAGTCTTGAAGATGCATACTGGGCAGGTACTGCATGGAATCTATTTTTTAATGGTACCGATGACTTTCATACATTGCAACATTTTAATAATAATAGTAAATCTATCCCAGCTCTAGCTCATAAAGTAGTACAAAACTGGAAAGAAGAATTATCGTGCTATAAGAATGCTGTAAATGCTGTACATCTAATATCGACTCAAGATTCTAAAGTCGTTAGTATAGTAATTGATACTTATGATTCGGATCGCTTTATCTCACAGTATTTAGATAAAATATGTAAACTTGGAGATAACAAAAACACGAAATGTATGTTCAGATTAGATTCTGGTACTCATGATGAAATAAGGAATCAGGCTATGGAAATATTGAAAAAGGTTGCAAAATACAAACTAAACCATGGAGTCATAATCAGTAATGACGTGACATATGATGAAATTATAAAATATGATAGTGAAATCAGTCATTCTGGGTACGATAAGAATAAAATTGTCTATGGTATTGGTGGTGGCTTTTACAATCATATAAGCAGGAACTGGGTAGGATGGGCCATGAAAACGTCTTATAGTAATTATCGCCCCACAATGAAACTTTCACCAGGTGGTAAACAAAGTATTCCTGGGGTTATAAGAGTAGAGTTAGATCCAAATTCTAACAAATTCCTGTGCTATCAACTGGTAAATCCAATATTTCCTCTAATCCACAAAGGAACTAAAATCGTTCCAGAAATATTTGGTACAATGAGAACACTTTACTGCTACTGTCCGAGGGGTTATGAAATGAGTGACATTTATACAAAATATGATAAGGAATTCATGAAAGATGCAACACTTTATTACAAGCCATTTGACTATCAGCAAATTAAATCCAATGCTAATAATGCGTTGTTACATGAAATAAAAGGGGTGCAGTTTGACAGTGCAACGGATATTGAGATAAGAAAAATAAAATGTGATTATCTTTCTAACTAAATCTCCTAGGTATCGATATTAATCAGCATTTCGATTTGCATCTCGTATTATTTAATATAATTACGAAATATATTTGAATTTTAATATTGGACTGTTATTTTTCTAGTATAATATATTTAGGATCATTAACTATAAAATTGGTCTTCAAATTCTGTATAATATTTCAGGCTATTGAATAGTCAGTACATAATACTTTTCATAAATGTTGATTCTTTTTTATTTTTACTGCTTGCGGAAACGTTAATATAGTATGGAGCCTGAAAATTAGTTTCTGTAGGGTTTAAGATAAAATAAACATGTCAATAGAAAAAGATTTGCTAAAAGGGGGACAATTCTATTTTATTTATGACGGCGCTAGTCAAAATTTCATAGTTGTGGATAAAACAAAAAGAGGACTGCCGGTGGTAGAAAATAGTATTGATGAGAGTGTTGGATTATTAGCCGAAAAGGGAAGATTTTATGATGGAAATGGAAGAGGACATGTCGTGCCGATAAGGTGGTACTTTCCTAAGGATAAATATACATTAGAAAAAGTCTGTGAATTTGCTGACACATTAGATATCCATTATAGAGCCATAATGGAGGAAACATGTCCAAGCTACTAGGATTACAAATGAATATTATAGTAACTCCACTGACCATTTGTGATTAAAGATATAATTAGTAAAATGAATTATAGTAACTGAAGCAGTAGCGACAGGAATTATTAAATTATAGACAGGTAATGATCTGATCCCCAGATATTAATAATATATTCTAACTGGATTGCATAAAATCTATATAATCTAGTCTGTTGTTTATTATAGAAATGGTAGACCACGATTCGCCTCGGAAAATAATTAAAGGAGAAGAAAATGTTGCTGCAAATTCCCTTAGAAACTTAGTTTATGCTATTGCGATGAGTATCGAAGATAAAGTCATATTAGAAGACATGATAAATAAAATTTCACAAGAAGCAGATACTATGTTGGAAATCATAAACGATATTTCTAAAGGACACCAGAAGGAATTGTTACTTGGATATAAAACATTATTACAGAATTGTACCAATGCTGTGAATCGTAGGCTTGCAAACCTGTAATGCGAAGTGAATTCAGAGGTTATTGGGTTTGAATTCCAACAACGTAATTGGAATTCGAATAATATGAGAATATAAGCTTAAAGCTAACCCGATAGGTTTCAGTCTCCATTTGTTTAACTTGTTCTACCTTCTGTATCATTACGCATTTGATTTGCTGCTTAAACCCAAATAGCCCTCAATTATAACAAATGATAATACTTTGAAAAAAAAGAATCAGTTAATGGTCAAGTTCAACCAAAAGTATGTTTGACGTTTTAAATCAAAACTTTCAACAATACTGCAAACGCTATCACAATAACAAGTTTCTGTCTTTCAGACATGACACCCTAGATCACAAAAGTAATACAAGTCCAGCGTCATTTCTAACTATATTTCAGATAGGATCGTATACGTATTGTAGTGCAATGCAGTGCACTAGACCAGATTTTGCGGAATTTGGTATGTTAATGTTCATACGACTGAGAATCGAGACGGTGCAATTCGTGGACAGATAGTATCAGTGAAGCACAATAAGAAAGGAGCAGTCGGTGGAACACGCAATTAACCTTCCCTTATTTCTTAATCTTATTTTTAGGACAAAACCCTGTTTGTCAATGAAAGAAATTTTACAATCTTAATCCATTGACTATTACCTCTATTTTTGAGAATTAATCTTTGTAAGTACTATCGGATATTTTCTAGATATGAGATAATATAATCATTATATTCTATAGTTTAAATACTATCTGATTCACGACGTTGGTGGTGCTTCTAGAGTAGAAGATATTGAAGTCAATGTCTAGGGAAAGAGAAGGGGAAAGACAAAGTCAACTTGCTAGAATCATTCGACGGTAAATATAAAAGTTGAATCAATTCTTTTACTGTGCTCAAATATTAAATAAATGAGTTGAATTATCATTTTGGTCAAGCATAAACAAGAGCAACTCCAATTACGTACGCACAAAGTTCAGGAATGTCTTAAAGGATTTAACCAATATGAAATTGCTGATATATTAAAAGTATGAGCTATCGTACAACGCCAACTTACTTTGAAAATAAAAATTTATCGAGTTTGTATTACTTAATGACGCACACATAAATAGTACAATATGGTAAATCCGAATATGAAGGCAACATTACAGGTATTATCTATGATTATTACATTCATGATAGCTGGTGGTGCTTTATTATTCAACTTGCCTCAACAATCGAGTGCTCAAATAGGAAGTATGGCCACACTACAAAATATAGGCGCGACATACGGAGTGAGTATAGTTCCAGGCGCAGCGCAAAGAAATAGTTCTTATCATTATTATCCTCCGGCAATTGCAATTCCTGTAGGAACGATTGTAGCATGGTTCAATAACGATTTTGGACAGCCACACACAGTTACAAGTGGCATGCCCGGTGCTTCTGACTCCGGCACTGTATTTAATTCTGGAATAATGCCAGCTACTGCAAATTCCTTCTTTCAATACGCATTTAATAAACGTGGCGACTTCGTATATCATTGCGAAATCCATCCATGGCGTGTTGGGATAGTATCAGCTAGTGATGCAATTGAGAGGGGTAATAATTTCGAAGTCAGATCTGGAGTAGGTCCATTATTCAATCTTACGAAGGATTTTAGAGTTCTACTAGATTTCAAACCTATAACGATACCATTAGATAGCACAAATCCAATTGCATATAATGTCACCATCTTCAAAGATAACACTGAAAAGGTCTTTTCGAGAATCTTTGTTACACCTGGTGAATCTTTACCACTTGAGCTAATAAAAGGAAGTAACGAAACAAGAGTGTATGGACCTGACTTTAGCAGGTACCTGGAGCCTACCACCTCGAAGGTGCATTTCTTAAGGGAAATGCTAATTACAAGATTTTAATTAGTATATTGTCGGTAAATTCAAAACCTCCACCAAATCCCATAGCTGATGAATTCACTATCAAAACGATTAGCGCCTCCTGACCCTGTGAATGCCTTTGTTGTTAATTTATGACGAATAAACATCAATTCTGTTTTACGTACCCGTGTCTCTGTATTTGGATTAAATTTTTCAAATAGACTCTGTATGCAACAATAATTTATATCATTATCAAATTCGAATCAAAGAAAGAAACTTTAATGCTGTAATCAAGAATGATTTAACATGATATAGGTTGCGGCAGTTCTCGACGTGTAGGTATTACTGTTGGTTATGAAAAATTCCCAAGAACTATCTGTCATTTTATTAGAGCTCAATCGAACCAATATTGATAATTCCTTGATGTTGTTATGTCATTTTCTGTGATATTCGTAATAATATAGGTAGCAAAACTTCAGGGTAAGGATAGGAACGTAATGATGATGGCGACGGAATTAATGACGCACCAGCATTGACTCAAGCTGATATAGGCATAGCGATGGCTTCTTGGCTTGATGTTGCATATCATCAGAACAGGTAGTACTCATGAGAAGTGATTTGAAGTTTCTATCGCCGAAGGATGCAGAAAGGTTCTCTTCAAATAATCCGTCTCCATATACAGATGTTATAGCTAATGAGGAAAGTAAAAAGACAATAGACAACGTTATACTGATTGGAGCACTCAACATATTTTGTGAAGCCCTCTTCATAATATAGTTTGTCTGAATTATGGGACTGAATTCTATCATACCTCGTTAGCAATTATTCTTCGGTATCTTTGAGGTGGTTCGCCCACTTAAAGGAGGAAGAGAGGGTATTATGGCTGATTGACCAACCAATCCTCTAATTCGCCGATTTAGCTTAATTCAATTCAATTCAATAATTCGTTTACTATCGTATCTTGAGCCATTTTCAACGACTTTGCTACAGACTTAACATTTATCTTACTTTTGCGATTATTTTGAGATTCGTCAGTTTTGCGTTTGCGCTTTTCTTTCTGCATAAACATACAAATAAAAAGACAATATTCTAGAAATTTGATACTATTTTTGATTTTGGTTTTGTAATAGTATCTATTTTTGATATTTAAAATAATTGGGAAAAAAGTCCTGTCTTATGCTCTGGTGGAATTTTGTCTGTGTCTAGTAGCCTTAGCTAACCAAGGTCTGAATTAAATTTAAACTACAAGATATGATATATTAAACGTACGACCTATACTTTGTGACTGAGAATTGTTTTCTAATATCCTAGTGCCTGTAGATGGCTCACGTATCTCTTATAGAGCTCTAGACGCTGCCCTAATTCTTGCAAAAAAAGCAGGCTCAGAAATCACTGTGGTCCACGTTCTTGAAAGTATCTCTACCGCATACATCGAATCGCAGAATACTTTAAAAATGGACACGGGAGAGGGTCAGAGTATACTCGACAGATGCTCCGAATTTGCAAAGCAAAAGGGCATTTCTATAAATACAGCTTTACTTCAAGGCAATACTTCTTCCACAATTTTGGATTTTGCCGTTAAAGAAAAGTTCGATGCTATTGCTATTGGAAGTCATGGTATAAGTGGCTTCAAAGAGCACATTTTAGGAAGCGTATCTAATAAGGTAGTGCATCTTTCATCACTTCCAGTATTGCTTATCAAATAACCCTTTAAAATTATTGAATTTTATCTTTTTTCAGTTTGTTTATTACGATTGACAAAACCAAATCTCATCATGTATATGAAGGTGTAATCCACTATTTTTGGTTATGATTTTTATTCATCTATCTGGATGCTTTTTAATCCGACACCGGTAGCTGGATTATGTCCGCCTGTGAATCTTAATGACTCAAAATGTCATCTTACGAACTTTGGACAAAAACTAAATACCATCTAGTGAATTAATTTTGCTAAAATCCAGCGGACGCAATTTTGCATATTCTCTGCTCCCAATTACTTTGAATTAATCATTATATGTTGGCATATGCTATTTTAACACTTAGTATAAGGAGGATATTTTTCTCGTCACAAAAAAAATGCTATCAAGCAGGTGATATAAGCAGTGTCGCGTCATATACAATAGTTAAGACTTATCTGAAAGCAACCTTCTAATTTATCCTATCTGTAAGCCTTTTTGACAAAGTTCGCGATCTAATCTCTATAATAATCCAGTATCTTTGCAATCGCAGCATCTTCCTCAGTTCTGCCACTCTGGTCGTTAGTTCTCACTTGTTCTCTGTATCTTGTGAAATCCATTGGAGTTATAGCCCCTACGGCCATTCTAGTATTTTTGTCAATAACTAGTAGATGTCTTATTTTATTCTTCAAAAATAGTTCAGCGGCTTCTTCTGAAGTTGCCTTAGAATCAATCGTAACTAGCGGAGATGACATAATCTCTGTTACCCGTAAAGTACTAGCATTTACTCCCTCACGAGAACACGCCTTTCTAACTATGTCTCTCTCTGTTATGAGCCCTATAGGTAGGTTGTTGATGTCAAGCACTACTAGTGAGCTAATATCTTTCTCAGTCATCTTCTTGGCAGCCTGTTGAACAGAATCATTCATTGTACTATATTCTAATTTCCGACTCATGAAATCTTCAATAATCACGATAACAAACCGTCTAACACCTAATTTAATTATTTTTTTGACAATAGTAGGAGACAATAATTTGTATAATTGAACCCTCAAATATTAAAACCGGAACACCACCTGTTGTTCAATATGTGGGATAGAAAGAAAAGAATCGCAGAAAAGTGATGAATTAACCCTAACAAATTTAATTTTACCTTATTTCTAAACCAATCCAATAAATTGTGGCAAATATGTTTCAGAGAGGCAACTAAAATTTTGATAGTTATTCTAGGTTATTTGCTTAATTTTTTATTGGTCGCTTAAAACCTTGAGTCGGAAAGAGGGATTCACTCTGATTCCACTTGTTAACTCTGCATTCCAAAAGAATGTTGATTCACATAATCCAAAAATTTTGTGTAATATTGTATGTACAACGTTATGAAGTCGAATGAGATAGAGATTAAGTTCATGCCCATATTAACGATACTAGTATAGCTCTTCAGAAATGCATCTATACCAGACCTATGAGCTTTATTTTTGTCTACATAATTTTGAAGCCATTTTAATTGATTAGATATTGTACCATCACAGGAAGTGAGAACTCTTTGTTGCAGTTCTATGAAAGCATTAAGATATCTCAATTGTGATGCCGTTGCATTACCAAAGATTAGAGAGCAAGTTTTTCTATACTGATCAAATCCGCTAATTTCTTCAGTAGTAGACATAATGCATCATTAATAATTCAGTATTATAAATTAACTTAAACCTTAAACTTTGGTTCTATTTTTCCAGGGTAATCTTCATGTAATATCCCATAATTCATAAACGGATTAGCATAATATATCTCAAGAGGACGTTTAAAAGTTTTAAAGTCATTAAGCAGTCAATTCAGAGTCCAAAAATATTTCTAATAGTATTAAAACAAAGCAGTTCAAACTTATAAATGGTCTATATTCATGCTCGTAGTTATAGTCACCATTACTAAGGCGTCAGTTATTTGGATACTGTGCACTAAATCAATTATAATTGTAGATTAATTACAAAGTCCCAAATAAAGTATCGTGACAATGCTTTTGTTGTGAGGTTAGGCTAAATTGAGCTGGTTTTTACGACCCAAACCGATTAAAGTAAACAGGAAAGGTATCATCTCAAGGGTAACTTCCGAGTAAATCTAATAGACAACCCTTGCTGATTATCGTAACTAATTTCGGATGTTTCATCCATCGTTAACGGAATTTTTAATGCGTCCTTAAGACAGACTGGACAAATATCGATTACTCCACGGATATTAAAACAAGTACAGGACCAGTGACAGCTTTTGCATACAACCAAAATAGGTTCCGGAAAACTTTCGCCGGATATGGCTATTTGCAAGTCATTGAAATTTTCATACGGAATAACACGTGATTCTGGTGAGGAATCTATTTCCGATAATATCATATTGCTGGTAAAATACGCATTCTATTGTAATAAATAGTCAGACTGCGGTGTCATGCAAAGTACTCACATATATATATGATTCGATCTGTATAAAAACTATAATAAATTTTACGAGTTACTTCATTTGCAATTGCACCAACCTCAATATTTTACTTTAATGTCAAATACTATTACTGAATCATAAAATGCGAGATTGAATAATCTGAAGGACTATACTTATTTATATTTCTATATTTCATGAAACTTGATAGAGTAGGCTAGCGCCACAGTAGTATACGTTATCACTAATTAAATTCTAAAGACGAATTTGCAAGAGCTATTTTATACCCATCCGATGATAGGCTTGAAATTGAAAAACTAAATCTGATGTAAAATGTGAGTATAATGATAACTCCATAGTTTGAGTCAGTTTCTACTATCTGGAGAATATGAAAGTGGAATATAAATATGAGTTCAAATCATAATCTTTATTCAAGAGTCGAGCTCTGTCTTGGACGATGATGATTATATGAATCGAAGATACCGACTATTACTTTTTCTCGTTTGGTTTAATACTAACTCCATACTGAAATCAAATCATCGATTAGCTAATTCTCTTAGTTACTATAAGCCGACTGGTTAAAATAATTTCAATTTTCTAGTCTATATGTAATTGAAATAAACATATTAAAGGATTAATGGCTATCCAAATCAATGACAAGTAAATGTCCATCGTGCAAGACTGTAATAAATGAAACAGGTTGGAGCACTGAGGAAATAGATGTTGAACACCATACTGGGATTAGAGCCAAGATCATGTACTGCAATAAGTGTCAGTCAATTCTAGCTGTATTTCGGAAGTAAAATTTCTATGTTCCATTTTTTTATATTTATTTTTGGTCATTGAGGCAAACAATATCTATTTCCTTGTATGTGTGACATTTATCCTTATTTCCTATTGAATAAAAATTGATTCTACGTGGTCAATTTGTCAATTAAATATCCATCCTTCCGCACTAAATGAAAGGGGGATTATTTGGAAATAAGTACTAATCATGCAAGATGCATTGAAATTTCTACATAATCATAGAACGCGGGTTTAATAGTTCTAATGGTCACATCTAGATGGTGTATAAAAATAAATCAGCATTGGCCGTTCCAGAAAAGACTAATAGTTACCATGAAGATAATCTGAAAACTGAAATTTTAAAAGGATAGTGTCTATCTAGATAAAGTGGAGCTCCTATGCCAATTTTTTCATCTTATAACAATAGGGATAACAGCGTGCCATAAAGGAATCATACTAGCCCATTTTTAAAAATCAATTAAGGATGAAATTTTCTTTTGTATTTCATAAGCATCTGTACTTTCGAATTGCCAAACTTCTTTTAATTTATATTAATTCTATGAAAGAGGAACCCACCTACTAGCATTGATCAGCCATTTTCTGTGAAAATTACCAATATTCGGGAAATGCGAGAATTGTAAAAGGATGTTGGCGGTATCCTTGGAATCATAGGCGGCGGAATCTCCCTGAGCAGGAAGTTATAAAGAAAATCATTCCCTTAATTTCATGAGAAACATTCTAACAATATTTCATCAACCTCGGAACCAAGCAACCATAAATTCCACTTTATTCAAGATTATTGTATAACCGTGTCTTATGACCTCATATGAATCAAAGTTAAACATGCTACTCAATTTTCCTGTCCTATTGTTCTCATTACTACATCCCAAGGGGTTACGATATAGTTTTCCAATAGCAGTGCTGGATTACTAAGGTCTGCCAACATAGTAGCGGTTTTACTAATACTCTGGTGTTCTGAAATGGGGGACAGTGGAGTAATATCGAGAGATTTAATACTAACGCTGCTCAGAGCTTTGGCTCCGATTTCACAACCTAAAATTCTCCTTCCCACATCACTAAAGATAAATTCTAATATTTTTCGATCACTAAGAATGTAATTCTTGTAACCATGAAACTCATCTTTATCAGTAATAACCAAATTTCTAATTTTCTTTCTTAACATTATCTCGATTGAATTTTTGATCGATTCAGTCATACCAATTCGGACAATTGGAGATGCGATTGTTTTTACAGGAGTATCAAGGTTCAATTCAGAGACCAACGACAAAAGATCCCGGATTGCTATTGATCCAATTAATGAACCCTTGTCTGTAACGGGCGCTATAGCAAACTTCGTTTTTGCAAAATATTCTAAGATGTCATATAGCGAGGAATCTATTTCAACTGTCGCTGCGTCCCTATCCATTAAATCTTTTGCTGTTATCTTTGACCAGTCGTCATATGTCATATCAAGAACTTGTTTTAAAACATGGTGGCCACCTATCTTTCCTTCAAGTTTGTTGTCCCTTTCCACGATCAATCCATCTACATAAATTCGGCTTCCAGTAGCAAGAAAGGTACCGATTTGAATAAATAATGCATCAGGTGACACAGATAAGTAAGGTCTTCTGGATATGTGAGGAAGAATCTGATCTATTTTAATACTTCGCGGATTTGAGTTATGTTTGATTTCAAAATTCCCATTATTATTCAATGCCCCATCCTTTTTGTTACTGAACGGTGATTGGGTGTATTGAGAGTCATAACTTCTAGATTTCGGCAATCTGCATCTTGTTTTCATAAGTTCACTTGCCTTTTATCCTGTAGGATTTTAGTGCATTGCACTGCACTATTTTATCCTTTATGTTGAAGCTACATATAGCTGCAGCCGAAAAAAAGAAAACTTGGAATATCACTACTTACCAATTATTCTATGTGAAAAGAATCATACGGGGGTATTGTTTGTGTATTAATCCCATCTGTTATAATGTTTACACTTATTTTCTAGGAGCAGATAATCCACAGTTTCCAATGATTACGTCACTTCCGGCCTTGTAGTCAGTCACATGATCGAATTTATGAGTGAGACAGATAAATGTATCATTTCCTGAGTTCCCTTTCAAAATATCAGTTGCATTATCATTTAATGATGCGTTTATAATATCATTTCCAGTTCCTCCAACCAAGTTGTCACTACCTGCATTTCCAATGATAATATCATTTCCTTTATTGCCACTCAAAGTGTCATTACAAGTAGAACCAATGATAGTATCATTACCTTCATTCCCATTTACAAGAGTGCCATTGGATTGACCGAAACAAACAGCCGTCAAATTATCATTTTGAGGGCTCCCGTAACAGGGAGACAACTTACAAACGATATCGGCAGCGGATGAATGTGGTATTAACGAAATCCCTGACAAACTGGTAGTAGTGAATAAGATCATTTCTATCATCAACATAGATAAGTTACCTCTTACAAATTTCAAAAATAAATAATATACTGTCATTGATATTGCAATTCCTATTTTATATTTTCATGTCCACGACTTAATATTGCATTATTGGTTTGCCTCTATTCTTAGAGTATATTCCCCTTGCAAAGCTCTTTGCTGAGTATTATCGATTGGTGTTATTTGGACCTTTACAGTGTAATTTCCAGTTTGTGTTAAAAAACGTCCTTCTATATGATACGCACCCGTTATTGGTTTTATAAAATCAGGCCCTATTACTCTTGTCGGTATATCAAGAGGGACCAAATCTAATTGCAGGTCATTGCCTTTAACGTGAAAAACATCGGAAAATACTTCTTCGGTTTTATCTCTCCATATCGTAACTGAATATGGAGCTGGTTTTGTTGGATCGTGGATAAATGTAATAGGCTTAAATTTCAACAATGACCTTTCCTGGTCTGTTAGATTTAGAATGCTGCCAGTGCCTGAAGAGATCTCAAAATCATGGTTTCTTACTACTTTATCATTTACTCTTACAAAGCCCACTTTCCATGGATGAATTTCGCAATGATACGAATAATTTCCCGCCTTATCAAAAGTATACCTAAAGTAGGAATCGTAAGGTATTAAGTCTGAAGTAAATAGTTGTCCGGATGTCGGATCTGCTGGCAGCCCACTTACGACTGTGTGCACCTGGTCTGTATTGTTATTGTACCACAAGACAGTAGTATTAACGGGAATCGCAGAAAATTCAGGATAATAATGAAGAGGATTAATTTGTGAAGATGCTCCTGGCGTTATTATTACCGCATAGCTTGCTATGGACTGATCGATTCTCTGCAGCTGGGAGTTATTAACATAAATCCTTGGTATCTCAAACTGGCCGTAGGAGCCCTGAAAAACAGTGCAAAATGAACATCCTACAATTATAGTCATAATTACTGTTACAAGCAAGCTCAGAATCATGTTTTAGAATCGTCCTGCTCTCTTAATAAGCTACTCCTTGAATTTTTACGCGTCTTGGGTATGCAAATTATCTTATTTTTAGTCAAATGCAACACGTATGTCTTCTATTTAACTGCGCTTGACTTTAAATTGTAAGTACATATTGCAATGCAGTGCATTATTTCATTCGAATTTTGATTAAAAATTACTCTGATGGGCTTTTTAAAGGTAGGAACTCTAGCTTAATCTATCTGATTTTTACCGCATTTTGTAAGATCGAACGTTTACATTCGACAAACTATGCATATGTATTTCAAAGGGATTGTGCTCATCTATTTACAAGAACAAAATAATGCAATAAAAGTTACTAGTGCTATCCATAACAAGTTCATATTATACTTGAAACTTTTTTTTACGCAGCAAAAATAATAATGCTATATATTTTCGATTATTAATTCTGAAAATTAAAACTCCAATATATCTAAATCAAAATTACTACGACGATACTAAAAAATGGGACAAAAAATTATACCTTTCCATATGAGACAACACAATTCGTAGTATAATATTGGTTTACAAAACTAACAGCAATTAAAGTTATGCAGCAGATGTGGGTGAATGATGCATGTAATTACCCCACACCAGCTACGTTGAATCAACCAGTCTTTTTTGAATGGTACAATTTACAATATCGCCCCCTGTATTGAAATACAACAGTAACTTAGTTAACAGTAGATGTAGAGTAAGATCTTAAACCCAATCAATCCTTGTGTTCAATCTACATCGCATCGTACTTGAATTAGTAATACAAGAATTGAGATAATTACATTAGCTGCTCTTTTTCAACCGTACGGTGGATAAGTCGTATTGAGTTCAGTAACAAATATTAATATTTTTTTGTACTGCGATTTCTATAGTATATATTTCAGTTCTCACTACTGGTATGGAATTAAAGGAAAAATTACAGTTGTATAACGGAACAAATTTCATTCGATATTAATTTATATTAAGTGATTCGGGTTATGTTGATATGATATCATATATTGTCATATTAGCTATTGTAACAACCATATCCAGTTACATTCTGGTTACTTTGATTACCGATCCTATCAATGAGGCTTATGCTCAGGCCGTTAATGCTTCTCAAATTTATAAGAGCAAGACTCTCGACGTCGGTAACAATGCAAAGAACTTGATAATTCTAATTCCTAATGAAGGTCATGAATCACCAAAGCTGCCTAAAGAACAACGATTGATAAATCAGCCGTATGTCCCTGAAAATATAGTAGTTAGTCCCGGTACCAATTTACGTTGGTTTGTTGGCGACGTTGGCCATACTAGAACAATATCATTGGTTGATAGTGCGTCGAATAACGTCTTTAAAAGTGGAGATATTGACTTTAATCAACTTAGTAAACCACTTTTATTGAACAAAAGCGGGACTTACAAGTACTTTGAAAAGGACGTAAATCAGGATGATCCCAACTTTGTCATGGAAGGGACGATTAAAGTCCAAGATAATAATTCCACATCTGAACCTAAATCAACTACCGCTTCGGCTCAACCCAACTTTAATACGTTGACATTTTTAATGGTACCTTCAGATAGTGTAGAAAAACAAACAAAAACCCTCGATAACGCAGGGATTAAGATTGTCGATAAATATTCATTTAAGGCCCTTGACGATGGCTCAAATCAGGATATTTTAGTATTGGGAACCAACGAACCCTCCTTGGACAATGTCAAAAAGGCACTCACTAAAATAACAAACTCTTTGCCATACGGATGATTCCGTCATATAGACCGAAATAGATCCTAATATACAAATAATTAATTGAATTAAATGGTTGACAAAATCCTAAACCTTAGCATCTTCTAGAACTGCTATTCAACAAGTAATAGCAGGAATGAAGGTGATTAACAGAATTGGATAAGAAACAAAAACAATTAACATGTACAATTATTGCTATTATAGTATGAATTATTGGAGTAGTAATAATACTAATTATTGGTCAGTGAGCAGGACAAGGATATAAGGTTAGGATCAGGATGAGAGAACCATAATACCTATTTTCGGCACAACTACATGAACATTATTTTATCTATTTATTTAGATTTTATGTGTACAATATAATGCAGAACAAACATGTAGTAGGTGGCGGAGTACCATGACTTTGGGTAAACACATCCTTGTTAAGCCTCATCCATTCGCTTATCTCTATTAACGTAAGCAGACAATTTTGCCTGAAGAAATTTTGATTTTCTTATCAATTCTTTTACTCTGATTAATAATTCATCGTCACTGAGATTACCTCTATTATGAATAAAAGTTAATATTTCATTACTGATCTTGGATATGCAAATTGATTTTCCCGTTACGTCTTGGTAAATAAAGACATGATATCGGTTAAAGGTAAATTCTCTAAATTCTGGATCATTAATAATTTTCAGTAAAGTATTGTACACTTTGTCATAACTTTTTATATTGAACTTTACGGATTTTAATCTCATATATTTGAAAATTATGTGATTCATAATATGACCTTTCTCCAACGTAGTCAAATTGTCCACATTTCCAATTTTTTCCTGAATTTCTACTTCCTGATAGTCATCCCATTTTTCTACCAATCCTAAAGCCAGTAGTACAAAGGATTACGTACAGATATATATTTATTTTATTTCAAAAGGAAAATTTTCATATCGAGGTAACTAAAATGCTCATTACTAAACTAGAGAGTGATACTTATTCTCCGATAAGTTACTATTTGGATCAATATTCCTATATTAGTAATATGTCCTTGTAATTATTATGTAATTCACTGCATTGTATTGTACTACGTTCAGTTAATAGTGTCGATGATGCCATTCGGATAGAGTGGTAGCAGATGTGGGAAAATAATCAACTTTCCTCCTCATCTGCTATTTACTAAGTTACTATTGTCTTTTAATATTCGTTATCATTTTAAATTCTTACCATTCGAATATGAATGGACTGGTAATTCAACATAGTAGGTGTGGAAATAAATTTACACCCCCACATCTGCTATTTCAAATTAAATTTAAATTAAATTAGTTCTGTTGGTCTCCCAGAGACTGCCCAATCCTAGGAGGTTCTAATGACTGAATGGAGTCTTGTCCCAACAGAACAAAATAATTTTAGAACGGAACTAAATAATCCTTAGTTAACAATATTACGGAAAGATTGAAATTTTTAATCATATGATTGCTGTTATATCTATACTAGTTAGTAGGATTAGTCAGCTCAATTTAAGACAACTGAAAGTCCTTTTGTTAAAATATCCACTTGGCGTTTTTTTTCTGCTTTGATTTGTAGTAAGTCTTGAAAATCTAATTTCTTTTAATAACATAATTCATCAAAAAATACTATTCACAACAATTTGGATAATACCCAGCCGAAGGCTTCGCAAGTAATGCTGTTTCTTACTTGTCGCCACCACAGACGGATCGAATTTTCAATTATTAACAGAATTTATTATCTAGACATAGAAGTCGCTGCTATCGCGAAAGTTGAAAGATTTACAACTCGCAATGCAGTGTCACTCTTAATATACAAATATCCAACACTTCTACTAAATGGGGAATATCGATGACAGAAGAGGGTATGACGAATCATAGGAAATCACTCGATGTATTGATGGTTTCTACTGAATACCCTCCCATGATGGGGGGTGTTGGCCGCTATACTGCAAACCTTACTGCCGCTCTCAAGAAAAAAGGAATCACGGTATTTGTTGTTTGCAATGAACGAGGAAATGGCGATTTTACAGGTATTTCTCCTACTAACAAGTATAATTCCGAGATACTGCTTAATATCGTAAAAAAAATCAATCCGGATTTAATACACGTTCAGTATGAACACGGTCTTTATGGATTGGAATTAGGTGCAATTAATCCAAACAAAACACATACTAATATAGATTTATTCTATGAAAAGTGTGAAACTCCAATAGTTACTACCTTTCATTCAGCCTACACTTTTCAACAATGGATGAAATTAGTCGTTCCGTTAGATCTAACGGGAACCGATAGTAAACTACGAATTTATG
>CAVPGE010000052.1:0-7549 GCA_963703885.1 uncultured Nitrososphaerales archaeon
TTTATACAAAAAGGTTAAGAAGCAAAATAATGAAAATTCGAATAACAAATAGAATTTGTCTAATAATATAATCAAAACAACATCCCCGTCAATACAAGAGGACAGTACAATAAATTACAACGAGCGAGATTATATCACAGAATTGATCCAATAACAAAAAAAATACTCAAAGAAATTGAAAGAATTAGCATGATATTTATCACTATAGTTCCAAATAACGAGATCAGAACTTTGAACATATATTATGATTTTAGATGAGTTCTGAAGAAATATGCTAGACATGAAAAGCTTATTTGATCATTAACGCTCCATTTTTTTGCAGATAACACAATAATAATCAAGGGATTTTTTATATCACAAGGAAGAATAGATATAAGAGAATCAGGATATAGGTTCTAGTGTTTGATCAAAAGTGGCCGAAAAGACAGTTACTCGATATTTCAGGATCAATGAAAGCGCTTTCTTAGCTCTTGAGAAAAAGGCAAAGAAACGCAACATAAGCCTTAACACCCTTGTCAACCAACTTTTTATGTCTACGCCAACTTCAATCGGTACTTCCAAAGGCTTGGTATGCTAAAAATGTCCAAAGTAACGTTCAGGAAGATTTTGAAAGCGGCCTTGGATAACGAACTCGTCGAATCGGCAAGAGAGGTAGCTCAAAATAGCTCGAAGACAATTATTCTTGCAAGATATGGGACACTGTCACTTACAAGCGTTCTAGAATATCTCAACAATTTTGCAGATTACGCCAATTTTGTTGAGTGTAGTGAAGCTGTTTCACCGGGGGGAAAACAAGTAATCACGTTAATCCATAGCTACGGGGAAAAGGATTCAATCTTTGTCGAAGCTTATACCAAAGCCCTCTTTGAACAGATCAATGTGGAACCTAAATTAAGTTCTACAGAAAATTCCGTCACAATTGAAATATGATTGATGCTACTCGTGTGTTCAGCCAACAACCCGAGAGCTGCCTCCGTTAACTCTTGTGAACCTTAGTCTGTGCCGCCAGTAATTTGGATTGACGGTGTCTTTGCTGTTTGAGTGAAACAGCAAACATAATTCCTATCGTCGTGAGCAGTGCAGCTGTCAAGAACGCGTAACCAAATCCAGTTACCATTGCCGCTGCTCCTGATTGTACCAACTGACTTGTGTAATTGGGGGTTTCATAGTTCGCAACTGTCAAGAGTACTGCTAGACCTATTGGGGCTCCGATTTGACGAAAAGTGTTGATCAAGCCTGAGGCGAGGCCTTCTTCTCCTCTTCTCGTTCCCGTGAGTGCAGCTATGTTAATTGTAGTAAAGCCCAACCCACTTCCAAACCCTATGACAAGCATCGGCCCGAGAAATCCCCCAAAGTAGCTTTCTGTGATGGAAATCTGTGAAAGTAATAGATAACCAATAGTCTGTAAAGCCATTCCCGAAATTAAGATTGGTTTAACACCAAAGTGATTTACCAATCGCGCTGACAAAAATCCAGAAACGACTAGAAATACAACACCCATTGGGACAAATGCAAGGCCCGCTGAAAGCGCAGAGTAGCCGAGCATCTGCTGAAGATAATTCGTCAAAATAAATACCATTCCTACAAACGCCGCTACCTGAAGCAAGCCCACTGTATTTGCCCCACAGATTGTGCTTTTCCGTAGAAACCCAAGGGACATAAGAGGTGCCTTTGATCTATACTCTATCAAAACGAAGATAGTTAGGACTACAACTGACGACAAAAGAAGCTCGAGTGTTTCAAGAGATCCGAGGCCAACATTCTGTGCATTGTTGAGAGAATAAACAAGTAACATTAGACCAGCTGTTACTGAAACTGCCCCGAAAATATCTAGATGACGTTGTCTATTTTCATGGGTCAGACCTGTTTTACTTGAAATGTATCTGATTGATAGTAAAGATACAATGATTCCTATTGGGACATTCATGTCAAACACCCATCTCCATCCCAAGGTTGCTGTGATTACACCTCCCAAGATCATTCCAGCGGCAAAACCTGAACCCGTCGCTGCCGCAAAAACACTTAGGGCGTGATTTCTTTCTTTGCCTTCAGGAAAGGCTGCGACTAGAATTGATAGTCCTGTAGCAGAAGCCATAGCGGCACCGAGTCCTTGAGTCACTCTTGCAAGGATTAAAACAATCTCAGAAGGGGCAAGGCCTCCTACTAACGAGGCAAAAGAAAACAGTAAAAGTCCTGTGATGAATAACTTCCTGTGACCATAGATATCTCCCAAACGTCCACTAATCATCAGAAACCGAAGGTTGTGCTTGTGCTAATTGATTTCTTGTTAGAGGCAATGAAGGTGTTACAATAAGACTTAATGTCAGTCCTAAAATTAACAAATGCGGCAGAATATATAGACTATTCACAAGGTTTCAGCCTTAACTGTTCAATATAAATTCTTCTTGATTTGGCGCTAAAAACAGTACTATTAACTGAATTATGAAGAAAAATCCCAAATGAGTATTTGCATAAAGTTACTATGGATAATCTCCTGAGTCGATAAGATATTTCCTAGACTAAGACATGAATTTATTTATATGGTATGTACGAATATGTATTCTATCAAGGCTTTTCTAACTAAAAATATGGGCTACTCCTAGTCTGTACTAGGACTTTACTATGACCGAAAATGTCAAAGATTCGTTGGATTCAAACAAGGACTTGATTGACTTGCTAAAGGAAACTTGGTATTCCCGTATTTACTTATCCTCTTTACTAGCCTTGCTATCATCCCATGTCGCAAAAAACTTAGGTGTGATTTCTAATATGATAGCCTCTCCATTCCGAATACTATTCAGAAGTAGCTGTGAAACAGGGTGTTCCGCGCTTTCTAAATATTTCACAACTATTTTTTCAGCAATAGGCAAATTGAAATTCGTATCCTCAGAGATTCTTACTGTTCCCTTTCCGCGAACTCCCTTGTACGGGAAGTTGTCATCATCTATACAATAGTATATGATATTATTTCTTACTAGGTTTTGAGTTTTTCTGGAGGCTTTCCCGCTTTCTATGTAAATCTTTTCACTTTCATTGTCAAAACAATACCAAGTAGGATGTATGTTAGGCTCTGCTCTTTCGTCTAAAGTTGAAATATGAGCATTTTTCTTACTATTAATCAAGAAATTCCTAACTTCGTCTTCAGTCATGGGACCTCCAAATTCTGGTTCACTTGCATTAATAATTTTCAAGGCACACATTCTTTGTATTATATTATACAAGATTTAATATTTGTCCATTATTTTGGTTCACAAATGAATAATTCCAGATGTAGATTCATAGGATTTAGTCTATTCGTGTCTGGCATGATTCAAAGGTCTAGGACCATTCTTTAACATCCAACTAATAACACATTCCAATAAACAAATAATATCACTTCAATTAGACTACTTACATAGTTTTAGAACGATGAAAAGAACTCATTAGAATGAACCCCCCAAGTATACCTAATGGATTCAAATCCCAATCCGAGAATATACACCAAGCCATAGTACAATCTAAATTAGATTCTTTTGATAGTAGACAATAAATTCGTATTAAATTTGACGATAGAAAAAAACGACTCCACAGAGGATATCAAGTCCGCAAGGTATAGTAGCAAAGAATCGGTGGTGTTATGCTGTACTACCATGATTGAATATCAATCATTAATATCAGACGTGTAGCCCCCAGGTCCTTCTGTCTCCCATGTTGAATGTCTATCCAGAAATTGCTCCTTGCCTCGGAATAAATCTATTTATCTTTCCATGTGTAGTTTATCTTCCGATGAAAAGGCAAATATTAGTTTTTTCAATAGTAGCTGCAATGATTTGTACAATCATTTTTGCAACGGTACAATTAGCATACTCCCAAAACGCTACTAAGGGTGGAAATGCTTGCATGAGCTGTGGTCCAATCACAGGAACTAACTTGACTAATGGTACTAAGGGTGGATATGTAACCAACGCAATAATTAGTCTTAACGATGCCAAAAGGATCATTACAGCTGCAGAGAAGAAAGCAGTTGATATTGGTCAGCCAATGAATATAGCCGTAGTAGACTCCGGCGGGAACCTTATAGCTCATGAACGGATGGATGGTGCTTGGATTGGAAGTATCGATATCTCCATCAACAAAGCATTCACATCGCGAGCTTTCGATATTGCAACAAAGGATCTGGCTAAAGAATCACAACCAGGAGGTCAGTTTTTTGGAATTCACGAGTCCAATGAAGGAAGAATTATGATCTTTGCAGGAGGTATCCCCCTCAAACTTAATGGTCAAGTGGTTGGCGCTATAGGTGTTAGCGGCGGTTCTGGCCAACAGGATCAGAGTGTCGCCGAGGCAGGAGCAGCCGCATTCTAAACCATAGTCATTATAAAGAATTGAAACGATAGGTCATGTCAACGGCTCATGTGACAGCTTCTTCAAATTATGAACCCCCAAGTGAAACAAGAGACTTCAAATCTCACACTCCACAAATCGATTTTAAGCGTTTTAAATATGTGCCATATAGGTCTCAAATTAGTGTCAAAAATGTATTACAACCGGCAGTCCTATCGCGCTCGACCATGATATGATAAGAGTCTGACATCAGAATATAGATTAATGTTGGTCGTTTTTCCTTTATCAATAACTTCAACAGTAATGCATGACTCCACGACCATGATAGAAGAGTTCAAATCCCTATCCAGAGCTTACCAAAATGAAATACCAGCCTTGTTATTGTGAATATGCATTGTTGCTGGAGTTTTTGGACCAAGCAGAGTAGAATATGGATATATTACACCATAAATTCCAAAAACATTCCACCATCTAGGTAACAAAGTATAAAATGAATGTGAAAAGGAATGGTAACTATCCACTCTTAACTTTAAAAATACTAAATGCTCTCATATTTCAAGACGTTTGTCTACGGCATCCTACCCTTCATCTCCATTAGCTTCTGAACTCGTTTTTCCACAGGCGGATGAGTAGAGAAAAGATTAGCAATTGAACTTCCCGAAAGGGCAGGAATGATGAAGAATGCATTCATTTTTTGTACCTTTTGTAATTCGTTAGTTGGCATTCTGTTCATTTTGCCACTTATTTTCAGAAGAGCATCGGCCAATTTATCTGGCCTTCCAGTCATGATTGCACCTCCACGGTCAGCTGAATATTCTCTATAACGCGAAATTGCTCTAATTATAAGAAAGCTTACTATCCAAGTTAGTATAGCGACCAATATCACGATTGCTGTTGCATTTCCACTATCACGACTTCTGCTTTGATATCCATATCCGCCAAAAAATCCAAACTGAGCAAGGTACCATGCAACAGTAGAAAATATACTAGCCAGTGTCAGCACCAGAACATCTCTATTTCTGACATGAGTCAATTCATGTCCTATTACAGCTTCAAGCTCATCATCGTCTAGCAAATCTAGTATACCGCTTGTTGTCGCCACCAATGAACTCTTCGGGCTTTTACCTGTGGCAAAGGCATTTGGTACCTGCGAGTTAACTACCGCTACTTTAGGTTTTGGAAGACCATTTTTTTCTGCAAGTCTTTCGACAATTTGATGCAGCCTTGGATATTCCTCTTTTGATACAATCTTGGCGCCTGAGCTCCAAAGTACAATCTTATCAGAAAAATACCATTGAGCCATAATCATACCAGCTGCTATTACAGCTAGTGGAATATATCCGACTCCAAGATAGTAAAGTACACTTAAAAACACTACGTAAAGCAGCCCCAAAATGATGAAGCTAATAGCCATTCTTGCAGTTAGTCCTGCATCTCTTTTCCAAGGGACAGACATCTTGTAACCTTATAATA
The DNA here is from genome assembly GCA_963703885.1 of uncultured Nitrososphaerales archaeon. Classification (GTDB taxonomy): domain Archaea; phylum Thermoproteota; class Nitrososphaeria; order Nitrososphaerales; family Nitrososphaeraceae; genus TA-21. The sequence goes on from CAVPGE010000052.1 coordinate 5,797, forward strand.
TCACATTAAGCTAATTAAACTAAATCGGTGGAATAGGCTTGGTCTGAATTATTTTGACTCTGCCCGTTGTAACTGATGCTTTTGGGAGCTTCTCTTCTGATACGTTGTCACATAATCAGGTTAGAAACCAAAACCCAGAATAAGAATAAGAATAAGGATTTAATGTTTAATCAATGATTTCAACAATAATTTATGACTCCACGACCATGATAGAAGAGTTCAAATCCCATTCCACGCGCTCAACTCTGGTAGTTATCTTTAATATACGTCGAAGACATTCTTGTGGATATTATTGACATTCGGTATTATTAGGGTTTGATTTGAGGTGTCTTGGTGCTTCAAATGAAATTATTTGGGGATTATATTCTTGACTGATTTTAAAATGGAAGCATTCGAAGACTCCCCAAGTATAGCCCAAGGGTTCAAATCCCATCTCTTACATGCCATTAATGGAAACCTGCTTGTTTAAGTTGTTTAGGAAGGGTAAACATAAATTTCTTCTTTTGTAAGGAAAATATATGAATATATACCCTCAGATAGAACAAAGGTTTTCACCTTTTGAATTTTATTCAACAATGAGAAAAAATAATCCTATTGTTTTTGATGAACAAAATAGACAATGGGCATTATATCGTTATAGTGATATCGAAAAAATATTACAGGATCCTATAAAATTTTCCTCTAAATTTGAATTATTTCGAGTACCTCCAGAATACCGAGAAAATCTTAATCGGCCAAGCCTTTTAAATACAGATCCCCCCTATCATAGAAAGCTGCGTAGTATTGTTGATACATTATTTGTTCCCATGGAGATATCCAGATTAGGATCACGTATTGAAAATATTGCAAATAATTTAATCGATAAAATTATTGAAAAAGGCAGTGCCACAATGGATTTAATAACAGATTTTGCTTACCCATTACCAGCAACTGTAATTGCAGAATTATTGGGAGTACCATCTGAAGATCAGGATCTTTTTCATCAGTGGGCCAATAATATAGTTACTCTTGAAATCAATAGTGATAATTATTCGTTTAAAAAAGCTGACAAAACTGTTACTGATATGGATATTTATTTTAGTAAATTGATAGAGAAAAAAAAGAAAATACCAACAAATGATCTTATCAGTCATATAATCAGAGCTAAAGTAGATGGACATTCTTTATCTGAAATAGAAATACTTCGTTTTTGTAGTCTTCTTCTTAATGCTGGACATGTTACTACAGTTAATCTGATAGGAAACTTGGTTTTCTCTCTACTTGAAAATCCTCAAGAATTTAAACGATTACAAGAATATCAAGAATCACTAATTAAACCTACTATAGAAGAAACTTTACGTTATAGATCACCAGTGCAATTGTTACTCCGTACTGCAAATGCTGATGTGACTTTATCTGAAGAAAGAAAAGAAGGAGAAGGAACACCAAAACATGAAATAAAAAAGGGTCAAGGACTCATATTATTTCTAGGTTCTGCCAACCATGATGAAAAAATATTTACACGTCCTGAAAGGTTTGATATTACTCGAAAAAATTTACGTCATTTAGGTTTTGGAAATGGAATTCATTTTTGTTTAGGAGCTCCTTTAGCTAGACTAGAAGGACAAATAGCATTAAAAAAAATTCTTGAAAGATTTGAGAATCTTCAATTTAATTTTGATAATACTGATAACAGAAAAGATTCTATATGCAAATGTCAGTCCCCTCAAAAGTTCTTTTTTACTTGGATTATCACATCTGCCATTAAGTTTTC
>CAVPGE010000053.1:0-18816 GCA_963703885.1 uncultured Nitrososphaerales archaeon
ATTTCAAGCCATCAATTGAAAGTCCTGAATATATAGAATCGCAGAAAATATTAGCAGTTATTAATTTGACAAAAGAAGGACTATATCTCGGAATAAACTCCGTTTTGATGGCAGTAGGTATAGTGGGAAAGAGTCTCATCAATCATTTATCCCTGCCGTCTAGGTTTGATATATCTTCAGGTGTATAGTTGTTTATTGTTGATGCTGTTCTTTTGCAGCTAAATTTCCCATGGAATCGATGTCTCATTTCTTTTGTCAAGACGAGACAAAATAATATTCCCTAGTCCAAGAGTAGGTACAAAACCTAAAGTTATCCATGCTATAATTTCAATGAATTGCATTTCATATTTCATTGCGACAGATTATATGATAAAGTCCACTAAAGCTCGTTTATGATTTATCAAGCTAATTGTTGATTTTTCAAGGTTCAAAGACTGGATAAATGGATTTGTCTAGATAGTCATAAATAACAAGCTCGAGTAAAAATCATTTGTGACTAATACACCTATTCCATTTTACAAACTAGGTGGTGAAGGAATCGATGGACCTAAGATATTGGGTGCTATAGTAGCATTAACAGGTTCTGAAATATATCTTTGTGCAAAATGCTTCAACGTCACAGCATACACTAAGGATGAAACAAGACCAATTAGATGTGATATGTGTTCAGATGATTTTAGTTGGCTTGGCATCAAAACGAAACTGGTCAGAAAATGTCCTGATTGTGGTAGGGTTGACAAAACAAATTCGAAAGCATATTGCAATAGATGTCCCTCACCAATAAAGTTGATAGATGAAGAATCAGATATAACGACTATCGATTAACTAGTGAGCAAATGAATGAGAAATTACTTTTTTCCTTAGTGCAGTATGTGACACTGTCATTATCATTTTTGCCCTGTCTTTCAGGAGCCTCAAATCAGCTATTAGGTAATACCTTGAATGTGATTATTTATTGTAGTTGTTAAAGAACTAAAATATTATTTTGGTGAAGTATCTTCTATTACTTTAGCACATTTATCACAATATCTCTCTATCACTGTGGCTCCTTCAACTTGATAACATACTATTTTGGTTGCAGGATTTGCGCATTTAAGACAGAATTTGGGACCTCTTTTCGAGTCTGCGGTAAAAGGTTCTATACTTTTTAGTGTTCTTTCCATCTATAATCATCCAAGCTATTACGTACATAATAAACTAGACAAAGTTTCTAGAATTTCATTTTCCCATGAAACAGTACAAATAATGGATTTTGTCAAGAAATGTTGTTAATCACCAAATAAAGGCTTGAAAATGTAATGGCAGAGATGGATAATAAAGTAATCACGTGTACTAACTGCGGTTTAGAATGTAATTCTGATGATACTAAGAATGATTTGGAAATCTGTTTTGACTGTCAATTAAATTTAGGGATATTAAGAGCAGATGAAAAGAGATGTATAGAAGTCGAGAAATAAGTGGTGATAGAGTTATTACGGTCGGAGTTCTTTCTATTATTATGAGCCTCTTTATAGAATCAGTAGTTAATCATGACAAGAATGAATTTACTAACAAAAGGCATCTTTTAGTTTGCAATTCTTGCTATTGGTGTACTTCATATTTACCTGACCTTGAAAATGACACAATTGAATATTTTGATAATTGTCCTGTGTGTAATGAAAAGATAAAATCCATGTTTATCTCAGAGAATGACTCAAAAAGGCTAGATTCAAAGCACATTCAGAATTTCATGACTGAATCCGAGAGTTGGGTAAATTAACAACTCAAACATTCCGAGTCCTAAATACAATTTGTAGTTAGATATGCTATCCATATCATAAGAAAGCAATAATACTGGATAAAATAGGTGAGACTGCAGAAGCAATTGAATTCATTAACGAAGCTGTGAGATTAGAACCTGATATACTTCAACATTGTTTGGTTCTATTTCCATTGCTTTATCAATTTGTGACAGAGCTAGAACTAATTCAATTATTAATAAGGTTTGAAACTACATTAAGTAATTCATTAACTGATTCGTAGCCATTATTCCTATCTAATTCTAACTCTCTAATTCCAATTTCATAATCTGCTAAAGTTTCTGTTTTGCTAATCATTGGTATCACCTGAACTACTGAAGACATTTTATTTAATAATCTAGTAGTAACGGTCATCATCACCTTCATCATTTTCTGCGTTAATATAATTAATAGTGCCAGCTCTATCTCGCAACAACGCTTTTAAATCAGTATCTTCCTTTCCAACGAGTTTAGGTATTTCTTCATTATTTTTATGGTTAAAGCTTTCACCTATCTTCCTTCTTCTACTTGACTTTGGTGTGAAAATTCTAACTTCCCTATCTTCATTTAAGTTTGTGAATGGTTCAATTTGTGACTTGAACTTGAGTTCATTCTTTACCGAATATATTTTGCCACATCTTGGACAAATCATAAAATCATTATCCTTAGCATTATCTCCTAGGTCATTGGTAATGAACCAAGGTACCTTCTGTTGCTAGCTCTAGATTTTGGTCAAATAGTGGATTATTATCTATGTTTGTAGCCTGAGTTATCTGCCTTTGATTGACACGGTCAATATCTTCCAAATTCCAGAATAACTATGTAATTTGTATGATATAAAGTGATCATAACTACATCACATCTACATCATGAGGCTGACTTTCTATGTATCCGGCAGGCGTAATTTTAATAAATTCTGAATTCTTTTGCATCTCCTCAATACTCCTTGAACCACAATAACTAAGTCCGGATCTGATACCTCCAATCAGTTGTCTTATTATTTCTGTCACGCTTCCCTTATAGGGAACCATGGCTTCGACTCCTTCCGGAACATAATCGTTCGGATCTTCTGTATCGATTACGTCTGAACCCTCTTCCCTGTACTTGCGTCCTAATGAAGCATAAAAAGAGGCCATACCTCGATACATCTTGAATTTTTTACCGTGTCTGACTATAGTTTTTCCAGGACTCTCGTCTGTACCTCCAAAAATGCTGCCTACCATGACCGAAGAGGCTCCTGCAGCCAGTGCCTTTATAGCATCTCCTGAGGTCCGAATGCCACCATCAGATATGACAGGTATGTCGTATTCCCGGGCTACCTTTACCGTGTCAAGTACCGCCGTTAACTGTGGCACCCCAGAACCAGTAACAACTCGAGTTATGCATATAGAGCCAGAACCCACACCCACTTTAACAGCATCCACACCTGCATTTATCAAGTCCTTGGCGCCTTCACCAGTGGCGACATTTCCCGCAATTAATTCACTATTCGTAAACGCCTTCTTTATCATCTTTATTGCGTTAATGGCGTTGTCACTGTGACCGTGGGCTATGTCAACAACAAGAACGTCTGCCCTTGCATTTAGCAGGGCTTCAGCTCTTTCAAGATAGTCGCCTTTGACGCCAACAGCTGCGCCTACCAACAATCTACCTTTTCGATCTTTTGATGCAAATGGGTATCTATCAATATTCAGAATATCCTTACTCGTAATAAGACCTACAACCTTGTTTGAGGCATCTACAACCGGGAGTTTTTCAATCTTATTTTTGTGAAGTACTTTTTTTGCCTCGCTAATCTTAACTCCCTCGCTAGCCGTTATAATGTCTTTGGTCATCAAGTCAGATATTTTTGCATTCATATCCGGTTGAAACAAGATATCACGTCTGGTAATTATTCCCACAAGTTTGCCGTTATCAATCACCAACAAGCCAGAAATGCCTTTAGTACTCATCATCTTGTTGGCATCGGAGGCACTGTTTTCTGGGCCTATAAAATAAGGTTGTTCGATAATTACAGATTCTGATCTTTTCACGCGATGGACCTCATCGACTTGCTCTTCTATCGTCATAAATCTGTGAATTATTCCAATACCACCCTCTCTTGCCAATGACACTGCCATATTCGATTCCGTTATGGTATCCATGTTTGCACTAATTAGAGGAGTATTCAATGTCAGATTTTTAGATAATTTTGTTCTTAGCTCAGTCTGAGACCGAGATATAATAGGAGACCTTTTCGGAATTAAAAGGACATCATCAAAAGTTAACCCCTCGCGTATATCCAATATTCTCCTTGTTGTCTACGTCCTTATTGGGATTATAAGCGTTTACTTGATAATTTTATATCATACGGCCCGCCATGCCCAGCCTATCAAAAATAAAACTTGGGTCTTGAACCTCGTTCTTATGTTCATCTATAATTAAAATCTTCATCCAATTGCCCTGCAATATAGAGCACAGTAGTAAGTATACGATGAAGCAGGCGTCCGAAATAAGTCTGATATGCGTATTGATTCCAGCTCATGTAATATTGCAAATAGGAAATAATCTAATCACAGCTATTTAACAGGTTCACGACATCATAAAATTATCTTTAGATGAAGTTGTTTCTGGTGTATATATGGAAATTTAATTGCTCATTTAATTATCAAAAGGATATTCAACATATTCTAGTCTATACCATATAGAATGAATGACAGTTTCAAATTTGGGTGCACGTATTCTTTGCTGATCGGATATTTGCTTGTAGGGTGCTATTTATTGCGATAAGTAGAATCACACTTCATCAAGGAATTTAGGACAATTGTAAATAAGGTATTTTATTTCTCCATCCGATTCTCTATAGTTTTTAATGTCCTGATTGCGAGACTTGTTTCTCTCACATTATGCGTACGAATTATGTTTGCTCCCTTAAGCACACAGATAATTTCACAAACTATCGATGGGATTACGCGTTCTTCTGGTTCGAGGTTAAGCAATTGGCCGAGAAAAGACTTGTTTGATAATGAAACGCAAATGGGCTTGGAAAGCTGCGACAATTTATCCAAAGTAGAGATTATTCCCATATCCCTTTTGTACCATTCGCAATTGGTTATTCTGGTGTAAAAAGGATTTTTTCCATCCTTCCTAAAGAAACCTATAGACGGGTCGATTATTATTTTGTTTTCATCTATACCGCTTTTGCGTGCGATTCGCAGACTCTCCTCCAGTGCTTTGTTCGTCTCAAAGATATTTCCAGAACTTGCTTCACCATTTTCGTAAGCACACAGGATACTCGATATATTGGCCTGCGATATGGTACGAGCCATCTGATTATCATATTTAAGACCAGTTACATCATTTATGAATTCAATACCATACCCGATTGCAATTTTTGCGACTTTGGCCCGGGGAGTGTCTATAGATATTGGAAGATTGCACGATTCTTGGACAGCATGTATTGCCAACCTCATTCTCCGCATTTCTTCATCGACAGGGATAACAGTTTCGAGGTACGGCGCTGTTGACATTGCACCAATATCGATAATATCGGCCCCAGAATATTCCAACTCAATTGCTTTCTTTGTTATTGCTTCCTGGCTTAGCGCAATTGATTTCTTAAAGAAGGATTCGGCGCTTACATTTAATATCCCCATGATTTTAGGGGACTTAAAGTCAGCATCCTTCACAATATAATGAATTATAGGAAGCCTTATAGACTAATTGTTTTTTTTGTAGCATAGCTGTTGGATAGTAATTTTTGGCCTTGTTATGATAAGGTTCATAACAATATATTTTTAAAAGGAATATTTCGTCAAACAAGATATAGGATTGCGTATGCAAATGGGTGTGTGACAGGCGAGTGGTGAGGACTCTAGATAGAACTCATTCTGTTCTATCATATGTTGAGGGTAGCTTAAAGAATGCCACGATTGTTGATGGAAATGACAAGGGAAATGGATTCATTTTCTCTTTGCTAAATCCACCGGTTCCCCTTGGTGGAAATATCGTTGGGTTAGATATTTATGTTGACGAAATGCCGGTTCCAAGAAGGTCCGTCTTGATAGCTACCTGTGATGATGTAGTAAACGCAGCGGTTCTCTCAGATACTAGGCCGTTACCTTTCAAGCCATTTCAGAGCGCAAGATTTTTGATTTTTGGAATTGATTTGGACCAAGAAAAGAAACACAAGATAATTATTATGAGCAAACTAGAGGGTTTTGAACAGATCATCATTCCATTTACAATTCAGGATTATGTAAGCAACAAGAAGGAGAAAGTGCTAATACCATCCACCGTTAGCGAAGAAGATGACACCACCGTCGTTTCAGAAAGCACTATTTTTAAGAACTTTACGGCCCCATTAATCTTGTCTGGTAAGAAGGCATACATCGTTTGTTCATCTAGTGGCTCACTGTCGGCAAATTGGACATGGATGGGCACAAGATATGACAATGGAGGATTATATGTTCCACCAGCCAGAGCCTTTGGAAGGGTCAATTTGGAGATATCAGTTGATGACGGAGTCAGAAAGAGACTCCCCAATTTTGTAGCATCTTCAAAGCATGAAAATGGAATCCTGGTAACCCGTCATGAGGTTGCAGGTCTGAGCGTTATAAGAAAATTGTTCGTTCCTATAGAGAAAAAAGGCTTCATAATGATAATCGAGTTTAGCTTTGACAAGATAACTAATGAATTTTTGAATGTTGGAGCTGACAAGAAGGTACCCAGAAGAAAAATACGGGCACATTTCATGATCGACGGAAATATTACAAGCTACGGTCTAGCTGCAATTTCGCAATCTAATTTTTCGCGATTCTACAAGTCTAATAATTGTTTGCAGATAAGGACGTTGGCAAGAAAAGAAGTCGCACATTATTACGGAACAATCGGTATTATGCCAAAACAGCTCAAACCATCCAGAATTTTAACAGACTCGTTTGATAATGACTTGGAATTGTCTTACGATTTAGAGATTGAAGAAGGTAATACCAAGGAAATTGCGCTAATTGCAGCAGGGAGTTTCACAAGTCCAAAAGACTGTCTTGACGAATACAACGACATGAGGGAAAATTACAAAGAGCTTTTAGAAAAGACAAATGCTCATTTTTCTCAAGTTGCAAAATCTGGTCTAAGCGTAAGCCATTCATGTGAAATAACTTCTAACGTTAGCAAATTAGCTCGGGCCTTTGAAAAAGCAAAGATTAGTTTAGAATATCTAAAGGCAAACTACGACAAACTTGGGTACGGAATATGCGCAGGACTTCCGAGATTCCCGAATTATTGGGCCAGGGATACTGGTTGGTCATTGAGAGGCTATTTGGCAATGGGCGATTACAATTTTTCACTACAAGTTATTGAAAATTTTCTCAAACATCAAGCAAAGAGAAGTACCAAATATGCATTAAAGGGCGAGTTGCCGATGATAATCAGTGGAAAATACTTTCTTCATAATACTACATATGGCTCGGCAGATTCGACATTTCTTTTCCCGTGGGCTTTCAGAGAATATGTTTACGGTACTGGCGACAAAGATTATTTAAAGAAGAGGTGGAATTCGATCATTAATCTGGTAAATTGGGGATTTCTAAAGGACATAGACAAGGACGGACTTGTGGAACATGGGTTTTCTGGAATTGCAGAAAAATTACCAATACAGGACTCCACATGGATGGATCACATCGATAGAAGAAAAAATGCTAACGATGTACAGGCTCTTTTTTATGAAAATTTGATGATAGGAAGTGAATTGGCCCAAATTGTCGACGATCAAGAAAATGCAAGGTTTTGGAGTACGAAAGCAGAAAAACTACGGAATAAAATAAATACAGAATACTGGGACGCCAAAACCGGACATTATTATGATACCATTTTGCCTGACGGGTCCAAGGACGAAAGTGTTAGGCCAAACTCTCTCGTTTTATTACTAACCGATACTGTAAAGGATCAAAAGAAGCTAGTATCGTATTGGATAGAATCGAGAGAGAGGATATGACAGCATCCTGGGGCGTTAGAACACTAAGTAATTTGGATGAGAAGTATCATCCCACTCTGTATCATGATGGTGCAGTTTGGCCACTCGTAACCGGATGGGCTACAGTGAGTGAAATTAAATCTAATAGAAGTGAACAGGCGCTAAGGTATCTCTCTATCATGGCAGCCGGAATTCTTAAAGAACATGGAATGTATGCAGAAACATATCGCGGCGATCGACCCGAACCCTTTAATTCTTGTATACTTCAAGCATGGTCAGTTGGACTGTATGTCTACGCATTTAGAGAAATGATGCTGGGTACCAGGATTAACATGATTGATAATAAAATACGGTTCGAGCCTAAAATTCCTGATTCGATAGCTCCAGATTCAGGGACAATGTCTTTTGACCAACAAATCAATACTAGTGAAGGACCGTCTAACTTAACGATAGCAATATGTCCTGGCAAGCAGTCTATTTCGATTTGTAGTTCCAATCCGGGACTAAAGTTGCCAGAATTTGTTTCAGACACCTATTCAATAAATCTAACAAAGTAGATTATCTTGCTAATTAAGAATTTAAGGATTGAATAGATTTTTAATTGCAGCCGCAAAAGATGAATAAATCAACAATTTATTAAGAGAATAAAACAGATATCTTTTGCATATGTTTGAATCATGGTGGACCTCTATTGATTGTCATAAATGAGGATAAACTTTTTTCAATCATAGATAAACGTAAGCCTCGCACTGTAGCGTTGAATGGACCCGATGGTCTTGCTTCTAAAATATACGATTGTGCCCTGAAGATATCAGAAAGATACAAGATACCAGCGTACATAATAGGCGACTCGTCGTGGGGTTCCTGTGACTTGAACATCCACGCTGCAGAAGTCTTGGGAGTAGATATTTTGTTTAACATAGGTCACACAATATCTCTTGAGAATTTTGGTGAAAAAGTTGTTATGATCGATGCATATGACGATATTGATTTCACCAATGTTGCCCAAATATGTGCAAGGCAGCTTAAGGAAAAAGGATTCAAGGCTGTGTCGTTAGTTACGTTCAGTCAACATCTGAAAGCAGTTAGACTTGTAAAGGAAATTCTTGAATCGTCGGGTCTAAGAGTAATCATTGGTGGCGGTAAAGGACAACTTAATGACGCACAGATTTTTGGATGTGAGTTTTATCCGGCATTTGATGTAAAGGACGTGGTTGATGGTTTCGTGGTCATCGGTCAAAGCATGTTTCATTCGGCTAGTGTAGCAATTTCAACGCAAAAACCAACTTTTATGCTGGATCCTTATTTTAATGAATGTCAACAGGTGAATGACATTGCTTACAAAATGCAGAAGAAGGCTCTTCTTTCAGTATTTAAAGCAATGGATGCCGACAATATTGGCATAATCATCGGCCTCAAAGAAGGTCAATTTGCCAATATAAAAGCCTTGGAATTAAAAAAATCATTGGAATCACTAGGGAAAAAAATTCAATTAATAGCCATGACCGATATAACGCATGACCAAGTCCTGAAATTTGCAAAGATAGATGCTTTTATTCAAGTTGCATGTCCCCGACTTGGAACAGATAATCATTTTGGAAAACCAATGTTGTCTATCCCGCAAGCCAATACCCTTATTCGATTACTGAAAAAAGAACCAGTGGAAAATTTTATGGAAAGCAGGCATTGGCTATAAATTCAAGTTACCAGTAAGTGGAATTTGATGTTTGGTAATTTTATTGGCCTAGCACGAGATCAAAAAATGACACTAATCCACTATGAGTCAGGTTTTAAAAAAATGGCACAGCTAATTCGTAGGCATAGTTTAACCTAAAACACATTTGGAATTAATCATATTTCAACCTGTTGTAAATGAATTTGCTTTGAGCAAATTATGAAGATAAAAGCAGGTTTTATATATATCTAAATATGCGGCAGTAGCCTTCCGGTTCCTCAATAGGCATAAAGCCCTATTTCTGATCCTACAAGATCAAACACGTAGACGTGCCAGCATGGAAATGACGCCTGAGGATTGCTCCCTCCCGGACCTCACCCATTTCGACGATATACAGTCAAGTATGCACCTTCGCGCATATTGCTGCTCAAATCCATCCGGCACGGCGTATTTTCATGTCCGCAGGACTAGCAGGAACGATACACCTAAGGATTTACCCGGCAGTTACTGATCCTAGCATGAAGCCGATTTCAAGTATGGGGTACGGCTAACACCCCGATCCTCCCTACTGCCGCAACTGACAATAGAATAATTAGATATATTTGTCTATCATCCCAATCCATTTGAGAGATTTTACGAAGTAGATCTATTATCGACTAGGATATCAAGTGTTTTGCAAACAGAACAGATCCTACCAGATGATTCTCTATTACACCTAATGCACTTCATCTGCTCATTTTTAGTGCTAAACTTAATATTTTCTGAAATCTTTAAAAAAGAATTATAAGCATTGTACTTTATTCCGGGATGTTCTTTTTCTAACTTGTTAAAAAAAATTCGTATTTCGCTTCTGATACTTTCGTGCATGTACGGACATTGCTCAGACTGAAATGGAATGTCAGTTTGCAATGCATAAAATACAATTTCTTGTTCGTACAATTCAATAAAGGGTTTGATTTTCCTGATGCCAGATTCCCCATATTCTATTGGCTCCGGATGACTCCACCCAATTCTTGGGATGTCTCCCCCTAACAAATTGATTAGAAACGTTTGAATGTGATCGTCAAGATTGTGTGCCGTAGCTATAACATTTGCACCGTATTTCTCCGCAATTACATCAAGCGAACGCCGCCTAAACGTACCGCACATCGCACAAGACGACATTTTTTTAGGCCTGATACCCACTGCCTCATCTATCCCAACCCCAAAAGAATCCTTAAAACTAATAATTTCATTTCTTATTTCCATTTTGGCACAGAATTCTTTGACTATCTGTAACGACTCATCTCTGTATCCATCGATCCCTTCATCCACGGTGATAGCAATTAAGTCAATCTTTGATTTTTTGTAGATCAATTTTTTCAAAATATGTAATAATGAGAGGCTGTCTTTGCCCCCTGAAACCGCTACTGCAATCTTATCATCATGACGTAGCATCGAAAATTTCGAGAAAGTTTTCCTAACTTTCTGCTCAATAGAATGGATAAAGCATTTCTTGCACAAAAATTCCCCGGAGTAATTCCTAAAATACACAGCTTTCGCAATCCCACATTTGTTACAGACATTAGACTTGATTAATTGAGTTGACGTGGACGTAGATTTTTCGATGCTAAAGAATACTTACAAAAATATAAACCTTAGTTAATGAAATTCTAAAAACATTTAAACCACAATTACATCATATCTTTACCCTTTGCCTGACAATCGTGATCTTTTAGACGATATTAATTTGAAGATTATTAGCATTTTAAGTAAGGATTCCTCGTTGCCTTTTGTAGACATTGCAAAGCAAATTGGTATATCTGATGCCACTGTTCATATTAGAGTCAGGAGACTTATCGCAGCAGGAATTATTAGAAAATTTACTATATCGGTAGATAATAACCAACTCGGCTATGACCATCTTGCTTTCATGGGCATAAATATAGAACCAGGTTTTGGAGATGAAGTTAATACGGGACTTTCCACAATTGAAGAGGTACTGGAGATTCACGAAACGCATGGGCGCTTTGACATTTTACTAAAACTTAGGGCCAAGGATTTAGACGAAATGAGAGATATAGTAGTTAATAAGATACGTAAGTTGCCGAGAATTCTAGAGACAGAACTAATGACCGTACTTAAAACCAGAAAAGAAGAGCAAGTGGTACCCTTAAAGATGAACCGATCTAGTGTTTAATCATTTAAACCCTAGCGCTCAATATTGTCTTTGTTTATCCTTCTTCGATGACTGCCACCAATCCAAATAGTCATCGTGCATTCGCTTTCTGCTGTTGACATCGCTATTGGATTGATCCCTTAATTCACTCAATTCATCAATTTTTTCCCTCGATGCGAAAATACCACAACTTTTACAAATCACGTTCTTTGTTGAATTATCAAATTTCAACTCCCCTCCGCATTCGGGACAAAATTTTACCAATATTTATTTTTGTGTTATTACCTAATAAAAAGTAATATCTATCAATATTTCGTAATTATCCTGTTGACCCACTCATCATCGTCTCCTCAAATAGAACACAAATTGAGATTCCTGCCTTAGCAAGTCCTTTACAATAAGTAGTGAAAGACTGATGTGTGGACTTTTTTCGTCATCCTACGACGTAGTCAGTTTGCCCATCTAATGCCACACATCATAATACCCCATAACATAGTGCGGATTAATCTGTTTTTATTTTCAGGACTGAATCGATCCCGTTGATTATGCCATACTGACCAGTACAAACCCTGAAATTCTGATCCGAAATTCGAAATAGAGGAATATTAGCGATAGCACAACCTGATGCAGTAGTGATATCAACCTTGGATGTGCATATAACGCATTTTGGGGATACACCATTTCTCTTAAGCGCATAAATAGAATAAGCCCCGACGCTACTCCCAATGGAGTTTGGAAAAACCAAAATAGAATCTTTGAGTAAAATTCCATCAAGCTCATGCGAAGGATCATTTACAAAACCTGTTTTTGTGTTGACCGATGATAAAAAGTTAAGTGCCTTGGCTGAAAAGATGATCCTTCCCTCACAACTTCCACTCACTATCTTTTTCAAAGCAATACTCTTCATCTCATGACACATATTTTCTTAAAATGCTCCTAATATCCTTAAGACAAACTGGTAGCTTATTTGACTTGTTCAAATAATATGATGCCTTAATACTATTTGTAATCACACCATCGTATGATTCCTTAGTTATCAGCGGAGTCAGACATGTACAAGCGTCGCAAATTATCTCAGCTCCCGCTTTTTCAACTTTTTGAGCAATTCCCATCATCATTGCTTTCTCATAAATACTCCTGGCACAAAAAATCATACAAGGCTTTGTAAATTTTTTATTTTCAGCACAAGATGCGATCCTAGTGAGCTCATCCAATCCTAATTGGGGACTCCCAAGTGCAATGATGTCGCCGTCTTCAGTAGTGTTTAGCTCATCAATTACCTTGCCCCTTTCGATTTTATCATATGTTATAACTTCCGTACCCCTTTTGAGAGAGTCATTTGTAAACATGCCACAAGACCCTGAAGTTCCAATTGAAGCCGAGAGCGACTTTGCATTAATCATACCCATATGTTTTTGACAATCCAAGGCCACGCAACTGCCTTTAACTTCTTTGCCGGCAAAGTAGCCTAACATCCCGTATTCCAGTTCGTTTGAAAGATCGCAATCAATTATTTTTATGCTCTCTTTTGGACGCCTAAATTCTTCTATCCTCAACTCGGAGTAGGGAGCCTTTCCGGTAATTGCGCTTGCTAAAGCGCTCAGCGCGCTCTCTTTGTTAGTGCGCAAACCAAATATCGAGTTAGAAATTACTGCAGCATTGCTTTCAGCGAAGCTCACCATTGTATTCTTCGCCGGAATATCAAAAATTTCGTAAGGAGTACAAGAGTATGATGGGACTATTCCCATTTGTTCATAAGCATCTGATATTTCTTTTTGCTTTACTTTGAAAGCGTCGGACACGATCTTAGGTCTTTTTCTATCGTAACCCATGGGGTTGATCGTTGTAAAAATCGAAAAATTAGTTTCGTTACTTATTGATTTTAAAAAATCTAGCCCTGCATCACCGATCGTATTGTAATTGGCTCCTGAGAGATGTGCCCAATTGACCGGTACTAAATTTGTAGCATCCGTTGCTTCTCCAATAGAGAGTAATATTTTGTACGCCATAGACATTGATTTACCCAGCTCTCCCGATAGGGCTTTTTCTTCATCTTTAGTAAGAAGCATTAACTTGCACTAAATTCAGCAATTCATAATAAATAACTATTGAATCCTGTGCAAACCATGTAATTGTGAGAAGTTGCATTTACAATATTAAATTAAATAGATCTTACTGTAAGTTTGTTCATGGAATGCGCAGTTTATGACACATATGTTACAAAAAAGGATGGGCGTACAATGCATTTTGACGTAATTGTTGAAGCTTCTAGCGCCCACGATCAGGCGATCAAGTTTGGAAAGGAATATCTGGAAGGTGCTGGTCAGGGTGGTCAGAAAATGACACAGGAAGAATGTCAATTTTGCCACATCCAAGAAGCTCCACCAGCTGTTGAAAAAGACATCAAAGATAAAGGGTACTACATACAGAAAATGGAAGGCTGTCCGTAAAAATTACCCATAATTTTGCTTCATTATTTTTTTTGTTACGGGACAAAATGAGCTTCTACTAATGTAACAAATTATTACCAAAATGTAAAACAATGTTGCTATTATAATTGATAAAGATTCTGTAAATTTTCTCAAGTAACTGATGCAAAGCAAAATACTAATTGTGGAAGAACAATCTAAGACTACAGATATAAGCACACAACTAGAAGAATATGGATACTTGACCGATACCTGCCACGATACTGATGAATTATTTTCCAAGTTTAAGGCTGGAGCATACGTTCTCATGATATTGGACTTAGAATTATCCAACACAGATGGTCCATGGTTGTATCAAAAAATCAGAGAGTTGGACAACAATATTATAATATTTTTATTAATTGAAGCAAGAAGACACAGCCAAGAAATTATTACTTTGTTTCCCATTTGGTCTGTGAGCAATTTTTTTTATAAGCCTATTATAGCAAGGGGATTAATAGAACAGGTAATATATTCCTTAGATCTTGGATTAGAGAAGACTGGATCAAACAGATGAGCAAGGTACTCTAATGTGAGTTCAGATTTCTGTGCCATACACCCATAGGTGCATAACGATTTGAGCTAGTGATTATCAACACTGTTGTATATTCATTTCCATGTCGCTATCTTTGAAAGTCTAGTTAATTTTAAACGGATGCAGCTATGAAATTATGAAACTCTGCCCATTAAAATCTTGACTTAAAATGATTCGTTATGATTTATTTTATACCTTTAATTTGTAGGGAATTATTCCATATGTTAAATGCACATCACACGAATTTGCTCTTAATTTGCGTAGGGTAGTGGATTATTTTTTGTGACGGAAAAGTTAAGTTGACTGCTGCGCTGCCTTTAATTAGGCAAATAGTGATACACGGGATTCTAAACTACTGGAGGTCAATTTAGAAAAGATTAACCTGATTAATTATCCAAATGCATTTATTGACAAAAAGAAATTAAAAGTAATTAAATGATATAATAAAATTCACTACATATATTCATAATCTTTGGCGATGGATCAAATATTGTTAGTAATTGAAGTAACCAGATGAAATCATGTAATATTGATATTATAAATATGTCATCGCCGTTACTACTTGAAGGGCTCTAGAAAACGATTTAACTACGGACTAAGGAGTGAGATTTGTCTTATTACTCATTTAATCCCAGTGATTTTCATGGAATATGATAGTCGTGTTAATTGTACTCATAGTGTTATGGTTTAATCGCCCAATTCTAATTACTAATAGAAAAATATCCTGTTAGCAGCTGAAGTTAGAACAGGAGCTTAATTGTATTTTTCACCTTTTCTGGCAATGATTCACTGAACATACTTGGTTTGATTAGGTTTATTGATATTTCAAATTGTGTTTTCTGAAGCATAATCTGACTTGCCTAGGCATAATAGCCCTTATAATGCGTGAAAACTTTATTTAAATCGTAATACCGAAACTATTTAATAAGGATAGTGTTCAAGTGTGCAATTTCAAGTATTTTCATTAGTAAAAATAAAGTTAATATGAAAATCAGACGGTATCCACATTTACATCTATACAATAGCTATATCTATTCATGTACTTGTTCTTTTTTAATTTTAATTACTTCGTTCAAATATTTTTTAAGTCCTTCTTCATCAAATTCAAATGATTCTTCCCTAGAAATATTAGTGCTTTCAATATCTTTAGAAATTTCTTTAGAAATTTTCATTACAGTTTTTTGAACTTCTTTCTGCATTTCGGCTTGCCCTATAGGATTTAGAAGTTTTAGGGCCTGTTTATGTATAAATATACGCAAGCTATTGTTCGCTGAAACAAGTGTCGCAGAATTGAAGATTCCTAACAGCAACAAAAATGACGCAACATTCAAAACCGTTACTGTAGCAATACCAAATGGAGGATAAGGCACAACTATTTGGGTAGCTGCTTGGTTAGCGCTGAATACAAAAAATATACCCCAACCAGCGATGGCCATCGATAACCTTATTCTTTTTTCATAGCTTATTATTCTCGACATATTCCAAAAAGCAATTGCAAATATTAAACCTCCAATAGGCTTACTCAACGCCAGAAATGCCTGTACAACGATGGAAACGGTTATTGGATCTTTTTGAAAATAGGAAAATAGTATTGGGCTTAAGGTAAACTGATAGAAATAGGTTATTAGGAAATATATTAGAGGTAGAACCAATATGGTCCAATACATGACGGAGCGAATCAATTTCTCTCTATAAGACTTCATCAGGATTGCTGTCGTCATCCAAATACTAAAAAAAGAAACCAAGGACGAGATCCTGAAAAGGCTATTCAAAAGTGGATGTCTACCTCCAGCTGAATCTCCAGAACTACCAACATATTCCCCAACAAGATATTGGTTGTCGGCGAGCTTGGCATCAACGTATAATACTGTTACTACTAAATGTAACGATATTAGACACATGGAAACAAAATATAAAAGGACAACCAAATCATGGCTTGATTTAAACCAGTACAAAAATAATAAAGCCAACCATATTATCAAAACAGCAGACGTTCCGTAACTCATAGTGATTATGAATATATTTATTTTGATTTCATAGTATTTATAATAAAATTGTTGAAATACCAGTAAGCTAACCAAAATTGCCAGTACAAATAACGTAATTAAAGAAATCACGTAGAAAACTCTGACCTTTGTAGAAATACTAAATTGACGACGTCCAATTGAATTCTTTGCAAATTTTATCACGAATAATTGTAAAACTAGACAAAAAGAACTGTTAACAGAAAATAGTATTAGCTTTCCTCCTATGGGTATAAAGTATTTGTCAATAAGATCATTGATTTTAACAAAAGAGGTATCTATTAACAAAGTTATACTTAAGGCAATGAGTATGACAAGAAATTTCCTATTGGTGAATAAACTCTGATTCACGACACTCAATTCTTAATATCAGAGTCTACGCTAAACATAAGCCTTTTGTATATGACTGCTTGCTTATTATTGGAGACATGGGAAACCAAATCCTTTGCTTAGTTATGATATGCGGTACTAGCTGTCACGACAATATCATTTTTGAGTTCAACAGCGACTGCATCAAGTTCGTTAAGTATCTTTCCTCCCGGAAGCAAGCCCTATGGATTGGCATATCCCAAACATATTGAAAATTATTGGAAATGGGCACTAGGTATACCTGCGAATGAGAATCCCGTTAATGATCAAACAGGAGAGAAATGTGCCACCGGCCAGTCAAATACCAATTCATCAGTATTCTACTTGACTTTTAACAGTGGCGGCTCTTCCGAGAGGACTTGTAAAGTTCCGGTGGGCAAAGCATTGTTTATCCCAGTTATGCAGGTCGAATTCTCTGATAAGGAATCTCCTGGATCATCAGACGCACAATTGGCTGAAGCTGCAAAGAATGATCAAGATAGTGTTAACAGCCTTTATCTCAAGATAGGTGACAAAGAATTTAGCTATGAAAATCTCACAAAGTATAGGACTAGGACCGACGCATTTGACGTAGTCTTTCCTAATAACGGAATCTTTGGAATAGTTGAAGGGGGTATTTCCAAAGCCGTAGCGGATGGATTTTATATCATTACTGAACCACTTCAGAGAGGAAACTATACGGTTCATTATAAATCAAGTTTGATTTGTAATGGCCCGGAATGTACTGAAGCTAATTTCGCTCAAGATATCAATTACAACATAATCGCTCAATAGGTACTATTTCTCGACCTGTTATTTCCAGACCAAGGGTCAGTATCATTTTTTCAAACACTATGAAGCTTCTCTGTGCGAGTAGATGATAATAACTTTGGAATGGCTTTAACGGTAGCATTAGTACAAGTTATTGACAAAATTACTAGAACAAGAAAAACGATCGAATATTCTAAATCATACGATGTGATTAACACGCAACACTCTCAGCGATGCATCTGTTGACACATTTGGACATTATCAACATTCGATCAATTATTCTTTATTTTAGACATTGGAAACTCGTTTAAAAACATAATGTAATTCGTGTCATAAAAACATAAATTTTATTTAACGTTAGTGGGCTCAGAAACATGTTAGCTTGTAGGTAGCGTCTATTTGAATTTTGCCTGACATGCACGATCCATAAGTTCTGATATTATGTATCCCATAGTGCAGCGGTTTCATAAAGATCCAGTATCCATCCCCAACTCCTCGCGTCGGTCCGGGTTGAGCTTCAAAAATATTATCAGGCGGATAAGAAAAGTTGAATGGAGGAGTTTGAAAGCGAAATCTCTCTGAAATGAATAGATCTTCTCCATCGATACTTGCTTGTTTTTTTACAATATCATTCATATGCACCTTCACAAATGAAATCATATCAGCGTCAGTGGCTAGTGTTGGATCCTCGGATTTTGAAATGGTTACATTTATTACAGGAAATAATACTGCCTTTCCCGAAGGAATCTTAACATCACGTTCAACTCTTCCGCTAATAGTACTTACTAAAAACCATACATTTGGATCTGATTGCGCAACAAAAGACTTTTTTCCTGTGTTATCTATGGCAGGACTTTTCGACTTCGGGATGGAAAGAAACCATTGCCACCACCTAGTGGTCCAATATTGCCAGGTATGGCCAAAAGGCCGTTCCTTTGAGCAGAATAATAGAGACATAACATTATTTCTAGGAATCATTGTACCTCATCTTTGTAAGAAGAGTCATCAAGATTTTCAATATTTAGCACAACTTTTGATACTATAGATATAAAGTTGAAAATTTTATTGGGTATCATTCTCGTCTCATTAAATCACTTGATGGTCAT
>CAVPGE010000054.1:0-7280 GCA_963703885.1 uncultured Nitrososphaerales archaeon
CACAGAAGGAATTTGTAGATATAGCTGCACATGAGCTTAGAACTCCTATCCAGCCCATAATTGGACTCTCAGAAATATTAAGTCTGAAACTCGATAATCCCGAACACCATCAACTTGTCGAAGGGATAATACGAAATGCCAAAAGACTGCAAAGGATAACTGAGGACATTTTAGACGTTACTAGAATTGAAAGTAGATCATTAAGGTTAAATAAGCAAATAATTAATCTTGTTGAAGTAATAAGAGAGGCAATAGAAGATTATTCGGATCACATTACCGAAAATAGGAAAATAATTTTCAGCGGAACTGATGTATACATCGATGCAGATAAAGAAAAAATATTGCAAGTTGTAAGCAATCTATTAAATAACGCCCTTAAGTTTACGAGGCAAGGAAAAATAGAAGCAAGCGTAGAGGTCATAGGCTCTATGGCCGTAACCCGAATAATTGATGAAGGTACTGGAATCGATGCGGCAATATTGCCTCGATTATTCACAAAATTTTGTACTAAATCTGCAAATGGAACTGGTCTTGGGTTGTATATCTCTAAAAATATTATTCAAGCACACGGAGGTACTATGTGGGGGAAAATAATTTTGATGGCCCTGGAGCTACGTTCTACTTTAGCCTTCCAGTCGTTAGTTCTAAGATGTGTTTGCCAGACCAATAATTTTTCACACTTAGCAAAAATAAAAAATCAAGCTAATATATACCAGGTTTCTCAAATTTTGAAAGTACTAATCAATTACAGGTGGGCATCCTATTCTTATGATGTAATTTGAGGTTGTTCTTAAAGAACAGTGTGACGCCACTTTGAGATTCTTAGATTCTATTTTTTTCTTTTAACTACCCATTAATTGTTTTGTGCATTTTTGATTATAACTTTGTCTAAGAATTTGAACTACATGACCAACGAAAATGCTTAGAGGTTGCTAATTTGATCTTTGGACGTGTCTTTTTGGAACAGTACTTGCTGGTAACAATTGACTTGTAGACCAAAAGAAAATTGTCCAAATTTTTCCTTCATGGTTTCAATTTGGATATACTAGGAAAGTTTAATGCGACATATTTCAAATCACACATTTCAATTTAACCGTGGCCGCAACCCAAGATAGAATTGGATAAATATCTTAAATCAACTGAGTTATACATTCAGTTCAAATTTCTCGTTATCGTCTTAAGTTATTTTCTTGCTAAATATTATTTGTATGATGACAGAAACATGCCAGCCGGAGATATGAATGAGAAAATTGAGTTACAGTGCTTAAAGTAATTTTTTCCAGCTTGGATGACGTTCCATTTTTTTTGCCAAAGAAGTATAAAATTCCCAAGTCTTTTCTATCCTTTCTCTATTTCATCACGGTCATTTGGGTAAATTTCTGATTTCTGAACGTAACAAAAATAGCGATCAAAAAATAGTATCGGAAAAGACTATATATACTGAATTTCAAGGTAATACGATGAAATATAACGCTACAGTGTTGGCAATCTTGATTGGACTTGGATCGCTAAGTATTGTAGGGGCAAGCTATGCTCAAAATAATACTGTGACAAACGCAACCAGTAACAATATGACAGAAACTGCCTCTGAATTTGATGATAACAATACTCAGATCATTGTAAATGATACGAATATAGGGAATCCTAACAATACAGTACTTGACTCAACTGGTGTGAACGAAAAAGAATCTAATTAGCCAACTTGTGCATCGGAAGACTGTCCATAATACAATTCCTTTTTTTTAGTTTACATTATTTTATTTGAAATACGCTATTAGATTGTGCAAAAAAATATAGCATAATGGCATAAAAGGTTCAATAATTTTTTGCGAGAATGACAATCTGTTACAATAAATAATTTGACGATAAAGCATCAGGCCTCATTAGTTTCTAAACCACACAAACTACATTTAAAGGAATCAAGTTTAGCCAGATTCAACTTTGGCATATTAACCATATTAATTTGACTAGAAAAAGTTTATCCAGTTTCTCGCTTCCTGCGAGAGTGCTGAAGTGAGTCAATTCACAGGTTCAAAAAACATTGTATTGGGTATTGAAATCGCCTGTCAGGTTTCATGCTAATTCATTCTTACATAGTGCCGCTCATCACATCTAAGTTAAATAAATATTACATAAAATTCACGATACGGGATATTTTTAGGTTTTCCGGTTTATACTTTACAAAAGAAGTGGTAAATAATTTTACTCACGGAGTGAGTTTTAATCATAGAGCAGTTATAGTACACTGAATTGGAAAATGATCGCTATATCCAGTATTGGGATCCCGTCCCCTTGGTATACTCTTGTTGTCTGGTCTATACTCCCCAGTATCTTGATTATAGTAATATCTCAGGAATACAAATTCCATAGGTATCCCCTCCATTAACGGATGAATTCTACTTTTATCAATATTGTAGATACTAGGTGTATTAGCCTCAAATTTATCTGGAGATAGGTTATCGACCAGCCTGATACCATGATATGCTATTTTGATACTATCCATTTTAAATCTCAGCTTCTGCTTACCATAAAACAATCCACGCGAAATCACAAACTGATCAAATATGCTCCACCTGTTATTCCTCCAATAATAAACGGTGCCTCTGGGAATCTGTGTTTGCAGAGTAGTTAAATTTGAAGCATTCTGTTCAATTAGACTTAGTTCTGTTATTAATCTCCACATGCAATTGAATAGAGTTGCATTCTCTTCAAAATAATATTTTCTGCATGAGATATCGCTAATATTTCTTTCTTCTCTAGCACGGAGCTCAAAAATTTCTTTCCATTCCCTGCAATTCAAGATATCTGGTCCCGCACCTAGATACTTTACAACACTTTCATCATATGGCTCGTCATTGAAATCTCCCATTAACAGTACATTTTTGTTCCATTCTTGATCGAGACTGTCTAGCTTATGAATGGTCTCATCAGTTAGTTCATCGGGTAATTTGAACAGTTCATCCTTCGGTATTTTTAGTATGCCATCAATAATTTTGCCACAACTTTCCGCAACTGCATTCCTTGCATGCGCCGTATCATTTGGTTGACATCCCTCGAACTTACCTCTTCTGGAAGGCCAATGACTGACCAAAATGTATATTTCAGCTCCATTAGTTTTTACCCTTAGCTTGGTTAAGAAAATATCTCTAGTAGGATACCTAAAATCGATAGAAAATCCCTTGGTCTCTAATAGGTCAAACTTATCTTTTGAATAAATTAGGCATGTGTCAATACCCCTCAAGTCGGGGCCGTCCCAGTAATCTGCTATTATGTACTTGTCAGAACCTAGTCTGTCAATTAATTCTTGAAGAACATATTTATTTTCTACTTCTGATAATCCGAGTAAATCGGGTTCTCTATTCTCGTTACCTTCAATTCCAAAGTCCATAGATTTAATGACACTTGCCAAATTATCCAATTTTTTGTTTTTGACTTCTTCCGTCCAGCCCTTTTGTGGGATGAATTGAAAATCCATGGCAATATATTTCTGCTCAGTGTCAAAAAGATTCCCCACATTCCAAAATGCGACTTTCACCACGCTGTTGCTTTCCATTATTATATGCTATTGCGTATCAATATTAAATTTTTTCAAACTCAATTACCGTGAAACCTCTTTCTGGATATGTCTTTGTTACCGGATAACGTAAATGACAACAGCAGCAATCTTTTCTTATTATTATTATTATTTTATATTTAGGTACCATCAGAAGGTCCATTCACAAAATAAACTCATTTGTATATAAGATGCAATTCAATAGCCTTTTTTATGTTTCCTAACGCATCTTGATGGGTAAGAGAATCGCTAATTGTGTGCCATTTTAGATAATTACTAATGCTCATGTGAATTGAATCGTTTGGCTGGATGAAAAATTTTGGCAAAATGATTTTTAGATTGAGTCTCTGTATTGCCATGCAAAATATCACTGGAATTCTTGCTCAATCGTCTGGAATACCGCCAGAGAGATCTACTAGTGCAGTGAAAAGTCTTACAATGCCTATAACATTTAAAACATTTTCAAAAAGAAAGTTAAGAAATCCTAAGACTTTTGGTAATGAACCCGCGATGTAGATCGTATAATAATAATCTACAAATCAGTAACTTTGAATATTCGGGAGCAAAGAAATTGAGCGGGGAGTCAGATTCAGTCTTGAATTATTAGATTTTTTAAGATCTGAATTTATATGATACAAAAAAACTAAAATTATTCTACATGTAACACCTTAATATGTCTGATTTAGACGAATTAAGACACAATTTTCGCGAAATACAGGAATCCTTTTCCAGAGTCCTTCCTAAGGTTGATCCCCAATTACTTGTTGACCTTCTGATTAGAGAACAACAGGATCCGAAGAATCCACCGATTTATACCCTTGAAGTATTTATGAAAAAGGGATCTAATCCTGAAGATATAAGAGATAGAATATTGCAGCGCACAGGCACGGTTCCAAGCATTCATGATGAGGGCACACATGTTGTCGCAAATCACAGAGTTTCTTTGGATTTACTAAAATTTATTTCTGAAAATGACAATGTAATGGAAATTACAGGAGATTATTCGGGAGGCTCTGCATCGATAGGTGCCAGGCACGAACATAGACACTGAAACTTGGTATATATCTTGCATTTACGTAGCGCCTAAACAGCAGTGAAATAAAGACTTTATTTATAAAACAGAAGATAACCAAATCTTGTAAGTTTTCCTTGTCAATAGAAGACATTGTTTCATGCGCATTCAATTTTTGCATCTCTAACCAACCCAAATGAAAACACTAGAATGTACCTAATACTAGGTTTCGATAAAAAACGCGCGAACATCATTAATTTGAAAAATTCTTCTGAAAAATGGAAAATAGGAGGCGCTAAGTTGACAAACACTTCCTTAAACCATTATTAAAATTCTCTTGCTTACATCAAAATACATTCATAACTCTGACTAAGAACCAAATTCTTACAAATTTTTGTCAAAATAATAAGTATTAATAGTATGTGAGACTAACTGTATTAATGAGTAAAACAAGATCTGCAACAAAGGACACAAATCAGGAAAATGTAGACATAGGTATATCTAGCAATAATTTGAAGAGTATCTCAAATCTGCTAAATGAAGATTTGGCTGACGAGTACCTTCTACTTACGAAAACGAAAAAATATCATTGGAATGTCGTTGATCCTAGGTTTAATGATCTTCACAAGTTCTTGGATGAACAGTATAACCTCTTGGCGGAATCAGTGGATGATGTAGCAGAAAGAATACGCTCACTTGGGGGTAAATCTAGGGCTACCTTGAAAGAATTTTTAGCCTCTACTCAAATAAGTGAAGATCCAGATTCATATCCTGATGCCGACACTATGCTAAAAAATCTTCTAAGTGATCAAGAATCGATTATCAAAACCATAAGAAAGCACATCGAGGAATGTCAAGAGTTGAAAGACGAAGGTACGGCGAATTTCCTCACCGACAAAATGGAACAGCACGAAAAGATGGCATGGATGCTGCGGTCTTTTTTAATTTCAAAATAATTTTAACTTATTTTTTTGTATTACCTATTTTTTTGTATTTTTAGAATATCCTCTTAATTTGAGAAATTGGCAATAGAACGATGCCAAATTTATCTATCTACTATGTTCTATTTTATTTATAAATATAGACCTATTAAATTTCGATAATCCATGAGAAAGGCGATTTGGATATTATTAAATTTAGCAATGTGCATAGTGTATATTCAATAAGTCTGACAGAGCTTTCGAAGGAGGAAATTAAATTTGCCCCCCGTCAATTTTATCGGAACCCACATACCTAAAACATGGGCATATAAGCCTTGTTACAATTATGACGGAAAATCCGATATCATTCAAGGCTATTAAAACCTCTAACATCTACAGAAATATTTTTGTTATAAGGTTGATGGCCCTAAGTAAGGTCCGAATAGAGTATTTCCTGATTGAAGATTGAGCATTATGCGTTAATAAAAAAAGTAAAAAAAGTATTACTGTCCAAATGGTGATTGTAGTTGCGCTCCCCCTAATGCTGCTGCTGCGTTAGGATCGCTATCTTCGAATGGTTCTTCGGTAACCACAAATTGTGTGTATGTGTAAGGATTGACTAAAGTTTCTCTGTAATTGAGAGTACCATTTTTCGCAACTTCTCCTAGGCTCAATTTATAGTCAGACCCACCTTCATCAACTAGCCACCCTTCGAATACCTTACCCTCATTCGGTGGAGATGTGATATTTGCTACTATGTGAACTGTGTGGCCACTAGGTTCGATTGTAACTGTCCCCAGCTTTTCTCCTCCGAAGGCTTTGCCTCCACCAGAGGCTGTGACGTCAATTGTTTGTTGGGCTGCTGCTTTTAATAAAAACATAGATGGTGTGACTCCTATTGCGATGACCGCAAACACCATAATTGTACAAGAGGTTTTTTTATTCATCAATATTAGATGTACTTTAATGTTTATAAAGCAGAGAACTTAGTTACAAACTCGAAACAATCTTATCTGTTATATTCCATGTTGTACTTTGTAAAATGATGAAAGATAGGTTCTACCTTATAGTAAGTAATTTCTTATTCGGGCGGTGGATATTATAGGCTTTGAACAATGGAAAAAAAACTAATATCCTGATGGTTACGACGGAATATCCTCCAATGCATGGTGGTGTCGGCCGTTATACTTTCAATCTTGTTAGAGAGTTGCGAAAAGTGGGATTAGTTGTTCAAGTTGTATGTAATGAGAATGGTGATGGAGATTATTTAGGACTAGCGCCTTCGAATGATAAAAATTATGAAGTCTTATTAGAAATCGTTAATAAGGTGTCACCTGACATAGTTCACATTCAATATGAACATGGATTGTATGGATTATTATTAGACCCATTTGACCCCCGTAAGACAAGAACCAATGTCGACCGCTTTTATGACAAATGTCCTCTGCCAATAGTAACTACGTTTCATACTTCATTTACCTTCAAACAATGGATGAGCTTAGTGATCCCAACAAAAAATTATGATAAATTCGGACGAGTGGCGATCATCGGACACAAATTGAAAAAATATTGTGCACACATCGTCAATTACAACTCCTTCAATGATTTGAATAAGACTAAGTTGAGGAAATCAAATGAAGGAATCGTTTTTTCTAAATACATGAGAGACAAGATTGGTGGTGGAAAAGTAATTTACCATGGAGCAGAACCTGTAATACCGTTCCCCTCTTCCAAAAAACAAGCAAGAGCGAGATTTGCTTTGCCTGAGAATGGCAGGATAGCTTTAGCCGTCGGA
>CAVPGE010000055.1:0-19931 GCA_963703885.1 uncultured Nitrososphaerales archaeon
TTGTATTTTGCACTGAGTTAGTTTCAATACCGTATTTACGAATACAAGTTAACAGGATTTCTTTGACCAAACATGTTAGATTATATTTTTATATAGACGTATTTTGGCAATTGCCCATATTGCACCTAATTATCAACAAGTTTGTATTAACTAAATAAATTTACTATTTAATCAGCGATGCGCTTAAATAAATTAATTCTCTTTTTCTTTCTTTGAGTCTTCTAAGCACAAAGGGCAACCACGTTTTTCCATATGGAATATATTCACAGACTTGATAGCAATTGGCTAATAGCTGGTTTCTTAATTCGCATTTAATTCCTTTAAGGAATTGAAATTGAATGTATTTTAGGGTTTCCAAATATTCATTGCAGAGACTCTGTGCACGGTTAATAAGTTGCGTGTCATGAGTTGCAACAGCTAAGACAGCTTTGTGATTTTCTTTAAACGATATATCTAATAAGGTCGAAAAATTCGCCCTTATTTCGTTTTTTGATTGGTATGCTATTTTTCTACTATTGTGATACGCGCCTTTAACCAATCGAATATTTGAACGATGCTCAATTAGATGAATTAAGTCACTCCTGCTTCTTCGAAGATATGCTTGCAGTGCAACTCCTACGTTACTGTAATTCTGAAAAATATCTAAATAGATGGAGAGCGTATCATCAACATGCGAATATGATTCCATGTCTATCCACACAAAGTAATTAAAACGTGAAGCTATATCCACTAGTTTCTTAATCTTCTTGAGACAAATTTCATAACTGATATCGAGTCCCAATTGAGTTGGCTTAATAGAAATGGAACCTTGAATTCGCTCCTTATTCATTTGAGTAAGTAAAGCAGAGTATTCACATAATGTCTTATGAACTTCTTCTAATTCGGTACTTCCTTCCCCCAGGTAATTTATTATTGCATAAACCCCATCCAGATTAACACTATTTGCATTTTGAATTGCTTCAACTATGTTGTACCCGCCAAGCCATTTTTTTGAAAATCGAAATAATAATCGCTCTAAGATTTCATGATGATAAATATAATTCGTCACCATGAGAATTATCAACTAAAATACCTTTTTAGTATTTAAATTTATTATTTAGCATAACATACTAAAAGACTCGTCTTGAAGATTTAGACGAGATTGAATTATTCAGCGGCTTAATTACTCATTATAACGATTTGCAAATGATATTACCTTACTCGTTTTGTCTATTAGGAACTGTCTATATATAATACCACCATAAACTACGATGTCTCTAGCCAGCATTTCAACCCTGGAGATAAGTTTTTCATCGGCAAATTCGCCAAATTTATCTAAATCTTTTGCGCTATTAAATGATATCCCATATGGCATACTCCATCCATAACATTGTCGTACAGCTGTTCTCATTTGGTCCATGACAGTCAGTCCCCCTTCATGTGAAGCAACAATATATCCAAATGTTTTTCCAGCAAACTCCTTCCAAAAATAATCAAGAAAGTTTTTTAGTGTTCCTGAAACAGAGCCATGATAATCTGGTGATGCTAGGATGTAGGCATTTGCCCAACAAACGTCCCTTGTTATTATTTTAACATTCTCGTCATTGACTGCATCTTTAGTAGGTCTGTAAAAGGGCATTGGGGAATCAAATAGATTGACAGACCTTACTTCAGCATTGTAAGCCAATGTTTTATTGAGAACATATTTTAATAGACGTGTACTCTGGGAGCTTGACCGCATACTACTTGCTACGCCCAAAATCCTAACTTTTTCTATCGTAATTTCTCTCTTTAAGTTTCCTATATAATATTTTTTTGCATTTGTAGGAGTAAATTTAAATCTAAATTCAATACTATCATGTATTCAAATTAAATCATGAATCTGGTTAATTAAATTAATGCTGATATAAATCTGACTGTTCATGTGTTGTACTTCAATTCAATATCGATCCAAATCTCATCAATTCTATTCCCGAATTAAATGCGTTTGGAACTGGATCAAGTTCAATGGAATTTAATTAGATATAAATTTAGTCGTTACCTTCCTGAGTGTTAATATTTTCGATTTGCATGAGCTTCAAATAGTAACGATCTATGAGCTGCATATAATTATATCACTTCCATTATTCCTAAATATGATGTCGAATCGATTTCCAATAATCATGTTCTCAAAGTCAACCCTTCTGCTATTCCTGGCCATATAAGTATGAAAGAGTATCGTAGATGATCCATCGTTATCAATTTTTACTATTTAGTCAGGACAAATCTTAAAAAATTAAATGGTAAATATTTTTAAATTCAATTCAAATATATCATTTCTATTTGCTAAATACTTAACATATTAATAGGTGTTAAAACATGGCTTTTGTTGTAAATAACAGTAACAGCACTAAAATGATTCTCCACTTTTCCTACCCAGTATTACCTATACAACAAGTATAGAAACACTCTTTTTGAAAAAGATACATAGAGCTATAGCTGCCCGGCTGGGTTAGCCCGCAATGTTAGTAGTGAATGAGAATTTGAATTAGATCGTATTAAGAAAACATCAAATTATTTGTAAAATAAGATATACGATGGATAAGAAATATGATGTGGCCATATGTCTTGAACTAGTTTTTCAAAAATTAACGTCAAGTAAAATAGTTATGATATGACAGAATGTGGGAAAACTCACTATGACTGCGTGAGGTCGAATTCTACATTCTCAAGTTTTACGTGCATTAGTAACGATATAAGTAATGATAGAGGTACTATTTGGATTGAAGTCCTTGGGTTAAGCATATCAGATTCACAGAACCATGTTCAAAATATTTCATTATATTTCAGTAGATGAAATTACTTTGCTTACCAAATTGAGGTTGATTCGCATCCCGTGAAAGAGATAATATATCTTGATCTTATCTCTTTTTATCTGCTCACAAATATTAGAAGAGACCTAATTCCGTAGATTTTTTCGTGTATCTGACTTCAACTCTAATATTCTCTTTACAAGATTGCAAACATTTTATGCAGCATTAAGCATCGCCACCAAACAGTTTTCTGTGGTTGGTCAATAATTTTAGTTAGATATAAATTTTATCTAATGTCATATTATAAAATTTGGAAATTAGTGAATTGAACCTAAAACTTCGATTAGCAAGCTCTTCCTTGCATGCCTAACAATTCACAGTAGATCAAGCAAATATTAGGATTATAAAGCAAAGATAATATTGGATAGGAGGCTTACAAGAGGCAATGAAACATTAGGATAATATAGCAAAATATCCAGATGTTTTATTGAAAGCTTAATCTTTAAAGTTACCTTAAGTATCTATTTGTTGAGCTGTAATTCTAGTTCTCAACATAATCTGAAATTTTAGATTGCATTATAAGATTTTTCAAAATTTTGCTAGTTGAAATCCATTCAATTTTTGACAAGGATGTTCTTGATGTAGCGTACAAAACCGCGGAACTTATGCTGTCGAATTTTAAACAAATTTGCTTTAATGAAGAGCGTATCCCCTCTCTTACTTGCCAAACTCCCAATGGCATTACGTACTCAGGTCTAACCTCTCTGAATATTATAGCGGAACTCGAGCGTCTTCTAAAATCCAGATGCTCTTCTACTGCAAGTTTGCCGGCAAAATAGGCACCTGCAATTTTAGGATCATGATTTATTCTTTTCAGACTTTCGCAATCAGACTGAATAGTAATACACCCTTTTTCATCGATCCAAGCTTCGATCATTTCAAAATTTGACAAAGAATCAGGAATAAGAATTACACAATAAAGATTGTACAGATGCTCAAAAAAATATACTTCGTAACAATCAATTTGAGGATATACAATTATCTTTCTTTTTAAGTGGCCCGATATCACATCATCAGTAGCTGTGATACTCCATTTGCTAGGGACTAGTTTTCGCTTGTTTGACGTGCCTATCAATCCGATACTTAGTACTCTTGAAATTTTGCTTACTGGTACTCCTGATAGATACAGTTCGATTATTGCATCTGAGGCCAACAAAGATGTATCTTCAAATTTTTTCTCTATCCTTTTATCAGTAGTGATGGAAGAAATTTTTAGATCATTTAAAGGCGCTGTTAGCAATGATGGAGAGTAGTCACCTTGCTTATTGAAGTGTAACTCATTTTTGGGTTCTTTGTCAAGTGTCATTACGCTATCAATAGGTCTTTCAGACATGGCTATCTCTCTTAATTGGTCCATATATCTACCTGAAAGATCATCAATCCTTTGCTTAACTATTCCCCTTATGAGATTTATTTTGTACGTCACAACTTGTTCAAATGGTAAACCACTCCATAATTCAGGGTTATCAAAAATGGAAGTATCACCTGGAATAGGCGGTACCATAGGTCCTAATGCAATTTTTGGATATCCATACTCACCAACGAAAATAGACGGAGGCGTCGCCCCGTATAGTACTTTAGTAACAAATTTTTTCGAATTTTTAGCTAGAAATTTGTACCATGTTTCCTGCAACTTCTTCCTAGCCTGAACTACATTACTCATTAGTTCCCTCCTCTAGAAATATGACGATTATGACCCAGAGATTGAGCTAATAAAAGATGATTCACACATAGTAAATCAATCATTGCGTTATGCATATTGTATCTATAATGGTTCGAGTTTGGCATAAAAACCATTTTCACCCTGCAAATAACACCTCAATTTTTAGGTTACTCATTAACTGCACATTTAATTTCGATTTGTCCTTACACGATGTAAATTGAATCGAGTCCGAGATTATCTGAAGATGTATTCGCCTGTCTATATTACTACTGACTTTAGAAATATGATGGATACAGGGTACCAAAACAGCAAAAACCGTTGTAACCAACGCAATAAAGTATGGGATATATGAATAATTAATATTTTCCACTAAATTAAGAAACAGAAAAATATTATTAAAACTTTAGACTTATCTTCATTTATAATATTTAAGGATTCTGAAAATCTAGGTCCCAAAAATGGTTGTTACATAGAATCGTAGATGCGGGTTTAGATGAGTCGAATGATCCCGCACCCACTAGTCGAAGTCTGGTTACCAATCAAATCAAGTCTAAGGATTGACCTGACTGATACTTATATTATAGACATTAAGACTATTAAATATAAAAATAGTAGATGAAGGGTTCAAATGGGCAATCCCACGCGTGCAATTTAGATATGACGGTGTAATGCAAATGTGAAAGTTCAACATTTTTAATAATTATTTAAAGCATAATTTTTAAAATTGGAATATTATCAAAGCATAGCAAGTGTAGGAACATGGAAGAGAAGCCCACACCTGCTATGTGGATCAATTTTCTTCACGCGATCGGAAAACTTCTGCAAAGTTATTAACAGTTTATAACATAATTTTCCAAAATTGGAATATATATCAATTATAGATGCAGGTATCGAGGTTAAATATTCTACATCTGCCATTTCTCAACCCATTAATCTCATACCATCCTAGTTACGTAATCTTAATTCCTAATCGCATTAATGGCTGACATAACATAGATCAATAAGACTAATATCTTCAAATTACTTACCATGACAAGATCACAAATCAAATCAAAAATCAGATCGGTAGCAGGTGTGCACCCGAATATTATCCCTTGACACCTGCTACAATATATGGTTATTATAATTATAAATTACAAAATGGTGAGTGATGTCTATTTACAAGTTCAAGTAGGAATTTGACGTTCTTTGGATCCGTTTGGAAACCTAGATTTCTAGACTTCAGAAAAATTCAGTATGGTTTTTGGTTGTGTTGACAATCTCCTGCTGTTGGGTGTTTATTTGTGTCCTTAGTTAAAATATTGTATTCATATTTTCCTGTAACAAAATCGCCTTCGTTTATGACTCGGTTTAGAAAATTTTTAAAATCTCTGACATGGATAACCTTAGCCTTTATTTCTACTGGATTTTTTTGAAAGAATGCTGCAGCCGATTGTAACTGATTCAGAACAGCGCTCAATACTGTTAAAGTAGATGTTGCAATTATTGCTGTTGCACTCCTCACTTGATTAAAACCAGTCACAAATGGGCATTGCACATTTAATGCATATTTGAAATGGGATTAAAGACTACTTTAAATTGTTTTAGACTTTGACGAGAAAAGAAATTAAAAACGAAAAACTTAAGCGAGTAATGAAAGTATCACGGGTTTTACTTTACCAATTTGAAATATCATAAAATTGATTGAAAAATTAACTTCCAACTTGATTAGAATTTATTATATCAATTGTTCATACTATTGGCATGGAGTTGATTGAAATAATTGGATGGATAGCAATTGGAATTGCGCCTACCTTAATATTTGTAAATGTCGTAATTCCTCGACGTGATAGAGGAGAAGCCATTAAAAAGTATCCATTTTTCGCTAAAAAGGTGAATTTGTTGAGATGAGTATATACCTCCCCATCAGTCATCCCTGTAATCGACTAGAGAACATAATAAATAATGAAAATGGATTCATATCTCACCATTCTAGTGACATCGAACTTCTCAAGAATGGCATCGAGTGTTACTTTGTAGAGGTCACTTCCAGAAATGGTGTCCAATATGGTATATGGGCACATGGCAGCGAAGCAAAGAACTTATACCAACATACTATGCGCATATTAAATATTCAGAATTATAGTTAATTTGCGTTATAGTTAATAACTAATTAGTTCAACTTTGTACAAAAATATATGTGTTTAGGTAACACAACGATTCTGATCCACGCATTGCAGAAAGATAACTAGGTAAATGTCAAAGTAGAATGTAATCCTAAAAATTAGTACCCTAAAGAGAACATGCTTAGGAGTTGACGTATTGAATTTTTTCAAAAATCGTGCCTCATTCTCATCAGTGAATACTCTGAAAATTGAATTCGCATGACGATTCAACCTGTCATCGCTTTAACAATTCAGCATCCAATTGGAAAATTCGCAGAAATAAATTGTATTTAAATTGGATGAATTCTTTATAGCCTATAGTTGTGACTTTGGTTACTCAATAGCTACCTGAGCCAACGGTATATGTTTTGGATTCTTGTAAAATATAACTTGCGATAGCCCTGATTTAGGGTAAACTCCAAAGATTTGATCTGCTTTTGCTACAGTAGAGTCCTTTAAAGTAACCATTAGGATTTGGTTACCCTTTGCTCGTTCGAAAAGAATTTTGGATAACCTTTCTGTGTTTTGCGCATCAAGATGCGCATCTACTTCGTCCATCAAGTAAAAAGGTGAAGGTCTCAGACATTGAATTGCAAGTAAAAATATTGTAGCCGCCATAGTCTTTTCCCCTCCAGATAAAGCTGTAGATTCTCTTGGAGGTTTTCCAGGAAATGATACTAAGTATGACAATCCTGCAGAGAATATATCGTCCGTATTTTCAATTTGCAGGTAAGCGGAACCGCCCGTCACTTCGCTGAACGTTTTTCGTATATCTCCATCTACTATATCGAATGCTTCCATAAAGACTGTTTTCTTTTCCTTTACAATCTCCTCGATAAAAAGCACAATAGAATTGCGCTCGCTTTCCAATTCGTTCTTTCTTGTTGACATACTTCTATAGCCTTCTGCCACTTGAACATAATTCTCGTCTGCTTTAAGATTCAAGCCCTGTATAATTACTTCTTTTTCGGATTCAAGTTCAGAAATCATCCCATCAATGTCAAATTCTTCAGGTGCTACCAAATCTTTGTATCCGATCCACAGGAGATCATTTTGAGTTTGAACTTCTTGAGAGGATATTGCATTGATATCTTTTTTAATTATGACTGATTCTTTGTCCATGGAATTGAATTGTTTTGATAGCTCCCTTTCTTTAGACGACAAAACCTTCAGTTTATCCTCGTAAACCTGGAGGATAGAATACGACTCCCCAGATGTGTCTATTGTTTTTTGCTCTTCGTTGCGTAATTCCACAAGGTTTCTTTCCAAAGTATCAACGGTTGTCCGCCTAGATTCAATCTGCTCAAGTAGCCCGGTATGCTCAGTTGACAAATTAAGGATTTCAGATGTCAGCTCTGATCCTATATCAATTGAAATGTTCAATTCATTTTCAATAGACGTTAAAGATGTTATATGTTCTCTCAATTTAATTTCAGACTGTTCGATTGCCTTGAGATGTTCTTCCTTCCTCAAGCTCATAATTGCCAATTGAGCTTTAGCATCACTATTAACATTAAGGCTCTGTTTTTTTTCATTATAATTCGCCTTCGATAAAGAAACTATACTTAGTCTTTTATTTATTACATACAATTTATTTACAATATTTTGAATAAGAATTTTGAGTTCTACAATTTCTGGTTCAATTTTTTCTATGTCATTGCTTAATTCTTTTATCAAATTTTTTAAATGGTCGAAATTTAGCTTTGCGTCGGTCAATGTTCCTGTCAAAGATACTAAATTTGACTCTTTCTTATCTATTATTGAACTCATTCTTGCGGATTCTTGAATCTTTTTATTTAGTTGATTATTCAAATGATGAGCTGAGTTGATTATTGACTTTACGGGTTCATTTAGGATTATGTCCCGTGTCAAATCAGAAATTTTCGATCTGAAATCGAAAGAAAGGGTACTCGCATATGGCTCAAACAACTCTCCGTCTAGAGTGACTGTTCTATACCCGTGTTTTGATAATTCGAAGGCAGTAATACAATTTCTTACCAAAAGAATATTCCCAAACAAAAAAATTGGAAGTCCAGCTATATCTGATCGCACGAAGTCAGCCAGGTTACCCAAGACATCTAAATTGAGTCGAGGAAAAATATCTTTCTTGACATACTTAATTGCACTCAATGGAATTATCTTGAAACGAGGCAGATTTTTTTCTTTTAAATAAGATGCAAGATGGATCATTCTATCTACATCTTTTACAACACATGCCTTCATCCAATCAGCTGCCGAAACTAAGATAGATTTTCTATATACTTCATCCCATTCAAGTAGCTCCCCAACTATGCCAATTATCCCGTAATTTACTGGAAATTTAACCAAGTGTGCTATAACAAAGTCTTCATTATTGATATCCTCAATAATTGAGAATCTGGTTTCATATTTCTTACCTACACTCGTAGCCCTGTCTAAAATATCTGAACAGTAACCTAGCTTATCTGCCTCTCGTTGCTTTGTATTTTTCATGTTCATTAGGCTATCTTTTTCGTTCTCTGATTGGTTTAATGTTGATGCAACTTTTATGTCAAGTTCTTGGTACTTTGTTTCATTAACAGCAAGCTCTCTTTGGAGTTTTAGGACTTTTGATTCATGTAGAGTTAGATTTTGATTGTAGATTTTGAGCTTTTCTTCAAGCTTAAATCGCTCAATTTCGAGATTATTACCTACATATGTTAATTTTGATTCTCTAGTTTCAAATAAATCATATTGAACATCATTTTTGGTAATAAAATTATTTAGTTTTTCTATCTCCAAGTTAATTATTTGTAAATCGTCCTTTAATTTTTTGAGTTCTCTTCCGGAAATATTTACAATCCCCTTTTTTTCTTCAAATTTGTCTTTGATTTGTTGAACACAAATTTTATTTTGACTGGCTTCGGATTGTAAAATTGGTAGTTTATCTTCACATGTCTTTAATCTTGCTCGAGATACGTTTAAGACTGCCTTTTCTCGTTCTAATTCTTGAAAAATATTGGATAATTTTCGATCTAGCTGTGCCTTGGCTCTATTTGCAATATCAACTTCTTGGATGAATTTTGTCTTTTCGTTTTGAACCTGATTTATTCCTTCTTGAACCGATTTGATATTAGTATTCAGAACATCCATTTGCTTGCTATTATCTTCGAAGATTTTTGTTCTAGCTTGCAGCTCGGATCTTAAGTTTCTCAACTTATTTGAATATTTGACGGCTTTCAATTTTTTTACTTCTGATTCAATAAAGGTATACCTCAATTGATCATTTCGTTCTGCTTCGAGTTCTTCTATCCTCTTTCTTATCTCACCCATCCTAGCTAATGCAACTTCAAGCCGTCTGTCAGATTCCTCCAATTGATTTAGGGCTTCCGTCTTCTTGTCATCAAAATACGACAAACCGACAATGTCTTCAATGAGCTTTCTCCTTTCTTCAGAGTTTAGTTCAGAAATCCGAGTTATCATACCCTGCTGTACGACGTTCAGCTTGTTTGGAGCAGCAACGACTATTTCCAATAATTCCAAAATAGTATTTTTTGAAACTTTTTTTCCATTCAGAAAGTATTGACTTTCGCCAGAATGACCTTCCATTTCTCGAGTCATAGAAACCGATTCTGTATCAATAGGTATTCCTCTGTCAGAATTGTCAAATGTGATTTTGACTCTAATTAGTCTGTTAGACGAATTCTGAGTATCATGGAATAAAGACTGAAACTTATCAACTCGTAATATCTTTGGGCTATTTTCACCTAATACAAAGATAATTGCGTCAAGAATATTGCTCTTCCCAGAACCATTTGGACCGGTAATTGCAATGAGTCCGTTGTTAAACTGCAGAACATTATTATTAAAACCAAATGATTTGAAACCAAAGATTTCGAGTTTTTTTATGTAAACCAATGAGACTCGATATGAGATTATTGAGGTCGTAAATATATTTTAGTTATGAATCTTGTTTACATCGGGATTAACTAATATAGATTATGGTTTTATTAGTTACTCTTTTGTCTATAAAGTAATATGAATGAGGTTTTTTCTATACCATCGGAAATAAATCGAGCAAGATTAACCCTTTTAAGAGGAATAAAAATCTAGTATCGAAATTAATGAATCAGGACATTTCTTGATTACAACCAAATTCCTAATTTCGATTATATGTGTTGTCAATATTTCCGATAAGTACAGTATTCTTTTAATCAAGCTCTAACCCAATTCATGAGTCATAGAGTAGTGCTAATTTGTTAAATGATGGGTACAATGCCGCAAATGGTAAAAAATTGGAATCAGTAAAGAAGGCAATTTCACAATTCATGACAAAGAAATAGATTTGATAATCGATAATGTAGAGTATCAAAATTGTGAATTTCGTAAAATGTTCTTTCTCAGGATTTATTAATTGG
This sequence comes from uncultured Nitrososphaerales archaeon, assembly GCA_963703885.1. Classification (GTDB taxonomy): domain Archaea; phylum Thermoproteota; class Nitrososphaeria; order Nitrososphaerales; family Nitrososphaeraceae; genus TA-21. The sequence continues at coordinate 11,015 of CAVPGE010000055.1, forward strand.
GTAATTATTAATTGTCAGCTTGCGAATGGCATTCTTTATTTCGTAAATAATTTTTTGAATAAAAAGATAATGCTGAATGGCAATTCAATTGAAACCTTGCCCCTTCCTTCAAAAATGAATCTTAATATCTTTGGAGATTCAAAGAAGCGGTTAATCACAAAGGCTATTGTACCTAGAGGGCAGTGATATAGAGGTGGAATTGTGATGCTGGAACAAACAGAATTAAATAATTTTAGCACGGAAGATTGATTAGCAAAAATACGTTGAGTAAGCAGGCATAGATAATAAGATAGCAATATTTAATGTCAGTTTTTAGTCTGAAATGGGTAATTTTTTTTTGCAGTGACAATAATGCAGTAGTTCTCGGAGTTTCCAAGGAATATCACTATATGTTAAGAATCTTCACTAACATTAACAATCTCGCTAATGTGACCACTTTGCAGGTATGGAATTAAGTAATCCATTTAACATCTGATATTTTTTGATTCAAAAAGTTGCGTTAATCTTAGGCTTTGCCTAGCCAGACAATCCAACAGAGCGCAAGTCCTAAATTCGAATATTTAATCCCGGAATATATATGATCGAGGTCATTTTGAACAATTTTTTGATCTAGCAAATTCAAGCCAAATTTTCTAATTTCGATTCTATGTATTCTTTGAATTCGGAGTGCTTAAAAAGAGATACATATGAGATAAGGCCCTGTTTCAGTATATTTCTATCGTTTTCCCTATCAATAACTGAAATAATTCCTGACGGAGTAATGTTTTGTGAATTAAGGGCTGCCAGTGCATCCATGACGCTTTGTCCTGTAGTAATAACGTCATCAACTACTACTAGAGGAGTCTCTGGCTTGCCTTCTACCTTTTTTTCAAGACCGTGCGTTTTCGGATTTTTTCTGACGAAGAATCCTGACAAGGCATGTTCAGCTCTCAACAGAGCACTGAACGACAGGATTGCAGTTGCTATTGGAATTGCGCCTATTTCTAAACCCCCCACAGACTTTATTTTGCTTTCTCCGTTGCCTTTCATATTGTAAATCTTATTAAACATTAGTTCGCCTATCAATGCCACGCCCTCTGGATCATTTACTACCAGTTTAATATCGTAATAATACTTGCTTATACTACCATTGGATAGCTTTACTTCACGAAATACTATGCCTTTATCTCTTATAATCTCAAAAAGCTTTTGTCTCTTCTGCTCTGGAGTTAAATTTTGCATTATTCCACTTTGTATTTTGTTTCTGGAATGATAATTATTAAATCTTGGGAATGTCCTTATTTAATTTCTGATAAATAAAATAAACTTGTATACTTGTGTGATTAGCTTTGGTATTAAGCAATTATGATTTAACTTCAAATATCATCAAAATACAATACTCATCTTTCTCTCTTTCCTTCAACAAATTCCATAAAGTTTTTCTTTGCTTCAGAATAGGACATCTGTATCGGTGGGTGTTTGAAGCAATAAGCTGATACGCTGTCCAATGATCCAGTTACCCCTCTATCTATTGCAATCTTGGTAGCTCTTATTGCATCAATCATGACTCCTGCGCTATTATATGCGTCTACTACCTTTAGTTTGACGTCGACTTCTAATGGAACATCTCCAAAATATTTTCCTTTCATGGAAATATAGCATACTTTATCATTGTGTAAAAAGCCAACAAAATCAGAAGGTCCTATTCTCATTGGTATTTCATATGGTGCCATGGCAGCTACGGCACTAGTCTTGCTTATTCTTTTATCTTCAAGACGTTCTTCATCAAGCATGTTGTAAAAGTCCATATCACCACCGACATTTAGCTGATACGTTTCATCTACTCTTACCCCTCTATCAACAAATAATTTGACCAGTGTTTTATGTAATACTGTAGCTCCAAGCTGACTCATGACATCATCACCAGCACAGGAAATATTTTTTTCTGCAAATGTCTTTTGCCATTTTGGAGTTGATGCAATAAATACTGGTATTGCATTGATAAAACACACACCAGCATCAAGACATTGTTCGACATAGTATTGCGTTGCCCGTCTGCTTCCAACAGGAAGATAGTTTATTAGAATTTCAGCCCCTGTATCTCTAAGTATATTTGAAACGCTTGGAGCTTTTTTATCAGAAATTTTGACTCTTTCGTTTAGATGTTTGCCAATACCATCAAATACTTCTCCTTTATCTACATTTATCCCTGTCTTTGGTACATCACAAATCTTGATAGTATTATTAGGACTCGAAAATATGGCATCTGCAAGGTCCTTCCCTACTTTTGATTCTACTACGTCAAACGCTGCAACAAATTCGATATCACCTGGTTCGATACCACCAAGAGAATATGACAAAAGACCATCAATCATTGTATTATTATCTCGTATTTCAGTTTGTTTCTTATGAATGTAAAATATAGTACCTTGTATTAAAGCAGAGGCACAATTTCCCACACCAGCTATAGCAACTTTTACACGATTACGCATCTGTTTACGACATCTTACCAAATCGACGGTTTAATTAATATATGCGCTTAGATCTGACCTATACTTCCCACCAAATTGCCAATTATCTTGTCTAATAACTCGGTCGTACAACTGTTCAAAAGCAATTATTTAACCTCCACGTATTGACTATGAACAAATGGAATCCAACTATTGTTAAACGAGTCAAATTTCTCTTTTAAAGTAATATAACATGAATCCGGTAAGACCAGACTATATAACATTATTTTTAAATTCGCACAAATCTATATTATGAGTATTCCTTAATGGATAATCAAAAAACGCAATTTCTTTATTTGCATCGATACCTCTATGGTGGAGGGACGACTTTTACCGCTCACTTAATTTATACTCTAAAGAAACAAAATGAAATAGTTATCTCGCGAATAAGAGAATCAAAGAGATCTCAACAAAACCTAAGAGATTTTGGATATGGACTTACTTACCAAAATGTAACTTCAGATTTCCTTAAGGGTATACGATATCCATTCATAACCTTATTCACACCGGGCTATTCTCACATATTACCCAGATTCAACCAATTGACAAATAATTTCGATGACATAAATTTGGTTATTCATGATCCCACGAATATTCCACGAAAAGTAGTGCCACATGTAAAAAAATGGAAGATAATCACGATTAGAAAAACCGTACAGCATTACCTTGAGAACAAATTTGGCCTTCAGCCACTTTTTCTATATCATCCATTTTACCCATATCCTGTCACTAAACGGGATAGTACAAGATCTTCCACCATTTCTATATCAAGAATAGCGTTTGAAAAGAATATAGAAATAATATTAAGAGCAAACAAGTTTTTGAATAACGACCAAGCTATAAAGATATACGGGGCGCGGAGGCGACGGCACTACATTCTGCGAAGACAAAATCTTGATTTTTATAGACAGTACTACGGTCAATTTGAAAAATCATTTCATAAGTTATCCGAAATACTGTCTAGGGCAAAGTTTGTTGTAGACTTATCAGTCCTTAAAAATGACGGTGGAGGAACTCAATACACCTTCCTTGAAGCAGTTCACAATGGATGTGCAATAATTGTGCATCGTAAGTGGCTTGAAGACGTAGATCCAAAATATTCCGATCTTAGAGAAGGCCATAACTGTTTTGCTGTAGGGAACGAAAAAGAATTAGCTGAATTAATAAAGAGCGACCCCGACACAAGAAAAATTGTTAATAATGCAAAGAAGCTAATGAGAAGGCATATAGAGGTTGACTGGTCGAATCTATTCCATAATATCGATTGATTGTTATTAAAGTTGTTGCCTGTTAAGACACAAATCCAGTTCAAGTTCAAAGTGTCCGCCGCAGGACTGTAAATTAATGGAGGCGGCGATCCAAAATTGATTTCATGAAGTTTCGTTCTTAACCTCCCTCATCAGTTGTATATAGAAGTGGATTACATGCACTAGTGTATTGCATCCCACCGAACCACCCAGACCAATGACTCGCTGATATTTCCACGATGAATGCCTTCGCTGTTATATCTTAGGCCTGAAAATCATGTCAAATTAGATTCGCAACCCTCTGGGCCTCTGGGACATTAGACTTATTATATTCACTAGAACAGGAGGTGAAACTAAACCGGATACTAATAATCTAACAACACCAACCAATTGATGAGAATTCAGACTAAGAATATTGAAGTTAACTATGATACAGGCGTCATAATAACAAACCATTATTAATATCGATGTGTATTATAAAGAGGATCAACCAATTCAGTTTTATGAATTAAGTTAATTATACCATTTTCGTAAAGCTAACTACTATTAAAAGTATTCAGGAAGAGAATACAACCCTCTCAGAGATGATATTAAATCCATTATCCAAAAAAAACTTTTCATGATTTTCTTCTGATAGAGTTTGCAATACCAACGAACGAACATTCCTTCCCTTGGAGTAAATTGCTGCTGTATTAAGTAACTCTGAACCAACGCCTCGGTTTCTTAAATTAGGTATTGTACCCAAACAAAAGAGTCCCATTAAGCCGAATTTCTCAAAAAGTATACAACATCCAGCTGGCATGATTGTTGAACTATTTGAATAAGCCAAAATCAGAATCATTTCGTTGGCCCTTCTTGTTAGTATCTTGCAAACTTCATCTTTTGTATCAAACGACAAAAACGCTTTAGAGTACGTATCTATCCACTTATTCAAATAGCCTAATCCAACTATTTTCGTTGTTATGTTGTTATTTTGAATGATTTCTCTTGTTTTATCAATAGTCACATCAAGACACATACTTTTAAGTCTTCCAAATAGGCTCAAGTCAGATTGCTCTAATATTTCGAGTGTATTAGAGTCAGCAGAATCACAGTGAACATAGATCTTTCCAATATCAGAAATTGAGTTGATGATTTCCTTGATTATTCCAAATTCATGACTCTTACCAACATCTAACCTGTTGAAAAAATAATCATCTAGTAAATTTCCATTATAGAACAGATTGATGTTCTTTCTAATTTCGTACTTGGTGCTCCAGAGACTACAAAACTCCAATTCATTTCCGTGTGCGTAAGTGCTAATATCGGAGTCCAAAGATGTACATTAACTTCCGTAATGTTGCGGGTTCAAACTCGGATAATTTATCAATCATAAAGTTAAGTGCTTTGGGTATATCTAGATCATCTTCAATACGTTTGTAGAATTCATTTACAAGTATCGACTCATTTCTTTTATTATTATTGGAGAACATTTTTTCCGTAATGTCCTTCAAAAGTAATTGATTTAAGCTCTCATATTTTCTCAAATCTCTCGCTTTATAATTTGTGGAATTTTTATAGTGTTCTGACAACATATAAAGTCTAAGAACATTGGGGTGATACTCCTTTAGAATAGTATCAAGATAAATCGCATTACCAGATGAATTTGACATTTTTATCCCATTTAGATTCAAATGACCTATATACATCCAACATCTTACGGGTTTCTTTGTATAGTTCAGAGTTTTTAGAATAGCATAGAGCGCTTCGTGGTGTGGAAACCGTAAATCATAAGATCCAATGTGAATATCATATTTGCCTTTGAATAATGAGGTAGCTACGGCCGTATCTTGGGTGTGCCACCAGGGTGTTCCGTGACCTAGCTCATTATCTGGATACGATAAACCATAGTGATCACTAGTATTCCAAAGTAGTAAATCCCTTTGATCTTTTTTAAATACCTCGATATCAAGCCTCCTATCCAACAGTTCGGTCTTAGAAAAATGGGATACGTAACCGTAATTCTCGATTTTGGATGTGTCAATATAAATATTGCCATTTGAAGGATAAGCATATTTCGTCTTCATCATTATCTTTATGATTTTCTTCGCTTCCTCCGTGAAATTAGAAGTTCTGGCGAAAATAAAATGATCAGAAAGCCCAAGATATTTTAATTGCATCAAAAAATTTTTGAAACGTTCATTCGTGGCGGAACCAAAACTGACATTATTTCCTTTTATTACCTTTGGGTCTACATCAGTCACATTTACGACGACCAAAGGAGGGACTCCCCTAGTACTTAAGAATCTAACAAGGACATCTACAAAAATGAAAAGTCTAGCGTGTCCTAAATGTATCTTATTGTATAGCGTCGGGCCACATACGAATACCTTGATTTTACTATCTGGAATAGAGCAAAGTCGTTTAGAAACACCATCAAATAGCCTCAATTTTGTAGATCCGACTGAATTTTTGATAACGAGTAAATAAAAGTATAGTAACTTTCATTTTATTCTTACTATTTTATAACCCTCTCATTTTATTAATTACAACTGTATTCTCATTGTAACAAAGGACTACTCTTGGTTTTGGTCAGAATTCGAAATTGATAAATTATTGGGACCTCAAAATTTCTCATAGAAGATTTTATAGGTACCAGTGTCCTTTATCAAATTTGACACTAACTTAGATTAGGTAATAACCAATATGATTAATGTGACAACTGGTAATTGTTCAATTTTTTGCATATGTAATTAAGAATTGAAAATTCAAAAGATCTTAAATACGAAAATGAATGACTGATCCCATTTGGACTAAAGTTACTTCCTTGTGGTATGGCGGCCACCACCAAGAGCGGCGTCCGAAACGAGCATAATACCATACTTTAAAAACACTTAAATTCGCTATCCCTATCGCAAATGCGCGTGTATGACAAGGCAACCCGGAAGTGATTTAATTTCATTGTTAAAATCTTTAGATATAGATGAGGGAATAAGAATAGAATCCACAATCAACAAAAGGATGCTGTTCGTAAACAGAAAAGCGTCTGGCTATTTTATTGTTCAAGAATATGGTCCTATGGATGATTCATCCTCAAATGGGAACACAAGATTATTGAGTAATGCGCAAAAGGTTGTTAAATTAATACATCGTAGATTCGAAGGAAGTTATCGTCTCTCTTCATATTGATATCAATGTAAGATAAAGGTATTATGCGATGCCAATCCCTAGATTAATTGCTTACTAGTGTCTCGTCTCAATGCCATTATAAGAATCGGTCAATTTTAATCTCTATTGTTCAAAATAAATAAAGTATTCGACAAATCCCAAATTCGTTTAGGTTCAGTCATAGGAAGAAGTACAAAATCGGCTTTGTTGATTAATAATTCGTTCAATGTTCGATACAAATATTAGCTCCAAAACAAAATCTCATTTAAGATAATGGTAAAAACAACGGCATAAAATTAAAATCATTTCTACTTATTGATCTGTGAATAGTACTTTAAATGAGCCCGATCTTAACAAAAGTTACCTTTTAGAAACATTGCTCCCTTCAGGAAGATTGAATATGACTACAGGCACAACCGGGGAGTATATATTATCAACCATATTCTAATATTCAGCCAAATTTGATGTGTGCATGACGCACTATTGCATTTTATAATTCAATCTTTATGTTTCCGTTTTGGGATGCAAAATATCCCTAATTTTCAGGATTCTGAGAGATTAGATCCATCAAATCAAGAAAATGAAATTTAAGCAATCAAGACTAATTTATCTGGTGGGAGACGATAGTCATAAATTCTGGAGACTAGGTTTGCAGTAAAGCCATTACCGTTTTATTATTTTATTTTGTCCGTGATATCTCTACCTCTATAGTGGAAACAGCACGTTCTCTACCATCTTCTGATTGGATTAGCTCTGAACCCACATTGACTATCCCAATCTTATAGCCAAGAGTGTCCATCCTTTTGACAATGATTTGTGCAACATCTACCGCACGAGTAATGCTTTTTCCCCTGGCTTTAACTACTACTTTAGGATCATTTGCTAATTGCACTAATGTTGCAGTTACATACGTCATTAGAGGTTTTTTTCCAATGAAAATTTCATTACTCGCTTTACCTGTACTTGGTCTAGATGTCGACATACTGTAACAAAAATAAGATTCCCGAATATATTAGTTATCAGGCTGTTTTATCCCAAATCACATTGAATAAATCAGTTAAGATTTCGGAGATTCAAACTAAAATAAATCAGTTCAAAAATTCACATCGAGTTACCATTCACTGAAAGTAATTAAGATATCGATTAGTAATTATAACTTAATCTTGTATTTTGGAATCTACATGTGTATTTTGATTTTGCATTTATGTGTACAAACTAGTTTGCATCTTATTAAAAAGCAATATTTCTAACTTTTAAGAATCGTCGGTGGCTAATGTCAGATAATCAAATACGAAAAATCGTCATGTGTGGATAACCAGCTCGAGAATTTGCGCAACGTGAGTATTACTATATAAACAACGTTTCCGCGGACATATTTTACATAATGCTCTGGTTCTAATCTAGCCTCAATAAATTATATGTCATTTGCTTCAGTCATCCATATAGTTTGAAATTAAAGGCTCAACAAGGGTAAAAATGACCCAAATGAACATTTCTATTTAAATACTAAACTAATTTGAATCATAAATTCTATTAACTAAAGCGTGTCCCTTGTGTGGATAATTACAAGTATTATTATAACTTGAGTCAGCGATATTTTGGAGAGGCTATCTCCTTACTTGAGAAATTAAGAAGTATCTCTTCTAAATCCAGAGGAGATTTCTCAATTTGTTTTACCACAGCAGGCTCATTCACTTCGTAACAATGCATAAAACCTTCTTCGTCTTTGTAAAAAATGAATATGGAATTCTTGAACACACAATGATATAATTTGTCTATTGTCATTAATTCAGGTTTGACATTTATCCCTTCTTCATTAATCGTCAAAGGATCCTCCAACAGCTATATAAAGGGTCAGAAGCACTATTAAACGATTCTCTAATAAAAATTAAATTCGCTATAACAGTGAAGACCTAAATTCCACAAATCATGTTACTCCTAAAACCTTAACAGATGTTATCCAGTCGCTATTGATGCCACCAGTTGCAAGCTGGTCAAGTTTGATGTAACGTGCAGTTACCGGTCCATTTTGTG
>CAVPGE010000056.1:0-28137 GCA_963703885.1 uncultured Nitrososphaerales archaeon
AAAACAGAGAAGATAAGAACTTGTCAACCCAAGAGGTTTGTTCACTTGTTCTAAAACAGGTATTGGTATTGAATTTAGAGTTGTTTTTAACTATTGGTATCAAATGTACACTAAATCATGAGCTTACTGTAAAAAATCGGTAACTTTACGCATCACAATTCAAAGATCACTACATGAGAACGCTCAATTCTGTAAGAATACTAGTAGGAAGACTAATAGGCTATATTGAATGATAAGAAGTATGTATAACAGAGGATCTTGTAGGGTTTGTGGAACTATTTTGGTTGGGACATCTGTTTGCGATATTTGCACCGAACATATTTCTTGGACTTGCGGATATTGTAATAGAACAGATAGTATTATCCATTCCCATGATAGTTATCCATGATCATAATTGACTGATGAGGAATGGGTACAAACCCGCCAGTTTTGTGCATCCGTTCCCATATCCGTTCTTTTTGATGGGGCCCTACAAATGAATTGCCCCGAATATTTACGGATTTTGTTATCTATCTGCAGTTCCATTACCTAATGAGTTTCTTAAAGGATCTACATTTTCAAAATCTTGCCTTATCTTGTCCCGTTCATGCTCTGCTTGTACTTGTGGACAAGTTTTTCCACCAAAGGAAGAATTGGAAACCAATCCAGAAATTACAAGATCCTGAATTACGTCATAACCTTGAGCCACTTTATTAGCATTTTGAACACAATATTTTATGATTATATTTTCCGGATTACTTGGATCATCAGGACTCTTGCTGACGTTTCCAAAGGTCTTGTTGAAATCTTGTGCTTCAGTCTGATTGAAAAACATCCCAATAGAAATCACGATGAGAACTCCTAAAGTTAATCTTGCATTCATCACCACAATTTGGAACTTTCTTTTATAAAAGGAAGACTGGAGGACATTCATATGAAGGGTTCAGGTAGACAATTAGGTGTACGACATCTAACCTTAATAATATTCTTAAACCATCTTTAAACCGGGATAAGACTCGGACGCGATATATCAGGTTGTTGACAAGATACCGTCCACACCACCAAAAAAATAGCAACAATCGTGCTCAAAATGAGCCTCTGACGATTCGGACGGAGACTTAACACGTGCGTGAACCCCAGTGAGCTCAAGTTGATTCGGGAAAGTATCTTTAAATATTAACATTCCTCATGGTCGATTTAATGACTAATCATGAAGGCAAAATATGTGATAACTGTGGAGATTCGGTCAATCGGTTGGTTCCTCTAAATGACCCAACTAGAATTGGGAGATGGTGGTGTTTGAAATGCATATACAAAGAAGGTAAGGCTAAATTTGATGCTGACGCCAAGAATGCCTAGTCGCGGTGTTATTCGGTCATGTCCTAAAGGGACTCGTCATTGAATAAGATGACTGATTGGGTGAAGTCATAAGCACCTGCGCGTGATCTTCACAGTGAGTTTAATTAGTTGCGACGCACTAATTATTAAATGGTCAATCCATTGGGGGCAATGTTTGGACGAAAGATGAGGCGAGGGAGGAGAAACCATTAGACCATGATTTTTAAGTTAATTATAGAAGAGTCTATCAGGTTTTTCGGAGTTGCATACAGATGGTTCGAACAATATGTATTCAACTATTTTGTGAACTTCGGGAGGGGTTTTGAACAAGCTTTAATTTTGCTTGCTGTCATCGCATTTACGCTAATAATGGTATTTATTCTAATTAAACATGCGAAAAAACTGCCCAAATACTACGCGATAGAAATTGTGGATGTGCTTGGCAGAAATATAATGTTGGAAGACTTGAGACTTAATTTCAGTACTTACGACGTGGCTAAGAGTTATTCGCAATTCTATGATATGTTGTACGGAGGAAGGTACCGATTCCGAGTTAGAGGCTACAGTTCATCACATGATAATGTTAACCCTTACGGAAGCCAATGCTATAAAAATAATTGAGAATCAATGAGGTAAATCAGTAATACAAATAGGCCAAAAATTTCTTGCAGTTCGGAAATAAGTTCTGACTTCATTAGGTACATAACTGTCTTATGTCCTTTATTTGGAACTCAATTCTGGATTTAAAGAGGTGAGAATCTACACAGACATTAGGATCTCGGATTAAAAGCAGAGGTAGGTGGAGAGCAGAATCACTCCACATACGCAGGGCTCATTCGATAATACCTTGCAGCGAGTTTTATCTTGTAACTAAGTCAATATCTATACCACAATATTGTATTTAGGCCTTGAGAAACTATATCAGAATATTCATATTATTATCAGTGTTTAACTCCCTACTTGACTTCTTCTATGCACTTCGTCTTGGTGCTTCTTACGCTCTATTTCAGTGTTGAATCTGATGTCGCACTTGCTACATACGATAGGTTCACTATCTAAATCATAGGTTTGGTTCCACATATTCATACTTCGTAACTGTGTGTATTAAAGTACCGTGATGGATTAGCAGGTCGTCTTCGCCTTTTGGCAAAATAAGATCTCTTCTTGGGAGCATAATGTTCGTAAATCAGCGATTTCGCTGATTCCGACATAAAGGAACAAATGCGAGCCAAAAGTTCGCATTGAAGAGAAGGAAGTATCAGCCGAAATATTGCGGCTAATAAACAATCAAAGTTTAATGTGAATAAACAGGTGAATAATAGGACCTGAATATGAGCGTGAATTTTGATTTCCAGCTCTATTGAGTCAGAACTCTTAACATAATAAGAGCAGGAATATGTTGCAATAAAGCCAATTATTAGTGTGAAAATTGCGACATAGAAACTCTTTTTTCTTTATATTGTTGATGGTTAATTGCAAATATGTAATGAATGATAAAAGTGATTCCGAATTCCCAGACCGTTACAATAAATATATTCTGGCACTTGAGACTCTAGTAAGAATCGTAACCGTAGGTAGATCTGATAGCACTTTAGAAATAACATTAGATGTTCATGGATTAGTAATTTCAGGAAAATTAGTTTCGATTATGAATTATCATAAATATCTCAAAGATACCGTGTTGAAGGGTCTACAACGGGATGACGATCCTGTTGTTTATGATCCGAGACGGGAATCTTTGGATCACCTTGAAAGTGTTCCACCTATAGACGAAAAGGGCAACTTCATTCTTACCTATATTTGTATAAAAGATCCAATAATATTTGGCCCTACATTAAGTCGTCCTCCGTACTGGATAGGTAAAATGGAATCAGTCGACGGATTTTATTTGGGATTAACTGAGTAAGTTCATTGCACAAAAGAGTGCAGTAATAAGCCTAGGGAATAAACAATACACGAAAAACAATAAGCAAAGGTAGGTAGATCCTCTATCAACTAAATGATCAAAACAGAATAGATTTTAATCTAACAATTTTCTTGTAAGTTTTAATGTTTTTACCAAAATGTAAACGAATCATAAATATGAAAACAATTTTGTTACCTTCGGTCTTTTTTAACAGCTACGTCATTATTTCTACAGGCCTTTAATGATGAAGAACAGTAAGAGAGGTCAACCATATTCATTCTATGCTAGCAGTGATGAATCAAAGTCACTTGAAGAAATAAGGTGGATGTAAAGGAATTCAATAAGTGAACTAATTATATTGGCAATTCACGATTATATCGCTAGTCATGATGAAGGCAATGATACATTTACCCTGGAGACATGGCAGGATAATCCACAGTTTAAAGCAATACCTACACTATTTTCTGATGATGATAAGTGGATAAATTATATTCAAAGTTTCTAATTATAATGAATTAATCTAATTATTAAATTAAAAAGAAGACAGCAAGTTCTATTTGAAGAAAATAGATCAGCTCTACAAGAACCTGATAGATTACCTAGATGGAAGTTAGAATTACCCATGGATAGTAAGAGAGCAGTACCCTTGATGAGGTAGTCATGTAATTAAATAACAAAGTGATAATGATAGGTGATTAATCCGAAAAATAAGCATGGAGGCCTTGAAGTAATGAGCAATTTGGAACTTGCAAAACAACCATAAGACATAAGTGAATATTTGATAATTATCCGAGTTTATCAATAATTGCTGAGGGAATAGATCTTTTCCTACCCATCACACGAACAATCTCGCTCCACACCACGTCATTAACTCCATCCATACCTTTTATCAATTCAAGAAGGTCAAGAAGCATAACGTTATCTTTAACTATAGTTTCAACTCTCAAATCAATTGTATGTTCTCCAATGCTTTTACCAACATATGTTACCTCATCTATTTTCAGCAGTTTCTCAGCGACAGAATTTATCTTTCCATTTCTTATCGAAAGAAAAAAATCAACACGTCTCCATCCAAATTTCTCTATATCCAAGACATAATGTGATTTAATAAATTCTGCTTCTAATCGCCTGCGTCGTCTTCGAACAGTAGTGATTGGGATCCCTAACTCCTTAGACATAGTGTGCGACCCCACATTACCATTTGGTGAAAGAAGGATATTTAGCAATTGTTTATCTATATCCGATAGATGAGCAGTTTTATCCGCCCTAGCAGACATATATAATACATAAATGAGATTTGATATTTATAAATCAGTTGGTGATTATGGACTTTAAAACCATATTTGCAACTAATTCTGTAAATAACTACTAGATTTGGGTATAATAGATTAAATTAAATTATAAAGATGGGTTGAATTGGACCATTTTCATTTATACTTGCTACACCATTAAATTATACCCATTAATGATAAACCAGTATAATGTTACCATTCATACCGCCTTTATTTACAGGTGGATTTGCTATTACGTTGAATTAATAAACAAAAAGGATATTACAGGTGATCAAAAATTTTATTAAATCCAAATGGGACTCGTCGATCAATTGTTTTGATCGACGATGAACCTGATTTGGTTCAATTATTCTACGAAGAATTGAAGTCTGCAAGTTTTGATCCCATTCCATTTGACAATCCTAAAACAGCAATAGATTACGTGCGTGAGTGTCGTTTGGAAATATCACTAGTCATAACTGATTGGTGTATGCCACAAATGAATGGGCTTGAATTGACAAAAAATGTATTGGCGATTGATGGTGAGATAAAGGTAATATTGATGTCTGCCTATGATCTTGAGGAAGATCAATTAAAGGAAATTAACAAAAATGATTGCCTACGGAAACCTATTCATATGAAAAAGTTAATTGACGCTGTAAAAAAAGAAGTATACGGGACAATCACAGTCTAACATATTTGATGGTTAGTCCTATAAAAATAGTATGAGATCATGATCCTAATTTATTCCTCAGAGAATTAATCTTTGTAACCACTTGAATCGATTTAATCTCTGGAATGGCTCAGATATTAACTGCCGTATACAAACAGAATCTGAAGAAATATGCTGCAATTATACATGTAGACATGGACTCTCAGATCACAATAGCAGGTACCACAGTAGATGTAACTGATCTGAGTTAGTGGTACATTTCGGGTGATGGGAAAGATTCTGTTCGATTAAGGGAAATAACCAACGAAAATATAATTATCGAATTTTACAACAATGATTTTCAAATTCATTGTTTGAAGAAAAACATGTATCACAAGAGGTACAATACCATGTATCGTTTTTTTGGTTCGGGCTGGATGCTGTTGTGGATGTTATAAAATCTGAAGGAATTTTTTTATTTTCTAATTTTTTTGATTTATCTTTCCCATTCTCATCTGATTCTTCCGTCATTTTGATAATTCTTATTAGTATAACTAGATAATAAATTAAGGTCGTTAATTTAATAGGCGATAAATATGCCTGTCAAGTGTTGGATGATATTATTTCTCACAATTTTCAAAATTGACTAAGCAGTAGAAGAAGAAAGTTTTGTACAACACTGTTGGCAAGTGAAAAAAGTGCTATTATTTACATTTTCGTTAGGATCTGATGCGCCTCTTAATGAAGTAAAAATCTTCAGGAATATTATCAATTATAATCTCATTATCTTCATTGTCTTTTGTATCTTCAGTTATGATGAAATATGGTTCTTAATATAATGAGCCAATAAATTAATAATATATGTCAAATAATGATAACGAAGATAATAACAGAGGATTATCTTATAGATGAATTAAAACAACAATTTGATAGAGACAGACTTACGAAAAGGTGTAGATAACAAAACAAACCTAATTTTTTATTTTATTCATTGGGATTCTCTCCCTCCCCTTGTAAAACTTTCGATATTATATGATACATCTAGATTTTATGTTATTTAACATGGAAGGTGCTCAAGCATTTGACGATCTCAAAGGCCTAGAAAAGATTCTAACACATCAGGTTAAAAGTCTTAATGCAGACTTACACTCCTCACATAATCCTGTTTACACTCACAGTATTAAAAAGAAAATGAGATTCTTAAAGTGGATATTAAAAGTGATGAAATCGGATGAAAATTTTACACATCAAGAACTTTTGGAGATGATCGATATCAAAACAGATAAATTAAAAAAAGAACTTGATCGGGCTAAAATAAGGACACATACAGATAGAGTTTATGATTCAATTCAGTCTCTAGAATGGCTACGATATTTACTTACTTCTACAAATAGAGGCGCATTTGGAAATCTTAACATATTCTGAATAGATCTAATCATAGTCCATTCAATTATTTTTCCCATGTAAATTATATATTTAATCAAAGGATTTGAGGAAGTATTATTATCTTAAGCAACGTTATGTTAGATGCGAAGATTCCTAGCATTGCAAATGGCGTTATTCATTGGTACATGCGTTGGTGCTCCAGAGTGCAGGCTAAAAGGGAGTTACTCTAACCACATGCTAGCGCCATGTTTTTTTCTTTGTCTTTATTGGACTCTAATTGAAGGAAGATTCTTGATCATTTGTTGATTTAGTAGTAAGTCATAACTACTGATTCAGTTGTAAACATACTAGGTGAAATAGAAGATGTTCCCACCTGTGATTTTTTTAGGTGTTATCATAAATTCTCAATACATGAGTCTAGGTCACATAGAAGGGAAATGAACTGCCTATGCAAACACCCAACTAACAAAGCATTAGGAGTTACTAATATTAAGAAACAGAAAAATAAAGGGAATAAAGAGAAAATTGATAATTAGTGCTTGGAAGAAATCCCCCCCCACGCACCCAAGAACCCAATGACATGAATAGAGACGAAATAGAAAAAGCAATTGAATTAGCAGCAATCACGCCCACTGATTCAGTCAGGTATTCATGTCAATCTGTAAAGGCGATCAATACAAAGAAGATAAAGAGTTTCATAAAAAGTAATACTCCGATATCATTGATACAAGATAATCAAGACAATAGGTATGCGGGGGCGAAATTATTACAAGTACAAGCAAAATCTACTAACGCACTAAAATGCCTAGATTACCTACCTCAAGTAGGTGTAGCCTTTTATTGGGCCACGGATAAAATTTATCTTGGTACATTTCTTTTACGTCGGCGCACTTTATCATGTTTCTTACTTTCGCTACGTCGACTGCTGTATGCATGAGTGTGCTTATCATTAGTTTCCCTTCTCACGAGCCTGATAAAAAATATCTAACTAATAAACTTCTAACGTCTACCAAATTTGTAATTGTTTAGTTTAATACGTACAAGCGTTAACTAACAATAGAAGTTGAAATAACATATTAAATAAAACACTAAAAAGCATAGAAACTTTCATAGCCAATCCAGCAAAAAATTCAAGATTTTGTATTATTTGCGCAAAACCTGCGACAAAGTTAATCAATTATCAAACTGAAGGCGCCATAATAGTCGAAAAACGCTGTGATGAATGTGCCGAAATTGCTAGATCTGAATCAATTCGGGCAAGAGGATGGTACGTCTAGGAATCTAATAGAAAGTATCTCTGTTATACGCATATGTCAGGCGAATGCCTGTTTTATGAAGTAATTGCAACAATTTATTTTTGTAACTAGAACCTCAATCCAGAATCCTTAATATCCCGAACATAGAATTTGCCACATAGAAGTAGATCGGAAGATAGTCTACTTCTACATGGGATATCGAATGATTTCTCCCACATTCGACAGGCAATGAATAAGCACTGCAGCCAGTAGGACTTGCTCTATGAGCAGCAGTCCTACTATGAGTTTATCCTATTTACACTTTTTTGTAATTTATTTAAAGAAAATATCTAAAGAGATTCTGCTCGAGCCAAAGGTCCTAAAGACGGACGCCTTCTGCGTACCAATTCCCAATTGGATTTTCTTGGAAAATTATAACGACTTCCTTTTTTCAACCTTTAGGTGTTTACAAACATCCTCCGTTATAGAACTCCGCCAATCTATCCTTTTCTCTCTGAGTTCTCCCACTGAACATTGATATAGTTACTATTGGTGGTAAATAATGGACCTTGATACACATATACTCGACGCTTAGGCAGGTGCATGACTCAGTTATGCTGAAGGATGTTAGGTCATCCTGTGATATTGTGCCAATGGATGGCAGGATTCCGTCAGTCAATTGGACTTTTTCAACTTGCGATTGACTAGCTCATCTTGTGATAAGTGACTTGGTCGCTTTTTCTTTATCTAGGTCTTATTGTGAAACGTGAATTGGTTTCACGTTTCTTACTATTTGAATTTGACTTGTAAAGTATTTTATTTCATTACATCATTGATTTCAATATGGAAACGACTAATTGTATTGCTCAATTAAGGGAAAAATTAAAGGAGGAAATTAAGAGTGAAGGAATTGAAGGTCTGATTAAAACGCTTGCCGCGCAAGGTCTTTCTAACCTGGAAAATAGGAGTCGTAGTATCACTCTAAATTGGGTTGATAATGCAATCCTTAGATTAATGATGTGTGAGTATTTATCACGGGAAAAAGACAATCTAAGTTAAGGGTGACTATTATTTTAGGAATTCACTTCCGAATAAATCAATATTTAATCTTTCTTTTGGAGCCAGTCACCGGCTAATGATCATCGTCTAAATAAAAGTGATCACGCAACCATGAAAACAAGGGGTTTTACCCTCTAAAAACGAAGAACCAACACCCGAAGAAGGAAAAAGAGAGATGGATGCTGCAGTAGTTTGCTTCTTCCTGTTCTTATTCTTAAGTAAGAAAGGAGACTTTACGACGTTATATGCATGCATGTATGTATGATTAAATAAAATAACTTAAGTACTATTCCTTCCTTATCTAGAATATAAACATGATCTGTAAAGACAATCAAAGACTTATAGACAATCTGCTAAGACTGAAACAGAAGGACGTAATCTGTGCCGATATTATAACGAAGTTAATGGACCAACAAAGTACAAATAAAATTGCTTCAGTTCAATCAACTAAAAAGATTGGAGAAGTTGCAGAACTGCAGTCTCTACTTAATTGGCATTATAGATAGATTATTTCTCATGATAATAGCAGATGTGGGATTAAGATGACGCATTGGAACAAGAACAACCCACATCTACTATCGTATCATCACCCTAATAGAGCATTATACAAGATGTCACAGAACTATTTAACTAAATGTACTAAAATATAAGAGAAAATAAAAATGATATAAGTTAGTTAATAGATAGCAGGTGCAAGAAATGGGATATTTTGGCCTACATGGCCCGCAACTGTCCTATGAAGGAATTGTGTTGGCTTACGTAACCAAATTATGAACTTTAAATTATAAATAATAAGTTGATTGATTAGGATTATCTCAATGATAATAAATAATTGATAATGCAATAAGTTAGTTAATCAAGTAGGTTCAAACGATAAACCGTCTTTTGATTTCTCTTTTGCTATCCATTCCTCATATTGTTGAACTGTAGGTTTGAAGTTATGTTTACAGATTTCTTTCCAACTCCAATTAGCAAACTGCTCGTATGAAAATTGGTTTCCAGTTGGTACCTGTTGATGTTGACCAAATGGATTGTCCTCCGATCCGAATTTTATGGTGAAGACAATACCTTTGTCTTTGTCTGTGTGTACTGACTTGGCTATAATATCGTCCACTGCCTTCTTTGAATAAGGAATAGTGTAGATAGTTTGTCCTTTACCTGCGTCTAATTGATAGTAATCAATTTCTCCAGTTTGTTCGTTAAAGTGTGGCTTTGTGAATTGTTTAATCCAGTAGCCTTCTATATGTTCTGCAACTGGATTTGCTGGAACACCATTCCATAATTTTCCTTCCCATCTTTCCATGAAATAAATAAACTCTTTACGTTCGGGTAACTTACTATGCAACATAGCATTAAGTTTCTCTAATTGATCCGGTTGTATGTTAATTCGCTCGATTCTTGCAGGACCCTGGCACTTGATAGAACTACCTGGAATATTTTGATTTAGATTTAATTCATTGCTTGTTGCCGTGAAGGTAATAAAATACTACTAGATAATAAAATCTTTAGTTAGACTATCTAAAGCCCAACTGTGGACAGGTGATATGTTTCCTTGGGAATTCTCTACCACTTAGGACTTCATTGATTCTTTTCTCAAAGTCCTTGCCATGACTCATATAATCAAATCTATAATGTACTAATTCATGTACTAAGACCTTCCTTGCTTCTCTAAGTCCATAAGGCACTTTCTTCCGCCATATGTAATCCTTGGTTTCCTTTGTTACTTTCCAAATTCTTTTAGGAGTCCAATCCATTCTTAGCAATATCATTCTACGTGAAATACTACAAGTGCCTAGGGAACGTTTACCTCTACCCTTTCCTATATCGAGGCCTAATCTATCTTCTGTCTCTTTATCTAAGACAGAATCTTGAGTGTTTATTCTGGATTTGCTTTAAAAGACCTGCTTTTTAATGCTTTTGATGCTGCATTTCTTATCATCTAGACTATGGTGTAATAGATAACAAACTAGATATGATTAATTTAAATTTTACTTGTCTGGTAGAATATCGCTAAGTATTTTCTATGATGCTTGATCATTATAAATCCATGTTAAGGTACCAAGTATAGATAACTGCTTTTATCGTCCCATAATCAACCTATCACTACTAATCTTAAAATAGAATCCTATCGATACTGAAGATGGTCTAAACTGAAATATTGTACTATTTATGGTGAGACTTTCATTTGATATTTGAACCCGTCATGACACGTTCCTATCCTAGATTAGGTAAATTATTTTGTCACTTGTTTCTTATAGGTACAAGCTATCTGACGTCTGGCGTTGAATAATGAGATATCTTGATGGTCGTGATTCGTTCGCAAACATTCTGATTACGACCAATGGTAAGACCCATCAATATATATTGGTATTCCATTAATCTTTAGTAATATCGATGTCATATATCAGAGCGTCAAGATTTCCATGGGCTAATAAGGCAAAAATTGCTGCCGCTATAATTACTTTCATCATTATTATAATAGTATTGATAGAATCAGTTGTAATTGTAGAAGCAGGACATAGAGGTGTTGTTCTTTATCTTGGAGCAGTAGAAAATCGAGTTCTTCCTGAAGGGGTACATATGATAATTCCGTTTGCAGAACAAGTAGTACAAATGGAAGTCCGGACGCAAAAATTTCAGGCAGAAGCATCGGCTGCCTCCAATGATTTACAGGAAGTTCAAACAGTAATAGCAGTAAACTACAAAATCGACCCCCAAGAGGCCAATAGGGTCTTTCAGTTATTAGGCGTAGACTATGCAGACCGTGTCATTTCTCCAACTATACAGGAATCAGTCAAAGCTAGTGTAGCCAAGTTTAACGCAGAGGAGTTAGTTACAAAGCGAGCGATTGCAAAGGACGTTATTGCACAATCTATTAGAGCTACGCTTACCTCCAATAACATACTAGTGGAAAACGTATTCATCACAGATTTCAAGTTTTCGGCATCTTTTGCTACCCAGATAGAGCAAAAGGTAGTAGCTTTCCAAAAGTTTCTAACTGAGCAAAATAACTTGAAGGCTGTACGAGTGGTAGCAAATCAAAATGTCGTAAAAGCTGAAGCTGCTGCCAGAGCAAACGTGGCCAGGGCGAGCGGCGAAGCCGAAGCCATAAATATAATTACGAGCCAATTAAGATCCAGTCCAGAGTATCTACAATGGCAGGCCATTAACAGATGGAATGGCCAATTGCCTTATGCATCTGGATCCGGCGCAGTCCCATTCTTCCAGCTTCCATCTCCACAAAATCAAACAGTAAGCCAAATGGACCAGCCACTTGGAGCCAAAGGCCCAAATCAGTAGGTATTAGAATAAACATATAAGAAACCAGCCAAATTCAAAATCAAATCAAACAGGATGAACCAAGGTACAATGAACCGCATGTGGTCTAATCGTGCATCAAAGATAATTTTTTTCTAAATATTCATATTGCTCCCAAACAAAATACTTGCTAAAATGGGAATCCAATCAAGCAAATATATCCGCAAAATTACTAGATACAGGAAACATTGAGAATACCCGTGATATCTCAAACTATTGATAAATATTCATATGAATTAATATAATTACCCTGAGACATACACAAATGCTCTGACTGGCGTTACTTTTAGGAGTCCTATCTCCTAATCAATATTGATTTTGATTTTGAAGTTATTTTGTACATTTTAAATGACTTAAAATGGGTCAATAAACAAAAGTCAAAGACAATGCATAGATTACTGTCGAATTATTTTGGTATCAGTGTTATAATTTTAATGTATTTATCAATATAAAAAATACTAAAAATACTGACAATTAGTCTTAGTCTTGGGATTATTATAAAGTATAAATGACAAGGTAAGAAATATAGTTCTTACTTAAGACAATGACAACAGCGATTCTAACAGATGGTAAATTATTTATAATATACGGAATTGGCCTTCTTTAATATGTTTATTAGTCTAACACCTAAACTTTTCTATCTGGGAGTCTACTCTGATTTGTTTTGTGATGTGTGAATCTTTGCTAAGGCTTTTGCAAGGTCATCCGCCAAAACTCCTGACCCTACCACGGCAATACCTACTATCTCTACTGTAACTCATGTTTCGAGATTATTTTCCTTACATAAATAACGTTTATTGTTAAGAGTTATTAGTTGCAGCCTGCATTCTGCTAACTAGCTTGTACAGATTATTATGACATTCACAGTCACATATTCGTGTTGAATCATCGACAATTTCAATTATAACACCTTCGCATAATTCGTGCTCTTGCTGTATGCACTTTATCGATTTATTCATTATACCGATTATGGGTCTAACTATTTTTTATCTCTTTCTCGACATATAGATTTTGTTTCATATATTTTCTAGTTCTCTTTTCATATTCTCATCCAATAAGATTTCCCAATTATACAACTTGCATATTCTTGTTATGGAGTAAACATAGACAGATAACATTCTTCACATTCCTACAGAATTTTATTTTGGTCTGCGTTGTGCCTTTATCAATATGTTTCTGTAACAGGTTCACAAAACTAAGCTAAAGCTACTGATTCTGAGTTAGAAAGTTTTTGCAGCAAACATCTGAGCAAAAGACAAAATGACCAATATTGGTACTCTGATATTTAACTCCCTCAATAAATTCATCAAAATCCTTCGAGCATGATTTACAAGATCTGTGCATATAATAAATGACAGCATACAGGCCTATAAAGCTACTTATTAATGATCTTTTAAGAAATATTTGACTCGTTTAAAATGATGTATTTGACCTAATTTTACGAACTAAATCATATGTCTAACAGATAATAATAAATGTAGTTGGCAATATGTGATAATTGGGAATTATTTAAAATGGCAATTCTAAATGTGTATAAAAGAAAACCGCAGTTTGTAGATATAGCTAATCTTGTAGAAAAACTCGGCGATGAAGGACTGGACACTACTCTTGAAAACTATTACAGTAAACCATTAGGAAGAGAAGTCAAAAGCATAGTAGCAGGCCCTAGTTTCCTGCAGTTCTTAAACAATTTATTCCAAGTTCTAGTTACAACCGGTGATATTATAAACCTACAATCAGAAGGTCAATGCAAATTTTATATGCTTTCAGCAACGGGAACATGGGATGAAATAATTAAATTAGAACCATTATCTGATGTAAAAGACAAAAGTTGATTCAATAAGATGATCTGAGGCGAATTCGACGTAAAATTAAACTAAAAAATTCCTGGTCTTTAAAGATTCACGAGAAATAAGAACATCTTTTGGTATGAGCCGAGAAGTTCATCAACAAACTACAAAGGATTTTGATAAAATAATATCCATATTCAGGAGGAGGCAATTATTTGTGCTTTACTACATACATGAGATTTTCCAGAATAAGAACCAAGAGGGATGCACTTTCCTGAAATGGAAACATAATTAACATCAAAAAATATGCTTTCCCCGCATTTGAAACATTTTTGGGTTTCATTAAAACCGGTTTTTTGATATTTATGTTTGCATCTATGTGGTTCACCATGATCATCCAATCGAATAGCTGAGCCATAACCATTCCTAATCCTATCGTCAAAGTATACTTTCTGATTACAATTATAGCACCGTGCAATTACACTCATTTTTATATATTTAACCACCTTTGTTGTTAGAAACATACGTTCTGAATTTTTCTACATATCTTATTAGTAAGACTGAACATTTAAACTTTTACCATCTGAAATACTATGACTAAATTTGAATACTAATCAAATAAAATAGGGCAACCTCGAAACTGGATTTTGTGCTATTCTTTATTTTGTCAGCTTTAAGATGTCTTTTCACAAAATAACTGTAAATATGTAAATATTTAATAATGTGACGTAGAGTATTGCAATTTCTGTAGCCACTACTCTGAAGTAGTCAAGCCGGATCTTTTCTGTACATTTGTATGTCGATAGGATTGTGTATTAATACGACAAAGTCAGCTATATTTCTAAAATATCAATAAAAAATTGTCAATTATAGCTGTATATTTAAGATATAGATGATATAAACTAGTATATGGAGAATAATAATCAAGGAACGAAAGAGAGCGATATTAAAGATGCATCATCGAAAAGGTTTAAGCCTATCAAAAGACCCTCTGCCGAAACCGACAATTCTCTGATCAAGATGTTGGATTCGATAGTGAAGGGATTAGAGGGTTCTCTTGGCAAACGCACGTATCTATGCGGTAATCCTGATTGTGGAACATTAATCACATTTCATACGAGTGAACCAAGGCCTATCGTATGTCATAGATGTGGAGTGGATATTGACTGGGAGGGAGAATATGTAACAACAATTAGAGTATGTCCTGAATGCAATAAGGAATATGATACTAATGCAAACTATTGTCAGTTTCACTCTCCTCCTGTATCATTGGTAAGGAAAGAATTAGAAAGATAGTAGTACCGAGTAAAGCTTTACGTAAGCATAACTTTTTAGTCTAGTCATGTATTATAGTATAGTACAGATATCTATGCTACTTATTGAAGGTAATGACATTTTCAAACTGAAGATACCGTTTCTGAATAAATCCTACTTTCATCGAAATTCACGATTATGCATACGCATAATCATTACTTCAATTATTGCAAAGGTGTTAGGTCTATGAAACTGAAAAAGGTAATACTAGTTAGCTATCCGGACGAATTCAGGCAAAATGAAGCAAGAAGTCTAGTAGAATCTGCTGGTAACTACGAAATAGTAAAAATATTTACTCAAAAGTACCTCAATCACTCAAGCCATGGCCTTGGAAAAGGAAAAGTTGACGAAATCAAGGAATTCTTGGGCGAAAAATTCAGCACTGAAGATAAGTCAGAACAATTAATTATAGTAGACGAACATCTGACAGCAAGGCAATTATTTAATTTAGAAAAAGTAACAGAATTAAAAGTCATAGACAGAGAACGACTCATTTTAGATATTTTCAGCACTCGAGCAACTACTTCGGAAGCAAAATTGCAAATCCAATTGGCGGAGATAAAATATGAATTACCTAGGGTTAGAGAGTCAGCTAATCTTTCAACAGGAATGGAGAGACCCGGAAAAGGAGGAGGAGGAGAATATGTCGTAGATGTAAAATTTCGTGACCTTAAAAGACAGATAGGTTTCATCGTAGATAAGTTGTCAGATGCAAAACGTAGACGCCAGTTATATCTAGACCAAAGATCGGGTAATGAAATACCAATAGTAGCCCTTGTGGGATATACAAGTTCAGGAAAAACAACTCTATTTAATTTACTCACACAGGAAACGAAAGAAACCTCTGATAATTTATTTACTACTCTTTCAACAAGCACAAGGTCATTTTTCATTAATAAAGAGAAGTTTCTTCTGACTGACACGGTTGGATTTATTAGCAGACTTCCAACTTACATGATACATGCATTCAAGTCCACATTAGAGGAATCATTGGTTGCCAATTTGATTCTTTTACTGATAGATTGTTCTCAACCGCTTGATGAAATAAGAGTAAATTACTCCAGCTGTTGGCAGGTACTAGACGAGCTCAAAGTAAATAGGGCTAAAGTTGTAGTAATTTTTACGAAAAGTGATACAACAGAATTAACGCGTATCCAAGAAATCGCTGCAGACTTGGCCATACGTATTCCTCCAATCATATCATCTAAAACAGGCTATGGAATTCATAAGCTGAAAACATTAGTTGCGCAACAAACTATGCTAAATCTGTGAAAATATAACAAATTACTTTAATAAAGTAACATAATCATATAAATTCTGTGTTAGATTCAATATAATTCCAAGTCTTGTGCAATCATTTTGAATATTCCTTATTAAGAGAATCAGCTAAACTACAAAACTTTGCAAATTAGAGTTGTCAATATAGAGGAAGAAATGTATTTGTCGATACAAGAGCAAATTGTTTCTTTTTTTAAGAAACACAAATGCGAGTACTTTACTAATAGATATACCGCACAGGAAATCGAACCTAACAAACTTCTAAATACTCGATACGCGTACATTAGTATATGCTACAAGCTTTAAACGAAGATGCAAAAATAAATCAAAAGCTCATACTAGATTACGGACTTGATTCAGAACTTTCAGTAAAAGTGGTAGAAGTATTGACCAAAAATGACTACGGATTCTTTAATGTGCTAGTAAAGCTGAGCGGTGATAGCGAAGTAAATTATAAACATGATAAGCTGATTTTAGAAAAATTAGCAAAACCAAGAGAAATCACAGATTTTATGACGATATAAAATCAACTAGATACTTATTTCCGGCCCATTTGGGTTACTGCATGAACAGTTAAGCTTCGGTAAAGAACCTGCAAAATTCTATCAATTTACAGGGGAGTGGGATTACATTACCTCCAGAGTGTTGTACTTAAGGGTTAGAGAGGTTGGCCAAGATTCATCTAGAGACGACGAAAAAATAAAGTAGGGATAATTAAGCCGCTGATACTGTGGTACAAAGAATGGCCCGAAAATTAACCTACTATGTTCATTTAAAATTAGATCCTGTAAAAATCAAAGAAATGTATCATGGAGACCGTATCGCTAATTTTCTCAATTTTTATGTCCCATATGAGCCAATTTACCAAAATAATGTCTAAATTATATATACTACGGTGCCGTATATTACTTTATAATGAAACAAAATAGTTATCCTATGAAGGAATGGCATGTTGAACATATGAAAAATACTCTTCTTAAATTTGTGACGGGCCTTACTGAAAATGCTTCACGCAGGGAGGTAAGAATAAACAACAAGTATGGCAAAATTGGCAGTGTGTCCAAAAGAATAGACTATGATATAAAGCACGGTGTTACAAATAACCAAGTTTGTTCGTTTTTGCAACTAATGAGAACTGAGCCATCTTTCTCGCAAATTAGGGCTCATGATGGTTCTATGGAAAGATTGGACGAAATACATGCAATATTTCATGCCAGGTAAGAGACTGAAAGATTTCATGTGTTTATATGATATTAGAAATAATAGCAGCTAGAAGTCAGGTTGAAATTTAGCCAATACGAAAGGAAATGAAAAAGAAGGATAGATTTATGTCATGTAGAAAAGTGGCAACCCAAACTGCAATTTTTAGGTTTGAAAGTGCCGCCATAATTGAAAGATATTGTAATGTGCTCTAAGTCAGTTAAAGGATAATTAAATATAGATGACATAAAATAATACTCAATCCGGTAAATTGACTATTTCTTAAAAAAGTCGTTTAAGATTGGGGTATTTATTAAAATTCCTAAGATAATCAGGCTTATTTGAGTTATTATATCATTGTTACTTATCGTCGGTAAATTAGTTTGAATTCTTTACTACTACAGAGATAGTTATAAATATGATGATGCATACTACAATATAATGACAAATGAATTTGAAGAGACAAAAGCGCATACTAAGAGCGATACAGAAGAAAATTTAGAGAATGCAGGAGATTCGATTAAAGCTGGTGCAAAAGCAGTAGCTAACAAAATCAAAGATCCAGACAAAGACCTTGGTGCAGAGTACAATAAAGAAAAATTGAAAGAAAAAGTCGAGTAAGTTTTCCCTTTTTTGACGTAGATCATGGGATTTTATATTAAAACTTGTAAATGATTGTTTACAGTACAGAGTATCAAATGAAATGAATCGCGTAGTGGTAACAAATAGTTTCCGGAGTCTACTATATTCAGGTACTGCTGGTTTTGTTTTTAGTCTTGTGGTTGCATATGTTTCTACGAAATATTCCGCTGACAATTTTGCACATTCCATATGCCATAGGTACTTTTTACTTTAATGTATAAACTTTGTAAACCTTGTCAGTATCACTATCAAGATATTTCCATTCATCATGGAGGCTTAATGACTCTTGGAATTCATCCTGTGTATTGGGATGTAGTAATTTGAAGACATTATCACCCACAGATACCTTATTCGGCCCCGTAAGGGAAGTTATCTTTGCTGCCACGTTCATTGTATACCCAAGAATGTCAATTTGCGAGCTATTATCGTACCCATACTGAACAACCACATTTTCTCCTTCATCTATACCAATTTTTATACGTAATTCAGGATAGTCATCTTTACTTAAGATAGGATTAATCCCATCCTGTATGACAGTAATCATTGATTTTCCACATCGAACTGCCTTATCATAAGTAAGATATTTATTTAAACCAGGCGGAAAGAATGCTATTACTGCGTCACCGACATATTTCAGTACATATCCATCATAACTTTCAATTACAGAGGACATTTCATATGAAAAAGCTCTGATTATTGTGACCAGCTTATCTGGTGGCAGTGTCATACTCATTTTAGTCGAGCCAACTAGGTCGGCATACATGATAACAAATGATAACTTGGTACCTACGTGTTTGAGAAGAAAGTCCTGACCATGTTTTATTGAAGTATTGTACTGATAACGTTCTTTTAATGCATTCCAAAACCTGTCTTGTCTCTGCATGGAAAGTGTATCTAAATCGATAGCGTCATATCCCTCTACACTTTGGGAATTATCATCTTCCATCATTCTGTTTAGAACAGCTTCGCTGGTCTTCCCTAGCCCTTCCTGTTTATCCTTTTCGTGTTTCCTACTCTTATTTGAGTCTCGAGACAAATTTCCTACTTTACTATTGTATAGATGAAACCTGAAGGATTTAAGATTTTGCCAATAATTTGGGATATGGAACTTGAGTCCGGAATCAATTGTGAGTAGAACGATTTAGGTTCTAAATTTGATTGAAATTCCTCTTTTGGGTAGACGGGTAGGACAAGGATGGGTAGAATTGTCCACAGAAGACGATGTCATAGTAAGGGGGTTAACTTGTAATTATTGCAGAGTTAATCGTTTTTTCACTATTATTTTATTACAAAACGTAGTCTCATTTTTTGATGAATCTTTACCTGCTGTTTTATACGGGTATGATTTCTTACTGTAATAGTATTGTTAGTTTGATCAAAAAAATACTTTTGATTATCTCATTATCCGGTATTCGTTTTATCGTTAAACCAGCAACTATATTTTTGATAGGATTTCTTTCAACTTATGTTAACTTAGACATTCGGTATGCTCTTACTTCCTTTCAGGAATATAAATATTCAAGTCCTTGGTCCTACGGTCATTAGAAATCTTGTTATTATAGGCCGAGACAGCATGTATGGACACGATGATGAATATCTTGGCTACCTCTGAGGGTTCACTAGGTCTTCATTTTACAACGTATAACGTGCGTTGTTTCAGATAATCTTGACTCAAAACTGTTCGTCAAACTTTATGGAGATTTGAAATGGGAAGTTTTAAGATTCCCTTAGATGTAATTCAATAAGGTGAATGAATTAATGAATGAAATTGAAAGCAAATACAAATTCGTACACAGATTGCAATGATGCTATTAGTTAAAGAGCTACTAGGACAACAACAGGATATGCTTGATAGATTATGGAATATTAATAGGGAGTTAAAATGGTCATAACATACGTACTTGGTACAGACGGTAAAGGACATTTCTCTATCGCACCAATACTAGACTATCATAATCCTATTTATATCTACAATCAATATAACAAGTACACTCCAATAGATAGCAAAGAGTTTGACAATGAGATTATAAATATAGAATTTACACTTTTAGAATGGTTACAAGAGCTAAGAAATATGGGGGTATTAAATAGAAAGAATATTCCGTCTTCAAAGACGAATAAAATAAGATGAAATGACCAATCTAATAATATGGTAAGTGTTGCAATACAATTGATGACATCCAAGAAATATTTTCTTTGTCATTAATCGATATTCCTGTAGGCTTTACTTTGGTGAACTATCCTCTACTTTCTTGGCACATGCATCGCAATGTTTCTCTATTATTACTGCACCTTCGATACTATAACTCACAATCTTTGTCGCAAGTTCGCCGCATGATATACAGAATCTTGAATTCTTTTCTCGACTTCCGGTAAATGGCTTTATACTCTTGAGTCTTCTTTCTAACAATTCTTATTTCTCTAAATAATTTATATACGATGTACATAATAAACTAGATAAAATTAGTCAGGATATTAGTGTCTGGGCTGTCCGGAAATATCCTATTCTTCTCTAATGTAATCGCGACATACTCATTAAATAACATCATGTGTTAGATATAATATGTCAATCAGATCAGAACCAGAATCAGAAGAAGCAACTTATGTCTGTCCAAAATGCAATCTACTTCAATTTACATCCTGTACGTCCCTACATAAGACATTATGTAAGATGAATTTTATCTAAAAGATAAGACACTATACTATCCCATGTAGGTGACTTGCGACACCGTTTGACACCAACATGGTCACTCTAGACATCAAGCAATGAAAACAACGTCGTTCCAAGAGTGGTTCACTAACTTACTTCACTGTTAATAGCTCTTACCATAATGTATAACATCATGATATTTGGGCCTTTTAGAAGTATTTAGAAGAATTAGTTTAGGAAAACTTTTCTGCACTTTGAAATTATGTAGGGTAAATTTGATGAAAGCGATACGATGTTGATAATTAGCCTGGACAAACTCCGCCAGTAGATGGATTTTGGTCTATCCGCATGTATAATTCAAAAAAAATACTTTGTAGATAACCCAATAAATCGCTTCTCTGTAGGAGACCATACACCAGGACTTAAGTATAACACCGATGGCTCACTTGATATCTACATACAACATGATAGTCCAGGCAAGGACAAAGAATCTAACTGGCTTCCCTCGCCCTCTAATACCTTCAATCTTACGCTACGAATGTACATTCCTTATGAAACCGTATTGAAGGGAGAATATCAGATTCCAGCTGTTCAGCGAATGAGTTAATTGAATGCAGAAAGTTACCAGATGTATTTTACGAGGACGCGGATGTGTCACATACGGACTCGTATTATTTGGGCTCAATTATCTTGTAGCTGAGCTTGAGGGGGGTTTGGTCCCTGCATGTAAAGGGGTTCAACTAATTGATATTTTAGGCCTTAGATTTATTTACATGGTAATTATATCATAAAAAAGACATTCGAGAGAACTAGTTTTTTGGCTTTGACCATTTCCGCATCCATTGGAGCAAATTGATTACTGATTCTACTAATTCTTGACCTTTTGAAGTAAGCCTATATTCAACTTTAGGTGGCATCTCATTGTACGCATGCCTTTCTAATATTCCCCCTTTTTCTAATTCTTTAAGTCTTAGAGCGAGAGTTTTACTGCTAAATCCCTTTAATAATTGTCTGAATTGTTTATGTCTAACTGGCTCTGTAGAGCAGCATAACGGTATTAACATTTCCAATGTTCCTCTCTTTGTTATTATTTTGCGAAGATTCACAGTTTCGGTCATAAGTGTAGCCGCATCATAGCCTTCTAAACTACATTCGTTATGAACAGGTAATTTGTTTCCTTTCTGTCTTTTGGTTTCCATAATTACACTATGTTTATTTTAGTCTACTTGACAACTTAAATAGTTTCTCTAGTAAACAATGACATATTGTGGCACAAGAATCTATAAAGACCAAAATCAAAGAGAAATATGGAAAGATTGCATTAACTGGAAATTCAGAATGTTGTTGCATGCCACAAGAATGTTGTGGAGTTGCAAATAATTCCCCTAATGAAACATCAGTTGCTATAGGATACAATGTTAAGGATTTAGAATCAGTACCACAAGAATCTATACTTGGGGTAGGTTGTGGTGCACCGATTAATTTTGCCGAATTGAAGGAAGGCAAGACGGTAGTAGATTTAGGGTCAGGAGCGGGAATAGATTGCTTTCTGGCATCTAAAGTAGTTAAGGAAAGTGGTAAGGTTATAGGTATAGACTTTACTGATGAAATGCTAAACAAGGCTAGAAATGCTTCTATACAAAATGGTTTTCCAAATATCGAATTTAAGAAAGGGGATATTGAGACTGGTATTCCTGTAGAAGATAATACAGTTGAGGTTGTCATTAGCAATTGCGTTATTAATCTGACTACAGACAAGACTAGAACTTTCAAGGAAATATTCCGAATCTTGAAGAAAAATGGAAAAGGAAGAATGGTTATTTCGGACCTTGTTACAGATAAAGAAGTTCAAGAATCGTCTATTAATTCAGATAAATGGTGTAGTTGTATTGATGGAACATTAACTAAGGAAAATTATATCAAAAGTATTACTCAGGCAGGATTTAAGGATGTTCGTGTATTGAAGGAACAACTGTATTTGACTGAGGTCAAGCCAGTACAAAGCATAATCACAAGTATAGTAGTTAGAGCAGATACAGGTTGATGAGTAATGCTGAAAATCTTTAAATCAAAAGAAAAAGAAATTGTTCAAACTATTCTTTTTGTATGTGTAGAAAATGCTGGAAGAAGTCAGATGGCTGAAGGATTTTTCAAAAAATATGCTCCTAGTAATTTAATGGCGATTAGTGCAGGGACAAGGCCTGCCTCCAAAATTAATCCCATCGTAGTTGAGGCTATGAAAGAAGTTGGGATAGACATAAGCAATCAAAAGTCAAAAGATATTACGGAAGATATGATGCGCAACTCGACAAAGATTGTAAACATGGGTTGCATGGGAAAGGAATCATGTCCAACTCTATTTCTACATAATGTTATAGATTGGAATTTAGAAGACCCCAAAAGCAAATCTCTTGAGGATGTAAGAAGGATAAGAGATGAAATAGAACAGAGAGTAATAGAACTTGTCGCAGGTCTTAAGGCTAGCCAATAGATTAACATCAAATCAAAAAATATTTGTTGTAGAGGTTATTGGTACTTTTATAGTAGTAGTTCTCGCTACAGGTTCGGTTGTAATAGATGATAAATTAGGAGGAGTCCTAGGCATACCATTTATTGCATTTGCTCCTTTTGTTGGTGTAACGATTGGTGTCTATCTTTTTGGTAAAGTTTCCATGGCCCATTTCAATCCTGCAGTTTCGCTAGGTTTCTTGATAACTCGACACATTAACTATAGACAGTTTTTTTACTACCTTGGTGCGGAATTAACCGGGGCCTTATTGGCAAGTTTGTTTGTAAAATACTTAATTGGTAGTAATGCAAGTTTGGGAGCCAATTTTCCGAATCATAATTTTCCAATCCCCACAATCATTGGCATTGAAGTTTTAGCCTCTTCATTGTTAATGATTGTCATATTGGTTGTGGTTTATACTAATGGATTGAAAGGTTTTAGTGGTATAGTTATAGGTGGTATTGTGGGTCTAGACATTTACTTCTTTGCGCTTATTTCTGGTGCCTCAATGAATCCTGCGAGGTCTTTAGCGCCTGCATTATTATCCGGTTCAGTAGGAGATTTATGGCTATATTGGTCTGCCACATTCATAGGAACTTCTATTGTAGGCTTATTTTTTAGGAATAAATTTTGCTTCAAAAATGCGAGTAAAGACAGTTAGTATTTGGTGTTCAGGGTTATTTTGTAGTTTATGAAGGCATCTACGGCTTTTTTTAAACATAGTTTACGAAGAATTCAACTGGATGGTCCATTATGAACCCTGCTCGTTCTCTGCCTCCTACTTTCATATCTGGTTTGAAAGTAGATTTATGGTTATATTGGTCTGCCAAATTTGTTGGAAGTTCTATTATTGCATTCTTGCTGAGAAGTAAATTTCCTGTTAAAAAGTGGATGTCTACCTAAACATTAGTATTCCTGTGGTTTTTGAATCAAATTCACCTTAATGTATTTCGTATTTGTATACATGATATAAAGGCAATTAGGACGAGTTCAGCTCAGTGAAGAGAAGTAGTGTATCCAACAAGAGCACGACTTACGTGATAACATTTAGTAGAAATTATCGATGATTCAAACATAACACGAATTTCTGAATTAATGTCAGTACAGTTTGTATAAATTGGTCATAAGATGTAGACTGCAATTAATCAGTAAATAATCAATAACGTTATTTATATTAGGATAATAACCTAAAAGCATTTACCAATGAGTTACAGTCGAGATAGTGGATATGGTCGTGGCAGAGGTAGAAGTTATGGCGGTGGTAGTGGCAAGGACTTCAACAGAGGTTCACCCACCTCAAAGCCGGTCGAAGTGGATGGGACTTACGAGGTGGACATTACCGAAATAAGCAGTAAAGGGGATGGTATAGCAAGGATTCAAGGATTTATCATTTTTGTCGAAAATGGAAAAGTTCAAAAGAAGATCAAAATTAAAGTTACTGAAGTAAGAGAAAGATTTGCTAAAGCATCAATTGTAAACTAATCTATTTAGGAACATCGCTAGAATCTAGAGCATAGCCATACTTCCTAAGCTAATTTTTGGATTTCCTTCTTAGATTGAATGAGCGTCATCGGAGAATGATTAATAATAGTCCACTCTTAACAACTATGATGTCGAGTTCATCTTCTATTTTACCCTCATCTTTGTCTTCAATGTCCTCGTCTTCTGCTTGGGAAGAGATGGATGAATGGGGTCCTGAAAAAGTTCTCCAAGTTTATGATCCGGATACTGGAATGATGGGAGTTCTTGTAATTGATAATACTTCTACAGGTCCAGGCAAAGGAGGAATAAGATTTGCTGAGGGCGTCACACCGCTTGAAATATCCAGACTTGCACGAACTATGACGTGGAAGTGTGCTGCAGCTGGACTACCTTTTGGAGGAGCAAAGGGAGGTATAATTGCTGATCCCAATAAGGTGGATAGAGTACAATGGATGAAGTCTTTTGCGAAAATGATTAGACCATATTGTCCATCACAGTACATTGCTGCTACCGATGTTGGTACTACTGAACTTGATATGGCAGTATTTGCTCATGAGATTGGCGATATGAAGGCCTGTACAGGAAAACCTGCAGAACTAGGCGGGATACCTCACGAATTAGGAACTACTGGTTATGGAGTAAGCATAGCTTTAGAAACAACTATAGATGCTTTAGATAAGTTAGAAGATAATGCCTTTGTAGGTCATGCAAAGTCAAAGTCTACGGAACATGGAATGAGAGTTACCATCCAAGGTTTTGGAAATGTTGGATCTTTTACAGCTAAATTCCTGGATGATTTGGCAAAAATTAAAGTGGTTGGTATAAGTGATGTTTCAGGATTCATTTACAAGGAGGATGGACTCAATATTCCTAGATTAATGAAGGATATGAAGGGAAAAACAAGCCTTTCAGATCTTGAAACAAATCAACAAATGAACAATAACTCCTTTTCTCAAGATTACAATATTAGGGACAAGGATGATATATTCGATGTTGAAGCAGATATCTTTATTCCAGCCGCAATGGGTCGAGTTATAAACGATAAGACGGCACCAAAACTACTTGAAAATGGTATTAGGATAATTATAGAGGCCGCGAATATTCCAACTCTCCATAAAGCAGACGAGTATTTGAATAAAAATGGTGTTTTGATTGTGCCCGACTTTCTCGCCAATGCAGGTGGCGTTATCGGATCTTTTGTGGAGTATCAAGGGAGGACTGAGAGGGAAGCCTTTGATCTTATCAAGTATAAGATAAGCAAGAATATAAAAGAAATTCTAACAGAAGCTATTATGCAAAAGACCAAGCAAGGAGGCGGCTATGAAATCGGAAATCCTAGAAAGATAGCTACTGAAAGGGCCAAACAAGTAATATATCGAGCAATGCTACTAAGAAAAGGAGCGATAAGTGTTGCTCGTGAAGCATATGCGAGGAAAGATAGAACTTCCATTTAGGAACTGGTGAATAACTACTCATTCCTATCGTAATTATTGTTAACAGTACTTTCCTGTTCCTGTTGAGCGTCTCCTCTACTTTCCTCAGAGGCTGAAATTATTCTCATAAGTAAAATTGTCTTCACGTTCAAATGTCAGACTTTGGCGATTATGGCACAGATAATAAGGGGTTGGCTAAGCTAGACGAAGATAACCCATCTGACTGCAACAAAGAGAATTTCTGTCAAGTCAATTTGGGTAAAACTGCCAAAATTCTGCCTTTTTATCCTACTATTTTCATCCGTCTAGTTATGTAAAAAGGTTCTACGTGATAAAACCTGAACCGGTGCGTCACTTTACTCTAGAAGAATTGCCATTGCTAGATTTAACTTGCTCAGTCTTTTAGGTGAATCGGAAAAATTATTCAATTTTTTCTGAAACTTAAATTAATTGTGATAAATTTGGTACGGTAGGATTTAAAAGCAATCATCTACTTCATGTAGCCAGTTATCATAATTCTTCCAAATTTACTTAGGAGCATCTACTTTATAGCTTCTTCATAGCGGGAAATCGAGTACTTTCTGCAATTCTTCCAGTTGTTATGTTAGTCTGGCTTGAAACCGACTTGAGTTTTCGGGCCAACTTTGCAAATGTTTCAGTTTGTTCGAGAGCTTTCTGTTCATCCATATGTCTGCTATTGATATAATTTTGATCCTTTCTATTCGACATCAGTAATAATACACACTCCTGATAGATAACACTTCCCTATGACTGTGTTTACAAGCAACAAAAAACGCGCCTAGATGATATGGCTAGAAGACGCACAAGCCTGCAACCATCCATTACCAGTTTATATTAACGGTTTCCAATAATTAATGAAGTCAGGGAAGAAAATGACTTTCAAAATTTAAAATCTAATCATAAATTTGGATAGATCTTGAAGATCCTCCCGACAAGATCATGAAAAATATTAAGTCATTTCAATCTAGAACAGGATGCAGTTGATCTATATATGAACAAATCCAAGAAATTTCAGATTAGACTTCTTGATGACCACAAGTTCACGATACTTGGACATAAAATACAAGAATTCACAGACTAATATTACTGAAGGGGTGATTTATTTTGTGGCAAGAATTGGCTCGTAACAATCCATCTATCAAGTGTAGATTTACAAAAAACACGCAAATTACTCGAACATAAAAATAAAAAGTTAGTTAAGGATTCCATAGATTCTCTATTCTATATCATCCTATCAGAAATGATTGGAAAATTTGAACAGGCAATTACTGCTGTGGAATTAACTATTCCCGATCTTGAAGAAAAATCACTTATTAATCCTGAAAGGGAAACTCTTGCACATCTTGACAGGTTCGCCTACTTTCAAATTTCCAATACCCTCAAGACAAAAACTATTGAAGGAAGGTTCCAGAGTGGTACTCATGACCCAACTGAAATCAATAATGTGGCAGATCAGCATCCTGATATTATGCAGAAATTGATCAACGCTTATGATACATATGCAAAAGACGTTGGAGTTGTAATTCCTAGAGGACAGACATTTTATGAGTCACTAGCGAGTGTTTCACCACCTATTAACCAGTCACAAGTAACCATCACTTCCGCCGACATAACGCCCGCGAACTTTACCCAAATGGATAATTCTCTTCAATAGGCTCGGTTAAAACGTGCGGA
>CAVPGE010000057.1:0-54888 GCA_963703885.1 uncultured Nitrososphaerales archaeon
ATGATACTTGACATATTAAACTCTGCTGTAGAAGATTCTCTTTACAGATACAAGCAATGCAAATGCTAAGATAACAATGTAGATTGCCCTCAAGAACTATTTAGGTAAGCTGCTGCAAGTACAACAAGGCAATTGACAATATCTGCTCATATTATAGGCAAATTCAAGATTAAACAAATCAATATTTCAGAGCCACTATCAGTTAGAAAAGAGATGGTGGAAAATCCACAGGAGTCGTTATGGATACACGCTGATGATCCTGGCGATATTTTTCATTTACAAGACATTTTTGGTTTACATCCATTAGCAGTAGACGCGATAGTTCACAGACATCAACCTTCCAAGGTAGAAGAATATGATACATATCTATTTACGATTATAGATGGAGTAAGATACGAAGAACAAAAAGGGGGCAAAGTAAAAGTAGGAGAAGAGAGTGGTTGGAAAAATGAAGGATATGCTGACAGCAATCTTGAAGAAGATGACCTGTACTTATTTTTAGAGCGAAGATGGATAATCACCATAAATTTTCACGAACGACAATTTCAGACCAATATTAAAGAAAGGATCAGTAGAAGTTTGATATCATCTCATCTATCTCCATTATCATTATCAGAACAACATAAACGATCATCATCCATCCAAAAAGGTGATTCGATGAATGAGAGTATAGGAGTATGTGAATTGATATATCGCTTTGCAATAGAAGAAGTTATTTCAAGCTATTATCCCATAATAGACAAGATCAATAGTCAACTAGAGCAAATTGAAGACTATGTTATACTTGAAAAGCCCACAAAGTCACAACTGTCAGATATACTTATGATTAGAAGAAAAATAAGTTTTCTAGAAAGTACTCTTGCGATGATAACACGAGCATTCGTAGACATTATCAATGGAATTGTACAAGCAAAGCTTAGCAATGATTCTATGAGACAGATTCGCTCAATAAGTGATAGAGTAGCATATTTAGAAAACACAGTGGAGAATATGCATCAGAGAGTTATTAGCTTGCGCGAAGCCTACAATTCCTCTTTGAGCGCAAACCTGAATGAAACAATCAGAACACTTACACTCATTGCTACAATTATTCTTCCCCTTACCTTGATAGCTGGTATCTATGGTATGAATTTTGATGTGATGCCAGAGCTCCATTCGCCCTTAGGATACTACTATGTTCTATTATCAATGGCAGCATTAGCTGGAATTATGGTTTTATATTTTAGGAAAAAGGAATGGGTTTGAAGCAAAATCTTATTTCCATGGACTTTTAAAATTTTAAACGAACGGTACAAATTAAGTCCTGGATTCTACAAATAAGTGATGTGGACTGCCGCAATAGAGCTTGCCGAAATCAAGAACTTTTAGATATCATTTGAAAATTGAAGCAAGAAGGAAGGATCTTAGTAATGCGTGGATTAGAAATCCGAAGGAAACAATTAATGATTCGATTAATAGCCTGAGATGGCTCAGAAATATCACTGAAACAACAAGTAGAATGGGATTTAATGATATTATATTTTCCTAACAAAGAGACTAAATACCTCTAAATGAATCACATAATACAATTTAAAATACGATATTATTTACTACTGTGATTATTAATGGTTAAACTCAGGCTCATTGAATTGATACTTATTGGATTTATAGTTGCACTAAGTATTCCTACACTATTATTAATATCAGGCGATATACAAACCAAAGCGAAGCCTGTTATTGCCGAGAATGAATTTTCCGCCTTGTTCATATTACAGAGTGGCTACGGATCTCTCCCCCTTCCATTAGAGTATTCTAGGTGATTAAATGTGCTAACGTGATCTAATCTGATATGACAGCGATATCTCAAAACATCTGATTACAACAAAAGTTTTCAAAATTGTATAGAAAAAGATCTGAAAATTTTCGGGAAAGACATACCGGTTTATAACGGAATTATCAAAAGGAAAATAAGTTTTATTATGGATTCTTAAATGGATAAGACCAAATGAAGATATACCTTATGAAGTATCATAACAATGATTGATACTGAAATTATACTACAAACAAAGACTGCAACTCATTAATACAATTTTTGTAATTAATAATTGTCAATGTGAACAGGAATGTAATTGTTCATGTAGCAGGTGTAGGATGGATATTGGACCCCAATTCCTGCATCTGCTATTAATTATCAAAACTTGATTGAGTGTAATATTTTTATATACCTTTTACGATTTTCAACAAACGCGTACATTAGGTGTGGAGTTGTCTATTTACCTACATCTGCTATTATTATGTGATAATGATCTATATAGCTAGCATTTTAATAGAATCAATTTGTAATAATAGAATCCTAGCGATAGGATGACCAATCGATCATGAATTAGCAGGTGTGGGTTTGGATTACCTTTACCTTTCATTTTCCCACATCTGCTTTTGTTATATAATCCAATTTTGAAAAATTATGATATAAACTGTTAATAATATTGCAGAAGTTTTCGGACCGCGTGAAAAAATTGATCCACATAGCAGATGTGGGATTCTCTTCCATGTTCCTACACTTGCTATGCATCCCATTGAATATATTTGAATATTCTGACAATGACTGACACTAGTTAGTTTAGATTACTCAAATCTATATGGGCTATTTCTTAATAACATCATGTTGATAATTTATTTAGAGGTCTATAACGACGGTATTTCAACAACAGAACATCATCAATCAAAGGTGTGGGCCATTCCTCTTCTCCCACATCTGCCAATATTTAAACCAGTGATATTTAGAATATCATTAACTTATAACTCGATAAGTTGCATCGTGTATGGATGTTTTGTGAATATTGTGAACTTGCAAATAAAATAAACCCAGATAAGTCTAGCAAGGAAGCAAAATCAATTCATGAAAAATGTAGAGTCATAATGGAATTAAATGGAAAGCAAGAACGATGTACTTGTATTTGTAATTCCTATGTGCTTAGGACTGAATTATGATTTTAGTGTCCTGTTGAATCTCAGGAACTTAACTAACTTATATTCGGAAGTAGTGGAGCGACTTCTCGTTAGAACACAACGCATTCAACCTCAAAAGCCAATTATTCTAACTAATAGTTGACTATCTTAACTTAATAATACACTTCTAACTCTTGAGATTACCTATCCAGAAAGAAGAAACGGGGTTCAACTTAGCAGGTGTGGGTTTATTCTCTATTGATTTATCCTTCCATTCCACATCTGCTATTAATTATCAGTTAATGCGGTTATTGCAGTTTCATATATCACTCCATTCTCTACCGGGATTTGACAACACAGCAGGTGCGAGAT
Organism: uncultured Nitrososphaerales archaeon; assembly: GCA_963703885.1. Taxonomy (GTDB): domain Archaea; phylum Thermoproteota; class Nitrososphaeria; order Nitrososphaerales; family Nitrososphaeraceae; genus TA-21. The sequence continues at coordinate 3,301 of CAVPGE010000057.1, forward strand.
ATTGTACTCCAATACCTGCATTTGCTAATTATAATTACTATCCTAAATAATTCCTGCTTCTTTCTCTAACAGATTAATCCTAGCAACCAATTGATCTACCCTGTCATATTTGACCTGCAATTCATTTACTTTCTTCTTTAATCTGTTTTCTTCATTAATAGTTAATTCACTTGCTGCTTTCATGTACTCGGATAATATCTTATCCTGGGTTGGTCTAAAGTAAGAATTGGCTGAGCCTATACTATGCCCCATTAGCATCTCCTTTATGGTTACATTAACATCACGATTGGCTAAACAAGTGTTAAAGTATTTTCTTAATACGTGGAAACAGGCCTCCTTATGTCTTTTATAGAATGAGCCTTCTGTTACATGATTTATCTGTCTGAGGCCTGACTTTTCTAAAAGAACATCCATCATCAATGCCAATGATACAAATGTTACTGGCTTGGGGTTTCTCACTTTTTCTTTTGTTAATTGACAGTAATCATTTCTTAGATCTTAAAGTAGGATTCATCTGTAATCTTTTTCCACGCATTCTTTCTCTGTGATATGTATTCATCTATCATAGAAGCACATCCGAGAGTGCATAAGGTGAAATATTCCTCTTTGGTATTCTCATAAATTATAAATTTGTATAGGTTATGACTGGCAATATTTTGTAAATGTTTTAACTTTAGGTCTATTAGTTCGCTCTTCCTAATTCCAGTTAAAGAATAAATAGAAATTATTAATCTAGTCCTGAATTTAGCAGACTCGAACATCTTTCAAATCTTCAGGTGTATAGGCCTCAATAATGGCTTAATATTCTTTCAATTGGTTAATGTATGGGGATACAATATGAGAATAATAAAAGCATGGACAAATTCGAGTCTGTATAACCTTATTAGTCGTAGCAATATTGTAAAATGTTTTTTACAGAATAGAAATCTTGTAAATAAAAAATGCTAATACTTTTTCTTCAGATTTTGATCATAAGAGACTTGGTGAATACCATCTTCTGAATCAAACTGATTGAAATCGGTTTTATCTTTTATAATTGAGAATTCATCAATAGTCTTGCCATCATCAGAATAAAATTCAGCTCTCAATTGTTTGCCTTCTATTTCTACGTTAATACATCCGTATCCTTCATATATTTTCGTAAGAAATGGTTTCGGTTCAACAAATTGAATCGATTTTCCACCTGTACCTGCAATCACAAAAATAGTCCCCTGTGGATCAAAATACTGTTTCACTTCGTGATCAGTTATTGTGGGCCTTGAAGGCTTGTTCTCATTATATAGTATCGGATAAGACCGCTCGTAGTTATGTGCGTGTCCAGTTAATACTAGATCTACATGATACTTCTCGAATAAATGATGATATGGCTCTCTAAATTCTAGAATTTCAAGTCCACTTCCAGAATACAATGGTCTGTGTTGGAAAACAATAATCCAATCAATTTTCTTGTCTAATCTTGCATTGGCAAGATCCTCGCTTGCAAATTGGAATTGGTCATCATATTCATCTGGTTCTAGTTCTGTGGATAATGCAAGGAAATGAACGTTGCGATAATCAAAGGAATAGTACTGACTATCTAAATGGAATTTGTTCATTAACTGTTTCAGCAGCGACCCGTCAACGTCATGATTTCCGACTACAACTTTTAACAGTGGTCCTGCTTCTTTCACAGTATCAAACCAACAATACATGGAAGGTTCGTAGGAATAATCTCCCAATCCAAGGTACAATTCTGGTTCCATTTTTTTCATCATTGAGAAAATTCCTTCAGCCCTATTACCGCATCCCCAATCACCCGCTGAAACAAAATTAAAACCGGAGCTATTATTTTCCTTCTCTGCATTTGCTGCTCTATTATTTTCCTTCTCTGCATTTGCTGCTAATGGAAAAAGCATGTATCCAAAATTTAATGCTAAGCATGTCAAAAGAAAAACGCAAATCAAAATCTTTCCTATTTTCATTTCTGTCAGATCTGGCTTGTATTAAGGAGAAAATAACACTATTGTAAGTCGTTCCTATAGATCTACACACAATCTATAATGTATTGGTATACACTTTCAACCTAGTATTATCACTAGTCTCTATTGTGATAGAAAAAAGTGTTATTATCCTAATATAGTAACTGATATTATATCATTTGATTAACCAATTATAATGCCTGAGATTATAATTTAGAAGATAATTACTAGTCAAGAATAAATAAGAATCCTTATCAATCTAGTCTTGACAATACAAACTAGTAGAAATATATGGTAATTTTGTCATATTAATTTTATCTTCATTCATTATTTTCATAACTTCGCTCTCTAGCTGGGTTGCATCATTTCCATATGCCTCTATTACATGACAAACTCCTTTATCGTTCATTATCTCTACATAATAATATTCTAACCCGTTGCTGGCTGTTAAAATTTTGTTAGATATCATAGATATTCTGCCCTTCTGTCTTCCTTCTGAGTTTATCAATAATTGTCTTAGCATATGCTTTGAGTTATTATCTATCAATTGTTTTCACCTCACCTCTAAATCTAATACCATTCGATATCCATTCCTAAATACAAATTTTATTTTTGACATATGCTAAAGTATAGAAACTCATTCATATTGGTTACCAGCATGATTCACTGTGATCTATATTTTTCATTTTCAAATTTCGTACTTAGTGTTCATTATAATTAGTAAATAGCATTTTCAGGAATAATTAAGAGCAAAATATTTAAATCGAAAAATAAATCATCATTGTAACCTTTATGTTTCAAATCCACTTCATTAAATTCGGGCGTAATTATAATTTGAACCAGGCTTAAGAAATAAGGTTAACTAAAAGGATTATATCGCATAAATAAAAATTCGGAAAATGTCTATATAGATATAAGTGATTTATACTCATAAACCCTTTATACCATTGTTCTTATATAACCCTACACAGTAAGCCCATATCAAAGTCGGAAGCCTGCTGGTTGGCTGTTGAGTGAACAAATATTCCCCGCCAATTTAGGCAATCACTTAGCAGCCTACTAGTCGACCAATATCTTTGCAATTAAGCAGGTGAAGTTTACTAATATTGGAATTCAAACAAATTTTTGTCGATTGGTTTCCATACTATTAATAATAGTATATTGTGGAATTATTGATAGTTTTATATAATATTGGTAATTAGATAATTAAAATGACGGATAATCCAGCTAATCTTAATGCTACAAATTATGTTCCGAAAGCTATGTTCTTTACAAAGGGTAAAGGCATCCACAAGGATCAGCTTACCAGTTTTGAACTTGCTCAAAGAGAAGCAAAAATCTCTGACGTCAATATTGTAATGGTGTCCAGTATAAAACCTCCAAATTGCAAAATTATTACTATTAACGAGGGCAGGAAGTATCTTAACAATGGCCAAATTATTTTTGCTGTTATGGCGAAGTCGTCTACAAATGAGCCGAATCGACTGATATCAGCATCTATAGGCCTGGCAAATCCCGCCGATGATAATCAATACGGTTATTTATCAGAACACCATACAACTGGAGAAACAGCTCAGAAATCTGGTGATTATGCTGAAGATATGGCAATGGAGATGCTAGCGACTTCTCTCGGCCTTCCAGAAGACCCATCTCTAACATGGAATGAGCGTGAGGAACAATGGAGACTGTCAGGGAAAATTTATAAAACACAAAATTTTACGCAGTCAGCCGAAGGTCATAAAGATGGATTATGGACCACAGTATTGAGTGCTGCCGTTTTTGTATTATAATATTATGAACTAAATCGATTCTAATATAGCATAAATAATAACATCCATTAGTTAAGCTATGTACATTACGTGTATTGAACTTCAATAGCAACCTAATTATTGATTACCTATGAAGGATTAATAGTGACTTGAGCCATTGGTATAGTACTCGAAAGGTAGAATTAGTTGATAGAATGGGATTCATTAACTGCAGAAATGATCATTTTAGGAGGAATTATTTATTTTTCTGTTTATCTGGAACACTGGACCTACAAAAGATGGGAAAAAAATCAGGATGTGAAGAGAGGAAAAAATATAATAAAATTTGTAAAAGACGATTTAGAACAAAGACTCCATTTCATCGATGAATCAGAACAATATAAAGATTACAAACCTTTTTTTACCGATATGTGGGATGCAGTAATATTTTCTGGAAATCATCCTTTAATTTCCCTTGAATTATTTCGAATCATACAGAGGGCCTATTCATGGATGAAATATTATAATAGTGAACTTGATAACCAAGTCAAATCAAATAAAATTGATGAGAAGGTATTAATGGAGCTTTTAGGCGACGTAAGGAAATCCATTCATAAGGCACTAGAAAGGATGTAACTGACAATATGTATAAGTATGTCATAAAAATCCTCTTCTCTGCAAATCAAGAATCACTCCGGCAATATTCATATTTCTCTGTACATAGTGAAATACAATTCTAAGACCATTTCTCAACAAAAGTCTCATTATTCTTTTGGACATTACAAGCAGTTTTTTGTCTCTAATTCTTGAGATTCCTTGTAGTTGTTCAATTGTAGATCTAGAATCACTCCTAACATCGATACATATTTTCTTTTTTCCTGATATCTTTCCACTTAAAAATAATTCTATATTGTCTTTCAAGGCGTAGTAGATTGCAATCATCTCTGCACGTTGAACTCCAAACTTTATGTTCTTCGGGAGGCTTCTAGTTGTTCTAATCATGCTGTTGTTAGTATTATGGTTGTACCAAGCAACATAACCCCGGGGTGAGCCATCAACATCGATTAGTATTTCATTCAAATATTACCTAATATGATCTTGATTATGGGTATAATACGATATCCTATGTAAATTATTTAGATCCGAATAATATACAAAGATCACGTAGATTCCAGCGATACTTAATCCAAATATAAAGACTTAATTCGAATTCCGGCTTAATTATTAAATGCTATTTCTAGTTTGTTAATTATGATAAAAACGGAAAAAGGTTTAAATGAATTCTGTTTGTACTCTCATTAGAAGAGAAAGTGCCGTTTTAATAGAAAAGACATGCAAACTAAAAGATCCAAGAATTTCTTGACAGCGTTTCTATAAAACAATAAAAGGTCAGATGTCAGATGGCATAGACTCTACTTTTACTTTAACTACGTCAGCACTAATAGCTCCTTACCGAAATCTGTAACAATGTATGAAAACAAGAAAATGGATTATAATATTACTTATCAGGCTTGCAACTCAATGCTTGCATAAATTGGGTTCTGTTTGATCCGAATTATGCCTATCAATAACCTAAATTCCATATTCGTTTTCTGATTTTCCATGAGGCCACAAGTAGTAATATAACTGCATCAAACCTAATCCTTACTAATTCCATAGCATTTCTAAAATTGAAAAGTTGGTCTATGAAGAACTGCTTATTGTTAAATGCAGAATCAAAAGTTAACCACTTGATTAACATAGGGAGTTTAATAATTAAGTTAACTTAAAACTTAAACTTAAGTACTCTGTCTACCTATAACTACGATATAAATAAAATGATTTGTAAAGACAATCAGAAATTAATTGATACATTACTTAGGTTCAAGAATCCAAGTACAACAAAGACAAACACAAAGATGGTTAATCGTATAGGTTCCTATGAAGACAGTAATATCACAAAATTACAATGCAGTAAAAGTATCAGTGAACTCATGGACCAAGGTAATAGCAATAACAATAAAGTTGCTTCAACTACTGCAGTAAAGAAGATTGGAGAATTAGCAGAGTTCCAGAGTTTACTTAGGGCCTATATCCATTAAATTAAATTAAAATTAACTTAACTTAACTTAACTCGGATTCATTAGCCTGCGAAGTTTTAACACTTCTTCACGTAAGGCCTTAATCTCTACAAAGGTTGATTCAGTAGGTCTGTGGCTATGTTGCTGCAGGTAATACATTAGGGCCTCATGTAAGTTCTTGATATTCTGATTAGTTAACTGTACATTTACTACCGGCTCACCGTTCAATAATTCGGGTTTTGTGAGTTGTTCCAAATTAATTTACATCTCTTGTTTAATCATTAATCAGTTAACTAAGTTAACTTATTGAGGCTCAAACGCTAGATTATTTGCAGACTTGCCTTTATTTTCCACCCATTCATTGTACGCCTGAACTGTCGGCTTTGTGTGGAATTTGTAAACATCATCCCATTTCCAGTTAGCGAATTGGTCATAGGTGAATTGGGCCCTTGTTGGTGCTCTACCACCCCATGGATTATCTAAACCGTCAAACTTTATCGTAAATATAATAGTGTCTTTGTCTGTGTGTACTGACTTTGCTATAATATCGTCTACGTTCTTTTTACTCCAGGGTATGGTGTAAATTGTCTGTGTATTACCAACATCCAATTCATTAAAGTCAATTTCTCCAGTTTGCTGGTTAAAGTGTGGTTTTGTAAATTGCTTTATCCAGTACCCTTCAATGTGTTCTGCAACTGGATTAATTGGAACACCATTCCACCCCCGACCTTGCCAGCGCTCTGTGAAATAAATAAACTCTTTACGTTCTGGTAACTTACTCTTATTCTTCTCCTGACCCAAGTAATCAGGGGCCTTTAATCTAACCATTGATACAACTGACCTTTCAATAGGGCCCTTGGTCACATCTACCGTAGAAAGAAATCGTCTTTCCCATCTGCAAACTGTTTCAGGGACTTCTAAACCTAAATCAGTGTAAGCAGTAACGCTCTTATCATTCCATTCAATCTTTGGTACTGGTTTAGTGTCTTTAATCTTGGAAATATTTTGTGGTGATACCATTGTTATTTTACAGCAATAACTTAATGATAGTATCTAAAAAGTATTTAGTCTACAATTACAATTTAGTAGTAGATAGATAGCAATGCCAGGAATTAGAAGATACTACAACAATCCAGACTATCACTCAGTTGCAATTATTACTGATGATGATGATGAAGAAGAATTAGCATTCTGTGAAAATTGTCAAAAGAATGGAGGAGGAGAATTATCTAAATTAAAAGAAAGAATATACTTGGATGCAAATGGTAAACGACTCCCTCCCCCTCCAGATTCAGATTCATGGCGTCAATGCTGGACCTGTGGAACTGTTGTTAAATTACGAGATGTAAAACTAGCAGGTACTATTAGCGGAATAACTGGTACCGATATACTGCAAAATCCTTTTGATTACGGCAAAGGCATTGTACTTGGAGTAGATGACAAAGATCGGTACAAGAAACTAAAGAGACAAAGGACCAAACACCCTGATGCTGAAGTGCAAAGATTAATCGATCAGGGCTATGAAGTTGTGAACTATCAGCAAGACATTCCAGTTTCTAATTCTAATAATGATGATATTATTTATTGAATTTTGTACATTCTGAGGCTGAGTCTAAGGGCATCTGTCAAGTCATTCCAAACAGATTGCTCCTTATCAAGAGAGTACTCGTTAACCACTGCACTTTTCAATGCAATTATTAACTTATCAAATTCTTTGGGAATAGCAATGTGATGCTCATTAAATAAAGTGACCAAGTGGCTAATCATAGTCTTGTGCTCTTTGCTAAAGTTAATTGGGAGAACCTTATTATTCCCTGGATGGACCTCATCAACACTTTGATAGTTTATGTTTTCTCCAAATGCGATTTTTAATGACGTAATAAATCCTCTATTTGCTGCATCGATCGGTATCCACATGTTCCAATATTTTCTATGAAAATCAAATATCTTATCAATAATCATTTGTGGGTCCGGATGTGTTCCATCTCCTCCAAATTGTTCAGCATATAAGACTCTGATAGTATCATGCTCTGGAATGTGCTCTGTCAAAACTAAGGCCGTAGCACTGGACCCAAATCCCGGATCTATCCCAAGGCTGTGGATACAGTAAGGATTCATAGGAATGTGCTTAAGTTGTTCGCCTAATAATACCGCATGATCTATAATTTTCTGACTTAGTAAGTTACCTATATGACCAGTAAATTGAAGACAATACTCTCTTTCAAAACTTGGAGACTTCCTGGCCTTTTCAATCTCTTCCCTTGAATAAATACGATCTAATCCATAGTTATAATCAAGGTATAGTCTTTTGTAAATACAGGTTTCTTCTGGTTCTTTCTTGATAGACTCCATTAATCCCCCAGGTGATCCTGGAGTACTAATCATTACTAGGAACGGGTCACTCTTGCCTATATAGCGCTCGCTAACATGTCTGACATCGTCCTGCTCAGATTTCCTAAACATGTCACTTTCGTCTAATAGAATAAACTTAGGATTGGTTAAACTCCTGAAACTGTCCAGGTGATTACTTGGAAAACTTTCTATTACACACCCGTTAAGTTCTAACACTGTTTCTTTGCTATCAAATGTTATTCCAAGTTTAGGCTCAAAAATTGCTTTCATTCTTCTAACTAACTTGATTGCTAAATCCAAATTAGGGCCCGTTACAATTACCATTTGACTATTCTTATAATCGTCATTTCTAGTACAAAGCCAGGCCATTAACCGTAAGAACAATTCGCTAGCGCCTATTCCCGTTGATTTTAACAGATACAGATGTTTATCCTTGAATGTACCTTGATTAACCATCAGAGCATCATACAATAGTTTCTGATAGTCGAAAAGAGGATACTCTTTACCAGATTTTTGTGGACATTTTACAACATGTTGAAAGCAACAATTCTGATTTGTGTCCTTTGCTAATCTAAGATGCTCTTCTCTATCCCAGATCCAGAAGGGAGGTCCACGTAATACATCAAGCCTAGACTGTGATGATAGACTCTGATTCTCTGACTGTCTTAGTCTCTGATGATGTCTTTGATATGGTACTGTCATGATGGATTAATTCCGGTGCTACATCAAAGTAATTGGCCAAAGTGATATTTAGTTTATGCAACTCTGCTAATGATGATTGCTGTATCTGTGGATTATGTTGATTATTCTTAATTATCTCATGATGCTTTGATTGTAACCATAATATCTCATTAATCCGTTCTCTAAACTCATGTAGATATTCGTATTTCCCTTGCTGCAGATTCCTATACCAATCATACGAGTCCTCTTTAATTTGCTGTCTAATATTATAGATTTGTTTTAATGATATCGATTTACCAGTTTGCCTTTCAATCTCTCTGGCTATTTCAATATCAGGTAATCTAGTGATAGATAGATTGGCAACAATGTTCTTGACCTGGAGTCTTTCATCATAACAGAACTTTGGCATGCTTGTATTTACTGATATTTAGAAGATAAACTTATTCATGATATGTATGCTCGTTTTCTATATCCATCTAGTAATAAAATGACTTTTTGAGATGTTTATACCCTAGTATTTTTTATGTATTTAGTCGGGATTATTTACTAGATTGTATTTTTTGTTCTCCTGTGCTTTGGCCAAACCAGTTAACTAATTATTTAACCAGAAACAAAAACCCCATATAGTAATCTCGAATTGCGCTAGATTATTTGTCTACATGGGGTTTTCCAGAGCGCAGGACATAGGTATAGGGTTTAGGTCTGGATCCGATAAACCGAATACCTATGGTCGGCGCACCTTCATTATCTTGATTTATTTATTTACGTCTTATGTGTACACTACAATGTAGTGCAAAACAAAAAGCAATTAGAGTTAAGTCAATAGATAATTTAGTTGGTTAGTCATAAAGCACTGGTATCTGAAACTGCAATGATCATCTTTGCTTTTATCTCTAAGATTCCTTCAGTATAAGTTCAATTTTTGCAGTATTAGTTATGTCAATAACCTGAATTCCGTATTGATTATTCTCAATTGCATTAACTAACTTATGATCATGACAAATGAAGTAGTTAGAATTGCTCAAATACGCAGTGTAAAGATGAAGAGCATCGTCAGCCGAAATACGATATTTTTCTATTACATCTAGTGAATTATTTAATACATCATTAGTAACGGATACAAAACCTATGTTAGAGTCTTCGTCTCCATATTGTATCATACTATTATTAATTGATGCGATAATCTTTCCCCTTTGTTCAGGTTGGATTTCTTTTTTCCTAATTTTTTTATCTACTGCAGCATAAGTTTCATTTATCGTCCAATATGACATCATTATTGCGACACGACCAACTTTAGCCAAAGTAAAAAATTGGTTAGCGCAGTCCGATCCAACTTCTTGACTATATAATTTCACATATGCTGAAGAATCAAAATAAAAAGTATTAATCAACTGATTCTCTTGAATCGATTATCTCATCAGATAATGATTTAGATAATTTTGAGAGAATTTTTTTTGTTCCTTCCATATCTGCTAGAGATAAATCAATACACTGTCTTCTTGAAATTTCCCTGAATTCATCTGCCAGTTCTTTCCCTTTTAATATATGAATTGGCGGTTTTTGTAATATGGACATTTGGTATAAGAATAAGTTGATACTTGATAAATGTTTGTATAAACAATTAAACACATGTTTTAAGAAAGTAACTACTCTTTTTAGTTTAGGAACATAGGCTTTACTTTATCTTACCCCTATTTCTTCTACAAGTTCTTCATAGTTTTTCTTTGGCTCTGTATATTCTTTAAAAGAATCTTTTACTTCTATACCACGCTCTTTAAGCATATCTTCCATTAATTTTCTACGGATTCGTGCCTCCTCAATTACTGCCTTATCGTGATCTGAAACAAAATCAGGATGATAATTCCGTGTCATTTTGTCGGGGTTATTGGGATCCGGTATCCTTCGACTATCGTCATATTTTAGATAACCGGGTTTATCTGGGTCAGGTAACCAACCTTTTTGACCATAGACAGGCTCCAACTCCCTGAACTTTTGTTACGATCGGACGCGAATCGGTATTAACTCTTAATATTTCCATTTGTGCTCTACGGCTTGCACTGAATGACACTGTATGCAAATTTGTTAAGTATGATGATTACACCTAGAATAAGTAGGCGATCACAGTGACTTCAGACATACCCCAAGAATTTAGAACAATGAGGGAGATGAAAAGCAAAGAAATGAATATAAAATTTATTTTAATCTTAGCGTCAATTGTCGCAATGGCTAGCGTAGGAATTGTTTCGCAGGTTGAAGGCGGAGACACTACCCACAAAACGCAATGTGGATATTATCACTATCATTATGATGAACATGTATGGCATTGGCATAGCAAGGATTGTCCTATTAAACAACAACCCCCATGACCTATAACAATACCCAAACCATTGTTTTTGCTTCAATAAAATTTACACCCCTTACAAACGATCAACCAATTTTATGATATATATTCAAAGTCCTTATCTCATTGTTTGGCACCACCGAGATACATTTCATTCCCACTCTTTCAATCTCTTTAGGACAGTATTGATAGTTAACGGCTCCTAGCAACAAGAACATTAACGAACCTTTCTTAATTACTCTTGCACCTTCTTTCAACAATTTTTGTCTTGAAGGCAATCTTGTATCATACATCTTTAGAGCATTTTCTTCATCGTATGGAGGATCAAAATTCCATCTGTCAAATGTTTCGTCTGCAAATATAGAAGACATATCCTGCCCCATCTTGGTTGATCTTGTTGATGACCTGTAAGCAATGGTCATAATCTTCTGGACTTCAATCTGGTCCTCCGGTGATAATATTATAGGTTCAAGTCTTGGCTTTGGTTCTTTTGTTATTGTCACCATAAAGAATTATAGTTAGATTATATAGATAATGTATAGATATGGAATGTTGTGAAGTCGTAGGTTGTGATAAACAAGGTTTGTTTATGCATGAAATTAAATGGGATAACTGTTACGAATTCCATCAAATTTGTGAATATCACGACAAGGAAGCACAAGAAGGAAAGGAGTTAAATTTTAAGAACAGTTACTGTAAACCTAATCAAACTCTGGGTAAGAAATAAAATAATACAAAATTAAAATCAAGAATTAGTTAAGGAACTCATTTCTTAACCACTCCTATTGCCTTGTTTGACCTTGACATTGTGTTATTAGTCTGTCTTTCAACTTCTTTAATCATTTCAGTGTCAGACAAGCGCTTTAATGTTAAAGTAGCGACTAATGACTTTATCAAACTTCTTTCATATTTTGTGTATTTAGGCGTGCTGTTAATTACTCATGCAGTGCAAATAAACATATGTATGCTAAGTCCAACTTAGCAACTAGTAATAAAATGACATGCCTGACGTCTTCCTGTTCTCCCTTACGAATAAAATCAAGTTCATCCAGTAACAGAAATGCGGGATTAGTTAAAGAACGAAATGAATCCAAATGATTAGACGGGAAAGCCTCCAAGGTACAGCAATTAATGAAAGAAAAAGAAGATTAGGAAGGCACGCGGATATCCACGTACAATGCCTCGTCCTGATCTCTTATACTTGTATCGACACAGTTCACCTTACCACTATCCTCATTTTCTAGACAGACTGAGAAATCTTCCCCATCGTCAAGATCTAACCCTGTTACTACAAGGTCTTCGGGCTCGCCTGCAAAGTTAATAGTTGTGTCAAAGTCATTTCCTATCTCCAGTCTTATGTTATCATGGTTTGAACTTCCATGGTAATCCAGTTGCAGTATTACAGTTGCATGATTGCTTGAGTAGTCATTTGAGTAGTAGTAATAGTAATTGTTGTCGTCATGGTTGTGATAATGTTTGTCATTGTGGTAATTGTGGTCATGGTCGTGATGATGATCATGGCTGCCATGACTATGATGTTTATGTCCGTCATGATTATGGTCGTCGTCATTGCCATTGTAGCCACCGTCATGACCGCAATCGTGTGATTTGCACCATTCATTGTCTCCTTTTCCATCCTTGATACGGTCCTTGATTGGTAGTTTTTGTTCTTCTGTAACTGGTTTATTTCCGTCTCCATCTGAATTTGGATTTGCAATTCTAGGTTTAATGTGTGGCGTTCCTCTCGAAATAGTAGGACCTAGTTTTATTTTTGTACTAGGTTCATCATTTGACTTTGAACTTGGATTATCTCCACTGATATCATTAGAACCAGAACCGTCATTCTGTGAGTCTTGGTTATTATCACCACTTAAATCCTGTTCTCCATTACTGCTGCTGCTAGGAATGTGTTCATCATTACCTACACTTTTATGCTTATGCTTATGTTGTTGTTCTTGTTCTTGTCCTTCATTACTTGATTTTGATTCTTGTTTTTGTTCATGGCCTCCACCGTCGTCTTTGTTTCCTCCACTTCCAGAGTCACCGCCATTATCGCCTCCTCCACTGTCTCCTCCACTACTGCTATCTCCACCACTGCCAGATTCTTTACTCTTAGCCATAGAATAATTTGAGGTTATCATAACGATAGCAAATAATGCAAACATTGCAATTGCGAAAACTTTGTTTTTCTCATTATTCATTTCTTAATATACTCAATTCCCCTTATTGTCAAACTTGATTCTGACTGCTCTTTGATACAGTGACTTATCTGATAATGTTTCTGTAATGTGTTTCTATTTGCTGTAGTAAACTTACAATCTTCAATGACGCAAACATATTCTATTTTCGTTTCAGGCCAACTCCGGTATTACTTTTACAAATCTTTCCTGTAACTCAAGACCATAAATTGCTGCTTCGATTGTATGATTCTATTCCCTTCCTAGACACACACTGATAGACATGGACAGTACTATTAAAGCCTCTGCACTCAATATGATTGTTCTGCACTATAGTGTACACATGAACTCTAAATAAACAAATGGTTACAAATTTGTGTCGAACATAGGTATTTGGTTTGTTTCAGATCCTAACCCTATACCTTTGTTCTGAGGGTTGGTAATACATCAACTACAGCATCAAAAACCATCCAGCCTCATGTAGACAACTAATTGGCATATTCCGACCCTGCTACATGGGGTGGGTTTAATTTAACTTGATTTTTTTGATAGGCTAAGTTCCCAAAATAATATAAAGAAGATTTCAAAAGAAAATATGTTGCTCGACTAAATCCCTAATAATTGGAATCACATTTTGGCTACTTTTTATGTTGAATATCGCATCGCACATGGACAAAGTGATTTTTCCCTACAGGCGAAATTTCAAGGAAAGAATAATGAGTATACAAATTCAACTGATTATGTATTGATATATAGTAACATAACTGAAAATAATAAAATATGTCCAAAGTCGGACTGCAAATTTGAAATATCCAATGGCAAATTACAAAAGAATACGTACAATCCAGAACAAATAACTATAGATGGAACCCTGAGATCTCAGACGCAAAAAAATAATATAAAGACCACGAAGTTGTATCCCTTCACATCTGATTTGTCTATTACAGAAATTAGAGAAATTAATGGCACTGCTATTAATTTAATGGACGGTAAAATATCATTCGGAAAGAATGTTTATAGTCCTGATTTTGAGTACGAAATTACTAATGGAACACTAACTATACAAGGTAAAAAAGCAGATTTAGTTCTAACTGGTAATAGCACTGGTTATTAATTCTTCATATTGTACTAAATTTAGTCCTCTTCTTGTATAATTGGTGCTTTGCTTCCTATCTTGAATGATTTTACCATTTCCTCAACTGTGGGAAGATATTTGTTAAAATTACTCGAACCACCGGAATATACTATCGCAAAAATTGATTTCTTTTCTGGGACCATTGTAGCAACCATCATAGCCTTAGAAGTCGTGCTTTGATATCCAAATATATTTCCATAAAGTCCAGGGTTACTAGTTGTTATGTAGATGGCCTTCAAGGCTGGTTTTCCACTTAATGATGTGGTACTGTTTCGATAATATTGTAATAGAGTAAGATCTTCAGCCTGTTTAAAAGTTTTGTCGCCATATTCTTTAATCGATTTATAATCTCCCGTAGGAAAAACCCTAATTTCCACGCCAACATCTTTATTTGGCGAATAAAAACCAACGACAGTATAATGTTGCGTATTACTAGTGTCTTGTGTCCAGTCTGAAGGATAATTAATCTTAAAGCCAATATCTTCGTCACTATAGGTAGACAATGTCGCATTATCTTCGCTAATCAAAGGAGAACCCTGTTGTGCACTAGCCATAGTAGGCCCAATTGCAAATGATGATAGGCCTAAAGAAAATATCAATACACACATACAAACGTATATGGCATACCAAATTTTGTTCATAATTCATTTAGAAGATTGTTATAGTACTTTATAAATTTAGTCTGCTATCATGGAGTTAGTTGCTTTTGCTTGAATAAAATTTGCACCCCTTACACACGCAAATAACTTTTGCTTCCGCATTTTTTTACCCCCACACAGGGCTTAATCTCTATCTATGTCTATCTATGTCTATCTATATCTTGAGACCAGAGCGTTTCCATTTCTTACTTAGTCGCCTCCTTAAAGAATATTAGACATATTTGAAGGGTCGTATCCAGCGGATTATCCTCCTCCATTTGTTCCGTTATTATCTCAACTAATTGAAAGCCTTCTTTATAGAATGGCATAAGCATATCATTAGAAAATCCGCCACCATGATAATTATATACCATAATTGCTATCGAATCATCAATATGTGCGCATATTTGGACGTAAAAATCAACGTGTTCCGACACTATGAATTCTAAGTGTTCCTTAAGTTCCGGCGAGTGTATCATTTCAATATTCTTAATAGGTTCCGGTGGATTTTCTTTACGCCATTTATTAAAAACTCTGGTGTGAAGATTAGTCATTTCCTAAGTAGAAAGTCATAATCGTCTTTTTGTACTGTCATCTGGGATTAGTTGCTGCTTCTTGAGCATATCCAATATCTCTTGGTTATACTTAGGTTCAGTCGGCATGTAGACTCGATTTTCAATTAATCCAGTTTCAGGGTCAGTATATGGCGATGCTACAATCAGTTTTGGTCTTTCACCTTGACAGTTTCTATCTATCAGATATTCTCTAAGCGTAATGATATTTGCCATATAGATCAAACGTTTTATTTGTGTGACTCCTTCCTCCAGATTGCGTGGTTTTTCATTAGTCTCCTTGACCGTTTTCGAGAGGCTGTATACCTTATCTTTTAACTCTTGTTTTCTTTTATCTTGCTCGTTCGTCATTTCTTAGTCTTCTCCCAATGGTCCAGCACATATAACGACATATAATCACACATAATCACACGTAAAGCAAAGATTCTTAAGCAACTAATAGTAGTTTAATATGTATGAAAAGGAAGTTTAGTTTCTCATCTGAAATAGATGTTGAGAATGCAGCATCAGACTTAGGATTAAAAAAGACCTATGCATATTATTGTGAACGATGTAATTATCTATGGTTCCCTAAAGATTTTGATCCTACTAATATGATAGAGTCATCAGGATCTGAGTATTTTACAGGACAGAATATTTTTGATCGAGAGCCGCCTAAGGCCTGTGCTAGATGTAAATCAAAGTATTGGAAGGCTCTTCCTCAAAGAAGTACTGAGAACACTTTCGGAAATTTATTAGGTAATAAAGGAGATCCGGGTTTACATACAATGAATACAGTTCCAAGGTTAAGGGCCAAACACAGACAAGTACGTTAGACTATCCAATACAGAATTGCGCCTGTAAACACTGCCAAAAGTTAAGAGAACTTGAACAGAAATAATACCTGAAGCGGTTAATGTTAGTTAGTCGTCAGTCTTACTACTAGCACTACTAATAGTAGCCATTCCTAGGTCCGCATCTGCGACAATTACATTTATTGGCTTCTTGAATTTTTGTATATCTTTATGATAGATTTTAGGAATAATGATTACCATCTTCACACCTTGCTGGCCATAATTTCCTATAAAAGTTAATTTTTTAGCCATATCTTCAACTATAACTTTTATCGGTTTCTTGAATTTTTGTAGGTCTTTATGATAGCCTTTAGGGACAATTATGACCATTTTCTCGCCTTGTGTACCATAATTCGCTATAAAGGATAATTTTTTAGCCATATCTATATTATTTACCAAGGTAGACTTTTGCATCCTCTATAATAAAGTAATGTTGAATAATAAATACTTATGTGTCCAATTGGATCCCTTGTTCCTACAAATATGAATAAAATAATGTAAGATAAATAGAATAAAAAAATGGGGAATTCATACCTTAATACTCTATTGTTATGCTGGTATGAAATCGTATTTTGTATTTAGACCACTGCCAGTTCTTATGATTTCTAATCGAGTTGATTCCCTTTTGCAAAAAGGCGGTAATTCGTTTCGCTGTTGGAACGCCAAAGGATATCTCTTTCTCTCCTTCGAATTTCCCTGTAAGGTCTGTAACGATAAAGTTAACACGTGGGGTTAACTTTCCGTCTCCCTGGAAATCTACCTCTTTAATCTCTGTTCTTTCAGGATAGAATTGCAATGTCAGGTCTTGACCTTCTACCAGTTTAATAAATCTGGCTTGGTCTGCAGCCTGTTTGTCGATTTCGTCAAATGCTGGATTGTTGTATGGTCTTGCTTTGTGATTTTGATTATGAATTTGGCTTTGGCTATTATTTTCACTATTCATTTTATTTGATTCACCTTCCTCGCCAAATGGGGCGAATTCATTTTTAATTAAGTAGGTTAGTATCACCATACAAGTGTTGACTGTGCACGGTGACTTAACAGCGACGCCACGAGTAGGCCCTACTTTACTGTCGCCAAGATTGAAATTAAATAAAAAATCCAAATCTAAATTAAACATTAAACTAAACCTCCATTACTAGAACCAGAATTATCAGAGCCAATGCCAAAGCCCTTACACTATACACATTACACTATGAACCTCTTCGATATGCTCCGTTATCCTGGAAGGGTTGGCGTCGCTGTAATCACAATTTGGACTTTGGACAAGGATACTTGTTCTGACTTTCAACTGTATTCCCGGTTGAGGCTGTGAAATACTTTGATTTTGATTTTTTACGGCCACAATTACGATTGATAGGCATGCTTTTGGATTCTGACTGCTGACAATCCTGACAAATCCACTTTTTCATTTGTCAGGAATGGAATTGCCGTTTTCACGCTCAATTTTGACCCTGATTTTGACTCTCCTGACGCTTCTGACGCTCCTGACACACTTTCTGAGTCAGAAGTGAAATCATTTTCATTTTCATTTTTATTTTCATGCTCAGATTCCTGAATTTGCAAACATTATCATTATCATCTTCACTTGCATCTCTATAACCAGGCTGTCAGGAGTGTCAGGACTGTCAGGAAGGTCAGATTGACCCGATTTCGTGCTCAAATCAGCCTCATTTGACGCTGACAACTTTTTTTTGCCCAATGTCAGCAGTGTCAGCACTGGCCAATTGAAGCCCGTTATTTGAATTTGAATTTGAATTTGAATTTGAATCTGGATTTAGTAATTGAAGCGTTGTCGGAGTTCTACGTACTATAATAATTTCTGGGTGGTCTACAATTAGTCGCTCATAAATATTCCGGGCACGTCTGTTTTCACTTTTCTCAAACCATTTACTCTTTGCTACACCGGACTTGATATATTTCGACAACTGTTCATTTTTGTTACAGGCTTTTTTTAGCAGGTCATCAAATCTATATGCTATAGTCTGATTAACTACAATCTCAGCAAGTATTTGATAACATGCTTCTACACCAATATCAATAATGTTTCTTGGCTTAATAGTATTGGTCAGTATAACCTTGAATCATGATACTGTAGAATTTTATTACTGCTGCAGCATCGTTTTCATCGGCAGTATCCTTTAGTAAGATTCTGGCTCTGGCTTTTGCAGCGTTTGCTAATGTATCAATTACTCTGGGTGATAAATCCTTGTTGTTTCTGCGCAAGTCTCTTGACTGCAAGTTTAAGATTCCATCTTAGCAGTGTCAGAGAATCTTGGATTAAAGCGCTCCTTTGCATATTTCATCCATATATTGAAATAAAGTGAGAATAATCAGGTGCTGGGTGGTCCGCAAGTTCCATTTTCTTATCGATTAGATTATCGAATTCCCCATCTTTCATTGGCGGAATATACCACTTGAAATCAAAGCGGTCCATAACTGCAGGTATTACGTTCATTTCTGAAAGGTTTATTTTTTGTTCACCGTCACCTTCTGCGCCTCCATCTCCGTCTGATTCTGAAGTTACTACCTTTGCACCTACTGGAGGATTGATACTAGCGAGTATCGTTACCGGACACACTATTTGTTTTCCTTTTCCAAACTTATTACTGGTAAAGAAACCCTCTTGCATAGAACCCAGATACTTTTCTTGATCCGAATTACCTGTTCTGTTAAATTCATCCGTGGAAGCAAATAAGGATCTGGCGATTGGACCTAATCTTATAATCTTCATATCACCTTCTTTCTCAACAAGTGCAAACAATGAAAGACCTGTGGAAGTTTGGCAGGTTTCAAATGTTGACCTTGACATTAATTTTGGGGCATACATCAATAATGCAGTTTTTGCCAATGCTGGTAACGATATTATAAGACCATGGAGACGCTGTTTTAACTCAGGTCTATCTGGTTTAGCATTTGCTACCATGTATAGGATACCTTCGTTTATATTTTTTAGTCCGACTATATGGCAGGCTGTCATATCTACGAACTTGTTCATTAATTCATTGTCATCAGAATATTTTTTCCTAAAGCGCTTTATTGCTTGAACGTCTAAACTTGAAAGTTCTGTTTGTTCCCTATTTTCATATTTTATTGATTGTAAGTAAGCAATTGGAAATGTGATGTCCTTCAATAAAACCTCTCTTCGGACCATGCCAAGCAATGTTACATTTTCCCCAATGTCTACGTCTTTAGTATTGGACCCAAATAAAATACATCTTATTTTATCAATATCCTGTAAAGTATTGGTGTCGCTAACTTCAATATTAATAGCACTAACATAACCACGGCTAGTTTCTACTATACCTCTACATGTTCCACCGAATTCAAAATAACACGTACGCGCAACATGCCCTAAATAATTCAAAAATGCTTTCTCATTTTCAGGATATGTAAAAATGTGTGTTTTGGTTTGTCCGCATTCTGTGCACTTGCTTGTGGCTGTTCTTATTCTGTCATACAAAACACCGATACTTGTAATTTGACCCGAAGCATAATGACGTACATTTTCTTCAGGTAACCTGGCAAATATGGATATACTTAATGGATTGCGCTGTTCTTGAATCTTGCGTTCACTTGCAAAAAATTCATCCTGCTCCTGCTCACGTTTTAATCTCTCTTGATATAATACACGCTGATATTTTCGGCCTTCATTAATTTCATCAACGTATTTTTTGGCTGATTTCCATATAGTTTTTAATTCCTTTTCCTCTAATGGAGGACGACAGCGATTTTTATTACATTTATTAAAAAATTCCCATAATTCCTCTTCTTCAGCAAGGCCGCTCATTCTAAAGAATAAGGCACATGCTAATCTATGAAGTTCAGAATTCCGTTCACCTTCATGGATATAGTTTTCAGTATTGATACCAAATACAGAATCTATTGGTATCTTACCTTCTGCGTTTAATCCAATACCAACATCTGCGTCATTGGTTCTAATGATAACGCCATTATTACAATAAGGAATATCATAGTCCTTAAAGGCTGCTTCAAATTTACCTTTAGCGTTGTTTATTGTCTCTGGGTCTCTAGTGCCGCCTCTGATTATTTCATAACGGTATCCGTGTTTGTGGATAGAAGGCGGAACTATTAGTACCATTCCACCGACACCGCCCTTAATCTCTACCTTGGGGAATTCCTTAACTGCAGTATTTGGGTCCTGGTCTGCAGTAGGTGGAATATAGATTGTCTTACTCGGTAATTCTTGATTTGTATAAAATATGAAATGGGCCCTATCTTTAGCGTCCCTATGTTGTACTACAATTACATGTTTTGAGGCTTCTTGTAGTGTTTTATAACCAAGTGCTTGCAACACTAAAGTGATACCTGACGCATTATCACAATCAACACCTACGCCGTATAATTCATCCTTAATCTGGCCGCAGCATATAGCCATACCATGAATGTACGTTCCTAATCTATACCATTCATTATACTGGTCATCACTGATTTTATTGGGTGGTTGATACATCTTCCAGTCAATATTTTGCTTTCCAGTTTTATCCTTGGTATTAAATGGAATAACGTTGAAATCTTTACTTCTCCAGTACTCTACTGCTTCCCTCACGTTTTCCATTGTTAACTTGGTTTTGGCTTGTTTATCTTTCATTTTATTTCACTTTTACAGGTAATTCTATGGATACATTTGTCTCCATTGAGTAATATAAAGGTATGGATTCAAATGAAGCCACGCAGCAATGATAAGATAACAAACTCTAAAACTCCTTGTAGTAGTCTAAGGCTTCAAGTTCCTGGAACATCTCTATTTGGCTCTGGTTATTTACAATTTCGTTATCACGGATTGATCTGGCCCTATTGTAAACATATGTGCATAATCTGGTATGAAATGAAGCATCGTCTGCATTTAGTGGTATCATGGCCCTGGTTAATTGACTTCGTACTAATGGATCCAGTATAATCTCTTTACCACATACAAGACATTTCTTTCTAGTAATTGTATTTGAAAGCATCTTAATTAATAATGTCCTCCTCATGATTTAATAGCCAGATTTCGGCTAATTGTAAGTCATAAGTTACGAATTTAGTCGAAAGATTTATGACTTGGTGCTTTATACTATTCATTGATAGTGATTTCACCCTCGCTGTCATCTGCATCGATCAATCGGTCCAAGGCTTTAGCGTTCCCCGCCTGACTTGGACAGATTTTTTTATATTCATTTTCATTCTCGTACAAACCTTTTTCCAATATTCTCAGAATAAATCTAGACCTGCTAATTTCACCACGCTGCAAATCTATTTTTGCGAATAGTTGCGTTGGTAACGATAAACCATACGTCTTTGATTTTTGCATTAATTACTAATTTGCAGATTAGTATATATTGCGTGTGTTAGTCTAAATTGTTTACATTAATGTCTGACAAAAATAAGAAATCCGATAATTGTATGCATATTTCTGATACAAATACAAATACAAATAAAAATACAAATACAAATAAAAAAACAAATACAAAATCATTCACCTTTGTCAAACAACTGGATGACTATCTAAAGGAAAAATATACAATTGAAAAAGATATTAAAATAAAAAAAGCACAATCTGGGAAGATCAATGAATCAGATAAGAAGTTAATTAGATATAATGATAATAGAAAAATACAATCTCTTAATCAATATGTTTTCAAGTCCATGGCAAACCTGATCCATTTCTTTGAGTATGTAAATTTTCACAGTACAGAGAGAGTGAATAAGAATGATAAAAATGACGATTATTTATTGGGAGTATTTGATTCAGATGTGAAGGACCTATTTGGATTAAGGGGCCCACATCTCAAATTCCACTATGAACAAGATATTCAAGATCTTGTATTCTTTAGACTTATTGAAGGCTTTCTAAATTACCGAAATAAGGAAGTACAATTACAGTTGTTAAGCATTTTAGGAGATTATATGATTAAAACTATAAGGAGTCTCGGCATGGGTAAAGATAGGGATCTCGGTCTTACTATCATGAATCAGGACCTTGCACGAATGGGATTCTGGATTAAATATTGCACCTCTGGGATTATTGATGATACAACAAATAAGCCACATAGAAAAATAGGATTTATGAACCCGTTCAGACAGACAATAACAACTAAAGAAGTAAAGTAAAGTAAAACTTAATTTATTGTTATTCATATATCTAATGACAAGTTTTCTCAGCCAATTCTTGTCTAGTATCTTCCAAAAATTCGATAACGTAAGGCAAGCAATCGCAAGTACTTACTTGTTGACATCCACGACACGACGTTTCATGGTCCAGGCCTTGGGTAAATCCCAGGTGCTTGGGCTATTTTCTATTTATATTATTTTATTTTATCTGGGTCACGCGCGTACTGTTTCATACGTTTCTTATCAATACTTTCAATTCCAGTTAGTTGCGTAAGTCCTCCACTAATCTTTGAAAATACATTTGATATTGTAGATTCTAATCTATCTATATGTTCATTCATTCCCTCCATTTGCTTTTCATGCTCATACTTTAACTGAGATATCTCATCCTTGACCTTATTGTTATCCTGAATAGTTTCGGTATAAGCATCGTATGAAAGTACCATATTACATGTGGGACAAAACTTTGCATCCGTCTTTATGCTGGATTCGCTACAGTGAGGACATTGTTTTGGTTTCATCCTATCAATCGGATTTTGTTTTGTTTTAATCCCATATGCCTCAAGAAGAGATTGATTTGACTCATTACCAAAATAGTGTATATATTTTGAGTGCATATTTGAGTTTGGACTCCAACCTGCATGTAATCGTAAGACGTGCTCTTTTAAAATCTGGGATTTCTCTGTTAATGCACTATGCCTTCTAATATACGGATTCCAGGGTTTCTTTAACAATTCTTTTATTTTGACTTTGTCTTCAGGTGATATTTTAGGGTCGTCTAATAACTTGGGAAAGAATTTTGTTTTGTAACTTCTATAAATGTAATTGATAAAACCTTTACTCATTTTCTTGCCATAACTCTTACCCCTTCCAAATATTAGATACGCGTTAGGATTGGATGCTTGAGGATGGTCATTAAGATAATCTTTTACATACGGCATGGAATTGATTAAAGGTACCGGACGACTCCCAGTCTTACCATTAAGCAGTACTTCAGCATACCTCATATTTTCAGCCATCTTAAAAACTACATCTTTAATCCTTAATCTCAAAATTTCATGTGGGCGTGCCGATGTATCACGGGATATCATATGATAACATTTATCTCTTTTTGAAGGACAGTATTTTAGAAATAGTAAATCGTCTTCCTGCGTCCATAAATCAGTAGGCTTGTAAATTGATTTCTCTTTTCTTTTTAATTGCTTTAGATTCTCTATTACACTGGGTTTTGGTCTTTCACTTGCGTTAATATCGGGATAATGTAACCATTTAAAGAATCTAGATAGTATAACAAGATAATGATTGTATGTACCAATCCATTTATGCAATGGATCTATTGGTTCGGGTTTGCGAGTGACTGTTTAAGAATGCTAGGAAATCATCACGTGTAATATCATTAAAATTCTTATTTGGTTTATTATATTTGGATAATTTGACGAGTGCTCTTATTAGTGAAATTCTATAATTTTCGGACAAATTAACCTCATTCTTCATGTATATGAGGTAATTTGCAATAGTTAGAGCATTATCTTGATTGGTTAAAGTAGATAGTTTTCGTTTTAATTCATTGGCTAAATCATGAGTGACTTCGTTAATTTCATTTGGAATTAGTATTGTCTCATTATTAGTCATTATTTAGTTCGTAGTCTATTGTAAAAATCTAATAAATAAACTAGTATTCTATACTACATAACCACTTGATTAATTCTATTCCGGATAGCCGTGTAAATATTTATCTGCAAAGGAAAAATGTATTTCCGAATATCCATGTATACCTGTTCTTTTGTACCCTTCGGCATCGTATTTAACGAATCTTCATCTAGGGTTGTTAAGGCTATTTTCGCTCGAATAGCGAAAAGGTCTTTAGGTATATTATAAAAAGTTATGTGAAATGGATATTTGTAACCCCTTTTTAGATATATGGATAAATCAAATTGTATTTTTGAATTCATATCTTTCTCTATCGTTTCAATTTCGATTATGAAGCCTATTTGCTTCGCCCATTGTTTAAATGCATTAAATGCATGCTGTTTAACTTCGTAGTGACTCATCGTTGTTAGTAACTGGCAAGTGTAAACATATATTTTTAGTTTTTAGACCAATTTCAACAATATCTACTGATGACTCCCTTTGTAGTTGTAGTGCCTTATGTGATTTTAAAATTATAATTCTTGAATATTTCCGACTAATGAGATTTCTATCTAGGAAATCACAAGATAATAATTTATTCCAAACACAGACGTAAATAATTAAATTGGAATATGCTGCTGTATCCTATTAACTGGTAATCTAGTATATTGACTGTAGATAGCAGGAATGATGGCCATTAAAGAACAATCCACTGCCGCTGCTTGTGGATACCAACTTCGTGAATTAATAATTTCGTCAGGAATAATGACTAATTAAATATGGAAAATAAGATTCCATGATAATCAACAGATGTGGGCATAAACCACTCCCACACCTGATGTAGTTGTCCCAGTCCGCAAGAATCAGCAAATATATTTAATTAAATGAGCTATTAAGTTACGACTATATAGATCCGCATCGTCTAAATAACCTAATGTCCCCCGCTATGATATCGTGAGTGTAGTCTCGGACTCATTATGGAGAGGAATAGTTTTAAATTACAAGTACAACATGCTTAATAACAAATATTGCCTTGATACTAGTGATGATAAATGTCGATATAATTTATAGGCGCATAAAAAATTGGCTAACTGAATCTAATAGGTTTTCAGTAGGGGAATTAGAACATAATGATAGTTATTTCTCTTTTTTAGTAAATACAATGGATCAAGAACCTGAGGTCATTCCTGTGGCTATAAGTCTTCCAAAATATCGAATAAATGAAATAGAGTGTCTTTGTCTGACTCTGCGATGGGATATAGATACAAATTCTGGAATGATGACCGCTATTCTTAATGACCCACAAATGACGAATCAGTTTGTAGATTATCTCAAGAACAAACTTGATCTAACCAAATATGAACTACAAATTTTACCTACTGAGCAAGACATCAAAACTATCAAAATATCCAGAACGTTACCTGTAGTCACTTTGCAAAGAGAATATTTGATTGAAGAAATAAATAACCTTTGGGTCCAATATCGCCAATACCTATTAGCAGTAAACCTTTGTTTTGGCATGTCAACTTTGGCACAGCCAGAGGATTATCGTTAATTCCGCAACTCCGATGATTACAATATGTTTGTTGTGTTACCAATTTTGAATAAAAATGAATTCGAGACATGAGCAGCATTAGATGTGCATCAAAGGTACCCAACACAATCAACAACTTCCACATAATTAATTTCTTTTATGTAGATTCGAGAGGATAGAATGAAAAATGAAAATAAATCTTGGACTTAACAACGAAATAACTTATATGTAATTATTAATTAAACTGTATTTAGACATTATTTGATTTATATTTCAGAAAAAATTCTCTATGAAGAAATTTTATATCGATTTTGAAAACTTTGGAGTTAGTAACCATCGTAATTCACCTTTTGGAACTGGCGTAAGTGTCAGAATCCTTATCTTTGCTAATCCTGCTTTTTTTAATACAATATTGGCCGAATTTGGTTTTTCTTTACTGATTATCTCATTTATCATTTCACTGAGAAAGGGCTCATGTCCCACAAGCATAACACTATATTCTTGCCTGAATCCAGCTATTTTCTGATAAACTTCAGCCCTTTTACCTTCTGGAGCCAGTTCATTCCATGTCAAGAGCTTGTCTGACATCTTAAATACAGAGGCTACAAGAGTTGCAGTTTCATGAGCACGTTTCAAGGGGCTTGATGCTATTATATCAAATTTCACTCCAATTTTTTGTAAACCTTTTGCAACTCCTAGAACTTCCTTTCTACCAGCATCTGTTAACGAGCGCAACCCATCGTTAATATTTGAGGATAGTCGAGTGCCTGCTTCGCCATGCCTCAAAATAAATAGATCCATAAATATATCAGTTATATTAAAGATGATTATTAGTATAAAACATTTCTGAATTTGATCAACTTTCACTCACATTAATATTAACTTACGTTAAGCATTCCTTAATTTTTAATCTGGACTCAGTTACTTGACAAATATTCATCAATCCTATTCTGAAAATCGATATTGATATCCAAAATCCCTCGATTTCCATCTATTGGTATAATGGAATATTTTCTTTCCATACGTTTGAATTCATTTGCAATAAGTTTTTGATAGATTATAAATGACTCCAACATATTCTCTGAGAGCCCTAAATCAACTCCTGATTCATAGTAATCGAGGGAAGAATTCTTTTTAAAAACTCGGTGTGCTAATTCATTCGGATCTACATCAAGATAAAATAAAAGGTCGGGTTTCAAAGCAAAGCCATACAAATTATGTGACCATGATTTGCTAATACCCCGTACTGCATCTCTTGCCATAAGAGTATAGATATATCTGTCAGAGAGAACTATATAACCCGCTCGTAGTGCAGGGATAATCTTGTTCTCCAACTGGTCTGCAAAGTCTGCCGCATAAAACAAGCTCATTGTTCTTTTTCCCAAGACATAGGTCTTCTTTGCTTCTGCGATCCCTTCTCCCATTAATTCTGATCGTCTAAGTCCAGCATTCATAACGGCATGACCATCAGCTTCAAGCTTATTTGAAAGCAGTTCAATCTGCGTACTTCTTCCAGAATTATCAGGACCTTCTAAAACAATAAATTTTCCTTTGATTTCAATACCCTCTAAATATGGAATCGCATGTCCATAGAAATGAACTTTTCGAAGATTTTTACTTCCAGATAACGATAAATTCATGCACCCACGGACCTCTCAGTTTTAATCGAATTAGATTTGAAAAGCTTCATTACATTTGATCTCAGAAATTTTTGAGAGTCCTCGATCTCCATTGTTCCGTCTACGATGACAAAGCTTTCTGGTGTTACCATTGCATTATATTGATCAATGATCCTAGCTTGAAAGATCCTATAACTTTCATAAGGATCGTTACTCAAATTCAAATCCATTCCTGCCTCATAATATTTTAACTTGGGTCTTCCAGAAAGTATTCTTTGTACTGCAATATCCACATGTACACTAAAATAGAATGTTAGATCAGGTTTTACGGCAAATTCGTATACTTTCTTGACCCATTCAGGATTACAACCTCTAACAATATCTCTGGCATACGCCGTGTAAATATAGCGATCCGCTAGTACTACGTATCCTGCATGTAATAGTGGTAATATGTTCCGTTCATATCTGTCAGCAAAATCAGTAGCATGCAATAGAGAGAAAGTGATAGGCGTCAGTGTTCCTTTTTTCTTACCTTTTGACGTAATTTGTTTAACGGTATCTGACGAATTCCATTCTGTTAAAAATACTGGAACTTCTCTTGATCGAAACCATTTCTCCAATAATCTTACCTGGGTGGATTTTCCCGATCCATCTATACCTTCAACTACGATCAATTTACCATTCATATTTTTCCTAGCATTAATATCTTCGACTGTCAATAATTGACTTTTCAAAGTCTTCGCGCTTTTCCTTTGTTTTGTGTAAGTCATAAAATATCACTTGTTGGCATTCATAGCCACCAAATTTTTTTCCATTTTGGTTGGCTTATATGGATCATATTTTAATGAATATTGCATCTCAACTCCAAAAATATCACTAAATTTTTGGATTATACTTCGTAACAAGATGGTTGGATAAGGTTTTCTTTTATAGATTATATCAATATCCAACTTGTTGTTTGATTCCTTTACCATAATTTTAGATCTACTTTTCAGGATCAAATCACTTAATTTGAATAATATCCCTATTTTATACATGGATTTCTGATTTTGTGGTCTCAATAAGGAACTATATCTGCGGAACAAAAATTCAGAGGTCTTGACCTTTTTGGAATATATTATAGATAGAGCTAACACAATCTGTTCTCGGTGAGTCAAATTAGGAAAATCTTTGTCCAATATTAAATTAAAAAGACTATCGAGTTTATTCGTACCGGTCAGTTTCAAAATCGTATGTAATGCATCCGATAAAATTTGCATTTCACTGACTCTTAATAATCGATGGCTATACAAATACTTTACCAATGAATCGATTCCCGTATTAGGAATTATAGTTTTATTAGTAATGGCTACTAATTTCTGAATATTTTCTCCCATGATTCTTGAACTATTATTATTAAACATATTTGGATTATAAAGATAAGCGGCAAGGACTCCTTCACGCAAACCATGTTCGCTCACCACAACTTCTTGAAAATCGAGTTTTTTCATAACGCATAAAATGACAGCTGATCCTGCAATGATTGTTTCAGCTCTACTTGAGTCGATAGAACAAAGCCTTGAAATTTCTCCAATTTTCAGATAATTTAACTTGTTAATAATTGATTCAATTGTATTTGCAGACAATCTGTAATTGTGTAATCTTGGAAATGGATATCCCTTGGATTCTTGATCATATTTCGCTATTGCTCGTAAGGTTCCACCTACTCCTGCAAGTATACTATCAATATTAAGCTCAAGGTTCTTTTTAGTAGGAAGAAGACTATTAATATGCTCCAGCATGCGGTCATTGTCTTTTGTAGTAAAAGAACCATCTTTCCTGCTAAAAATTTGACTAAGTCGCAACGATCCCAGTGGGAGAGATTCTATCTTCTTTATGTTGAAATTTTCGGCACATACTAATTCTAAACTCCCTCCGCCGAGATCAAAGAATAATATGTTTGGAATATTAGTAGACATTGAAGTTCCTAAATACGAGCAATATGCCTCTTCGTCTCCCGACAAAACCTTTATTCGAAATCCAGTTTTACGACGAACCTGTTGAATAAAATATGCACTATTCTGAGCCTCTCTTACAGCACTTGTGCCTATGCAAATTACCCTTCCTATCGACTCAAGTTTAATTATATCTCGATACAAAAGAAGTGTGTCAATTGCTTTAGTCATAGATTCCTCCGTAAGACTACACATATTTGCGAACGATTCGCCCAGTTTGACTTTTGTACTTTCTTGTTGATAGGCTGTGAACGAATTGTCTTGTCTGACCCTATAATTGACGAGTTTTATTGTGTTGGAACCAATATCAATTACAGCTACTTTCAATCTTAATATTCCCTAGATTTTTTGTGTATATATTTAGTATATCCATATAGAAAATGTAGATCACTTAGATCTGATAGACAAATTTTTTGAGCAAATATTTACAGACAAATAATTATTTGCAGTGAACGGAATGTTCGGAAATCGCGTCAAATATCATTGCAAAATATACTGGAATTATATAGATAAATATAGACTATATTAAAAATATGGTAAATAAATAAGAACGAATGTTTACTACGTGTATTTGACATGTTAAGAGGTTTATTAATAGTTGGCATGATTGCTGGCATGTTATTTGGAATTATGACCCAATCTAACATAATCAGCGTTTATGCCCAAGGAAAAATCATAATTAATGGAGCCGGCGCAACATTTCCATTTCCATTGATTGATACATGGAGAGTGGATTACAAGACCGTAAAGCCAGATGTAGACATTAACTATCAGTCGATAGGCAGTGGCGGTGGAATAAAACAATTTACGGAAAAAACAGTTGACTTTGGCGCGTCAGATGCACCTCTTACCCCGCAGGAAGCAGAAAAAGTACCCGGGGCAGTTCATATACCTGAAACCATCGGTTCTGTAGTGGCCGCATATAATATCCCAAGCATTCCAGACAAGGGATTAAAATTAACTGGAGATGTGCTTGCAGAGATATTCTTGGGAAAGATTACAAAATGGAACGATCCTAAAATTCAATCTCTGAATCAAGATAAAACCCTTCCAGCAGATGACATAGTAGTGGTTCACCGATCAGATGGTTCGGGAACAACATTTGTGTGGACAGATTATCTTGCTAACGTTAGCTCTGCGTGGCACGATCAAGTTGGAAGAGGCAAATCAGTAGCATGGCCAATTGGCATTGGTGCACCAGGAAATGAAGGAGTTTCAAATGCAATAAAAGGAACTGCAAATACAATCGGATATATCGAACTAACATACGCATTGACAACCAATACGCCATTTGCATTTATCAAAAACCAAGCAGGCAGTTTCATTGAACCTTCTCTTGAATCGACAGAAGCAGCGGTTGCAACCAAAGCAACATCTTTGCCGAAAGGGGATGCGTCATGGGCAAATGTGACCATGGTCAATGCACCTGGAAATAATAGCTATCCAATTGCAAGCTTTTCGTATTTGTTGCTTTACAAAGAACTTTCTGCAGATCCAAACATGAACGAGGCAAAAGCCAAAGCATTAGTCGATTTCATATCGTGGGCTATAACTGATGGACAAAAAACGGCAAAGACTTTAAACTATGTTGCTTTGCCAGACAGTGTCGTTAAATCAGATCAGGATACGTTGAAATCACTAACGTTTAAGGGAAAACCATTGATGTAACTTTCACATCACCTTTTTATTTTCTTCTCGGATTTTCTATATAGTATATATGTGTCTATAGTGTTCTTTTGTGAAAATATATTATATATCAATTTGAAAGATTCTAGCGTGTTTCAATAGGTGGCAATGTCTTCTTCTAAAAGTAAGGAGTTCTTATACAAGCATTTAAGCGGGAAAAGAAAAAGCGATAAACTGTTCAGAAACATTGTGATCGCTGCGGCAGCCTACACCATTCTAATGGTATTACTTGTTGTATATTCTGTGGTTCAAGGCTCCTCTGAAATTTTTTCATTTGAAGGATTAGGTTTTCTTACAGGGACTGATTGGAATGCAGTAGAAGGTAGAGAATCCTTTGGAGCATTTCCTTATATCATAGGTACCCTAGTAAGTGCGGCTATAGCAATGGCCATAGGAGTTCCAATAAGCCTGGGTATAGCCATTTTTGTATCTGAAATGTCACCAGCTCGTTTAGCCACGCCACTTTCATTCGTAATTGAATTATTAGCCGCAGTCCCAAGTATAATATATGGTCTGTGGGCTCTCTTTGTCTTTAGATTTTGGATACGTGATTTGATTGAACTACCCCTGTACAATACGTTTCACGGAACTATTCCCTTATTTGCAAAATATCCATTCGGTTTGGATGTCTTTACTACCGGAATTGTATTAGCTATAATGATAATTCCTATAGTTTCTTCTATATTTCGTGAGGTAATGAAGGTAGTTCCTAACTCTCAAAGAGAGGCAGCATATAGTCTGGGTGCTACTAGATGGGAGACAGTAAGGATTGCTATTTTACCCTATGCAAGATCTGGAATCTTGGGAGCGGCAATTCTTGGTCTTGGCAGGGCTGTTGGTGAAACAATGTTAGTAACATTAATAATTGGAAACGTAACAGGTGCCGCAGCCATTCCGACTTCGTTATTCTCACAAAGTCAAACCCTCGCTAGTCTAATAGCCAACGAGTTTAACGAAGCATCATCTGATTTACACCTTTCAGCATTAATTGGCCTTGGTGCTGTACTTTTAATGCTTACATTGGCCATCAATATTGGAGCTCAAATTCTTGTAAAGAAAACCGTCAAGGTTCCTACTGGAGGAGGAATAGAATGACCAGTCCAAAAGCACCGGATTACAGAAACGTAATACAGGAACAAATGAGGAGAAATTTACGTAAGCGTATGATGATTAATAACTTGATTAGTGTATACGCCATCGTTTGCATAGCTGCAGCAATAATTCCCCTCGGAAGTATATTGATAGAAGTAGTAAAGAATGGCGCAGGTGTTCTAAGCTTTGATTTTCTTACTCAACCTCAAGGATCAATAGGCTCTGGAAAAGGTGGGATAGGACCTGCCATACAAGGAACCTTGATAGTGGTTGGATTGGCATCGGCAATAGCAGCTCCTGTAGGCATACTTGCAGGCATATATCTATCTGAATTTGGTGGTAACGGAATATTTTCCTATGCGGTACGATTTCTTAATGATATCTTGACAGGACTTCCGTCGATAGTCATAGGCATTGTAGGTTACGTGACAATCGTTTTGCTTTTGGGATCCTTTTCCGTAACAGCTGGTGCTCTAGCATTATCAATAATAATGATACCGATTGTAGTTAGAGTTACAGAAGAAACCCTGAAAATAGTGCCTCACTCACTTAGAGAAGGGGGCTATGCTTTGGGAATTTCGAAGGCCAAGATAACTCTGTTTATAGTTCTGATGAGTGCTAAGAGTGGAGTTCTCACTGGGATTGTTCTAGGAATAGCTAGAATTGCTGGAGAAACAGCACCACTCATTATGACAATATTGGGAACTAGCCTCTTCTTTTCGACATTCACCGGACCCGTGGATGCCCTTCCTCTTCGAATTTGGAGACTGGCCAGTCAACCATACGAGTCTGCTCATTCCTTTGGATGGGGCGCAGCACTAGTCCTTATTTTATTAGTGTTAGGATTGAATGTGGGATTACGGTTGCTGGCCTATAAAAAAGGATTTCAAATTAAAGCGGAAGTCTAATTTAAGAGTGCTTAGTGCATATAATACTATATACACTATATAGATAATCTATATTTAGCTCCTAAAGCCTCTTGTAGATATACTTGACTGTTAGGGAACTCGAGCGAGAGCAGCAAATGAAGACAATACAATCTGTCGATGTTGGGCAAGAAAAGACAAGAGAACCAGTCTACACGGAACAAAAGTACAAAGTCGTTATTAAAAATATAGATGGATGGTTTGGAACTAAACATGCCCTAAAAAATATTAATCTAGTTATTAAAGATAAAACTGTAACTGCTTTTATAGGTCCCTCTGGTTGCGGCAAAACAACCCTTTTGCGATGTTTGAATCGTATGCATGAAATGACTCCCGGTGCTCGAGTAAAGGGTCAAGTGTTAGTAGACGGTGATGATATTTATGACAAATCAACGGATCCCGTAGTCGTAAAGCGAAGGATAGGAATGGTCTTTCAAAAGCCAAATCCATTTCCCACAATGAGCATATTTGATAATGTGGTAGCAGGTTTGAGATTGAACGGAATTAAAGACAAAAAAATATTGTCAGATGTTGCGGAAGAAGCTTTAAAAGGTGCTGCATTGTGGGATGAGGTCAAAAATGAGCTTGAAAAACCAGGCATGAGCATCTCAGGTGGACAGCAACAAAGGCTGTGTATTGCAAGAGCTCTTGCGATGCAGCCAGAAGTATTACTTATGGATGAACCAACTTCAGCTCTCGATCCAGGAGCATCATCAAAAATTGAAGAGCTAGTTAGAAGTCTAAGAGAACATGTTGCGATTATAATTGTTACACACAATATGCAACAGGCAGCTAGGGTATCAGATTTCACTGCGTTTATGTATTTGGGTGAAATGATTGAATTTGGGGCAACAAATCAGATCTTTAAGGCTCCAGTAAAAGAATTGACAGAAAGATACATATCTGGCAAATTCGGCTAAATTTGCATCTTAGTTGGCCCGACTTTTAGACATCGGACTGGATCGTATAAGTAACCTCATGATTGACATGGCCAGTCTTTCAGAAAATTCTGTTACTATTGCATTGGAGGCTTATGAAAGGGGAAATGTCGATAAAGCAGAAAACTTTGATTATTCAGAAAAGCTTAGAGTTTTGCAACTAGAGGTTGCAGATTTTGCCACAGAATTAATTGCAAGATATCAACCAGTGGCAACAGATCTTAGATTTATTCACTCATGTTTGGACATATCCTATGGATTTTCGAGGTTTGGCAGATATGCATATGATATTGCAAGCCTAATGGAGATGATTGGACCCAATGAAGACTGCGACAAGTCCCAAGTAAATCAGATGGCCAGTACAGTCAAGAATATGATAAATTTGAGTGTGAAGTCGCTAAAAGAACTTGATAAAGATGCATCACAAAAACTTTACATGATGGATGATAGTGTTGATACGCTTTATAGATCATATTTGCGGCGCGTACTAAGCCAGCCCGATGGGAATTACAAATCCTCAGAAATAAAATGCTATGTTTCTACTCTACTTATACTAAGGTATCTTGAAAGAATTTCTGATCATGCTTGTTATATCGGTGATTGTGTAAATTATATAGTAACTGCAGAACCAAGTCCCAGAAGATGAAATATGCCTTTCTAAGTCTAAACAAATATTCTTACCAAATAGTAGTACAATAATCTTGTACAGTCAAATAATATTGTATAGTCAAAAAAAATTATTCTTATCTTAATCAGAATATATTGTTAATATCTGTGAACTATTACCTTGCAAATAATTACCAAAAAATCAGGTTAATATATTAGACATTGTTGAGAAAATGGGATTGGTTAGATTAAAACAATTCCACATCTATTTTTCATCTATTATATTCAATGATATTATAGTAATTGAATTATAAAGATATTATCTGTATAAACCATTTAGATATAAACGAAGTAAGGAAAAAAATGTATTTCAAATATATCGCTTCTTAAAATCTTTCTACTGAAACTATATAGTGAATATAGAGCTAAGTAATGGTATATGGTTTCTTAGCACAATATGTTTATTATTTAGTCAAATAGTAGTAACATGGGTACCGAAATACATAATGAAGTTAGAAAGATCCAGTACACTGGGAGGTCCACATATATATTATCACTCCCAAAAAAATGGATCAGCGAATTACAACTAAAACCTGGTGATTCAGTAACAATAGCTCGACAGATAAATAATTCTCTTTCCATAACTCCAACTCTATTAAATGGTATCCATACAACAGAGGTGATAGCATACGTAAAGGATAAGGGAAAGAATACCATAAAGCGTAAAGCTATTTCAATGTACTTAAGGGGATTTAGTATTATTAACTTTAAAACAAAGGGAGAAAGAATTGATCCCTTACAACGGGATGCTATTAGAGAAGTAGTGCGTAGAAACTTGGTTGGAACTGAAATAATAATGGATTCATCAAACATTATTACCATTCAAGTATTATTGACCGTACCGGAGCTGTCAGTAAATACCGCAATAAGGAGAATGTTTCTGATTGGTTCATCAATGCACAAGGATGTAATGATTGCATTAAGAGAAAATAATCGCGATCTTGCATCTGATGTGATAAAATCTGATGATGAGGTAGATAGATTCGGTCTCTATATTCTACGGAATCTCTTTATAGCATCACAAAATGAAAGAGTTCTTCATGAGATTGGACTAAAAAGTCCCGCTGATTGTTTAAGCTTCAGCGCTATAGTAAAGAGTCTTGAGCGCATAGCAGACCACGCTACAAAGATAGCTCAAAACGTCCTCGAAATCAATGACAAATTACCAGAGGAGTTATATCTCAGAATTGAGGAAATGAGCAAATTATCATTGCAACTCCTCAATGATGCTGTAGAAGCCTTTCTAAGAAAAAATTACTACCTGGCTGATAGCATAGTAGAGAAATCTGAAGAGGTTAGAAGGATTGAAAGTGAAATAGTATCTATAATAGATAATGATACTGAGTATCATAAATTCGGCGGAAATATTAAATTGATATTAGAACACTTGAGAAGAACAGCTGAACATTCGTTTGATATTGCGGAATCTGCGATGAATCAAACAGTCACTGAAATAACTGAAGTGCTATAATAGGACAAACAAAATATTATTTCTCAAATTATTTCTCAAATTAAAACTCGTCAGGTAGTTAACAAATTATTAGGAATTATTAGAAATTTTGGTGAATTTGGTTTTGGGTATACCTAATATTTTTTATAGTATCATTACTTTATAGTTAATCACAATTGGTAAATAGATTTATTTAATAAAATTTATTCATAGGAAATAAATGGAGTAAACTAATACCGTAATATGTGAAATGTAAAAGAAATTCTGTTACTATGCTTTAGCATAAAATCCAGATCTTCTTTCGTATATTTGGCCGTTATGCATAGCTTTTTTTATGAATTCTTTTGCTTCATCTTCAGTAAACTTTCCTGTTCCTACTAGTTCATTGATCAGATTTTTTTCTTCTACATCATTTTTGTCTTGGCCAGACAAGGCATTGAAGATATCCATAAATGATTTCAATTTTGAAATTTCACTATGAGGCTTTCCATGTAGCACGCCTAAGTCTACTTGTCCAGTATTAACATCCACACCAGCTGTTTCTAACATTCTTTGGACTAGATAGATTGCCCTTTCTGCATCTTCTATCTCTACATTATTTTTTAGTAATAATCTAGCTCTTGCTGTTGCAAGTCTAACCAGTCCCTCTAACTGTCTAGGAGTAACAGTTATCATGCTTTCAGAATCAACATTTCTCATTTTCATATAGTAGTCCCTTAGAATGTTTATGGTCTCATTAGTTAATTTTGGTTCTATCTGTTTAGCATATGCAAGATACTTTCTAAATAGATCAATTTCGATTGGAGAATGCACGGCATGCTCGATGTTCCGATGAATTTCCAATATATGGCTTGCTATACGACTATCCTTCTCGCTTTCCGGTGTATCCCTTATTACATATATCAAATCAAATCTAGTCAATAGTGGAACAGGGAGATTTACATTTTCTGTGATGTTCTTAAATGGATCGTATTTCCCGTACGTTGGATTTGCAGCAGATAGTATAGATGTTCTTGCATTTAACGTAGCAACGATCCCGCCTTTTGCAACTGAGCAAGTTTGTTGTTCCATGACTTCATGTAGAGATGATCTGTCCTCTGGTTTTATCTTATCGAATTCGTCTATACACACCACTCCTTGGTCGCCTAATACTACCGCACCTGCCTCCAACATCATTATTCCAGATTTATCCCTAATTACAGCAGCAGTCAAACCAGCCGCAGTTGTTCCTCTTCCAGAAGTGTATAGACCTCTTGGGGCAATTTTTGCAGCAAATTTTAACATTTCAGATTTTGCAGTACCGGGATCTCCAACCAAGAATATGTTAATATCCCCTCTGCGAGTTGAACCATCATTTAGTTTTTTTGTAATTGAACCTACTATTAGTAAAAGTATTGCTTCCTTAATTATTTCGTGACCATAAATATGCGGTGCTAGGGAGGATATTAAACTATCATACGCATCAGGCTTACCTGCTATTGCTACGATCCTTTTTTCATCCTCGTTACTAATTGCCATCCTTTCAACTGTCCTTGAATCCTTATTCCCAGCAAAACCGCCTAGATATTCAATATTGTTACCCTCCATTCTCAATCTAAATAAGCTAGTTTTTCCCTGGAACGAAGATGGTTCCTGTTCAATCCTAACTATTCCTGTCAATAGAACTCTATCACCTGGACGACACTTATCTACCAAATCATCCATAATGGTAACTTCAACATAATGTGGAAGTTGACCTGCGGGCAAATCTTCTGGTAATTCTTGTAACCTAACTAGCTGAAAATCTGTGAATCTGCTACTCTCGGCATCCATTTCAAGGTCTTTTTCTGAACAATTCATACATTTTGTCGGTTTTTGTAGGGTTAATCCTTTGAGCTGTGCTTCATTAATTGTATCACAATTTAAGCAACGATAACCTATTTTTTTGGCAAGGGGTTTTACTTCAGAAGATCTTACCACCATACCTGAAACTCCAATCAGTTTGTCAATTACATCTGCATTAATCTCTCTGAGGCCTTTCTGAACACTATAGTTACCTATTCTTACTTTTACTTTATCCTTTATTTCTTGGGCATAATCATGATGAATTTCTCTAAGAATTACATATACTGCGTTGTTGAATGCATCCAACATATCATCGGGTTCATATGTAATTTTCTTTGCTAGCTCAGGATTTGCAATATCTAAATCAATATAGTCAATTATGAGTGAAGTCGAATTTAATACCATCATATTATTTATTTTTTCAAAGTATTTGTAATTGCCATCACTGTCCTTAAACCCGCGTAGAAAAGGTTCTAATTCATTAGCAATAGCAGAATCAGTTTTTTGTTCAGTCAAATTTTTTCATCACTCTTTGTTTGAAGTCTACCGTAAAATCATGAGTCAAAGTATAAAGCTGCTTCTCTTCTACAGATAATTTTGCTTCCAGTTCAGGATAAATGGTTGATGCTGCAGCAAATTTTACTATCTTTTCTAATCTTGTTGCAACGAAAGAATTAAGTGACATCATTAGATTTTCTCTTTCTCTTTCCTTAAGGCCACTGATATAATCATTTACTCTGATATAGAAATCAACATCTATTGAAGCTAAATCATGCGGTCTTGCTATCCTTTCTCTATTGAGCGATCTAGATATGTAACTTGATACTTCATTATCGTGAATTTCTACCATATTAGCGTTAAATAGAATTTTTGCCACCCATCTAGATAATAACGAGATATCCCCTTCTTTAGCATCAATATTTGTATTTTCCACTGATACTTTTACATCTCGTTTATAAGTTATCCTAACTTCCTCAAGAAGATAAGCAATATTATACGCTCTATTAGCAGATTCTATTGATTGGATATCATATAAAGATGAATTCGAATATAATATACATTATCAAATTCATTTGCAATATGGATAAGGGATTTTGAGCTATCTAAATGAATCAATTTTTCACTTAATCATTTAACAAACATTATTTTTATATCGCGTTCATAATTGAGAATATGACGGATGTCAGATAGTATTAATTTGTCAAATTTGATGTGGGTAGAAAAATATCGACCGCACAGATTGGATGATGTAATTGACCAGACAGATATTATAGGAAGCTTAAAAAATTTAATGAAAAATCCAGAAGAAATGCCACATTTACTTTTTACAGGTCCTGCAGGGGTTGGTAAAACGACCACTGCACTTTGCATAGCCATGGGATTATTGGGTGACAATTGGAGAAGAGATACTTTAGAGTTAAACGCTTCTGACGAAAGAGGGATTAAGATGGTAAGGGAGAGAGTTAAAGAATTTGCGTCAGTAATTAAGCTTAGAACGGATGAAAATGAAAAAAAATTTAGAATAATAATACTTGATGAAGCTGATGAAATGACCTCTGAAGCACAGACGGCTCTGCGTAGAATAATTGAAGATAGCTCCAAGACGTCACGATTTATGATTATTTGCAATTACCTATCTCAAATTATTGAACCGATTCAAAGTCGATGTGTGGTATTACGTTTCAAAAAAATTCCAAGGGAAGAAATCGAAAATTATCTAAAAAAAATATGTGAAAAGGAAAATGTGGAGTATGAAGATAAGGCAATATCATATATTGTTGATTCTACATCTGGTGATTTAAGACATTCAATCAATATACTACAAAGCGCTTCAGTTACAGGGTCAGTCAGTATACCCAAAGTAACGGTATTATTTGGTTTATCTGGAAAAGCAAAAGTGACTGAAATCATCAAGTTGGCATTAGCGAAGAAATTTAATGATGCAAGAATAAAGTTACTCGAATTAATGACTATTTATGGTATGTCTGAAGTTGATTTTCTAAAATATGCAAATGAGGTTGGATATTCTTTAAAACTACCTCATCCAGAAGAATTTGCCATGCTCATGGCTGAATATGACCATAGATTGACAGAAGGAGCACATCCTGATATTCAATTGGCATCTTTTCTTGCCCAGTTGGGTAAAATCAATTCGAAATAATCTAAAAACTAATTTTTTTGGTTATTCAGTCGGATCAATAGTTAGAGAATTAAAGCTAATAATCTTCTTCAAAGTCCTCTCCGCCCTCATCTTCATCCACTTCTTCAAAATCTTCCTCGAATTCTTCTCTTTCTTCAGCGCTTTTATATGGTAAATCAGTTTCACCTGGCACGCCACAAACAGGACATTTAAACTCGATTGTTTGTCCTTCGAGATCGAGCGGAAATTCCTTAGAAAAAACTTCGTCGCATTTTGAACAAACTAGAGTAGTTTGTATATTATCTGTACTAAATTTGTGTGATTGCAGTCGGAATATTGTTCCCGTCATTCTTCTACCTATAGGACTAGACCTTTTTTATAAGCCTTATTATCACAATTTGAAAAATAGGTCCAAAAAATCGAATTATACGGGACGTATATGAGATTTATTATAAATTAGTGCTAATAATTGTTCTTGTTCCCGGGTTTGATTTAGAATGCCACGATTGGCCATAGTCGTAATAATGCTGCTGTTTTTAACCCCCCGCATTCTCATACATAGATGTTCGCCTTCTGCTATAACCAGTGCGCCTTTAACACCCATTTTCATAATTTCATCGGCGATTTCCCTAGTTAATCTTTCCTGGATTTGAAGCCTCTTGGAATACTTTTCAACTAAGCGTACTAGTTTAGAAATTCCAAAGACTTTCCCTGAAGGGATATAAGCTATGTGTATCTTTCCAAAAAAAGGAAGCATGTGATGTTCACACATACTATAAAATTGAATATCCTTTGCAATGATTGAATCTGACTCCTCGCTAAAGCTGATCTCTAATTCAGAATTCATTCTATAACCTCCAAAGATTTCTTCAAACATGTTAGCAATGCGAGAAGGAGTTCCTATCAATCCTTCGCGGTCAGGATTCTCTCCTAACTCTATCAGTATTTGTCTAACTAATTTTTCTATTTTTTTCTTATTAATTGAACCTTTCATTTTAAATCTTTTTGTTCTTATCTTGCTCCTATTTCTTTATGAAGCTGAGGTATAATCTTTACTTCTGGATATATGGGAAAAACAATATCATAAAAGTCCAAGAGTTTATTAATTGATGGTTTGTCGATTCCATAGCTTGGTTGTATTATAAAACCCATGATATTTGAAGTAATCTTTTCTTTAAAGATAACCCCAATTAGCTCTTCAAAACTCTCGTAAGTAGTTGATTGGGTCACTACCACCTTTATGTAAGTAGTTTTACAATACTTCTTGGCTAATTTTAGGCACCGTAATTCATTTAGCAATAGATCATCATAGTGTTCGTTATCTGTTACCTTCGAATCTCTTGTTTTGAATTCAATTTTACAAATGTCTACATATGGTAATATTTTGCAAAATCTGTCTGAATCAAAGCATGACGATTCGATGTAGGTTTTAATTTTATAATTTTTTCTAATAAATTTTGCTAGCTTTATAACTGCTTCATATTGAAGAAGGGGCTCACCTCCGGTAAAATTAACTTTATATGTGAATGGTCGTAGATTTTTTACTATTAA
The DNA here is from genome assembly GCA_963703885.1 of uncultured Nitrososphaerales archaeon. Taxonomy (GTDB): domain Archaea; phylum Thermoproteota; class Nitrososphaeria; order Nitrososphaerales; family Nitrososphaeraceae; genus TA-21. The sequence continues at coordinate 44,959 of CAVPGE010000057.1, forward strand.
TCCTTCTGCATCTTCTATAGAATAATCAGTTCCGCTGTCTAGAGGAAGAGCATACTGTGTATCACACCATCTACATTTAAGGTGGCATCCTGCTAGCCTAATGAATAGGGTTTTTGTTCCAAATAAGATACCCTCCCCTTCGATACTGGTGAATATTTCACTTAATCTAACCCTATTTCTAATTATTTGCATAAATTGTTTTGTCCCTTATGGTTGCTTTATTAAATGCAATTTTCCTATTTATACACGATTCGCACTCTCCACAATGCATAATCCCCTTAACTGGATCCATCAACCCGTTAGAATAACAGCTCCATGATTCAAAAATAACATCTCCTAGTATGTCATATCCAATTCTCAATAATCTAGATTTATCAATTCCTTGTAAAGAAGGGGACCAAATTGAAATTTTAGCTTTTTTATCATTCTTGATCTCGTCAATATTAGCAAGATTGAGAGATTTGTCAAGAGATCTTATAAATTCTGGTCTACAATCAGGATAAAATTTATCATCAGAATGCGCACCAAATGCAATCATTTTTGCCTTAAGGCTAACGGCCCATGCCATAGCAATTGTGATAAAGATTCCATTTCTGATCGGGACGACAATATCGTGACGGAAACTTGATGGGATATCGATATTTTCATTGGTTATGACATTGGAATTGCCATATAATTTTTTCATAAAATTGATATTTATTATTTTATGCTCGGAGACTTTTAAAACCTTGGAAAATTTCTTGGCCTGTAAAATTTCATGTCTGGCTCTTTGCCCATATGAGAAGGTCAGCACTTTTAATTTGTAATTTTTTTTAGTCAAGTAAGCAGCAGTACATAACGAATCGAGTCCCCCGCTCATAATACAAACAGCTAGATTGTTATTTCGTAAATATCGCATAGATTCCTCCTAATCCATAAGAAACACCAATTAGTAATCTAGATAATATTAAGACTATGTCAGGCCTATTTGAAAATATTGTGGTGCTAAATAATAGTAATGTCGGCACCATACACATAGATAGAAATCCTACTAATAGTTGTTCCTTGTTATCATTCTTACTATATATTCTAAGCAATAAATAAGTTGAGATATTTCCTATTCCAATCCCTATTAATATTAAGTATGGATAAAGGGAATGAAATACGGATATTAAGAGAAAGGGTCCGGCCCAACAAAGCCCATTAATTATTTTAGCATATGTCGGCCATTTGACGCTTGTTTTCATCCTATTTCTGATATAGACAAGTACATGTCTTAATTTGTAAACAGCTATTCCCATTATTGTTGCAAAACTAATTATCCAAACAATCGAGTAGTAATTTAATGAACCAGAATAAAATGAAAGTTCGCCAAATAAAGTAGCACCGAAAATGGCAATTGCAATTGCTATAAAAAGAAACCCAAAAGCACGTTTTTGATTCGGATTACCTCCGTCTGACAATAGTGAGCGAAATTTTTGTGTTCTTTAATTTAAAGCTTGGTCAAATTCTAAATTGGAAAATTTAAATGAGTGAGAAAGAATAGGAATAAATTGATTTTTTTGCTCTTATGAATTGATCTGAATGATGCGCCAATGCTCTCATTGTGGAAGAGTTAAATTTTACTCACTAAATTTTATCTTTTCACCAAATTTATGTAATGAGTGTTACATGATCCAGTCTGAAACTACCACAAATAACTAACATAAAACTTATTTTAATCATTTTATTGCTTTGTTCCACATTTAGGACAAAATTTTGATGTTGTTTTTAGAATATTCTTGCATTCTGGACAAACAATCTGATTTATTGTTAATTTTTTTTCATTATTATAATTCTGAGAGGTCGAATCCTTGAACATATCTGTTACCGCACCGCTTGGCTTGAAAGTTTCATCGACGTCCGGCAAAAAACTAGAGACATTTTCATTTTCAGTATCTTTCAAATATGAGATTAACCGCGGCACTTGTTTATCGTAGCCCTTAAGTGTTATTGATTCCCCCAACCAGAGTGCAAATTTTTTTAAAGTCATTTCTGGCGTTGAAAATGTCAATGTATGAGTTGACATGTATTCCTCTGTTGCAGCCCTTCCGTTAAAGATCTTCATTATGATTTTATTTCATTAGATGTTTTTAATTATTGCGCATTACCACATTTACTACAAAATTTAGCTCTACTTGATATAACAGCATTACAATTACTGCAATTCTTTGTATTTGTATTTGCATTTGCATTTGTACTTTCGTCGTTCTTGTATCTTAAGGGGAAATCAACTGGCTTGAGTGATGGTTCAAATTGTGGTTCTGGCAAAACATATTGGGTGTCTTTTGAAGGGTTGCTTCCAATGAAACCGCTAATCCCTAATTCTCCTCCACTCGGTTGTGAAAAACCTCCGCCTGTAGGACTTTTAATCGACGAACCTTTGTCAATTGCAGTTTTTAGTTCTAGGATAACCTTAACTGCTAGGAAATTTAGGGCAGAAGAAGCTATCATATACTCGGCAATTTTTGAAAAAAATTCTTTTTCGTTAACTTTTCCCTTTTTATATAGTTGATTGGCATCGACTAATAATTCATAGTGATCCTGAGTTTCATTAACTAATTGCTTTAATTTTTCTGAAAGTCCGCCTAGAGTGTCTACTCCAAATCCAAGTGACATTGTTCATAAATGATCAATTCAGTTTTATAAAAGTTTGAATTATCAAGTTTGAATTGAGTGAATTACTTTATTTGGAAACAAATATGTAATTCAAATAACCTATTAATATTGATACAATTAATTTTAACCAGTTTAAATGGAGGGGTAGTCTAGACTGGTTATGATACCTGCCTTACACGCAGGTGGTCATGGGTTCGAATCCCATTCCCTCCATTGTATTCATGGGTATGGACATATTCTTTATAAGCACAAACCAGACATTTTCATCTCAAAAAGGGAGAATCAAGACATAAAATGACATTCTGTTATCGCCTCAGAAGTAGAACCAAGAGTCAGGTAACATAATAATGACAAAATCAGATCTTGAAGAAAGAATTGATCTTATAATTGAAGGATCATTACTGTATTTTAATTCTCTATTTAAAAAAATGCTTTTAACTAATTTCACGAATGCGGAGTTACTGTCTGATTTTATAATATCCGAATACAATATTCAGAATATTAAATTTAGCACAAAAATGACCTATATCAAAGTAATATGTCTGTTTAGCAGGTATCTGAAGTACAAGGATTTCAATAAAATATCCAAAGATGATATAATACTATATTTACATTCACTAAAGAAGACCGAGGAGGAGGATCCTACACACAAGTGGATAGGTACTTATAATACCAGACAGATAATTTTTAGTAAATTTTTCAGATGGATGTATAACAAGGATGAGCCGGACAATAAAAAATGGATCACTCCTCCATGCATGCAAGGAATAAAGCATCTTCCAAGAAAAGAAAAATCCCCCTATAAACCCGCAGATATCTGGACAAAAGATGATCATTTAATGTTTTTAAAATATTGTCCTGAAAGCCGTGATAGATGTTATCATGCAATGGCTAACGATACATCAGCTCGACCTCACGAATTACTTTCTCTGAAAATTAAGGATATTTTATTTAAGAAATCATCAACCGGTAAACAGTATGCTGAAGTAAATATATTGCAGAGCAAAACCAGACCAAGGACACTCCCGCTCATTAACTCGATTCCGTACGTCAAAGAATGGATTGAATCCCACCCCCTGAGAGGCAATCCTGATGCATTTTTGTTTATAGCCTTATCCGACAAAAGTTTTGCTAATCAATTAAGTGAAAATGCACTATACAAACAATATACACGTACATATAAGAAAAAATTTTTTCCAAAATTGTTAAAGGACCTCTCAATTCCAGACGTTGACAGATCGCATATTAGATATATGCTCTCAAAGCCCTTTGCACCATATATTCAAAGACATTCAGCATTGACAGACAAAAGTCAGATTCTGAAAGAAAGCACATTAAGGGATCATGCCGGCTGGTCTATGACAAGCAGGATGCCAAGTGTTTATATACATTATTTTGGAAATGAGTCATCCAAATCTCTTTTGGAAGCATACGGAATAGAAGAAAAACAGTGCGATACAAATGTCTTGAAATCAAGAACCTGCACCAATTGTAATGAACCTAATCGTCCGGATGCAAGATTTTGTGTAAGTTGTCGAGTGGTGCTAACATATGATGAATATTTAGAAACACTGGAAAAACATAAACAGAAAGATGAGGAGATGCAGGAAATGAAAAAAGAGATTAATATTATGAAGGAAGGACAGAAAGAATTATTGGAATTACTGAAGAATCCAACCCAGTTATTTGAAATTCTTCACAAAGATCGATAGGAAAATGGAAGATTCCTCTTGAATCTCGGGGAGACTATATAAAAGTCTGGATTCAGCTTTTTTTTAATTTGTATCGTAAATATTATTCTATCAGTGTAAATGAATCTGCAATTTCTTCTTTACATTATGTACTGATTTGTAATTGTTGTCAAGATTTTGTATAGGAAGTTATTAAAAAATCACTCACATACTCGTTACCTGAAGTCTAATTAACTTACAGTTGGTTCTCATAGTTTGGAAATCGGTTTCATTCAATTCAGTGGAGCATGCCAGTTAATATGAGACGTGAATGGTTTTATTAACTATTTCAATGAACTCTCTTTGCTCTATTGGCTTTTTTATCAGCTGATTGCCCTTTACGCCAGGCATAACTGAAAGAATCTCTTCGGCTAGCTCAAGACATGATGCAAAGAGTATTTTTATATCAGCCCTTACCGCCTTAAGTTTGAGATATAACTCAACTCCGTTAATTTTTGGCATCCTTATATCAGTGATTATAAGGTCATAGACATCGCTTGTTTTAGTAAAGTGCTGTAATGCCTCATGTGAATCTGAAAAGGACTTTACAACGTATCCCTCCGAGGTCAAAAAGTTTTCCAAAGTAAATAGGTCATCTCCTTCGTCGTCTATGAGCAAGACGGTCAGGTTCGGGTTTTGCGATAACTTCTTTCTTGGCGTAACTACATTTCCTTTAACTTGGCTAGGATATCGCGATAATGAACTTATTACAGTCATGAACGCAGGCGTGCTCTTCTTAGAAAGTGCATATATGGGATATGAATATTTACCAGCTTGAAATTTACTACCTTGCAGTTCTTCAAAATGCCAGAACTTTGGAAAATCAGGAAAGGATCGTATTATCCTGTAAAGATCATTACCTATGACAATACCATTAGGCGACGCCTCTTGGTTTATTTTTGAGCAGAAATTAATTGTCGGTCCATATAAATCTTCGAAGCTGGAAGTTAAAGATCTGGCTATCTCCACTCTTCCGTAATCTGCGCTGATCCTGCATCCAATAGTAGGTAATTTTTCCATTTGGAGCTTTGAATTAATTTTGGGAAAGACAGCTACTTGAGCATAGCAACACTCCATAACATCCTCAAAGGCTGTTATATCTGTGATGTTAGCAGTTTTAGGAAAATACGACATGATTCCATCGCCCATCGTCTTGACTATTCTGCCATTGTATTTCTTAATCTCGTCAGCCATCGCGTTAATAAAAATTGAATAAAACTTCCTAACTTTTTCCGAGCTTCTAATAGTTGATACCAATGAGGTGGACCCTACTATGTCAACAATGCTCACACAATAATTCTCAGAGTAATTGCTAAACGATATTTCAGAAGCGTTGATTACTTTAACGTTATCAGCTGAATCAGACAAGCCTGTCTTATTTTTAACTACACCCATGGACGAATCTGCCCATCATATTTGAAGTATCTTCAGAGTCTAAGACATCAGAGGATACCGACACAAATGAACTAGTTTTCAAATTGATGAGGCTATCCGAGGTGTTCGACGTGGATCTCCTCATAGTATTTTTTCCTTTTTTCCTTAACAGGCAGTACTTAGGTTACCATATTTTAACTTATTGTTGTCATGCTATGCTAGTTTATTTTGGAATACTCCCTATGAATCTATTAGAGAAATCATTTTAACTTGAGTCTGAATTACGAGTTTATTAAGGATAATTAGTTTATACTATATAAAATGGTGGTAGACTCGGAGTCACCATCATAGGATTTTCTGATGTATGCGAATGCATCTAAGGGTAGGCTGCTCATATTGACATTCGAAGGATGTTACGGAAAACAATACCGAGTTTTCTTAGGCAATTTTCTAAAGTAACTTGTATTATTCAAATCTGTGAGTATTATCTCATGAATGAAACGATAAGGATAATCACTGCTATGATTCTCATGATGGGTGCTGCAGTAACAATTTTAAGTATACAAACCGTATCTGCAGGTCCTATAAGTACTTCCAGATCCAATATTAAAGCGCTGAGAACAGATGCTTCTGGTGACGATAGCCAAGCGACAAGTCAAGATATAGATACAGAAATCATTACTTCTGCGGGTAATACATGTTCAGAGTCAGAATGTTCTAAAGCATAAATATTAGTCTTGGTGACAATTCAAACGATGGCTCAAAGCAGCCGCCTGATAGCTGAATTATTTATGTAAAAATATGAATGCAGTCCGTTAATTTGACTATCTTTAGTCATTCCATTATACCATCACATTTCCACCAGTTGATAGTTTACAAAAATGTACTCGTATTATCGTTCGAAATACTCAAAATGGATGTATTTATAATTTGTAATTGAGGCATATGATCTTTTCACGCGAACATTTTATCATTATGATAATCTTGCTAATCATTTTGTCTACGAATTTACTAAATCAACCAATATACAGCCAAGAGTCAGAAGATCATGAATACGATCGCTCTTCTAACAATAAATAATAATGACCTGTTGGTTTCAATGAAACCACTAGAAAATAACGTCGGTAAAGGAGATCAGGTAAACTTTGTTATAACCGTTACAGATTCAAATTCACAACCAATTTCGGACGTGAAAATACATGGAAATATGATATATCCTGATGGAATTCACAAACATACATTTGAAGGTAAGACTGATGAAAATGGAAAATTAGTTTTACCTCTAACGATAGATAACAAGATAAGTTTGGGAGAATTAAAAACTCAAATTAAGGTAACGAAGACTGACTACAAACCCCTGTCTTTAAGCAGTGCTTTTAGTATAGTAAAGACATCTGACTCTAGCTCAAACGACGAATCTGTTGACGATAACAACGATAACAACGATATTCAATATAGTATTCGTGGGACTCTCGAGAATAAAGGTGCATACAGTTTTGCTTTTGCTGGCGATTATAGTTGTGATATTACTACCAGAGAAACGGTAAATGCTATGAAGAAAAAGGATCCTGATCTGGTTTTGGCTGTTGGAGATCTCTCGGAGACAAGGGATCCCGATTGCTTTTTTAAGATGTTTAAATCTCTAGATGAAAAGGGTAAACTCAAAGTTGCATTTGGTTATCACGATATGGATGAAGGAGACGATTCCTCCTCGCGTTTTAGTCAATATTTAAGTCATTTTGATATGGCGAATCCGTTCTACTCTTTTGATTATAAGAACATACATTTTCTAGTAATGACCACAGGATTGGATAGTCTTATTCCTTATGGAAAGGGGTCGCAACAATATGACTTTGTAAAGTCTGATTTGGCACAGGCATCCAATAATAACAAGATAGACTGGATTATAGTGGTAAGTTATCAACCTTTTTACACCTCACCTACAGAGCATGAGGCGCCTGGTAACCTTAGAGAATTGTATTCACCATTGTTCGAAAAATATGGTATCGATCTTGTTATCACTGCACACAACCATAACTATCAGCGAACCTATCCTTTATATTTGGCTTCCGAAGATGGAGACAGCCCTGAAATAAAGGACAAGAACGGCAATAACTACAACAATCCGAGTGCTCCTATTTACGTGACTGTGGGCACCGCTGGAGCGGAGTTGTATGAGTTCGATGGGCAGGCTCCATTCATTGCTGCTCAAACTGTACAAGCAGGTTTTCTAAACGTAGAGATTCTAAAGGACAGAACACAATTAAAAGCGAAGTTTCTGGATGGACAGAGTAGCTCTGACAAAGACTACTTTACTATTAACAAAACTTAATTTTATTTTATTTTTTTAAATTTTGCTATTTCAAGGTCAAGGATTTTAGACATCTAGGATTTACGTCAGATGCCATTGTTATTTAAAATATATACTAGTACGAAATAAAAGTTGCACAATTACAATAAGGATAAAATCAAAAATAAAATTGAAATAAGCACCCATGTCATATCAATTGCTAATAAGCAAGATCTTCCAGGTAGGGGAAGAGAATTCAGAGGATCACTATTCCCCTACTAGGAATTGGTCTACATGGATATATTGTTAAAAATATTCTGATATAATAATTATTGAGTGTGGAAGATTTTTCTCATCTAAAATTATAGTGAATTCAATTCAATTCATTTTAATTTAGTAATTTAATTTAGTATTAGGTTTTCAATTTCTACTGAAATATATACATTCTAACGAAGAAATTAGCTGTGGTTACCAAAGTTACCAAACTTAAATCATTCGATCAAATTTTGCATTTGTCTGACATTTAGTATATTTCAGAAACTTGACATGAGTTGTCAAAAGGTACATTAATAATTTGCATAGAGAGAAGTTATTCTTCTATTTAAATAAATTCGGGTAAAATATGGTATACAAAACTGTTGCCACGAACGCTCCTGCAAGACCTAATCCCATTAATAACATGCCAGTTCTCATATTAGGTAGACTTAGAAGATATTATAAAGGAAGGACAAAAAGAATTATTAGAATTATTGAAAAATCCCGTTCAATTATTTCGTATTCTACAGAGAGATAAATAGATACTAAAGAATAAAAATAATACTCGTTCCGTCTCTGATTTTCGACGACCGAGAACCAATTTTAGTTATGTTTTCAAAACACTTTATTCCTAATTTTTCCATCTAACTGTACATGCATGCCTAAATATTATTAGGAGTTCTTAATTATTATGATCACACGTCCTATAATGAGGCTATCAATAGATTAAAAATTTAGGTTGAATTATTTTGTACTTGTGTGATCTTATGTGATCTGTACTGTAGTAGCGTTTTTATACTAGTCGTTCCTTGATACAAGATAATTTATATGTCAATATATATCCTTTATTTGGTAAATCTTGTGATTTATACTCTATGCAATTATAAATGTAATTACATTGGACAAGAGGAATTTATACCTACATACCCTAGCGGTCCGGTAAATCTAAAAAATAGATATCCAATTCCAATGGCTTACCAAATAGGCGATCAAGACCAATTGATAGAATCAAACTCGATGGCAAGGGATAAGGGTGCCCAAATCCATGGATGAGGAGAAACATCAAAATGATAAAAAATTTACAGTAGAAGAAAATTCGAATAATGTAAAACCTATAAAGCAACTCTATCATTTAAATGGAAAATACTTTATTGTGCTCCACGAATCGATAATTGACAGACTAAAGTTATCAGATGATAATAATTATTTTCGTCAGGAAGCGACGACAGATAATAAGATCATACTTCAACTTGTGGAGTCGGGGAGGTAAAACTAGTTGATCTTATTTCTAATATTTCTAATATCCAATTTTTCGAATGCTATTCTAAATAGTAATGACACCTCCGATTACAGTGACAGGTTATTGGATAGAGTGGATTTGGATATGTCCAAACTGGATGAAGCAATGCAAAAACATATGGAATATTTAGTATATTCAGTAGAGAGACCATTTTGTTATAAGGATTTCTTATATTTTAAAATTAATGGAGAAACATATGGAATGAAGCATACAACATATCGTAACAAGATTTCTGAATTAAAGAAAAAAGGCAAAGTTGAATTAGATTACAACTCTGTATGTGCATTTTATACCTTGAAGGGAAACAAATTTGGAAGACCAATGACATCCGACCATACGGTGGT
>CAVPGE010000058.1:0-90177 GCA_963703885.1 uncultured Nitrososphaerales archaeon
GATTTTGAGATTTCAGCTGTTTGTTAATGTATATTGGAACTGCTTTAAATATCCATCACGTTGTCGTCCTGAAAGGAAAATTTTACCCTATTACTGACTTGGTATGGGATATACAAACCAAGCTATTTTGTCGTCAGAAACTATACAACTCAGACCGATCGAATTTCCTTCTTGTGTAACTAAAGAGGGTATTTTACATGGAAAGCCTTTAATCCCATCATCTATCAACTTGTCAATTCGCTGTTTCAATTCTGGGGATGGAGCAAGGCTAATCTCTTCCAAGAGTTCTTCTTTTATTTTATTGGAATCATTGCCAACTATAGCCGAAACAAGTTTGGTATTATTATCTATATTTCCTACCTTTCGGTGTTCAAAAACTAATATATATGTCGCATTATTAGTAACATTATTTGGACTAGACGGCTGAGACATCGTAGAATTTTGCTGCGCATAAGTATAATCAGTCAAGTTTGCACATACTAAAAGAACTCCTAATATTCCAATCCATGCCACTAAACTATCAACATATGTGCAATTAGACGCTTTCATTTCACTTGGAGTTTTTAGTAAACCATGTATTATTTATACACTATGACTGTTAGTCATGGAGATTAGTCACCCCGCCTGTGTACCCAGACGCAATCTCACCGAACCCTGAGAGTCTGTCGAAAGCCAAAGATAAGGAAGATCCTCTCTTTATATATTATACTTATAGTGTCAAGTAAAACCTACATCCCATTTTTTTGTCCATTTTGACATTTGAGCATAAATAGAACCAAGAATAGTTAAATCGCCTTATATAAATAACGTTGTACATAGTATATAGGAGTCGCTCTGGTACTATGAATGGAATTATTACAAAAATGACTACAATGATGATTATAAGTGTGGTAATTATATCACTAGCGATTCTTGCAGAATTTAGTCTATTTTATAATTCTGTTACTGCTGGTATCGATATCACCGAAAAAAACCTGCTAAATCAACCCTCATCATTATTGCTATCATCTTCAAATCTACCTAGTCACACTTTGGATACAAAAAAACTAAAAATAGTATTGTTGACCGACGCGCTATTCAGCGATGCTGGATGGGGCGCTTTTGGATACAATGCAGCACAAGAATTGAATAACAAGTATGGTTACAATATTGATTTTAAGGATAATGTCGCTATTCCAGATATAGAGAATACTTTAAGAAAATATTCTGATTCAGGGTACGACTTGATTATTGCACAAGGTTTCGAGTGGGGAGCCCCAGCTGTTAAAGTAGGAAAAGATTATCCAAATACAAAATTTGTGGTTTTTACTGGACTTCGCAACTCCAGCAATGTGGCTTCTATCTTTCCAATGCAGCAAGAGGCAACTTATCTATTAGGTGCTCTTGCGGGCATGATGACAAAAACAGGAATAATTGGTTTTGTAGGAGGAGAAAAATATCCAAACCTTATCGATATATATGAGGGTTATAAACAAGGCGCACAAGATATTAATCCGCATATAAAAGTACTTGCCACTTACCTAGATGATTGGGATAATGCTACTAAAGGAAAAATAGCGGCAATATCACAAATAGAGGCTGGTGCTGACCTTTTACTACACGTCGCTGATACGTCTGGACATGGTGTTATTCAGGCAGCCAAAGAAAAAGGTATATACGCATTTGGTGCAGTGTCAGATCAAAACAAACTAGCGCCAAACACTGTTCTTACTTCCTTTGTATTAGATGTAGAAAAGGCATTCGACCAAGCTGTAAAGATGGTTCAAGCCGGCAATTTTAGCGGAGAGATATTTAAACCAGGATTAGAACTTGATAAGGGAGACGCAAGGGATGGCATAGTATACCTTGCACCTTTTCATAATCTGGAAAATAGTGTACCTGATGATGTAAAGCTTAGGCTAGAACAATTAAAGCACCAGATACTCAATGGTAAAATTGTAGTGCCTGAGAGGTACCATCAAGAAAATGGTAATAATAATAGTAGTAGTATTATGGATGTTCACAATTGATTGTCTATGATATTTGGTAACATTTTTTTTTCTGAACATGCAAAGAAAGTAGGTATCATTTCTACAATCATAATACTAGCTATATCATATGGTTTGTTCTTCTACCAGCAAAATATTACAGAAGAGAATGTTAGAAATAGCCTATTTGTACAGCAAAGAGATCGACAGATGGAGGCTACAGAAGGAATGGCCGGGTATATCACCTCCGATCTTCGTTTAGTTCTTTCAATTCTTCAGGGCCTAGCAGGCTCTAGTTATTTGCAGGAAGGCGAATTATATGGAGACAGAGTTCAAAAATTAATGATGGAAAGCTTTGAACAAGTAAATAACATTACCAAAGTTGATGGCCTTTTCATTACTGATCGTGATGATATAATAACGTATAACGTAGTAGGAAAAGGTCAGAGAAGCTTTGTAAATATAGACATTTCATTCAGAGATTATGTACGAGAAGCAAAGAACAGCTTAAAACCCGTATTTTCTGATGGCTTTGAGGGTATCGATGGGATATATAGAATTGCACTTACCTATCCCATAATAAACAGAGAAAATGGTCAATATATTGGGTTAGTAGGCGTTGAAATACCTACTATTGACTTCTTTGCACGTCATGGAAATGTTTATAATATTGAGTCAGAATATCTTTCAGCATTAGATAGGCGTTCAGTCCAACTAATTCATCCAATTAAATCATTTATTGGAACACCATTCTTTGGTAATCATACTCAGGAGATAACAGGACATAATAAAATTCTCAATAACTTGATACAAACAGTCATGTCAGGCAAACCTGATTCTGCTATTTATGAATTTGATAATGGTCAAAGACTGACATCAGGCTATCCTATATTTCTAAGAGGCAATCCTGAGTACTTTCTCTTCATCATAACGCCTACAACAGGTATCTATTCAAAGATTAATTCCGTGCTATTTACAGAAAGACTAAAGATGTCTTCATTAGTTGCAGGAGCCACTGTTGCAATTGTGGTCTTAATATTATTTCTAATAAAATGGAATAGTATACTTCAGAAACAGGTAAAAAGAAGAACGGCAGAACTCGAAGATTCAAACGAACAACTCAAAGCACATGACAAAATGCAGAAGGAGTTTATCAATATTGCAGCACATGAGTTAAGAACTCCAATTACGCCTATACTAGTCATATCTGCTTTACTTAGCTCGAAAATAAAAGATAGTAAACAATATGAATTAATAGATGTCATAAGTAGAAATGCAAAAAGATTACAAAGACTTGCAGAAGATATATTAGATGTTTCAAGAATTGAAGGCCGCAATTTACCACTTAATAAAGAACTATTTAATATCAATGATGTAATTCGAAATGTAATACAGGACTTTAAAAATCAAATAGAAAAAGGGAGCAATGATGACAAGAATTCAGGGATAAGTATTCGATTTGAACCTAAGGAGGATATTATCTTAGTGAAAGCAGATAAAGGAAGGCTCATTCAGGTAATTTCAAATCTGCTAGATAATGCCATTAAGTTTACTAAATTACGAACAGAAATAGAAAAAGAAAAAAAGATAAACATAATTTCAGAAAAGATAGATGATAATGTAGTGGTAATCGTAAAGGATACAGGGGTAGGTATAGACCCAGAAATAGTACCCAAACTTTTCTCAAGATTTACACCCTCTCTATACGGAACAGGTCTAGGGTTGTACATATCCAAAAGTATAGTTGAAGCACATAGGGGTGAGATTTCAGCTCATAATAATTCTGACGGAAATGGAGCTACATTTTCATTTACCATCCCTCTGGGAGAGATTCTTGATAGATGAATAAGAATATACTGATACTAGGGCCAAAATAGGCAGCTTAAGTCAATAAACATTCCAACCATATCATAATGGTAGAGTACGACTCATCGTTTGGTTAATCTTCTAGTGTTCAGGCTTATCCCAACCAAAATGAATACGGCTATCCTATTCTTAATTGACATATCCATATTTTTCGGAACTAATAACAATAGATAATTTTTTTGATATTTAATTTCCAGAAAACGTACAAGACAGTTTCTATGCATATCATCTCATATCATGTTGTCGATAATTAATTACAGGAGATAGATAATGAATAGACAGCCAATATAAGATACTATGAATTTGTAGGATCCGGATACGGCAAAGAACTAGTTCTTCATGTTACCTTTCTTGTGCTGTTGGTCTTATCAATATCTCATTAACATTAACATGTTCTGGTGCTTGTATTGCATATAAAACAGCTTTTGCAATGTCCTCGGACCCTAATATTTCCATATTTTTCGTTGCTTGTATATATCCGCTCATGGATTCATCTGTAATTGTTTCCACAAGTTCTGTTGAAACGGCCCCTGGTTCAATACATGTAACCCTTATGTTATACTTTGGACTCAATTCCTTTCTTAATCCTTCGCTAAACGCAGTAATGGCATGTTTTGTTGCACAGTAAACGGAACCTCCTGCAAATACTATTCTACCTGCAACTGATGAAATATTGACTATGTGCCCTGATTTTTCCTTTAACATGTGCGGAATTACGGCTGAAGTACAGTATAAAACTCCCTTTATATTTACATCAATCATCCGTTCCCACTCGTCCACTTTTCCGTTCTGAAAATAGCTTAGCGGCATCAAGCCAGCGTTATTTATTAGTACATCAACTCTTCCCCATTTTTTAACTAATGCATCAACAAATGAATCACAATCTGCTTTTTTAGAAACATCAAGGTTTTGAATAAAAACTTCTTGGTCGTGTTTGGTAATTTCCTTTTCTAACTCCTTTAATTTGTCTATACGTCTGGCCCCAGCTGCCACTTTTAAACCCACTTTCGATAATGCTAAACATGTAGAATATCCTATTCCACTACTTGCCCCAGTAACTATCGCAACTTTATTTTCCAAGATAAATCACAATAATGGTATAACTAACCTCTTATCTTCTTTACCCATCCAATCTTCGTATGGTCAAGGAGGCTTTTGTGTCCCAGTGGGAAAAAGAAATCAAGATATTTCAAATTATGGTTACCATATTTAAACTCCAGAATACTCCAAAGCAAAGCGGCAATATTCATTAAAAATGTAAAGAACTACACATTGGAAGCATATTTTATCTCATAAATGATCCAAGCATACTAGTAAATTATTTGTAAATTTGACTCTAGCTATCATTTTTAAAATACTATCGAATTCTCTCTTAAGATTTGGTCTGAATCTAAACTTCGTCAGTTAAGTTCGAGGCTTCAATTATTTCTTAAGATTTTAATTCAGTATTACTCAACCCGCAAGCCTGACACTTGTACGTCAATAATCGCTCCGTCTCTTTATCTACCATCATCTCTTCTCCACAGCATGCGCACTTTGTCATTACTATTATTATATCCTTAGCAAATATTAGACTTTTAAACTAATTATTATTCACCACGGGGTTTTATCCAAAAATTACATTATCTGTTTCAATAGATTCCTTTCCGCAATATGGACAAAACCTGGGGATGCTTCTACTAGCTATACCTATCAATTGAAATTTTGTCTTACAGATATTGCATGAAAATGTGGCTGCTAACATGATTAAATATCACAATGTCATACCAATACAATACCTAAACGATGTTTGACCACTTATCATTTATACATCGGTTATATCATTACTTCTTACTCTTGTTAATACCTTTACGTAATGATTTTATGTCATCCATAGATGCTAACGACAATCCATTGTCTTTTCTAATTTCTAATATTTTTTCGACTTCTTTGTCATAAAGTTTTACGAGGTCTGAAATAGTAACTATTCCAAGCAGTATGTTATCTTCATTGGACAAGACAGGCATTTCTTGTTTGGCTGTCAACTATTATTTGCGTTATATGGGACATCTTATGATTATTCGAGTAAATAATATGTGAATCTTTACCTTCAAGAGTATATATTTTTCAATAATTTATATTTCTAAAATAATGTATTCAATTATATATCATCTTATTCAGAAATATACTTACAGTTCTTTATTTTAGTACTACTAACAAAAAAATCATTAATCTGCTCTTTGGTTAATTTGAGTTCTAGATTGATACTAATATGCAATTGAAATTAATTCAAGATGATAATTGAATACTTAGAATTCAGGATACTTAACGAATCTACAATATTACGATGCTGATTTCTTTTTACTCATTTTGACCTCTATAATCACATCTTTAGCTATTTCCCTCACTTCTTCTTGAGTCATATCCTGCTGCTCATTTTCTTCTTGCCATTGACTTGAGAGGTTCATTAGTTGTTTAACGTTTCTTTCTATATCTAATTCATCTTGAGATGTCGCGATACTCTTTAACAGCATCATATTATTTTCTACTTTTTGACGCAGATCTCTCCTAAGTTTCTTATCTCTAGCTGTGAGGCGCGCAGCGCTGTATATTCCTAGGTAGACCAAATAAGATGCAAGACCTATAAATGCTATTGAAACCGCACCCAAAGGAGGGTATGAAGATATAATCAGAGTGCTGATATCTTTCGAGGCAAAAAGAAACGTAATACCAATTCCTGTTACCATTAGCGCCTTTTTTTGCTGTACTCCACCAGAAAGCTTTGCAGCAATGGTCAAAAAAGCAAGTCCAAAAAATGTACCACCAAATTGAAGGTTCAAATTTAATATAGTTTCCAAGGCTTTGTAGCCATATATATCAGAATTAACGTTGATCGATGCTAAAATGTCCGATCCCTGATCGCTTGCAAAATAATATAATCCTATCTCATATCTAGATAGAAAGAAAATTAGTGGCAGCATAACAAGAATCCAGTATGCGAATTTGTTTATGCGTCTAGAATATTCTTTCAACATTAAAACAGTCGCAACCCATGCTAAGACAAATGAAAAAAGGGAAGTTATGTCGTAGGCATTAGCCAGCATGTTGACAAGTCCCGGACGTGTAATACTGAGTGCACCGATCATCACACTACATGATGTCCGTCTTATGATGTGTCCGTGGGCTACAGATACCTGAGAAATGTAAACAGCGCCAATCATCGAGTTAGTAACGAGAACTAACATAACAAGACCATATATCAAGACTAAGTAATTTTTACCATGCGTAAACCAGCGCAGAAACTGAATTCCTGATACTGCCAAAAAAGCTACTGACGAAATAAGAGATGCGTAAATTATGGTATAGAAGAGGGCATTGTTGTACTGCGAATATATTTTCATTTGTCCATAAATCATGCATAAAATAGACGCTATTAGAAGTTGGTTTATCAAAATCACAATGAATAAAATTGTTCTGATTTCGAATATCGAGTATTCAAGACTTCGTGAAAATTTCAATAGGAAAATATTGATTATCATGAATATCGCTGAATAAAAGAGAAATAACTCTTCGTTTGATATAGCAAGCGGCCGATTAAATTTTGGTATACAAAATACCTCTAAATTGGAGGCTAGTATAATAATGAGGATTCCAGATACGCATACCAAAAAAATTAGGGTATTAGATTTGAAAGATCTCAAAGTGCTGTACCGATCCCAACTATTACTCATTTATGAGACACACGGTTTAATACTTCAAACAAGTATAATAATCAACAATAGAAGTAGATCTTATCCCGTTAACTTACATTGAATTTATATGTTATATCCGTTTCTTGATCCCATCCTTTGCCTTCAGCCACACCTCCAGTTCCTTCTATGATTGTTTTGTATCTCAGTTCATGGACTCCGGGTCTAATATTAGTTAGAAGGCCACAGAAACAATGACCTACTGCTTTATAGATAGTTTGTGATGACTGAAACTCCTCGGGTTTTTCATATGTAGTAGATGCAAATCGTGAGCTATTAGTCAGCGTGAGATTAAAAAAACTTGGAGTTAGAATGACTTTATAGTAATCATTTTGTGGAAATTTATCATAGATGACTTTCAAATTGTATACATCTTTATTGTTTACCTTGATATCAACAATTTTATTTCCATCTAGCCAAGCGGTCATTGTCACAATCCCTTTGTCCGAATCCAATGTGCAATCTAGTATTTTTTTATAAGATTGTTCACCATAAAGATCATGATTTCCGTTATCACACCAACCCTCATAGAAAGGAAACAGCAACGAACTTCCTGACTTGATATTACATGTCTGGACAACTGTTCCTTTACTGAAGGGATCAAGAAGAAGAATCACTGAGCCTGCCTTAATTGTACATTGATTCCCTTCCTCAGGTAATTGCTCTGTTGGCACATTAACATTCCAGTTAACATATTCAGCCAATAGATTTTCTAGTTTTGTATTATCCTCGCTTACGGACGTCAAGACAGCTCCAAATGCTTTGAATGTTCCAAAGCTTAGTACGAGTATCAGACCTATCATAGAAAACCCGAAAAGCGACCTACTGGACATCAAAAACCACTACTGCAGCGTACAATATATTGTTTTTAACTAAAGACGAAATATACTAAAGATGGACAAAGAATTCAGCAAAGCATCAGGTGACATTGTAAACTAAGTAAATTTCAAGTTTATACTGTTATCATCGTCAAAATTTATAGTATATTTTTCATTTTGAGATATTGGCAAATCTCGAAATAATTGTTTGTTACAACTTGGGCAATTGACCAATTCTTCTCCAGACAATTTTGAAGCACACCAGAAGCAGGATTTGCACAACACAAACTTAATTTGATTATTTTTGAATCGAAGTTTAGGATTAACGAGTTCCATTTTATCTACACTATATTTTATGACACAAAAACGGTGATATGAACTATAGCACTTAATATATTGTACTAAATTAAGGATAGATTTTTAACATATTTGAGTTTTAATTTCTAGATTCAAAAAATTATGACGATCTAATAATTAATTTAAAATTATTATAGTATTTTTTGATCCCAAGTAAGAATTGCTTGCACGTAAAAATATTTATTCCTCGGTAAGTAATCATAGTATAAGTTTTATATTGTCCAAAAGTATTAGTATATCAAAGTCAGCATGTTACTTTGCGTAGGTTAGAATTTGTTTTGACGTATGTATGATTGCATTCATGTCATTCTCTATTTGAGAACGATTATAGTTCAAAATAATATGTCCAATACCATCTTCTTGAGCTTATCAATATCATTTCCTACCTGCTCCATGGTTCCCGTGAAGGCCAAGCGCTTCCCTTCTTCAGTATTCAATGTATTTATACTAGGATATATTATTACAATGAGCTTAAAGTAATTAGGATTTCTATTTGCTTCTGCAACTTTTCTTTTTAACATGTTTAGAGTATTTTGAAGCTGATCCAAGTTGTTTCTAACCACTCCGATCCATCCATTGGATTGTTTAGCCATCCTTGAAAATGTGTTCGGACTTGAACCACCTAAAAACTGGAATAGACGGCTTTTGTATTGGTTTGGGTCCATTTTTACAGGAAGGGATATTATAGAATCGACCTTAAACTCAATAATATCCTCTGTCCATATCGACTTTAGTAGTACAAGAAATTCATCTGCTCTCCTTCCCCTTTCCTCAAAAGGAATATTTGAGGCCAAGAACTCGTCTCTTGACCAACCAATCCCAAGTCCAGCCAATGTCCTACCATTAGCTGTTACGTCTAAAGTTGTAAACCTTTTTGCCAATATGACCGGATTATGAAATAACATATCTATTACTGACGTGCCAAGAAAAATTTTCGTTGTATAGGCCGCTACAAAAGTAAGCAATCCCAATGGCTCAATACATTTTGCCAGTCTTGTGGAAAATTGCCTGTCGGAGTCCAAGCATATCTAGTCAGCGGAGATGTGGGCCACAGAAGTCTCTCTAAAACCCATAAAGAATCAAAACCATTCCTGTCCGCCGCTTCTGCAAGATGTATTATATTCTCTAGTTTCGCCTGTTTTTCTGTCTGAGGTAATCTAATACCTACTTTCAATTTTGATATTGTATTGTGATCATTTCATGCGAATTTATTTGAAAAGTGAAATTAGCATACAATACGTCATTTTCTAAATATTTATCTTTTATAAAGATTTAGGAAGGTTCGTATGTTAAACCGTATCCTGTTTTTGTCTTGTCCTGGAAGTCCATGGCTGCTTTAATATCTGGTTTAGTATGGCATCTGTAGATATCATCCCACTTCCAGTTTGCAAATTGTTCGTATGTGAACTCGCTACGGGTATCAATCCTTGGACCCCAGGGACAATTTGCAGATGCGAATTTAATTACGAATCTTATGTCCTGTTTATTTACAGGTGCTGACTTGGAAATAATTTCATGAACTGTCTTTTCACTGAAAGATATAATGTGTTGTTTGTCTTCTTCATGCATCTATCTTTTTGGCCTCCATACGTTAACTGTATGAGAAATAGATGGTAATGATATTCTAAATGTTGGTCCTTCATTTACTATCTTGAATATATTGGCTGCTGCTTCACACATTGTCCGCGATGCTTCCATTCTATCTCGTGTTTGCTCCTTTTCGTTTATCGCTATTTGTCTATTGATATAGAAGCATTCTTCAAGTGATTGTATAAGTTTGGCTGCTCTATATTTTGCTGAGTCAATATGGACTTTCTCCCATATCTTTTCATCTTCTTTTTGTATTCGTCTCTTGTATTGATAGTATGTCTGTTCTGGAATGTTTAACTCACGAATAATAATATGATCTGGTTTATTCTCTGCCATTTTATTTCGTATTACAAGAGTCTGGGCCTGTACTATCTGTCTTGAACCTCTAGGACTATGATTGTGATTATGATTAGGAACCAATTACTTTACTATACCATCCTATGTAATAATGGAATAAATAATTTTATTTTAAATCGTAATAAAATAAAAAAATAGTCGCATCTAGTGAGCGTCAAATGAGACAAAAAGTATCATTTTATACAATTAGGCATCTATGCGCCTTTATAATATTTTCATTTTTAAACCAGCGTTTACAAGTTTGACATTGAATATAATCTTCTATTGCCCATGGTTCACATTCAAGTCCATACAATTCTTCCATTGATTGAGTATGACCCTGTGAAGATTCTGGACTGGGTTCTTCATGTTCTGGGGAATGAGTCATAGGTAAGAACTTATAATATTCATAAACTTCCTTTTCGTATCTTAACATTGAATCAGCAATCTTTAACTTGGTAATAAAGTCAGTTGCTTTATTGTATTCCTTCCTAAGATCTGATAATATAGATTCTAGACTGTCAATGGTATTTTTTAACTTGAACCTCTCTACGTATGATTGGATTCAATTAGCCTGTATATTATTTTTTGATCACTTTGTAAATATCATCATGATCTACGTGATAGTGAAGTACTAACAAGTTTTGTGTATAGGCAAAGAAATTGCATTCATCGTACCAACAATGATGCTCTGTTTTTATTTTGTTCATTTCGGTAAGTTGATTACAAATAGAGCATAAGGCTTAGTTGACCGCAAGCCGATTCCACTAATTCTGATACGGAAACCACCAGAACTAATTGCTACTGTGACTAATGCTTTAAATATTGCTACAAATTTTGTCATTGATAATCCCATATTTTCCTGCATAGATAAGTACTTGTCATAGTATTTGTTTAGAAATTAGACTTAATTGTGAAAACTCAAGACTCTTTTTGGTAAGTCAGGTATTTGTAATGGGTTAACTCGTCTTAATAAAACAAGATATCGTTAAATCCCTTTCTATGTGTAGAAACAATTACATTTCGAATCCATTCAAGATGTTGAATAGCATCAATTGCTTTATCTGTCATTGGTCTAGTTCTCGCTCGTTCAAGTCTCCTTTTGTATACTATAATTTCAGTATCAATCATTATTGTAAGTTCATCATAGGGTATATTTTCATTTGATTTTATCGCTTTAAGAATCCATTTAATAAAATTTATTTTCCTTTTGATAATTTGAATATATACAGGATTATGTGAAGGATGTATATCATTTTCAAAAATTTTTAGATGTTTTGTTAAACAATTTTGTAAAGCCTTATTGTAATTAAATACTTGAATTGCTGCAGCCATATTCATTAGTACTTATCTATCCAAAACATTTAACGCATAGAGTCCATGAACGAGAGGGAGAGGATTAGTTTTATAATTATTCAAAGAAAATCTATAATCCAGATAAACTTTAAAGTTGGAAACTATTTAATGACACAAAATTATATTCATGAGATCGGTCAAGTAGAACCACCACCAGAACCTTCACCAGAAGATGGGGAAGTGCCAGGGACCGGAGATCACAATGACGACAATGAAGATCCTGCATAACATATTGTATTTTTTCGAAATTAATTGTGTTACTGATATAGAATAATAGTGAAACTCAGAAATATCAATTGTTTATAATTAATAATAATATATTTTTACAATATCTTAAGACGATATGCATTCATATGAGGAGTATGAACAATGAATTGTTCGCAATTATGGCACTATTAGTGGTAGTTGCGTTAGAATCATCGTTAGCAATTGTCGGTGCATTAAAATCTAAAAGAAATAGAGTAAACCCAAAGTCAGTTTATAATTTTGTTACACCGGAAGGAGTCATAAACACAAGACCGTGGAAAATGCAGCAAATATGAATTAGCCCGAAGTATCCCCACGCCCTTCCGCCAAAGTTGTATCGAAAATAAATATTCAAAATTATAATTAAATAAAAGCGACAATGGCAGAGGAAGATATTTGTGCCAAGGAGATAGAATCATGGAGTTCTTACGAATATGCGCTTCGTAAAGAGGATGGAGAATATTTCTATAATATGTTAGAAAGCAGGTGTTCAGTTGGATTGGGGTGCACACCTGCTACCAACAGGAATTGATTTGTGATCTTATGTCGTTAATCCGCATTTAGTTATTAGTTTTAATGATCTATGTTATGCTAGCCATTAATAGGACTACAGCAACCATAAAGTAACGTAACTTATAGAATATATTGGGAATTCAATTAGCAGGTGTGGATTGTCTCTTGCTTATTCTCCACATCTGCTATTGATTATCTAAATATAATATAAAATAATAAAAGTCATGAAAAGCCCATGATATTGACTTACAATTAATTAAATTTATTATTATAACTTAATAATATACTCAAACCATTGAGATTACCAATTCCGGAGTTTGAAATTGGTTAAACACTTGTGGGTGTGGGATGTGGTAAGGCGATTTACTAGGTGTCCCACATCTGCAATCAATAAAGTATAGTTATTGAAATGGTTAATCATATTACTTCGTAAATATGATTAAAATATTGAATTATATACCCACATATAAGGTATTGTTGTTAGCAGGTGTGGGATATTGTACCCAAATTCCTACATCTGTTATTTATCTTAACTAGACTTGAACTGTCTTTTAATAGTGCGTTCAATACTTCAAAGTACTTTCGAACAGAAAGGCGTTAATCGATGTGGCAGGTGTAGGGCCTCAATAATCCAACTCCCTGCATCTGCTATTATTTATCACAATCTATCAAAATTAAGTTAAATACTATTAATAATTTTGCTGCTCTCAAATCATTTGTTAAACACATAACAGTAGCAGGTGCGGAACATTACCCTACCACCATTCGCATCTGCTATTAATTAATTATTTGTTTTTCAAATCATTCTCTTTTATTTTAGCATAGATTTCATCAATCTGTTTCTGCATTTCCTTAATGTATGAATTCTCATTTTCCTGCTTTTGAACTGTTTCCCAATAGATATCATAAGATAATTTCATCCTACATTTTACGCAGAACTTGGAATCTATCTTGTCAAATAGATTGATTTCATTCTTCATTGCTAAAATAAATCTAGCAATAGTTAGAGCATTATCTTGATTTCTTAACCTCAATATCATATTTTTAAAACCCTTTGGTATACCTTCAGTTGCTTCAGTTATCTCCCAGGGAATTAAAGAAGTTTCAATTGACTTTGAATTTGACTTTGCTATAGATAATTTTTCCCCTTCCCTTTTCATTTTCCCATCTGTGCTCAAAAATATGGAATTAATTAGAATTTATAAAGTGGTATTCTATGCGACATTACATATTCATAATAATACATTCTAATTTATATAATAGATATTTTAGCAGATATTCTTCGAGTTGAGGCATAACGATGTATTCCTTCAATCTTTGTAGCCGGAATGAATTAACAATCGAAAGAAAGAATACCTTAAAGTGATAATTTGGTAACTATTCTAGAAGGCATTGTATGGTATTCATTAATGCATGTGAGTAACGCATGCTCCAAGTAAATCATATTTAATTTTATACCAGTTATTAGAATGTCTTGATTATTTAAAGAAATAATCAAGATAACAATCTTAAATAATTTAGTCTCATCCGAGTTGCAAACATAAAAATAAAATTAGACAAATAAATAATTTCTTGTTTAAGTTGATACAATTGCTAACTCTTGTTGTTATCATGACCTGTGCTTCTGTTATCCCTCAATCTCTATTTGCACAGCTTAGTCCAAAACCAGAAATTCAAGAATTCACAGTCCCTTCTGGGTCCCATCCCCATGATGTTGCACCTGCGCAGAATGGATCTGTGTGGTATACAGCTCAGCATTCTGGAGAACTGGGACTATTAGATCCAACTACAGGTAAGACTCATCATATAGCACTAGGTCTGGGATCCGCACCGCATGGAGTCATAGTAGGACCAGACGGTGCACCTTGGATTACAGATGGTGGCCTAAATGCCATTGTAAGGGTTAATCCTATCACTGAGAACGTCACAGTGTTCCCTCTTCCAAAAGAAACAGGTTATGCTAACCTTAATACAGCTACATTCGATCATAATGGGCTTCTGTGGTTTACTGGACAAAGTGGAATTTATGGTCGCCTAGATCCAAAGATTGGAAAGGTTGAAGTTTTTGATGCACCTCGAGGGGTAGGGCCATATGGTATTTCAACAACACCAGACGGTAAAGTTTACTTTGCATCATTAGCGGGAGGCTATATCGCCAATATTGACTTGGTAACAGGAAATGCTACTGTCTTGGAACCACCTACAAATGACCAAGGTGCACGGCGTGTCTGGCCCGACTCTGAAGGCCTGATTTGGTTCAGTGAATGGAATGCAGGGAATCTGTGTCTTTATAATCCTGTTACTGAAGAGTGGAAGGAGTGGAAATTGCCAGGGCCGAATCCCAAACCATATGCAATATTTGTGGACGATAATGATATGATATGGCTAAGCGACTTTGGTACAAATGCATTGGTGCGATTTGATCCTTCTAATGAGAAGTTTGAGGTTTTTTTGATACCTAGTCCCGAAGCCAATGTCCGTCAACTTCTAGGTAAACAGAGTGAGGTGTGGGGTGCAGAGTCTGGAACTGATAAACTAATTGTAATTCGAACTGTTAATTGAGGAAATAATGTTGAAATAACGCGGCATAATTTGTAGACGGAGGATTTATCAAGAATATGAAATTTTATGTGGGGTGTCCTGAGTGGATGCAAATTAGGCGACCTGAACAACAAATGAGACTATATATGAAAGAAAAAGCAAAACAATTGTACCCTTTACCTGAAGATGCAGAGAATTACCTGTTTTATTACTGCCAACTTTTCAATTTTTTAGAAGTCAGTCTTTTTTCTAATTCTGAATTTGATTCTGATACCAAAACATTACAAGATCTGTCGCAAATACCACCATTTAAAAAATGGAATCAAATAACACCTTCTGACTTCAAGTATTCAATCATAATTCCGCTGCGACCTATATGCAACAAAAATGATAATGATAGGCTGGAACGATTTCTTCAAGAAATATCGCCATTCCACGAAAAAATTCTTCTACTTGTATTGAAGGTCCCCTCCTATCTGACACTATCAAAACACAGAGATTGGTTAGATTCAATACTGTATAAATGCTGTACACAGTATGAATATCAGGTTGCTGCAGAATTTGAAAATCCTTCTTGGTATCAAGACCTTACATATAATATACTAAAGAAATATAATGCTTCTTTGATCTGGTCTGATAGACGTGGATATCCAGTACTACTTCAAATTTTGTGTATTTAAGAATTAATGAAAATCTCGAAAAATGGGCTGAAAAAATTATGGAGAAAGCTTTTGAAGAAGAGATCACGGCTATAAAAAATACCAACAAGCATTCTAGGAATAATCTAAATCTTAACTTTGCAGTTGTTATTGCATCCACTAATAATATTGAAAAGTTAAATCTTCTGTTACCGGTTTTAGGATTCAAACAAATAAGGAAAACTATGCATAATATTCGTAGTGTCAATAACGATAGTGTTACGAGAAAAAAATGGATCGGAAGAGCAATTTTTCATATCGATATAAATTCTTTTTATTCATCATGCGAAGAGATAAAAGATCCTTCATTGAAGGGCAAGCCTCATGCTGTGATAATGACTGATGAAGAAAATATTAATATTACAAGGGGAGTAGTGGCAACATGTTCGTATGAAGCCAAGCGGCTTGGAATACAATCAGCAATGTCATTATACAAAGCAATAGAATTGTGTCCTGATTTGATCTTGCGTGCGGTAGACAGAAAATACTACAGCATTATATCAAATAGTATAATGGATATATTAGAAAAATATGCAGATACCTTTGAACAAGCCAGTATAGACGAGGCGTATTTAGATTGCACAAATAAGATATCCAGCTTAGATATAACAGTCGAGTCGTACGCTAAAGAAATTAAAATGGAGATTAAAGAGAAATGTCATGGGTTATCGACCTCGATAGGTGTATCAACATCGAAATCTGTAGCCAAAATTGCCTCAGATTATCAGAAACCTGACGGGCTTATCATTGTTCACAAAGATGTAGTAACGATTTTTCTAAATCCATTGGAAGTTGAAAGAATCTCAGGAATTGGTAAAAAAACACAAAAAATATTACACAAGGAAATGAAAATCAACACTATTGGTCAATTAGCAAAAATAGATGTGCAGATATTAATTCAAAGATTTGGAAAGAAAATAGGGACGTGGATGTGGCAAGTATCTAACGGGATAGAAAATGAGCCTGTTATTCCAAGAGGAGATCACATTTCATTGAGCAGTGAATCAACTTTAGAATCTTTCACCAGAGATAGACAAGAAATAGAAAAGTTATTCAATGAGCTAGTTGACGAACTATATGGAAGAATTACCAATAATGGTTACCAGTTTAGAACTGTGGGAATAAAATTGGTGCGAACAGATTTCAGTATCGAAACACGAGAGATTTCCTATCCAAATTATCAAAATGACAGAAAAAGTATCGAATCGGTAATAGAGGAACTATTGCATAGATTCAACTTGGCAAATGAGTCGATTAACCATAGTGAGGGAAAGTCGACCGAGAAAATATTAGCGGTAAGAAAAATTGGTCTGAAAGTATCAAATCTATTTAGGTACGAAAATAAAAATTTTCAATTAAAACAGAAAACAATATTTGATTATATTAACTAGATTAAATACATCTTAAAGTAATACTTTTAAATTTAGTAATATCAAATACTTTTTACTCCAATAAACTAATGATAGGAAGCTAGGTATGAGCTGTGTTTCACCAGATCAATTATTAAAATTAAATGCTCAAATAGTTTTCTACTGTATTTAAGTTATTATCTCGGGTCTATTTCATGAAGTTCTATTAATTTATCAACGAAAATCCTATCATCTATCAAGGGCTTCACCCGCAAAGAGCAACGAGCTGAAGGGAAGGCTTCGCGTGACAAGCTTTCTAGATCATCTCACGCGGAATAGTTGTCTGTCCCACTATCATATTAAGAAACTGTAATTAATGCTATTACACCACATTCCTTTCTACTAATTGAAATGGACTTGACAATTATTTTATTTAACAATTATTTTTTAAATTTTATTTTTATGCTTATTTAGTAATTTAAATTCCCTTTCACAGATTTGTCTTATTATTTTTCTATGACAGTTTGATTCTTCTTTTTCATAACATAATAATGTAATTTCTTTACCTTCAGAAGCCTCTTTTGCAATACTTCTACATATGTCATTTACATGTTTTTTTCTTGTTATTTCTTCTCTAAATAATTTCTCAAATACCTGAAATTCTATTTTATGCTCCTTGTAATCTCGTAATAGTTCCTTAGATGGGGATAAATCTTTATACCATTTATTAAAATTCTCTTTTTTGATCCCACGAGGCCAATATCTAGTAATTAGAATTCTGATCCCATCAGATTCGTCCTTCAGGGCATAAATTGACTTTGTTTTTATCAATGAATGTCAATTCATAATGTGTCAAATGGTATAAAACTATGGGTGATAATTATCTAATTTATTTAACAGGACTAAGGAAACTGCACTAGCATATAATAAGATCAATTAAGGAAAGAGGCGTTTGAAAACTTATATCAGTTTACTAAAAGTTGATAATACGAAAAAAAGATAGTAAGGGTGGGTTTGAGAACCTATGCGGTTTTTGTGGATTGAGGTTAAACCTGGCAAAATGGAAACAATAAAACCTGCTGACGATCGTGATGGCATTTTAGACATTTAGAGTAATTTTACAAATGAAATCATATAACAAATGAGATATGATCGCGAAAATTGCACCCAGACTGTCGTGGCCAGAATTCTCCAAAATTCACAAGGTAAGATATAACGTAGAACAAAAACAAATCGTGACCTACATCTTCAATTGAGGATCCGAATATTGTCCAAATGATAATATCATGCAGTGTCCAATCTCAGTCTTAATATGTAGCATGTTTTATTACTTTGAAGGAGAATCTTGATACTTGCCCAAAAGATGCACATATAAAAGGCAGGATTAAATAAAACTACGTTTCAATGGAAGACAAATCAGTACTGCTGAATAATAATATTAAAATGAGATACCTGGAATCAAAAGGAGATCCCACTTCTGATAGGCATATTTTGTTTATACATGGCCTTGGTTCATCGGCTGATAGGTGGTTAGATATTCCGGAAGCACTGTCAAACTATTATCACACTATAGCGGTTGATTTGATAGGCTTTGGACTAAGTGATAAGCCTGCCGATGTTAATTATACCATTGAAAAATTTGCAGAATTCATCCTTGACTTTATTGAAAAAAAAGGCCTAAATGTCGATGATGGAAAAATTACCTTAGTAGGGCATTCACTTGGAGGATATATAGCTGTTGAATTTGCCATAAGAAATAAAGAACTAATAGAAAAGCTTGTGCTGATAGATTCTTCCGGTTTTCTTAAAGGACCAACCCCTTTATTGGAGCAATATCTTTATGCTGCTAAGTATACAACATATGATAATGTAAGAAATGTATTTGAACAGCTGGTATCTCAGCCTTGGAAAGTCTTACCTGCATTGGTCTACACTTTTATAACGAGAATTAACTCGCCAGGAGCAAAATATCCTTTTGAATCAGCTTATAAAAATAGCACTACTACGCAGATTGACTTATCTAGATTAAAATCTATCAATGATATTCCTACGTTGATAATATGGGGTAGCAACGATAACTTGATACCAATCGAACATAGTAACTCTTTCAAACAAGTTCTGGATAAATGCAAAGTACAAATCATAGAAGATTCTGGACATGCACCATTTGCTGAGAAACCAGCTATCACATGCGAAATATTGCATACCTTTTTATCATAAAATAATTGATATGTATATCATGACAATTGTGACCGACCACGAGCTGTGCGACAAGAATGGCAAATACTGGATTGACATATTCTAAATTGATGCATAAATTGGGCTAAGTCACGGTCCCATTAAATAACATTCCACTTGTTAATTTCTAATCATTACTTATGGATTTTGTCGTGAAATTCCTAAAATAAAAATAACGAAAGGGATTATTTCCAATCTTGATTAATAATTTTATACAAATGATTAATAAAAATAAGAAACATAAAAATTTCTAAATGCTTGAATGTTAAGTTATTGGTGTGACTATTATGAAAGTACTTCAACATGTTATGAGAAATATCAATGAATTTAATATTCCATCAGCGCAATATGGGTACGATATATTATATTTTGGTGTAAACTTGATACTTATGTTTGATTATAGGCTATCTTTTGATGTAGAGGTAAAAAACTCAACGGAGGAGATAGAGGTACTTATACTTAGTAGGAAAGAAGTTGCTGTATGGAAAGCCGATAGTAGCCAAACAGAAATGAATGTTTACTATAAAAAATCTGGTATTAGAATTAGTGACACGATAAAGCCCTCAATCAGCGATGCGTATGCATTCATAATAAATAATAGAACTTCATCGATAACTAAATCAAAAAATGTAGTGGCTACCTTAGTTCACACTTGGGCCCAAGAGGTAAGGGAAACACAATTAAAAGAAAGGAGGCTCGAAATATAACCAATAATATAAGTTAAGAATTATCAGAATAATATGGTGTTTTATAAATGAAAAATGCCATAATTATTAATCTAGCTTACTAGATATTTTGAAATTAGACAAGAATTGGAAGCTTTGAAAAAATGCGAATTCTCTATTAATATGGTATCTGGATGAGGAACAAAACTTTATCTTTTTTGTAATCCATAAATGTTACTCGAAAATCAATGAAATGACATTCTAATTTGGGATAAACTAGGGTAGGATTAGGGTATGATTAGGGTATGATTAGGGAAATTGCCTAAATAAGAAGTAGGAATGGTGATTTCAATGGCAAATTGTAAAAAATCACCAGAAAAAATGATAGCAGTTATAGCCACACTATTACTTCTATCATCAGCTATTTTAGCAACTACACAAGGAGGAAATCAGCTGGCATT
Organism: uncultured Nitrososphaerales archaeon; assembly: GCA_963703885.1. Classification (GTDB taxonomy): domain Archaea; phylum Thermoproteota; class Nitrososphaeria; order Nitrososphaerales; family Nitrososphaeraceae; genus TA-21. The sequence continues at coordinate 20,730 of CAVPGE010000058.1, forward strand.
TGCTCAAAGTGGAAATTCCATGATGAACATGTCATCTTCATCTTCGCTCCCCCAACCAAATTCAAACGGAACTCTTCTTAATGTTGAAGCATCAAATGGATTGTTTGAACCTGCTGCAGGTCTTAGTAATGTATTTGGACCAAAAGGATTGTTCCCTTTTACAGATGTGTTCAAATGTGTAGATGCCCTAACATGTGGAGTATCAGCAGGAGAAGCGGCTAAATTCACAGGTACTTTTGAGCAAGGAAATAAACAAAAGATGACAGGATACGAAGCTATCTATACATCGCCGGTAACATACGGGCCTCATCAGATCAAAGGACACACATACAAGATAACACTGACGGATACTGAATGGAATTCAAAAGATGCAGCACTTCCTACCAAAAACGCCGAATTCTCAGAGCTCGTTAACAATGTAGGCTTCAATCAAATACAACATGGTTCATCTCAGATAGATAGATCCGATGTACCGCAACTATACGACTTGGCATTTCTATATGGTCACGCTAAGGTAACAGATGTCACCAATGGTAACAACACCGATGTTGCAAAAGACATATTCACTCATGTTATGGTGGCACACGTAATGGATGAGAAGGCTTACTATCGCAATCTGAAAGACCAGGCTATGAGTCCAACATTAGTTTTATTATTTGGTGTGAATATTCCAAATGATACTGAATTACCAGGTGTTGGCAAGTTAAGTGCAGAAAAAGCTCAGTCTTTCACTCCATTATCAAGCGATCCTTCTTTGAAGGCTTCTCCTCACTTTCAATATCCAGTAAAAATGGATCCACCACGCGAGGGCGAGATAACAAAACCATCTTCACAATCAGCGATATGGCCAGTTGCAAATCCAAAACAACCACTATACTTTTCATTCTTGGTATTTCAGAATGTGGATGCCAAGTGGACCAGTGGTATGGATAGCAACATGAAAGGTTAGACGGAGCTGGAGATCAAACATACTAAAGACAGAAAGATCGTAGTAAAAATACCAACTTTTTTTCTTTGAATATGTCCTGCCAAATTCTTTATGTTATTTGAAGTATAAGAAAGTTATTTGAATTTTTATAAGTTGCATTGCGGATTTACTACTTGTACCAGATGGGTCAGCGTTATTTAACACATTACGGGGAAGTGAAATTATAGTTACATTTATTCAAAATCTCTACCGGTGTATCTGTGGGATTTCTGGATATCGAATTATATCGTAGTAAATGTTACCTTTAATTAGCACCAACAAAAATACACAGTACGTTAAACCCTAGTTATATCAAATGCCTCCCAAAAAAGGACTAAGTGATTCAAATTGGATTACGATATTGGCTCTGAATGTAGAAAAATGGGTCCTAGTTCATTCTATGAAATAATAACATCTAACAACTCTCATCTTAATTCGTAATTTATTCTACTTACTAGGTCGTCTATTTCTATTGGTTTCCGTATGAAGGGGTCTCTAGGAAGTAGAGGATATTGCTCGTGTAACGTCTGGTAGTCTGTCTCAAAGGCCGTAATAAAAAGAACTTTTACTTGGGCATCAACTTGAATGAGTTTGTCATATAATTCACAACCGTTCATTTTAGGCATTTTTATATCAAGCAATAGCAGATCGTAATATCTTGGTTTGAAATTTTTTAGAGCATTAACAGGGTCGTTGAATATATCAACTTCAAATCCACTTTCCTCTAAACCCATCTTAAAAACTAGGGTAATATCCTCCTCATCATCTACGATCATAATCTTAGTTGGCATAGTCAAGTCCCCTATATTGTCTACTGTTTATGTATTTAATAATTTAAATTTCCGAAAGCGAAATTTATCTCTTTTTGAAATAAGAATTAGAGTAGAACTGAAAAAACGTTTTAAAACACGCTATCCTGTTGTGCTTGCTATGAATTTAAGGACATATATTGAAAAAAGTTTCAGCAATACTTCAAGTTTAATTTCCTGTCTAGTAAATCGTGCAACGGATCATTAGTTACTAGTCATTTCTAGCTTGAAGTAAGGCGCTAATAGAAATATTAATTAGATAATTTTTCAGGTAAGGGGTTATTTTGCCCAGCTGTCGATAATTTTTATATGGATTTTCTTGGTTCATATGAAAATTTATTATTTTCATTTAGACCAGAGATGTACTTATCATAATTTAATGAATAATGAATTTCATCAGAAGCTTATCTAGACTTGAATAAATGACATATATTTACATACTTAGATGTCGTTAACCAATACTGAAAGTTGAATATTTTTGTAGTATTTGAAGTTCATGAATTTTTGCTGAATCGTGAAGTAATGTATAATAGTATCTTTTATTTTGGATTAAGGCAAGGTAACGAACTCGTCAGGACTCACATTACTGTTAATATGCACCTGAGTTCAAGCAATCGAAGATATGTTGATGTTAAAAATCTAGCAAACAATATCTAAATGTGAACAAAGTTCATAATCAATACAAAAAAACCGTTTCTACAATCTGGATTTATTTGAAAGTACCGCAAAATTTCACTATCTCATAAATTATTATATACTTCTGTAGCTCAAATTGAATATTGGAAGTAAAATCGATGGTTAGTTCTTTTCGGCATTTTCATCCGAGTAACATAACCTCGATAATTACTGCGTCTGTAATAATTGTACTTGTAACACTGGCTCTACTCGTAACACGACAAGTTCTATCCGCAGACGATATCTCTGAAAAGATATTGTTCGTTTTAATTATAATAATTGGATATGGAGTAGGACCATGGATATTTTTTAGATACTCAAGCCATATGAGTAAAGAAGCAAGATCAAAATCTTATTTTCTTAAAATAATTCATAGAGTCACATGGATAATTCAGTTCAGTCTTCTTGGTTTATTCTTATTTATCCTCTTTTATGGCGAAACAAGAATTGTAACATCAGCAATCTTTGCAATCAGCTCTGTAATGGCAAGTATTATAATGGGATTAATTGCCTTCAAATTCTTTTCATGGTACAGACAAAGTCACAATAAAAGTATCATAGTTTTGTTTTACGGTATTGCAGCAATAATGCTTGCTATATCAATTGTAGAAGATGCAGGTACTAAATTATTAATGGTACAGGTAGTACAAGAAAAATTGCCCTCAGGGACTATTACCGGAGATTCATCTTTTTCTTATAAGCCTTCCGAGAAATATAATGCAGAAATTGTACGCAAAGAAATAAAGCAAGACACTGTTACGTTCCTCATTTTACCAAATTCAATTTTGGCTTATTATAATCTTCTAAATTCTACAGTACTTCCAATAGCATTTGTATTTAGGTGGATCGCGTCCACTATGCTTTTGCAGAATTCGTATCATGGGAATGGCAAACTTCCACGTTCGCTATGGATAGTCCTGTCCCTACCGTTGATACTCTACCTCGTTGGAAAAATACCTGGCTTTTTTTCAGGAGAGAGTTTAGAAGGAGTGGATGAGGCTTACAGATATTATTTTAGAATTCTGTTTAGGGCTGGAACCATAGCTGGAAATATTCTTTTTGGTCTTGCCTTTTTTATGGTAGCAAGGAGGATGCCCCCATCAAATTTGAGGGACTTTCTTATCATTACCGGGATAGGTGATACAATAGTAGGTATAGCCCTATCTACCTCTGCTCTAGAACCCACATACGGTTTAGCTGCTCACTCGCTAGTATTATTATCCTCTTATTTATTTAGTGTAGGCCTGTACCTGTCTGCAATATCTGCTCTGCACAACATTTCGCTAAGGGAATTGATTAGAAAGTCAGCTATAGAATTATTAAATACAATAGGCACTGCCGAAATTGAACAAAAAATAAAAACAAAAGTACTTAGAATTACGAAAGAACGGTCCGAATCTATGAAGATACGAACTGGTGTGTCGCCTTCTCTTACCGAGCATGAGATCAAGCAATTTACTGATACAATTCTTCAAGAGATCAAAGTATTACAGGCTCCGCATGAAATAATGGAGAAGGAGAAAAAGATCCTTCAAGATTCGTCAGAATATTTGACTTGTTCAAGCTTTAATCAGCTTCAACTAGCTTACGACAACTATTTTGACCTATACAGAAAGGTAATGGATAAGGTAAAGAAAAGAAAGCATATTGGCGTAAGAATGGTGACCTACATAAATAAAGAAGCAATACCACTGGCTAAAGACTATCACAATATTGGCATTCAAATAAGACATGTTGAAAATTTACCGCCATTTGATTTTTCTCTCTCAGACAAAGAAATTGCTTCCTTGACAATTGAAAAGATAGATAAAGAAAAAACAATACATAACCTTTTGGTAAGTAACGAACCTGTTTATGTGAAATATTTCCGTTCCATTTTTGAAGAATTTTGGATTAAAGGTGTTGATTTATTTCCTAGAATAAAAGAGATTGAGGAAGGCCCAGAACCCGAATTTTTTGAACTGGTTAGTGATCCAATGAAAGCAGCTCAAATTCTTCTTGACCTCACAAAGTCTGCAAAGAAAGAAATCTTGTTTCTCCTTCCCAATGACAAGGCAGTAATCAGAATGAAGAAATTGGGCGTTATCGATAATTTACTAAAAATATCTCTTAATGGGGCAGTTGTAAAGATTATTTGTCCGCAAACTCAGATTAATTCGGATATTATAGAAAGCTTACTGAATAATAGTAGCAATGTCAAAATTACGCACGGTAATGATTGTACTACAGGCATGCTTATTTCCGATAATGCAAAATTTTTTCAAGCTGAGCTTAGAGATCCCTTAGCTGAGGAGTTTTCCAAAGCAATTGGTTTTGCATTTTATTCCAATAGTAAACTTAGTATAAAATCATTTAGATTATTTTTTGAATTGCTATGGAATGAGCGGTCTTTGAACGAAGAGCTCAAAAAAGCTGATGAGATGCAAAAGCAGTTCATCAACATCGCCGCTCATGAATTACGAACTCCTATTCAGCCAATACTCAGTTCTTCAACTCTTCTAATCCGCAAGGCTAACGATGATAACCAGCGTCAGTTATTAGAAATTATAAATAGAAACGCTAGGAAATTACTTCGGTTGACTGAAGAAATTCTGGATATCGCAAGAATTGAAGGTAATACATTAAAACTAAACAAAGAAACATTAAGTTTGAATGAAATAATTTACAATATTATAGGAGACTATAAAAGTCGAATTGAAAAGAAAAACGGAAAATTGAATTTAGTATATGAAAACAAAGAGGATATTCTAATTCAAGCCGATAGAGTGAGACTTAGTCAAGTTATCTCCAATCTAATTGATAATGCCATGAAGTTCACGGAAGAAGGAAGTATATGTATTACAGCTGAACTGATAAATGAATATGTGATCGTCGGAATCAAAGATACTGGTATCGGAATTGACCCCGAAATATTCCCAAAGCTTTTTTCAAAATTCACCAGCAAATCAGATATGGGAACCGGCTTGGGACTCTTTATCTGCAAAAATATAATCGAAGCTCATGGTGGCAGAATATGGGCTGACGATAATAAAGAAAGTAGCATCGATAAATGCATAGGCAATAAAGGAGCATCCTTTTACTTTACGCTGCCCACAGTAAAGGCAAAGGATCAAACAATTTAACAATAGTGACTAAAAAAATCCTCTTGCTAAGCGTATTTGGAGACGAAATTGACAATAGTAATACGAGATTTAAAGCTGTTTACGATAAATATAACAAATGAAAATCTGGTTCTGTTACTTATGGTATTTATTTAACGTAAGACAGAATTCAATTATGTTCCATGTATTGACCACTAATTTCTCCCGATATTTTCGGCGGCAAAAAATTAGAATTGTGAAATATGCTTACTTAAAATACTAAAACAATTAATGAAATCTAGAATTTCTATTTCAATGGCCTACTCACAAATTTAATTACGCGTAGTTTCCAAATAGAATTTTAGATATAATTCTTGTATATTTTCTTTCTGATATACCTTATTGAATGAGGGAGTTATCACGGATACTCGAATGGTTTTTCTGAGATCCTCATCTAATTCTTCATTTATTTAGGTCGAACAGTAAAAGTGATAGCAGTGAAATCCAGGACTAGCTAATCCTTTTGCAACTAAAGAACAGATCGAAGAAAAAATTAGGCATGTATATTACTATTGTATAGTAAGCGAAATTAGTATTATGATATTATAATGAGATTAAATATCAATTGGATCCGATTCCCTGTTTCAATTCTCCACTAATATTACTTAACACCTCTGCAAATCCAACTCCTATCTTCTTGGCAATCGTTTCAGCTGTGTTTAATGAATCCTTGTTAAGGATATCTTCGCTTTGATTTGCCATCTGATAAGATATTTTATTAATAAATGCAATTGTATCTTTTAGTAATTCTGATGAGTTACCGCCTGTCAGTCTTGTTATACTTTTATTGAGATTATCAATAACTGATTTCATATCGTAGTGGGTAGAATTACCTTGTGCATTCGCAATTTCAAGATTCACCAACAATCCTATGCACAATATGAGGACTGAAACAACACTTGCGAATATTTTCACGTGTTAGTATAATTATCACTCTTGTTTAATTCTATGCAGGCAAAAATCTACTTTGATCTAATAACATGATTTAATCGATTGTTATTCTTGAAATTCGAAAGTTCAGGGTAAAATATAGTAAAATATACTCGTAACAGGGCCCTCGGATTCAGACTACTTGCTGTCGACTACGATAATATATAAAATTTTTACGATTGCATGAAACTGGGTATAAAATTGAGGTGCATATCTTTGTATCTACTTTCAATGCCCCTGTATGACTAAAATTTATAATTGGCTATATCCTAACTATTTAGTAAATGACTGTAGCAGGTGACGACTTCCAAAATCGAAATAAGAATTTGACTTGCCATATTTGCGGAAAAACCTTTGAAAGTGAGCAAACACTCGATGCTCATAAGAAGATGGACCATAGTTTAACGCCCGAATCTCCAGCCGGCGTGGGCTAGTTATAGTCAATAAGTAAATTTTATTTAGTCTATAGATATTCTCCACTATATTGAAATTTCAGATGCTTGATAATATTCGTCAAAAGGAGTTCAAAATTCATTATCAATAAAAAATGAAAGACTGGTACAAAAAGATAATAATGTCAAGAGATTTGATTACAATCCGTATTGATGTTTAAATTATAATATCAAAGAATTATTAGCAATAATATAAAGACCACTTATTGTTTTGGGTCAGTGCGCACTATTGTATTTTTTGATAGGGCACTGAAAATTGACCTTAATTACGTTCCGGCCTTATTTAACAAAGGGATACGTCTAGAGAAGCTAGGAAACCATGAAGATGCACAAGAGTTATTTGATCGAGCAAAACAACTTGATCCCACATACAAGTTATTTGATGGGGCAAAACAACTAGAGCCTCAGATATAGGTTCACAATTTTTAGAAATGTGTATTCTAACATATATTGGAGACAAATTATCTCAATAATCTGCAATTCTTGATACCTATATGACAATGCGATTTGAATTTAATTCGTCAGTACATGATTAATATATGAGAATATATTCCCATAGGATTTATAGATAAACTTCGATTAACTTATTACTGTTCCTTTATCCCATATTTCCAGTTCTTTGATCTCATATCATCAATAAATGACACTAATACATCTTCGAGAGCATGGAACGTATCCTTACCCTTCTGAATACTGGCATTTTGTGGTGACCCTGTTGCTCCTGTTTGAGTTAATTCGTTAAATTTCCAATAAATTCTAATATGTTCTGGTAACATAGGAACAACATCTTTCGGTGCAAGTTCCATATTCACAAGTTCAGGCCTTACGGCCAGCATACCAGAGGTTTCTGCTTCACCCCCATGCCCAAGACCATTCCAGACATCAAAAAGATCTTTTCTTAACTCGCCAATCAGTACCCACCAGGCCTCAAGACAAGTTATTACAATTTCTGGATGTTTATTCTTCACCGATCTTGCAGCAATTTCAATTGGAGCAATATTTCCATCATGCCCATTTATTATCAGAATTTTGTTTATGTTGTTCTTAACTAGACTTAGCAGGAGATCAGAAATAACCCCCACGAGGGTATCAGGGTTAAGGGACATTGTCATCTGAAATTGGTCATGATGCAGACTTAATCCATAAGGAACAGATGGTAGAATTATTAAGTTATTGCATTTCTTTGCAACAGACTTTGCCAGTTCCATCGGGAAAATAAAATCCGATCCAAATGGCATGTGATCGCCATGGTTCTCACATGCACCAAAAACTAATACTGCAATTGTATCTTGGTCGATTTTTTCTCTGACATCTTTTGCATTCATCTCTTCTATTAGAAATTTTTGAGCCTCACTCATGCTACTTCTTTAATTTCGTATTGTGATAAATTTTTTTTGGGTTGATTAATAACACTAATTAAGAGATGGTGAACCAGACTATGCTTCCATTGGAGTTCAAGTACATTATTTATTTTTATAAATAGCCCTAAAGTAGCAGTAAGGAGCAATTCTCTCTTAAATTCGCAGGGAATTGACAAGTAAGCCATCAATAACCCACTAAGGTAGAAATAGCTCATTAGACATAATGTATATTGGAGTTGAGAATACGTCTACGTCTAAGTCCACGTCTACGTCCAACCAGACTGTTGAAAATGTTCTAGTATTACAGGGCGGCGGATCCTTGGGGGCTTTTGCATGTGGTGCTAATAAGGCATTTGTAAAGAAAAATATCAAGTTTGACATAATTTCTGGTACCTCTATAGGTGCAATAAACGGAGCCATATTGGCAGGTAGTAGGAGCAATAACCCGGAGAAAGATTTGGAAGACTTTTGGCTAGAACTTGCTGAAAGCAGTATCAAGGTAATACCTGATTTTTTAACTTTGAACTATGATATAGAACATAAAATACCCCGTTTAGTTATGTCCCCATCAGCCTCTCTGAATTCGGCATTATTTGGCGTCCCGAAATTTTTTGTTCCTAGGTGGTTTGAATTGAATTGGGAAACTCTCTTTGACAAGGATAAAAATCAATTACCACAGAATTGGACTTACCTATATGATAATACACCACTAGCAAAGACCATTGAAAAATACGTCGATTTCAACAAGCTCTGCTCCCCAAACAAGTTTAGCCGATACAGATAACAATCCCGATACTGTTAGATTAATAGTAACGGCTGTCGATGTGCTTAGCGCGGAGCCTCTTGTTTTTGACTCTGCTAAGTTGCAGATAAATGTTAAACATCTTCTTGCCAGTGCAGGTTATCCACAATACGGATTTCCTTGGACACAAGTTGGAGATAATACATTTGGGTGGGATGGTGCATTGTTGAGCAATAGTCCTGTTAGGGAAGTTCTTAATGCATCCCCAAGAATAGACAAACATATCTTTATGGTTGAAAATTATCCAAGGAGGATAGACAGGCTACCAGTAAATATGACAGAGGTACAATCTAGAGCAAAAGATATAATGTTTTGTGATAAAACTTCAAGTCTCATAAAACTTTCCAAATTCATAACAAAGCAAGTTGAGTTAATAGAGTTATTGTACGAAGCACTAAACAAATGCGAGCATTCACACCTCCCAAAGGAGGAAATGGACAAAATAGAAAAAGGCTATGGGTTATTAGTCAAAAAATTTGGAGCGAAAATTCTGAGCGTTATACGAATAGTTCGAAAAAGTCCAAAGAGTCCATATTCCCAACAGAACGCGGACTTTTCGGTGGACACGATTAAAAACATAATAAATGAGGGCGAGACAAATGCACTTCAAGAATTAGGCTCCCATAAAATTTCAAGCCAGACAAACCTGTAACCAATACCATGAAAAATACTCTTACGCAACTTTTGCATATGTATATGGAACAGCTAGCCTAATCAAATAAGTTTGTAAAATATTTGAGCAAACCAAAAAACTTGGCTTTTTTTGCGGCGTTCCTCGATAAATCTTCACATATTATGCTTTATCAATTTCACTTGACCTGCATTTATTTTCGCTCTAATTCGTCTATACTTTATATTATTTTTAACTATGAATCGTAGATACTCATCCAAAAAATTGGCTCCGAACTTTAATTTTATCGACTTTACATTTTCAATTAGGTTTATTTGTTAAATTGTTTATACTCATTTCCTTTACTATCTGTTTCTAATAATAAATTAATCATGAATAACTCGGACAATGTAAATTCTATCCTTGAGATACCACCAAGATCAATAATTAAACTGAAGACTGCAAAATACTCTACAAATATTGATTCAAAATTACAAAAATGTCTTATTGAATCATTTGTAAGCGCCTTTCATTCATATGTGGATTGGGTTAAGTCAGGATCGTCTGACGAATAGAATAGTTAACAAGTAGGTGGATGATAGATAGCTATTAATGTCATATCCTAGCGTAAGTATTCAAATAGCAAACAATCCTATGAGTAAAGTAGCTGTATTTGATTTCATTATTATACTAATATGTCCTAATTGTTTCATTTTATGATGAATCAAAATACATGTAATAACCTGAATGTTACACTATTTGGTATATGATTTTCTCCTATTAGTAAAATCAGTTGTGGCATGAAATATTAGCAATATTATATAACTGATTTGAATTATATGTCAACTTCTTATTGAATATATTAATAGACTCATTTTTATTCCTAATTCTCTATAGATAAAAACGTCATTTACCCTTATCCACTGCTTTAAGCATTTGTGCTAATTCATCTGGAGCCGTGATCATAACATCATGTCCTCTCATTAATTCATGATAGTCCCACTCTGTCGACTGCTCTTGGTCCCTAAATTGAGAAACCCCGAATTCACTGCAACAAATGAAACTCTTCAGAATCTTTTTGGCTTCAGGATTATTTATCCTGATACGTTGATCGTGGGTATGCCAAGGCATAGGTGTCAATTTAGTGCTCATCCATTTGATATCATTAGTGTTTGTAACTCCAAATTCTCTTGGTTCATACGACGCAACTAGCCATTCCTTGCCCTGTCCACTTAGTGCCATTTTCTTATAAATGGTTTCTAAACCAGGTATCAAATCAAATGCGCTCTTATTGTCCTTCGGTATATATGCATCAAGATAAACAAGATATCTGATTCTCTTGGGAACTTTTTCTGCAACCCCTCCAATAACTAGGCCGCCATAACTATGGCCAACTAATATCACTTCATAAAGATCTTCATACTCCAATACTTGAGTTATATCTACAATATGGGTATACAACCCAATGTCTCTATTTACCAGATGACTTCGCTCGCCTAGTCCCGTAAGCGTTGGTGTATACACACTATGGCCATCTTTATTTAGCAGAGCGGTTACTTTCTTCCAGCACCATCCCCCATGACACGATCCATGCACCAATACATAATTTGTCATATCCTTGAGCAATAGGCAGACCCTTTGAATATGTTTCGTTGTAAAATTCTAGTTCGACATAGCCTTAATCTCAGCTGTTCTAAAATTTATTCAAGATGTTTAGTAATACAAATTGTAAAAGAATTCTGCGTCACTATATTTTTATTAAAAATACAATGAGATTGGTTACGTTCTTTCCCATAAATAATTACGATGTTATAAGATTTAAGTAGTATTAATAAAAATACCACTGGCAAAAATTAACGTCGTCAAATAAAAATAGATAGAATTATTATGGTAGTAGAAAATAATTAGTAGTAGATTATCTCTAGCTATTAACGCGTTCTCTATCTTCGAATCAATGATTATTAAAAAGTATTGTATCTGCATCACCTTTGGTACATTGCAGCTGAACTACCCATTGTGCAGAGTAATTTTTACGAAAAGCAGAAAATGCCTTATTTTCCTTGAACTGTAAATGCGTACGAAGACACTATCTTCTTAATATCCACTCTAAACCTTCTTCTTATCTTGTGCAATGAAAGCTGAATATTTGATATTCTCTCGTCTACATTTTTCTCAATAGTACTTATGTCTGCAGCAGAATATACATGATAGTATCCTCCTTGTCTCAGAAACCTTGTTTGTTTAGTACAAAAGCCCATGCCTACCAATTTCTGGAGTGATCTAAAAACTGTACCTTTGTCTCTATTAACTTGTTTTCCTAGATAATCTAATGTAAGAGGCCCCTTTTTTTCAGATCTTAACAAGATCCCTAGAATCTGGATATCAGAGGTTGATAAATTATAAAGGCATGTAAATACATCCTCACATGAACAATTTCGGTCAATCAATGTACTGAGCGAAGAAAAAGGCATAATGCAATATAGGGGAAGGCTAAATAAAGGTTTTGTGTAGAATTGGCAATACCGATACATAACACTTAATAGTTGCCATTGTCAATATAATGAAGGTGATTAACATTTTATGCAAAATTATGAAGACAAAGAATTGAACGATATCATGAACAGAAAGAGGAATGATCTTATCGCAAGGGCAGGGCAAACATCCAACGAGGCCAATACGTCACCAATCCTACTGACAGATTCTAATTTTAATCAAGAAGTAGAAAAATATCCATTACTAGTTGTGGATTTCTGGGCACCGTGGTGCGGACCTTGCAGAATGGTCTCGCCAGTAATAGAACAACTTGCTAAAGAATTAGCAGGCAAGGTAGTATTTGGAAAAGTAAACGTAGATGAAAATCCAAGAATTGCAAGCGCATTTGGTATTCAGAGTATACCAACTATAACTATATTCAAGAATGGAAAGGCGATAGATGGGTTTGTAGGTGCCGTATCAAAATCAAGCATTCAATCAAAAATTATGGCTCATTTGGGAAATGACGAAGCGGATAAAAGCCAGTACGGCTGATGAATAATTTTAAATTCTAATTATTCATTTATGGGTACTATCACTTCATGGTAGGCCCAAACCCTTCTCATTTTGTTAGTGTATTAACCACAAATTTCGAAATGCATGACTGTAGATTGAAATTCACAACAATTATTCGGTAAGCGGAGAGAAGGCTTTTCAAAGACAGCAGGAAAAGGGTGAAACCATGCGAGCGATCAAGAAACAGAGACTAAACATAATGAACTTTATGGAGGGTATTTTACCAAATATTTAAAACTCTTTTGTTCTTATCCAAAAGTTCTATTTCTATTGATTATTTCAGGACGAGTTCTATTACTACTTGCTGCAATTGACATAGAAAACAGGGTTAGTTTAAATTATTTACCAAGTCTTCCATACAAACCGTTGTATTCTACTTATATAATTGAATTAATATTAAGATGCAATCATTCTTTAAGAACACAATTAATACAGACAGTATCTATATGACAACTCAATTTCTCTATAATTCATACAACTTACGTACGTTAATTTACTAATATCCATACAACTATAAAACATGGGGATAGGATCGAGTCAAATTCCCCTTAAGGAAATTATTTTATGATAAATCATACGATTTAATGATTAATCAACAATCGACTTGATTATTCTTTAACCTTTCCAACACTAACAAACACACATGGAATTGATCGAAATGTTTGCCTGGATAATACTGGGATTCGTGCCAACTCTAGGAATCGGTAATGTTGTAATGAATAGGATTCGCAAAAGAAAATTGGAGACTTCGCCAGACAAGCTTTTCAAGGAGACAGATCTATAATGACATTAAATTATACACTTTGTAATCCCTCTCTTAAACTTCAACATATCGTTAAGTCTGAAAGAGGAGTTATAACTCAATGTTTAAAAGAAATAGTACCCTTGGTGAACGGAGTCCAATCCTATTTTGTGGAGGTTACTTCTGACAGCGGAGTACAATATGGAATCTCAGCATATGGAAACGAGGCCAAAGAATTATATGAAATGACAATGACGATATTGGGGACTAAGACTTTTTGATTCCCCAGATCTAAAATGGATATATGAACCAACTATACTTTTTTTAGAGATGTTGGGAACGTTTTCGAATCTGTTCATATTATTAATTGAAATACTAAAGTCAGCATGGTTAATTGGAATAGGACCTATAGATCCTAGAGCCCGATTAAATGCCTTTATTTCTTACAAAAGATTGTTATTCAATGAAAGTTGATCTAATGACAATCCAACGATTGTATAAGATGCATTGAAGTTTGTTGAACTTAACAAAGAATAATCATCTAATTATAAATCGTCAGATGTTAATGATAATACTAAAAAATATAGATGGCACTATGCTTTATGAAATAAAATATAAATTCTGATTATGACTATCTTATATTGTAATTTTAATCTGGATCATAAAGTTCGAATATTACCACTGGTTGATTTCGAACAATGACCTTTAAGGATTTAAAATTACTAAATAAAAGAGATTAAAAAAGAGGATTTCTGTTCTTTTATTTTAACTTGTGTGCACAGTCTCACAACTACTATCTGGCTACTTCGAATTGATAGATCTTGTCATTGCCAGAGGAACCTATAAGTCCATCAGCCCGGGGACCTCCCGCTTACTGTACTTCATAGATCGATTGATAATCCTGATGAATTGATGTTTGATGAAATATGGAAAGGCGAGCAATCACTACAATCACATCTTAAACAACCCTACATAGGCGTCATATTAGAGAAAATGAAATCCATTCTTGCTAAACCTGTAAAGCTAAAAAGATATTTAGAAGTCAGATAAATCCACTAGCCCGATAGAAATTTGAATATTGTAACTTATGTGTCAACTTCTTGAGTTAGGCTAATTTCTAGACCACTCTTGCGAGATTGGATCAAGGAATGGATTGAACATTTGCATAATGAATACGATGTAAAGATAATTAGCGTAATAACTGAATAAGATCAATTTTTCGGTATTCTCTAAAAAGCAAAAAATATGAATTAATATTAATATGATTATACACATATAGAGTATGTAATGATAATACAACAATGTGAGAATTGTGCAATGAAAGGCAAGAAATTTTATTGCGACGGGTGTACTAAATCTATTGATTATTTCGATGTCTATTGCTACACTAGTAACGCTACCCGGTTCAATAAAGGTGACTTTAAAATTAGGATCAAAGCTTATACCTGGAATGATGCTTTAGAATATGTTAAGAATAATTTATTTGATAATAATTCCAAAAATAAACTTATCACAGATTGCGAAAAGGAGTTTGCTTTTGTTGAATTAAAACGAGAGGGAAAACAAGATGCTTCTTACAATAATGCCAAGGGACTCGGCGAAGAATTTGTATTGGGATATAAAATTCATCTAATAAACAGTAACCGGCTACCAGATTCATCCTTGGTCAATGCTGAAGATTTTCGTGATCTTACGTCTTGAGATTGTTCATTTCAGATCTTAGACATGCAAGAAGGATTTATAATATTTGCACAAATATGTGAAAGACTTTCTAATATAAAAAGCACAAACGAAAAAGTCAATATTATGAGTACGTATTTAGAAGGATTACCTGAAGTATCATTACCAATCGCTGTCACCTTTTTATCTGGAAGGATTTTCGATCCTGAATCTAAATTGTTACTCCACGTAGCTCATAGTACGATAATGAACGTGTTATTTAGGGTAATTTACCTGATAATACGATTAATCATAAAAATAAAACTCCAAGGTGCTAATAAATAATATAGTTTAAATTTCATTTCCTTGTATATATAGAAGATTAATCGAAATGAGTTTACAAGATAGTTATAACTTATTGGAGACTATGGCAAAACGCTTTAAGTTGGATGACAATACTACTGATTTACAAAGAACTGCAAGTACAGGAGCGAATGATTCCAATTCTGAAAATGATAATTTGTGTGCTAACATGATTAGCGAAGTTGTTAAAGTAGCAGCGGAACGAGTTAAAGGTAAGCAAAGAATGGCTTCAGTAACTAACAAAATTGACGAAGTAGGATTGCTGCAGAGTTTCCTATCAAGATAGACATACCCACAATAATTATTTTATTCAATTTTGGTATCTAACAATAGTTCTCTAGTATATAACTCTTGTAACTGTTGCATGTGCAGAAGTTAATCACGATCGCAATAACGAGAGAGAATTATCAGGCACTGAAGAATTTAGGAAAAACTGGTGATTCCTTCAACGATGTAATAACGAAACTGCTTAATCATCAGGAGGTTATGGAATAATTTCTCAGGATAAGTTAAACGCGGTAATTGAAAAACTCCAACGGTACTGCGATTATCTCGAGAAGCAGATAGATATTAAAAATAAGGTTGGTTCTGGTCAAAAATGGGATCGTCCAGAACCACACCGCAGATGATGCGGATTTAGAACGGGGATGTTCTATAAATGAAGATTAAGGCTAAAGTATTATTTAATCTTGCCGATAGTCAGTACTATCTTGACGAATTACGTGATTGTTGGCAAGAAAATAACGAAAGAAGACAACAAGAGGCGTATGACGAGATATGACACATAATCATTATTATTTATCCGAGAAACCGATTAACATTTTCAAGCGTAATTGTCGCTACTGTAAGAAACAATTGATTTTCGACTCAAGAGTGAGATCGAAGGGAGGATCTTTAGTACCATTAAATCCAGAAGATAGGAGCATACATCAGAACTGTTTAAAGTTAAAGTGTTTAAAGAACAGTTCGGAGACTGGTTCTCTCCGAACCAACGTTGCAGAAGGAACAACAACTATCCACCAATTGAACCACCAAAAGGAAGAGGCTGATTGTTAAGTTGGAAATAATAAACAAACGTCAACATAATAAAGTTAGTGATATTGGAAATGACAAATTAATTATCGATAAGATAGACTGCTTACAAAGAGATTTCTCTAGATTCAAGCCATTTCTATTACAATATATCGACGAAAAGATAGATAGAGCAGTCAGAGAATCACGGAAAAGACGGCCGTACGTGGAAGTGGGGTATAGAGGTTAATTTTCATGTCAGAAGATAATTTTAAAGATAATAATGAATTAACCGAAGAGCAAAAAAGATTTGGTAGAGCATACTTACCAAATGATCCAGATTTTCAAGAACATATCAATCAGGAAATTCCATTAATTGAAGCCGTAGAAGTTGAATGCTTAAACTGTAGTGTAAAGGATATTCAAAAATATGATACTCCAATAACTAAAATACAGTATTTAGAAGATTGCATAAATAAGATATGTCCGCAATGTAAGAATCAATATCAATTAAATCCGATTGAAGTAGGATTTGAACTAAAAGCCACTAAACAACTTTACACAAATGAACAATGGCAAGAGAAACTATTTGAGAAATACGAAAGTCTTAAACAGACAATACTTGATAATCTACCACCATTATGGCCCGCAATGGAGTTAGTCCTATCAGTCAAATCAATTCTGTACATCAAAGATTGCACCTTACCAATGATTATGATTTTGTTAGGTGCTCCAAGTTCCTTAAAGACTGCTAGCCTACAAATGTTAAGAAAGTCAAACGATACATTATACACAGATAACTTTACTGCTAAATCATTTGTATCACATAACTCAGGTCTTAAGGAAGAGCAACTTGAAAAGATTGACTTATTACCCAAGATTAAGAATAAACTATTTCTTGCTCCTGAAATGGCATCTATTTTTGGAAAGAAAGACGAGGACCTGCAGGAAGTATTATCTATCTTTACAAGAATAGCCGACGGTCATGGTTTAGAAAGTGATTCGGGAGCATGTGGACACAGAGGCTATACTGGTCAATACATGTTTACCATGATAGGCGTAGCCGTAGATATACCCCATAAAGTGTTCAAGTTACTCGGATATCTTGGACCTAAACTATACTTCTTCAGATTATCAAAATTGATAAAAAATAAACATGAATTACTCAAGACATTAAAGCAAGATTCATACCATGTGAAATTTGAAAGGATTGAAAAATCACTAAATGAATATCTTAACTTATTTCAAATGGGACCATTTGTTACAGTGAAGGATAAAAATAAAGATCTCATTATTGATAAAGATAACAGCAACAACAAAGAAGTATTTCTTAAAAAGATTGAATGGGATACAGAGCGAGATTCTACAAATGATAATGATTATTCTCTAGGTATTTTAGTCGAATGTGGTATGTTACTTGCTCACCTCAGGGCTGTAGTCCCAACATGGGACACACATGGAACCCAAGGTATTGATTATGCTTATTCTACTGCAATAATCGAAGAACCTAGTAGAGCAATTGAACAACTAAGGAATTTAGCCAGAGGTCACGCATTATCGCAAGGTAGAAACTACATAAATCAAACTGATTTATCAATTCCCATTAAAGTCATGTTATCAACTGCTTCTATTGAAAGGGTTAACTTGTTTGATTTACTAATTGCTCATAATGGTAGATTGACAACTTCAATTATCGAGCAATCGTTGAATGTTTCAGCACCTAGTGCAAGAAGAACAATGACTGAACTTAAAGCCACTGGATTAGTATCGGTTAAGAGAAGAGAATACGAGACTGATGAAATGGAAATAGAATTAAAAGAACAATTTAACTGGTTTCTTTCTGATGAATTTAGAACATTAAGAGAAAATTTTGTACCTTCAGATTATAGAGAGTATCTTAAGACCAGAGTAAAAGAACAAGAACCAAAAGAGAGTTTGAAAGAAAAAACACCCCCTCCCATACAGCCAGAGTCAGACTTAAAAGATATAAAATTAGAAGATTTTAACAACCCTCAGATAACACAACAAGATATTGCGTTTGTCAGTAATGGGAATATTAATAATCTAAACCCAAGGATTGTAAATAATATCTCCAAGACATATCCAGATAACAATGATAGTGATGTTTGGTCATGTAAGAATTGCAAAGAGAAATGGACCAAGTATGAAATGATGGTCCATGATTGTAAAGGACAAATGAAATGAAATGAATAAGGGTTAAGCCCTATGAGGGGGGTAAATTTCTTTCAAGCAAACCTATGCTCAAAATGGGGGGGGGATGGCTGTTTTTGAAAGCCGATTCATCTAGATGACTTTTGGCGATTTTATCGTACTCCCCCATTATTTCTTATGACTGCTCTTTACCTTTGTTGTTGCTACTAAAGAATGGATGTGAGTTTACCAATTGTGCTAACTTGTTTGCAAAGTCTTCGTAAACTGGATCATCAGATAATGTGTTGGAAAGTCTTTTCTTAATCTCATCAAGTTTCTCATTTACATCAACGAAACCTTCAACTTTCCTTAACTCCTCCTTTATTTTCTCAGACTCAGGATTTATAATATTCTTCACTGTTTGCATCGATCAACTCTAGAGTCTCTTCATGCTCTGCGCCAAGTTCATCAGTTGCAATCTCTATTGCACGGTTGTAATCCCTTGTAGGATATAGGTTCTCTAGGGTATCCAATATGTACTGGAAGAATCTTTCGTCGCCAACTTTTGCGATTATAGCATCAAGTTCTACACGTTCCTCATCTAAGAAATCCACGTCTACATTTTTGAATCTGCCATCTTTTCTCCCATCATCATGTTTTCCGTATTTAACCAAATGCCTGACATATCTCTTATTTTGATTTGATTCAGACGCAATTGCAACCGAGTCTCTATCCAAATTAAAGTATTCTAGCATTGCATCATTAGCACCTATCCATGGCATCTCACTCGGACTTTCTGAGGCAATCTTTACACCGCTCGCATCATAATCAGCCATAATAACAACATGAGCACCTGTCGCTTTGGCTACGTTCATCAAGTCCTTACCATACTCCGTTAAATGGCCTCTGGTATTGACCATTGCAATACCATATTTATCAGCAAAATCAGTAAGCACTTCCGGAATACCTTCTTTTTCTACAAAGACAATATCTGTTCCTTTCTCAGCAAGACTAGTAATACTGTCAAAACTAACACTGGTCCAGTTCCCATTGAAATACAATTCAGCTCTAACGCCTGCAAATATTCCAAGAGATTCACGTGTTATTCCTTCGGCTTCACAAAGTGTGTTAACTGATCTCTTAATATGTGCTCTGGTTACCTTAATGCCGAACTTTTCCATTATTGGAAGAAATAGATACCACACAGTGTTTAGAGTCCACTTCATTCTATGAACGCCTGCGGCAGTCATTTTTACTCATCCTCCTCTTGATCAAGTAAATTATTTCTGTGCCCAGGAAGTCCTCTCTCGCGAATAAGAAATTGTTCTAAAAGGTTCTTAGCGTTAACCTTTCGGTTGATATCGTGCTTGCTTACATTCTTGTTATCACGGCCATAAAATGAATAGCCAGCAGCACGAAATGTTTGTATTTCTTTGGAAATTTTTTCAATAGCATCTTTTATCACATTAACGAAGGGTTTTGTATCGATGCTCGATTTATCATGACTATGCGGATCCCTTCTTGGAGTTATGAGATTGCCAACAATGACACATGGCACTCTATTGTACGAAGCACCATATTCATCGAATCCGTACGATCTGAGGAGTTTGTTTATATCAGTTGTATTTGAATAATATCCCTTAACAATACGATAATCACCTGCAAAGATATTGTTTTTCGGTGAAACAGAATAATTAACTGCACCAATAAATTCATGCGGTTTAGGTTTATTCCAACTGTCGTCTGGTCCATACGGTTCCTTAAGTGGGATGGCTATGATTTCAAATGCGAATGGGTACTCTAAAGTCTGTATATTGTCATCTCTATGAGTATCTCGGACTAGTTTGTATGAAGATTTTGCTTTCTCGCTTGTATCGATATCATATAGTTTGCCAATTCGTTCAACTAACACATCGTATCTTTTCTTGGAATTCTTGGAATTGGTGGTATATGGTAACGATAATTCTGCAGGTGCATTCAATACCTTTGTTAGTTGATTGAATTGTTTTTCTATGATTTTATCCCTTATTTGGTTTCTTTAGTAATTGCGCTATAGACATTTGATTCTCTGCAGTTTTTGGAATATTGCTTCCTTCCCTGAATTATGTCAGAACATCATATACTGATGTCGATTCCTTATCATGGACGTTAGTAATTCGGCTTTTGAATTCGTCTGGTTTGTATGAATGAATGGAATCGCTATTATTCCAGTTAGACGCTATTGGGTGAATCGCTGGAATGTCTATGTGTAATATTCCTTTTTCTGGAACTGTAGAAAGGGCTTTAACAAGTTCTTGCTCAGGATCAGATTCAGAGTCAAGATTTTTATCGTCATACTCATACTCTTCTTCCGCTAGTTCTGTATGAGTAATGTCGTCTATAATTCGTAAAGTGGAATGATATATCTGTGGTAAATAGTCGAATATTTACGACAAAATTCTTCGATATAATTTCTGTTTAGACTATTGCGGAGCGACTTCATCTATTACCGGTAACACTAACTCAATTTCTGTATCTGTATGTGATACTGCTTATGGTGATGTCTCAATATCAACTTCCAATGTTTGTGCGGCTTTGTCAACGTCAAATATATTTTACATTCTTTTTTATTATGACGAATGATTAACGGATGTTCCCACTGTTTATCTGTGAAATGCTGTTCCGTCATCATTTGCATGCAGTAATACATATCCTAAAGATAGAATCTGTTTCATTGCATCGCCTAACATTCCGCGGGTGATAATATGCACATCCTGCTTTGAACCGTATCGCATATCATAATCGAAAATGGATTTCAAGTCCGGAAATACAGGAACATTTGCAAGATTTGAGTTTCGGATCTTTAGGTGAAATAACTGATCATCCATATTTATATCAACTGTGATAGATGTATTATCAGATCCTTTGTAGTGTGTCCATAGGAAATCTGCGTCATTATCTAAGATTTCTCTAATTGGCAACAGATACCAATCGAGCTTGTTTTTATATCCAGTTCTCAGAATAACTCCGTCTGCTGTGAAGTAATCCATTCCGTGTTTTCTGGATGTAGAAATGTCCTTGTTGGGGGTTAGGGGGGGTAGTCACTTTTTTGCGGATTAAGATAGATTTACTTAGCAGTGTTCATAAATCAGATACCCCCTATTCCATATTTATACATTGCGTGAACAGAACAACGTTTATGAATTATACTATGCGCAGGATAAATAGGTACCGTGAATATGCGATGTAAAGGAAGATTCATGCATACCATTCCATATTATGAATAACGTTAACTCAAAATATATATACCAGCAAACATACATTTTGATATGAGTAAGAGTATTATGGTCAAGAAGGATAATAGTGCTAAACTAAGTAAGAGGATGACAATAAGTATAAGTCCTGAAACTCATAGAATATTATCAGACATGGGCAAATATGGAGAAACAATGGACGATATTTTACGACGTTTAATTTTAGAAGCAAAGAAAAGAGCAGATATTTAGTAGAAGTTTTATTTCAATAATAAAGAATAGTATAGTATAAACGCAAAATTAATTTATTGTTTAATGAGAATATATGATAATAATACCGTGAGTAAGAAATCTAGAAGTCTAGTAGAAGCAGAATGTAGTTTAATTCGTAAATTCATGGAGCAAAATCTAGAATTAGGTAAAAGTCATCGAGACATTATGAACGAGTTACAAATCAGTCAAGCCACATACTACAGATATGTTCGTAAGATAATGGACCAGGATGCAAAGATATGGGATAAAGTACATATGGATTCAGCAAAGTACAGAGCACAAAGACTAGTTGATAGTCTGCTTAACTGTGTTAATCTTTGTAAATCTATAATGAATAATCCTAATGAAAAGGCCTATGATAGAATAGAAGCAAGTAAGACCTTATGTATTGCAGAAGCACAGATATTCAAATTCGTAGAATCTGGTCCGATATTCAGAGTAAACCTAGATTTACCAGTTTCTAATAATCAGCAAGCATTAACAGATAATAGTACCAAAGAATTACCTAACTAACTAATACTAATTTCTTTAATCTAGTATCTGATACTGACATAATCATTTTACCTCTATCTCTTAAATTCCTTAATTGTGATAAATCGTTAACTTCTGAAACATGATCTAACAGCGATCTAAAATTCTTTGTAAGTAAACTTGACAGACCTGTGGATGATCCTCTTACAGGCTTACCTGAGTTCGCTAGATCTTTAGAACAAGGACTCGCACGAGATGAAACTAACACAATCATAGAACATACTGATGTCAAGAAATACAAAATAAGTGCTGAAAGTGCAGGGACTTTTCTTGTCAAAACGGATGATGGAACTTCGTCGTATGGAATACAAGTATTTGCTGTGATACATGCCGGAGATGGATATATGTTAAATTTCCGAGATTCAACAAAAACCTTTGATACTCCAGAAACGCAGATGATAATGAATAAAATCTTGCAATCATTCAAATTCCTAAATTGATAGAAGATTCAATATTGATAAAATAATTCATTATTTTGCTACATTTTCTAACCGATTGATAACAAAATATCGAATTTAGTTAAGTCCGTTGGTCCTTAATTATACTCAGTCAAGGGACTAGATTTATTAACTTCGACTAACACGCTTCATTGAATTAATCTGGCAATTACAAAACTAAATTTGTTTGCAACGATCGTGTTATCATTAGGACTATTCTCAAGCCTTATAACAAATAATCTATATGCACAATTTCCGAATACCTTGACACAAGAACAGAAAGATGAAGTGGAAAAAAATCCTATCGATATAATTAGTGGATGTAATAGCCGAGTTGATTCACGACTAGATGCTGGCAACTTATGTGATTCATTTTCTACCTATTTAGATGACAAATGTAAAAGACTAGATAATATTCCTGAATATTGTGGAGTAGTAGGAGTTTACTTACCCAAGAGAGTTATTCAAAAAGACTGCATCTCAAATCCACCATTAGAGAGTGATGTTAAGCGTAGTGAGAGATGTGTTGACTATATTTCCCTAGATTTTCTGATTCCGCTAAATTTTAAAATTGATATTGAAAATCGTTCAAATTCAAGTATAAAAGGTATTTTTTCTGTTCACAATCCCAATTCGCATGTTGTCACCGTGCGAGATATTTCATATAATATTACCAAAAACCGAGAGAATGTGGGTTCAGGAAAAATAGATTACACTAACGCAAAATTTTTAGATTGCACCTCTTATTGTTTCGACATTGACGCCAAAACTACTCGAATGTTTAGAATTTCATTACCGTTGCTGAATTCCACATCGAGCGACTATCCATACAACATCGATATAGTATATAAATACGAAAATCCTGATTCGACGGCAGTAACCAAATCTTTTAATTTTACATCACAATCGAAAAAATTCTACAACCAAGCCAAGAGTGAATTGATCGTCGTAATTTATTTAATGCATTTACTATAGTAATAAAAATGTCTGAAAATGAAAAGGAAGATAACGAGAAATATTGTCCGAATTGTGACAGAACTTTTGAGTCCTCTTCAGAATATGTTGAACATCTCCCGTGTGAGGCAATGTAGAAGATAGAGATAAACCAGTTAAACAAAAACAATTAACATTAGAAGAGTTAGATACCAGATTGCAGAAAGTAGAAAAAGTGCTATTTGGAGATAAATATTAAGTTAGATATGAACATCCAAATTTCTACTTTTGTTGTTTCCGTAGTAATTGCAATCGGCTTAATTTCATTGCCGCTACTATTAACTACAAACGTATATGCTAAATCAGGACATATTATGATAAAGTTAGATTAACTATTGGCAAGTACTTTAATGAATACTTTAATCTAAAGAAAATGAAATTCCCATCTAGCATAGAAGTTACAGGATTAAAGATCCCAGAAGGAACAAACTTTGAAGTACATTGGAATAATCCAGATACTGACGAAGGTGAACAGATAGATATGAAAAACACAAAATGTAAATGTAAAGAAGTTGGTGTAATACGAGTTCCTTAACTTGATTTCTTAATTTTATTTTATTTTATTTCAGATGCGTTTGTAAGCATCCAACAAACAAACCCTTAGGAGTTGACAAAAAGAAAAGAGCAGTTATTCAAAGCCCTGTATCTTTTGCAAACAATAAATTACATGCAAGTCTAAAAGCAGAACAAGAATTTGAGGAAACGAAATGACTAGAATACAACCTATACCATTAACATACTCATGTGTGTTTGAAAATCGTACATTCACTGCTATGAATAGAAGCATCCTACTCAAACATTATAGGACAGTACATAAACATAATAAGGTAGATGCAGAATTAACTTGGAAAGGGAGTGACTATTTATTTTGAATAAACAAATCAGTCTAATCATATTATTCTTAGCAGGACTTATGATGATTACAGCACATTTACCATTGGTATTTGCAGCAGATGAAGGTGAAGGTGGAGGTGAAAGTAAAGGTGGAGACAGTGGAGGAGGCGATAATGGCGGTGATAATTCGAGTGGTGACAGCGGAGACAAAGAAAGCAATGACAAAGGTTCTAATGGTAACAATAATGGTGGAGGTGGTGATAGAGGTGGAGGAGAATCTAAAAAACGTAAAGGTCTAGGTAATGACATACATATTAGCAGCAATAACAATGGAGATCAGGATTTAAATGGTGATAATGGTAATACTGCAGATAATAGTAATGGCAATGGTAATGACGGTCCGCACATTGTAATGGACGCTATAAAACGAGGTCAGCCTCGTTGCTCTGGTATCGGTTGCTCAGGACCGGGAATAAGACCAAATGGTGATGGTGGTAGTAGCAACTATGACGGCGATGGCAAAGGCAAAGGCAAAGGCAAAGGTAAAGGCGATGGCGGTTCATATGATGGTGGACATAATGGCAATGATGACCACGGCCACGATGGTAATCATAATGGCGACAACCATAACCACAATGATAATCATAAACACCACAGTCATGGAAATGACCACCACCATAATCATAACCACAATTACCACAATGACAAACATTATCACAACCATGACGACAATAAATATTATTACTACTACAGCAATGGTTATTCAGACAATCATGCAACTGTGATTTTGCAGTTGGATTATCATGGAAGTAATAATCATGATGATATAAGATTGGAAATAGGCAACGACTTTGATACAATCATAAACTTTGCTGGCGAACCTGAAGACCTTGTAGTAAGTAACTTAGACCTTGATGAGGGAGAACATTTCAGCGTCTGCATGGAGAATGAGGATAACGGTGAAGTGAATTGTGTAGAAACACAGATTTACGATGAAGACGAAGCAGTATATGTGGATATAAGAGTTCCTTAACTTAATTTTTTGTAAATTATTCAATATTAGTTTTCGTTTAAAAAGATGATCTAGTTCCGCCATATAAGTATCTAGTAAGAAAACGTCTTTTTTCATTGTTTTAGTATATTCATTGTTTTAGTATACTTTTTACTTATTTACTATGGATTTATTAGTTAGCAGTCTTTCACTATTAAGTAATTAATTGTCTGCAGATATATCACCCTCCGTCTCTCCCTACAAATACATACACCAAATCAGATGCCACTAAAGGAATTAAAACCTGCAACAATATCAAAGATAGAACTATCAACAAAAGACCTTGATAAATTACAAAAGGTATTAAATTCACCAAAGTTATCGCCATCCGGTAGAGATCTAAACCAAAGAAAGATACTTGGCATATGCTTTGATTGCGGTCGTATTCCTGATGAGCCAGTCTAACATGAATGACTCCATCGACAACCTCCAAAAGACAGAGACCAAATGCCGAGGAACCCCAGCCGGGGTCTATTCCTAAAACCTTCTGCGTTGATTGTTGGACAAATCGGAGTCGTATTTGAACCCAACTCAATTGCTCTTTGTATATAGTTGCTATGAAAAGTATTACCTAGAAGCCCCAAAAATTGAAGGTCGTACTCTCTAGGAAACGAAATCGATTTCTTTGCTTCCTCTATTTCCTCAGGTGTGTAAATCTTTCCTAAACCGAAAGTATAATCAAGTTTTAGTTTATAATAGATTGAAGGGTCTTCCTTGTCAATTTGAGCAAATAACGAGGTGGGTGAATTTGGCGTGCTGACTAGAACGATATGTGGATTCGATTTGCCAATGTATCGCTCTATAACGTCCCTAACTTCTTTATCAGACTCCTTTCATATTTTGTGTATTTAGACGTGCTCCTAGTTACTCATCTAGTGCAAATAAAGTTATTTTATTATTTATCTGGTCTATAACTAAAAAAAAGAGCACGTGGCTCAGTTCGTTGTAAGTGCGGCATCTACTGCACTTGGTGCGAAAGCGACTAGACTAATTGCACCAGTAAGCAATGCTCCTAATATTAGGAAGAATTTCTTCATCAAAAATCATTTTGTACTGCTAAAATATAAACTTTCATAACACTTAATTGACATTTATCATCGTATATCCCGATATTGAATATTTGGACGTGCTTCTACTTATTCACTTTATCCAAATAAAGTTAATGTTGATTTACTAACTTACCTAGTAATTATAACCTAGCAAGTAGTAATAAAATGCCTTTTTGGGTCATAAAACCCCTAATATTTTCTATTTTTTTTTCAGCGCATCTAAGACACGACCACGTTGATATTTATCTTTATTCAACAGTTCACTAAATGCCCTCGTTGCGACTAGAGTTACATTCAAATCGTTATCAAGTGCATACTTGTAATACCTGCCTTTGGGTTCTAACTTATCCAGAATATAATTAACTAGTTCATCGAAAGTATTAGTATCAGGTGCATCAATCTTCTGTCTTTTACTAAAGTAATAATGCTTCAGTCTTGCAAGGGTCTGAGGCAGTAACTTAATAGTATCATAGTTCTCTTTCGTGAAAGACGCGTCAGCAAATTTGGTATATGTCATTCTTCTCTTCTCTGGATGTTTCTCGTCTTTAATAACCATGTTTGAAGTACGATGCTAGATTTTTGAACACCTTGGCAATCTCGTCCTCGTTGTTGTTTGATGTGGAACCTCCTCGAATTGCCATACTCATGCTTGACTTTATCCCTTGTAGTCTTTGCACCTCTGATTCATATTGCTGTTGCCTGCGAATTACTTTGAGTCGTGCTAAAGTGGGCCCTGGTTGATTATGATTGTCGTTTATCCTCTCGAGTAATTTCTCAAATTGTGAATTCATTTTCTTATCATATTATCTGTTGCTTGAATCTATCTTTTATCGTTTGCTTTCCTCTTTAATCCCCTTTTCCATCTTCCTTTCATATCATTATGTTATTGATAACTTGCCATTTTGTCAGATTGCGTTAGATTAGCCTGTGCGGAAATATTGGTATGTCTATCTTCTGAACTTAATTTGGGAGCCAATCCTTCTGCTTCAGCCTTCCGGCGTAGTTCCTCTTTTTCAGATATTGATAGGTAATTTGCATTGTACAGGTTACTCGAATGAATTTTCAGTGAAAAGTTTGAACGTATCCTGGACTGTCTGTTGTTGCCTTACTGAATATACATTACCCGTCGATTCATACTTTACTATAAAAACGACTTCGTCATTCTCTCTCTGGTCGAATAATTTCTTGGCTGCTTCTACAGAAAATGGAAGAGTATACACCACTGAACTTCCTGATGGTCCCATATTCCGCCTTTCACTAAAGCCGGTATCGTAATTGGGAACGGTATCATAGCGGAAGGTAGTTCTATTATATTTCTCTGGAAGGTGACCATGGATTTCCTGAATATCGCCGTAGGCATTATACCCGGTAATCTTTGAACTTGATAAAAGATATTCCGAGTTATCCGCTGTTTTCATCCTGATGATACTTGTAACTTTGCGAGAAGGTCCGCATTAGACGACGAGTTTTAAGATGATTAAAATGACAGTAGGGAAAGAGATAGAGATAAATACAACCGGAGTATACTGGCCAAGATTTCAAAGATGGGTGATAATAAAATTATCTGGATACCGTTGGCCCTGCATGAGATGATTAGAGACTACGAAAATGCCGACATCATAGTTTCAATTAAAAAGATAAGAGACTCAGAAATGACATCAGAACAGGTACAGGTTAAGCAAGACAATGAACAAGTTAGCAGTTGAATTTAATAAGAAGAGTTATTGCGTTAGTGAAATGAGTAAGTATATTGCTCTTGCTATAATTTGTGGTATTCTTACCACAGTCTCAGTAGGGTTAACAATTGCCTATTCAGCCAGTTCACTCGAAGAATTACGAAATAAAGTAACCGAGTCTGAAAAATACAAAAATGAACTCATAGGCTATGCAACTCAACATAATTTCAGTGTATTATTGTATAAAGATGGCAGTATTGCAGGAGACACCATCACGCCAACAAATTATTGGCACAAATTAATGCCTACTGATTTTAAAAATGAAAAAATTGCTACTTTAGAATTTATGGTGAAACAACATATGGAAGAATGCCAATTGGATTTTAATCGTACTAATAGCAAACGAATAATCCCTTTTTATGACGGGCCTAACGGAAGCACTAACCAACGAGTAGTTCAACTTTATAATGCATTTTTTAAAGGAGATTGTTAATTTGGCTAGGATAATAAAGGAAATAATCTTTCAAAGATAAAAAATGTCAAACAAGATCCTAATGCTGAATCAGAAAATATATCGGTACTGTCCTGATTGTAGTCAGTATAGGAATAAACTTCGAAGACTAGGGCCTCTTATCACACTAGAAGGTGATCCATTGCCGCCAGAGTACGATGATTTCAAACAATGTGGATATTGTTATATTAAAGTGCCAGTCTACGACATAAGACATGAAGGGAAGTTGTATAGTGATGTTGAAGGTGTTAGAAATGCCTTCGAGTTCGGGAATGTTACAATGGAAGGAATTCATAATAAAGGCCTAAAGAACGGACTTAAGACAATAGCCAAGAAGAATAAGTCTAAGTCTGCAGAATACAGTAAAGATTCAGAAGTGATGAATGAAGTAAAGCATGGATCAGTCATTACGGCGTACTATACGAATAATACTAACTAAGAAGGAATCATTTTTCTATCATTATCATCTGCAATCTTAATACTATCATGTTTAAGTTTCAGAAGTCCATCTTTATCTACCACTCCTGATTGAATTAATAATTTCTCAAATACTTTCATTCGGTCGACCATAAATGAAGTCAAGTCTTTTGCTCTTTGCTCAAAATCAAGGTGTTCTTCTCTTTCCTTTACAGTTTCTAGATATGAATCATAAGATAAGACCATTCTACATTTGACACAGAATTTAGAATCTATCTTGTTTAATTCGTTGCAGTTTGGACATTGCCTTGGTTTCATCTTATCAATCTCCTCGGATTTTGGTTTTAATCCGTATGCTTCTAAAATTGATTCATTTGACTCATTACCAAAATAATGTATGTACTTTAGATGCATGTTTGATCCCATTGACCAACCCGCATACTGTCTTAATACGTTCTCTTTTAGTATCTGAGATTTCTCTGTTAATGCACTATGTCGTCTTATGTAGGGATTCCATGGTTTCTTCAGCAATTCCTTGATTTTGAGTTTATCTTCAGGTGATACTTTAGGATCAACTAATAATTTAGGAAAGAATTTTTTCTTGTATCCTAAGTAGATTTTGTAAATAAATTGATTGTTTAATTTCTTTCCAAAACTCTTGCCCATTCCAAAGATAAGATATGCATTTGGATTGGTCCTTTGAGGATGAGAATCTATCCAATCTTTCAAATAAGGAATTGAATTGATTAATGGGACACTTCTAGAACCTGTCTTACCATTTACTACAACTTCAGCATATTGCCTATCTCCAGCCATTTTAAACACAACATCTTTCATTCTTAAACTCAATATTTCATGTGGCCTGCAGGATGTATCTCTGGATATCATATGATAGCATTTTTCTCTATTTGAAGGACAATATTTTAAAAATAGTTGGTCATCATCTTGCGTCCATAGATCACTTGGTTTATAGATTGATGTTTCTTTTCTCCTAATGCGTTTTAAATTCTCTATTACTGATGGCTTTAATCTCTCATTTGGAGCCATATCTGGATAATGAACCCATTTGAAGAATCTAGATATGATTACAAGAAAGTGATTGTATGTCCCAATCCATTTATGCAATGGGTCAATGGGTTCTGGCTTTCTAAAACTGTTTAAGAATAATTGGAAATCATCTCGTGTGATATCTAAAAATATTTTAGATTTAGATTTAGCCACGATATCGGGCCTAACTTTTGCATCATTAATATCACCATTAAAATAGAAATTGGACAATTTTGATAATGTCTTAATCAGGGATATCCTATAATTGTCCGATAGATTAACTTCATTTTTCATTGATATAATGTATTTGGCTATGGTAAGAGCGTTGTCTTGATTTCTCAGTTTCAATAAATTATTTCTGTATGATTTGGTTAGTCCAAATGTTGCTTCATCAATCTCCCAGGGAATTGAAAATGCTTCTGTCTTGATTTCTTTCTCTCTCATACGCTAATCCAATTAATTGAATCAAGTCTATTCTTATAAACTAGTATTCCAAGGCCGATAATGAACGTGTTATCAACCATTACTGATCTTGACATGAATCAAGTCCATAAAATCTATCTGCAGTATGGAGACTTGGGACACTTAGTAGAGCATGTGTTATCCCATAAATTTACAACAACTTTGGTAGACTTTCCTTCTCTCACTATTTCAGATGTTTATGAAATACTGGTTAGTTTAGCGGGTATTGGTGGCAAACAAGCTCAAAGTATGAGGAAAAAAATTCTTCTGGGATTATTTATGAGATGCGTGCCTATAGAAGGAAAATATCTAAGCAAAATTCTTACCAACGAGCTTCGTATCGGAGTTTCGAAAGGGCTATTATTAACTTCGATGGCTAAAGCATTTGGAAGAGATCTTGATATGATACGTAACGCACTACTTGTGACCGGTAATATTGCCAAGATTTCGATCCTTGCAAAGAAAAACTTGTTAAAAACCATAAAGTTACAGCCGTTGACAGGAGTCAGTTACATGCTGGCTGATGTTATGTATGATTCAAAAGAAATATCTGATTATTTTGGCAGAGATCTAATCGTAGAGTATAAGTATGATGGAATAAGAGCCCAACTTCATAAAGATGGCAATGAAACAAAAATCTTTTCAAGAAGTTTGAATGACATCACAGGATTTTTCCCAGATTTGACTAAAGCAGCAATTAGTATTATCGGAAAGTATAGGATCATACTTGACGGCGAAATATTGGCTTACAAAAATGGTAAAGTGTTACCTTTCTATTATTTGCAAAGACGACTAAACACAAAAAATGTTACTTCTGTGGATATAGACCTGATTCCAGTAATTTATATCGTCTTTGACATTCTTTATCTTGATGATGAGTTGACCAGCTTAACTCTCCATAACCGAAAAAGTATTCTTGATAACTTGAAATTCTCCCCACCTATAATGCATGCAGAATGGAAATTAGCTGGCTCTGAAAGTTCTATTGATTTGTTATTTAAGCAAAGTAAGGCTCTTGGATATGAAGGACTGGTTCTTAAAGACCCAAATTCTGAATATCAATCAGGTAAGAGAGGTAGAAATTGGATTAAACTCAAGAAGGAGCTTGACACGTTGGATGTTGTAATTACAATGGCAGAATATGGACATGGCAAAAAGGCAGGAACGTTGTCTGATTATACATTTGCAGTAAGAGAGGGGAATGGGGGCAGTAAATTATTAACTATCGGCAAAGCATATTCTGGTCTGAGTGAAGATGAGATTAATGAACTGACTGAGGAAATCAAATCCATTGCCATAAAATCCGATGGGTACAGAATTTGGACAGAGCCAAGGATAGTATTGGAAGTGTCATTCGATGGGATCCAAAAAAGTGAAAGACATCAAAGTGGTTATGCATTAAGGTTCCCCAGAATAAAGCGAATTCGTAGGGACAAAGATGTAAACAATATCGATAACCTGTGCAAGGTAATCGAAATATATTCAGGACAGAAACATTTCTTTTCATGATTACCATCACTTTCAAATAAAAGATTGAGTACAAATGAGTTTGCAATTCTGAGATTCAAAGTGATATACTGCCATTCCAAATTCAACCTCGTAGCCTCAAGCTAAAATTTACTATGGTTACAGGTTTGCTGAGATAATAGCCCTTGCGTTATGGGATTACAATCATACAGCTACGCAGAACCCACAGAAATGACGGTAGATCAAAATGTCTATCTATTGGATTTTAGCTAAATTATATGTATGATGATAGTCAAATTTCGAAGCAAGTGATCTATTTTCTCGTTATGATATTGGTGACGAATAAATCAATACCGTTACTTTCACAGAAGCAGATTCCCTTATATTTGCATAATGTTTAAAATAAAAATTTTAGATAGTAGTCTCTGATGTAAGGATTGGTCAACCTAATAAGATGTTATACATGTAATGTCATCTTCGACATAGACAAAAGAGACGAGCAGATAAAAGCCAAAGAACATAGCAGATCCTGTCATGAAATGACCTTAGGATTTAAAGCTTGATGTTTTTGAAGTGTAATTTGAACAGAATCGGAACAACACTTGATTAATAATTATTTTTAAATTACTTGATACCTGAGGAACATACTTATCTTTATCTCCCGGGAGCATAAGAACCACGAATACCTGAACTCGGATCCTAAAGTGTTTAATTGATGGTTTCAAACTTTCTACGCTAGTAGTGACTGCCTTCCCACCTACATAATAAAATATTTTTAATTAATTGAAGATCATACAGTACTTTTGACGTTCAAATGAGGTCAAAATTGATTTTATTCTGTTAATAGATTAAATCTTCTGTAATTGTTATTTGTGATCGACTAAATCCCAGATGCCTAATAAGATAATTATTTCTTACTTGTCTTGATCGAGTCGAATTAAAAACTATGATTTGTCGCTAAATGTCTTCATATTCCAACGACGGGTGAATTCCTGAGAGCATAATTGGCAAGTATTTTTCTCCTATCGAGTCACTCTTAGTAACTCTGACTATTAAAGGTCAGTGTAATTCAACTAAATTTGCCATTCATCAAGAAAATATTTTAGATAGAATTAAAGATATCTTTCGCTAAAAATCTTAGTAAATGCGAGTGGCAGACGCGAAAAGAATGAAATTAGGATAACTTAAGTCTGATACAGCCTAACTTATGCTATTACCAACACGGTTGCTCTAGTTTGCCATATGATGCGGCCTCCCCAAAAAACTCACATATTTAGATACTGAAAATGAAAAAAATCTGCATGGTTCTCTATATCTTTAGACTGGCTTTGCATCAGATTATATTTTTTCATTAAAATGTATTATTGGGACAATCTCAATTCTAGCCCCTTAATAAGCAACGCAGTCATTTCGTATTCATAAAGAAGATGTGATCACCTTTTGTTTCGTTTTCCGCCAATATGATCCATTGTTATGACGTACAAATAATATCAGGCTAAGTGAAACTGTATAGTTTAGAAATAAAACTGCGTAGTGATATCTATCTTTTGAGTGTAAGATTGTAAGCAATTTGCAAATTAGGATGAATACCTCCGTGAATATCTGCCATTACTTTGTAAGGGCTTGACTTAGTCTGAATATCATTTTTTAAATTATGCAATGCATGAACTAGATCTGATTTTGCTGTAGCGCCAAAAGGAGAATCAGGCACTGAATCCTTCAACTCACTGTTGTAAATCTCCAGCATTCTATCGGAGGTCATTAAGGCATTCAAATAACTTGCTTGGTCAATCAATGTCAAAGATTTATTATTTCCATCGGGCCCATGACTCATGTGTCCGTTCATTTTATTTGAAATTGCACCCGACACATTATTCATATTAATAACTTTCGAGAAGTTCATACTGAGCATAACATTAGATGGGACCCCAAATGCGTATCCGTAATTTCTTAAAACTTCGTCTGCTAAATTTGCAATAACCAGTGCAATAATTGTATTATTATAAAATTGGTCGCTATCAACCTTGAATGAACTCTCGCTGATTAACACATCATCCAATATTTTCTCTAAATTTTCAGTATATTCAAATGGATTAACAATGCCATTTGAAAGACTATCATTCATCAGTCTGTTTTCTATTAATATTTTATTTATTATGGTAAGAAAGGAAGAATTATCGTCAGTATTAAAATTGTGTGCAAAAACAGTAAAACAATTACTGTCTAGTTCACTGAGGATCAAAATCAAATAAATGAAACTTATAACCTTGAGCATATCGATGAAATATTTAAATCAGCATTCGATTTTTAGTATATAGGTTTATACCTTGTTCCAAGTAATGAAGGTGTCCCTTATTTTATTGCTGGAGTTTGAATGCCTGTATTAGTGAATTGCCAGTGTCAGCTACATAAACAGTCCCTGTTTCCTTATCCACACCAACTCCTTCAGGGTCACTAAATTTGCCCTCGCCTGCGCCACGTTCTCCAAATTTGGTTATGAATTTTCCATCACTAGTAAATACTTGAACTCTATCATTGTTCTTGTCTGTTACGTAGATATTGTCATTTGCATCTATTGAGAGACCAGATGGACCCTGAAATTGTCCATCTGCTGTTCCTTTAGTTCCCCACTTGCTAATGAACTTCCCATCGTTCGAAAACTTTTGGATTCTGTCGTTACCATAATCTGCAATGTACACATTCCCTTTTGAATCGACAATGGCACTCTCTGGTTTCGATATTTGACCATCTTCTTCACCTTCAGATGACCACTTTGTTAGAAATTTTCCATCAGTAGTAAATACTTGAACATTTGCTATATCCCGGTCTGTTACAAACAATTTTCCTTGCACGTCATTTGCAGGAACATGTGGATGTAAGAATTGACCATCGCCTTCTCCTTCTGTACCCCAAGTAGCTATGAATTTCCCATCATTAGTAAACTTTTGAATTCTAAAATTGAATTGATCTGCAACATAAATATTTCCATCTTTATCCAACGACAAGGCAGAAGCCTTGTGGAACTGCCCGTCACCTTCCCCACCTTCTCCAAATTTAGATATAAATTTGCCATCCTTGTCAAAGAATTGAATTCTATGATTAGCATAATCGGCAACAATAACTCTTCCGTTATAGAAATCTACGTCATTATGCCCATCAAACTGTCCATCACCTTCGCCCAAAGACCCCCACTGTGTATAGTAATTGAATTTCATCGGCTGTCCGAGAGCCGAATCTGATTCAATAGATAGAATTGACAAAAAGATTCCAGAGAAAAGCGTAATAATCATTTGTTTTGAATTCAGCATCAAAAATACTTTGGATGCAAGATATATATTTTTTTCACTGCGGTAATATTATTATTTATAGTATTGAGAACAATCCAAATAAATTCATAAAACCCAGGTTTTATTCGTACTATTGATTATTTCCTAGGTTAAGTAAAGAATTATTTTATAGAATAACTATAGGAAAGCTAACTAAATCAGAATGAAACTTGATAAGGTAATTAAATTAAATTAAATTTAATCAATCGCTTAATATTATCAAATTGAACAGTAATATTTTCTAATATCATGTGCAAAAATCCAAACTGAAATTTCCTTCAAAAATCTTATAATTTCACTCAAATCCAACTTAAGAATCGTTTTTATTCCTATTTCGTACAGTACTTTAAAACTAACTACAGTGTTAAAGTCAGGAAAGAAATTTTCTGAAGAAACAAAGGCAAAGATAAGATCATCAATGTTAGGAAATGAAAAAGCCTTAAAGGAAGGAAAGAAATGATAGAGAATAAATAAAAGGTATGGCTCGCACCAAATTTTTTTTATTCTATTTTTTATTTATTTATTTTTCTGTCATCGCAATTATTCAAACAATTTTCTTTCTCATTCATTCTTCTGGATTCAATAAATGTAAGAAGATTTTTGATCATTTTGTGTTGATTGAGTAACAATGCCATAATCATTGGTTTTGTGGGAAGTAACCCATCTTTTTTGTTAATCGCCTTTGAATATTTGTAACACTCCTCTAGCATTTTATGGAAATATTTGCTATCTTCTTTACGAAGTGCATATTCGTAAGAACTCCATGATTCTATCTCCTTAGCACAAATATCTTCCTCTTTCATTGTCGTTATTAATTAAATTTTGTTATTGAATATTTAATTTCTCTATACCCTTGGCGAGAGGGAGAGGAGAGGTTTTAGGCTGAGTTATGTTTGAGGAATCTTTCAGCGACTCGTGCTTATGTCTTCCTCCGACGTAAGAAAATACAGAACAAAGATGAGGTTTGTAATTAGAATTGTCTTTTTTATATTAAAATTTTCTTGTATTTATATTCAAAACTCAGTTTAATTGCATCATCATATAATACACAATGAATCGTTATCAAATTTCAATCCTATTATTGTGCGCAATATTTATGATAGCAATACCAACAACAATCTTTCTAAATTATGTAAACGCAATAAAGGAGGAGGAAGATAATAACTGCGTCAACGGCGGAGAATGTTGCAATTTAAATATTAACGGTAAAGAGTATCCTTGTGATAAATTGCTAAGCAAACTTGATGGATTATACGACAATAATTTTTCCAGATAACAGGGCAAAGTAAAACAAATATTCTTATTTTACAAATAATTCATAATATCTGCTTCCATATTTGAATAGATTCTGAACCGTTGAGACCACCATATTATAATGAAGAATTATCAAATCAAAATACGCTGGCTTGAATGCTGAAAGTCTTACTCGGATCGGTATAGGTATCAATTATATCGCCTTCCTTAGCGTCAACCCAAATACATATACGCTGTCATTTTGGCCGTCTGCCAGCAATATTCATGTAATATTATTCGTTGTCATTATAAACAATATCTATACTCCAAAAGATATTCGATAAGAGTAAAAATAAAAAGTATTAAAAGATTAAAACCTTGAATTATTTCCAGTAAGATAATAATACCATCATAGATCGGTATCAATTATACTAAATGAGATATCCTAGGATGCATCTCATTTTTTCTCAGGAATGCCTAACCCTTTTTGTGTAATAGAGTATAGTTTGAAATCAACACCAGATTGCTGTGGATCAACTTCTTTGATTAGGCCATCAGAACAGAGTACTCCCAACCAATTTTTAACCTCGTCTGGAGGTAATTTAGAATATTCTGTACATATCGATTTGTCACTTATTGTTTTTTCTGTATCACCGTTCGTCTCTTCTGCTATAAGTTTAAGTAAATCTTTTAGTTGTTCCCGTAATGTCAATGTGTTATAAGAATTTATTGTAGTTTATAAGTCATCAAGTAAAATTCATAGATAATAATCAAGGTATCAATCACATTACAAGCAATTACCATTTATCTTATCCTTAACTAATTCAATTTATTAGATATTAATTTGATAATTGTGGCATTACGGAAAGATTTCAAATTTAAACATAAACATAAACATAAACATAAACATGAACATTCTCCAGAAAGAATAGAAAATGAGATTAGTCAATTTTGTTATAATATATTAATTAACCAAAAAAACTTACAATTATATTTATTTAGAAATGCTAAAAGTTGAATTGCGAATGAGTATGGAAAGACGCGGAAAATCTGGAATAATAGTACTACTACTAATCTGTGCAGGAGTCTTCTTTGTTACTGAGGCTCATGGACAAGAAAATTCTACAGAATTCTGAGGGAGATACAAACCATGCTGAGTAATCAAACATCTACTCAGAATAAGATGTTTGATAAAATGGCAACATCCCTAAGCAAATCGTCAACTCAAGGAGCATATACTGCCTTAAGTGTCTTCTTTTTAGGCATTTCCCTAGTAGTGTTTGGGCTTAGGATGACAATGAAGGGAGTTCAGAACTTTGGTAGATATTTCAATCTAATGATATTGGCGCTGACAATTCCGGTACTTGTGCTGGTTGCTATTTACCAAATTGGGATTGCAACGGATAATCGAATCATGTTCTATGCACCTGACGAACCATATCTTGTAATTTCTTTTCTCTTGTATATTCCGATTGGAATAGTTCTATTCCTGCTGGTATCACATAAAGGGATGAAATCCCAGTAATTGTGAATCATGTACATGCAGCAGAAAGGGATATTGTTGATACAATTAGAAAGAAACTGGGAAGTAAAAGGTACATCATGGTTCCATCTTAAATTTCATTAACAAATAAGATAAAATAAATACTTCGTAGGGTAATAATTACAGATATGTGCAATAAAATTATCAGACTAAAATCGTTCTATCATATACCAACACAGGCGATTAATTATAGCAATAATAATGGTTTGAAAGGCGCTTCTGCTTCTATTTCAACAAACAAATCTAAATTTAAATTAAAACTAAATCCAATTCCATATTTAGACCCAATATTAAGTCATAATATAAGACCAAAACAAACAACAGCTACAACAAATACAGCTACAAGTACAATATCAGAAACAAGAGAAGATTTTTATGAAAAAAACTTAAGGAAATATTATGATGGTCATGTGACTATTACCATTGAAGTAGACGTACCATAATAAAAGAAAAGAAAAGAAAAGAAAAAAATTAATCATTAGGGAATAATTTTTCTTATCTTATCTATAGGCTATTATTATTGCTGCAGTTGCTTCCGTATTACAGAACGTAGAACCATTATTCAGGATATCACCATTACCATCCCTGATATATCTCATGTAGATTCCTCCACTTGTTTCATCTTGCAGACTTCCATCCCAGAGCCCTGATGCTTCCTGATATTCTCCAATTGCTCTTAATTCTGGGAATCTATTCGAGCATATTTTGACAAGTGCTTGTTTATACGCCTCTCTGTAATCTGTAATAGCATCAACATATCCACCTGCATTATCATCAAACTTGGATAAGATAGTTGACCAAACAGCAGAAGCATTATTCAAGTTGGTAGAACTTCCAGTATTATTATAGGATATCATTTCATGCGTAACATAAGCACAAAGGGCATTTAATTTATTTTTAGTACTTGACCTATTACTACCAGTTGCATTGTTATTTAGCATATCTCCATTAGTAAGAGACCCCCAATTGTCTTCTACTGTATTCTTGAAAGCGTATTGAACTTTCATCTTTGATAACCATAATGGGTGAAGGATATCCGCCCACATTGAATATATTGTTGTATTACCTTTTCCAAAATCTGATTTCTTTTGTACACATTGATTTAATAACTCAGTAGCGTTAGAAATATCAGTTTCATGTAATACTGTAAAATACAATCCATTGGCTGAATTTACGTAATAATTATTACCAGTTGGTTTTGTGGATTCTCTAGCCATTTTATCAGTACTATTATACATTGAATTTCTCAGAAAATTGATTGCTGCGTTAATATCTAAAGTCATTCAAGTTTTATGCTAGA
This sequence comes from uncultured Nitrososphaerales archaeon, assembly GCA_963703885.1. GTDB lineage: Archaea > Thermoproteota > Nitrososphaeria > Nitrososphaerales > Nitrososphaeraceae > TA-21. The sequence continues at coordinate 60,833 of CAVPGE010000058.1, forward strand.
TCCCAAATGAAAGACTGATATTCATTATACGTCGGTGTATTTAGTTATTTTGATAATTAGTCTAGAGGAAAAGTATAATAAAATTCTCATAGATTACAAAAATTGACAAAGATAACTCGCCTACTGTCTTTATTTCCTATCTCTTTTCACATTGTCAAATCTAAAATAATTTCAAACATAAGCATTTATGGGTTAAGAAAGCCACTGGACTGGATGTAACAGAATTTTTGTTGACAATAATTGCCAGCCATGTACAAGATGGCCATTTTGTTAATTCGCAAGTATGTTTAGTGATAGATCGCACAGTTATTTCCATTTATTAAATTCCACCCCTTTTATCAATCATAAATATATAGCATTTCAAGCCGCCACTGACCAATCCAAGAGTTCAATATTGGTCATTAACGTAATAAAGAGGATTAAAATCGATTTTGTCATGATAATTTATTGGGACAAGAATGTTGCATGGTTCAAGAGATTTATATTTCTTAATTATAAGGTTTTCTTTATACTGAAGAATTAACACACCTTTAAGAACGATATGGAAATTGGCAAATTGAAACAAAATTCATTATTATTAGTACTTTTTAAGTTTTAAGAAATAAATTTTCAAAGTATTCCAGAATTATTAATATTCTAAAAACATAATAATCGCCTAGTAATTGAGTTATAGCGTCCATGAGTACATCTCCAAATTTCGGAATATCCGAAGTTGAATACGATCCGGACCGCATCCTAATAACTCATATCAAACAACATGGCATAATCAACAAGAACGCTGCTGACGGCGACATAGTAGATAGGATGACCATAATTGATAATATCGAGCAGAATATGACTTACAAGACAATGACATGGTCGGGAACTACTTGGGATCTACATAAGGACGTAAAGATTGTCCGTATAAATTCGACAGTTTACATCAGAACAGACAACAATAATATTCCAAAGGATGATCTGGGCGAGTTGCCAGAATTTTAGTCAATCTGTAATAAAATGAAATGATTTGTCTGATAGAAGTACTGGTGCCGAAATTTCATATTACAAGAAAATAAAGAGAACCACTAATTCGATTATTCAATTTAACATGATGTTGACCTTCACTTGATAGACAGCATTGTCAATTCCCGATTTTAAGAAATAGCTTCCATCCACAGATAGAATTAGAATATTTAAATGTACCAGATAAATGTTATATACGTCAAGAGTATAAACAGATTAGGAAAGTTGATAAGTAGAACTCGTTGTGGATCATGTAAAAAAATAACAAATTCCTTAAGATATTGGTTTGGAGATTTGTTGTGTTATGAATGCTATAGAGTTAATAGGTCAAAACCCAACACGATTTTGGTCAGTAATATTCATGACTAGATATAGTTTTTCAGTTTCACTATGTACTATTGGTTATGATTGGATTTGACATATTGCCTGTACCCATTGTGTTTCCGCCCAAGGAACTGTTAGTTGTATTACCGATGCCACTCACCTTTACGTTTAAGTTCTGAGCATTTATCGAGTTTACAAGTATAGGACTAAAATTTGCAGTTAGAGCTGCCACTAGCAATAAAACAGCAATTAACTTGACTGACATTATTGTATAAATTACAATATATACCATTATATAGATTATGCCAAGTTCAAATTGCAAATATACCTACTCGAAATGCCCCTATTTGTTCGAAAACTAAAATCTGTATGTTATTGGTCATTTTATAAGTTCAATTTCCTTTGAAACATAACATATAATTCACAGTAGCTATTGATATTTGTAATTAGAGATAATTAACTTTGAGGAATCTGTAGTAATCTCCATTAGCGATTCTTATGAATGATTGAAAGAAATTTTACTATCTACCACTTTTAATTAATTTGAAACGATCGACAAAGATATAATACTAAGACATTTTCCAGCTCCAGTATTTCCTAGGACCATATCTACTCACAAGAGCGGTGGAAAACAGTTTGAGGTATTTAATGAAGAGGAAATGTACAAAGCCTATGAATCAGCTAACTTTGTCGATTGTAGGGTTAATGCCTTTCCTTCCTACACTGAATATAAGGGAATTCAAAGATATCCTCCGAACTTCGTTTTCGCTGATCTTGATGCATCATCTTTCGAAAATTCAATGCTTTTAAGAAAATCATTAGACGACACATTGAGAACTATTAGGCTTAAAATAAACGGGTCTCCTACTGTTTTGTGGACCGGTAATGGATATCATGTTTATCAGCCAATAGATGCTGTGATACTCGAAGAATTATCGCAGTTCGAGCAATTTGAAAATCCTTCTTCTAAATTTTTAAGATTTGTAGAGCGCTATCTGACAAATGAAAAATCAGATCCCGCTCACAACCCCTCATTCAAATCATGTATGCTAAGAATTCCTGGTTCGACCAATTCCAAATGCGAATTGAGAAATAACACAGTTGAATTTATTCAAAAATGGGATGGATATAGACCACCAATTAGCCTGCTATTTGAAAGCTTTCATGCCTATCTCATAGATCAGAAGTATAACGAGCTAAAATTACAAAAACGATTACAAAAACGGTATGGGTTTAACGCGGGAGAACCAAATAATTCAGTTCACTGGATAGAAATACTTTTAGAAACACCAATAGATGATTACAGAAAAAATACAGTAGGACTAATTTTGGCGCCATACCTCATTAACATTAAAGGCTTGCCATATGATGCAGCATATGAGAAAATAAAGCATTGGTTAGAAAAATGCAATAACAAAAGACATTTAGATTCTAATTTTGACCGTCTGATTAAGATGGCACTTTTTATAGCAATAAAGAAGCAAAGATTACCGATGAAGTTGGCTACTCTTGGTAATAAAAATAATAACTTGCATTTATTATTGAGAAAAAAATTGAGTAAAAAAAGTGGTTAAGCAGACTGTGAGATTAGGGTTTATTACAAGATAATCGAATATGGAATATCAGTTTATCTATCTGGCATTTTATTGAGTTAGTAGGAAAAACTCAATAAATGATTTGAAGATAAACACAAATTTGCAAGTTTTGCAATTCGTGCAGAAATCAATAAAAGCAATCTTCTGTGTTGTTGGAATGTTGCGCGGATTAGCGTTCGTCGTTAGCCTATTCTTTATGCCTCTAGCAGTGCACTGGTGATTGAATAAGAAAACTATAATCGGAGTAATATATTGGCCGTCATATACGTTAATTTTCTATGCCAAAGCGTCATAAACAAGTTATCTCTGTCACCTCTATTCGGATAACGTGTCGGATATACGATATTGAATAGTATCAGTGATAATAACTATACAAATCGAAATGAATTAAATTTAAGATAGCGCATTTACTTGTCATGATCCTTGAATTTTGTTCTGCTTGTAATCAAGGATATTTGAAACCAACCACAACTGTAGTTATTGAAGGCCAAGTTGGAATCAACCTTACCGATATTGGAAATAAAAGAATATTTGTATGTGAAAATTGTGGACAGAAAGAGGTGAAAATTGGGCAAAATAAGTATCTCAAAATTAGAAATAATGTTAACACAAGATCTGGATAACTGATAATAAAAACAGATAATCCTAGAAAAAGATACAATGGTTTACTTTGGTTAAGGATTGTTATTCCATGAAATTAGAACTATGACATGACACAATAATTGACGCAGCGGCAAATTTTGTATAGTAGATTGATATGTATAAAATCTAGAACATGATGCGCAACGGTATGTAAAAATTATTTTTTATTATGAGAAGAATTATCATATCTAGGTATCTGGTATAATGATACTAATGAATTCTTTTATAGAATCATCAGTTAGTAATGACAAGGATGAATATTTTGATAAAAAGTGTTTTTTTAGTTTGCGACTACTACTGTTGTTCGTCATTTCTGCCTTATCTTGAAAATGACAAGTATGATTGTATTCACAATTTCCCTGTGTGTAATGAAAAGATATGAACAATATTCATCTCAGAAGATAAATCCGGGAGTAAAAAACTTCTACAATACGTAAATACAAATTGATGATATATTAATTGGTCTAGCATATAGGTTAATTAGATCCGTTTTCAATTCGATATTGTGTGTTTTTGCCTCATGACCAAATTTTTCAAGTAATGCTTTGCCATCATCCATTTTTATTGATTCTTCCCAGTACATCTTCTTGCCCAAGATGACATGACTGTAGAACAGAAGTTAGAGTAATTGCAAAAAGCTGGAAATTGAAAGATTTTTCTACGTCTAAAGCATATTCTGCTGCTTTCAATGAATACTCTGAACCATCGATTGCTTGCATTTTATATGAAAACTTTGAATATGGTACTGCTGCTGTTGATTATGCCAATCTAATATTATACGACAATATCAAAGACCTTGTAAATAAGAATAAATCCCTTTTCGCCGCCATCCAATCTATATAAATGGCAAGTACTTTTGTTTTTTAATATCGCGGTTATTCACTGCTACTATATTCAAAGTTATTAACTTAAAAATGCAAGATAACATTGGGACTGTAAAAGTGATGAAGTAATAATAGGAAGGAACAAGCAATAATAGCGAGAAAAAAATGTTATCTTCTGTTATTCCATCAGTAAACGCGAAATGGGAAATTAAAGAAATTCCTACTCCGCAGCCTGACGTCAATCAAGTACTTATAAAAATTCATGCTAGTGGTATATGCTACACAGATGTTCATATTTGCAAAGGTATGTTGGGAGTAAAGTTTCCATATACTACAGGCCATGAGCCTGCTGGAGAAATTGTTGCTTTAGGTGAAGGTGTAACAACAAGAAAAGTTGGCGATAGAGTAGGAGTTCCTTGGGTACAATCAACATGTGGCAGATGTGAATGGTGTCAGCGTGGTAAATTGTTCTGTCCAAGCCAGATAACAACTGGGGTAAATATTGCAGGAAGTCATGCTGAATATATGGTTGCTTATGCTAATGCTACTCAATTACTACCAAATGGATTGTCATATGAACAGGCTGCACCAATATTCTGTGCCGGATATACTGTATATAGTGGACTGAGATTTGCTGATCCAAAGCCACATGAACGCGTTGCAGTGGTTGGCATAGGGGCATTAGGCCATCTTGGAATTCAATACTCTAAAGCCGCTGGGTTTGAAACAATTGCTGTCACACATTCAAAAGACAAGGAAGAATTAGCATACAAACTTGGAGCTGATAGTGTTGTTGCAGATGGGAAAGGATTATTGGAAGACAAAGGAGGTGGAGCAGATGTAATACTTGCTACAAGTAATTCCTACAAAGCAATTGCGGGCTCGATTAAAGGTCTTCGGCCAGATGGACGTTTGATTCTGATGGGAGCATCAGCAACAAACGAACCTTTTATACTTTCTCCGGAGTTAAGTTTAGACTTCTTATTCAAACGTCACCGTCTGATTGCTTCTCTACAAAATGATAGAGAGTATCTTTATGAGGCATTAGACTATGTCGCAAAAGGTAAGGTAAAAGTAATGACTGAAATATTTCCATTAGAAGAAATTAGTAATGCGTATGACAAAGTAGCTGATGGGAATGTACGGTTTAAGGCAGTAATAGATCCTATTAAATAAATTGACTGTCGCTCTTCCAATTTCAGTAAGGTTCAACCAGTTTCCTATTCTTGCAGTACTTGATTAACGACTGAGATAGCAATTGATCCTTGGCCTACCACGGATGTAACCATGCTTGATGCTTGTCGCATTGCACATCGCGCACCGCGAAAACCCCAGACTACCTAGTTTCGAGCAAATAAGGCCGACGAGCAAGTGGCCGGCCTGTAACGCTCAAATCTTCTAGCTGGCCAGCAGAATTTCCATCATTAATTCAGATATGAATCCAGTAACCGACCTGTCCTTTTCCTGAATCAATTTTCGTACATCATCTATAAGTAGCAAACAACATTTTCTTTCATATGTGCCCATATCAAAAAATGATTGGATATGTGTTAATGGTGTAACAAGGGAATGATTTTTTACTATTGGATATTTTAAAAATCTCATAATGCAATTTGATAATAAAGTCATTGAAAAATAAACGAAGAGACGAAATTGCAAAATTGTATGCGTCTGAACCAACGAATATAAATCCAAGGAATAAAAAAGTTAAATTCTAAGTCAAAGGAGAAGGGAGTTAGAAATGAAAAAACTCAGAGTATAACTTGACTCGGCTAGTTTAAGGACACACTGAAAGATTATAATCTATCAAATTCTAAGAGTAGCTAAAAGTTTAATTTTATCGACAAGAAGAAAAGCAGATGATAATATTAAAACATATTAAGGAAGCAAGATCTATAATTTTGAGTTTATTATTTTCCTATGTAGGTAGTATTTCTAATTAACATACTTTAGTACTTTTTTTAATATCAAACAACGTATTTTATCTTGCGAAGATCCCTCTGATTGCTAATGGCGTTATTGACTAAATATGGTTTCCTTGATGCTCCAGAGTGCAGGCCAAGCAAAAGGAACTATGACCACATTTTAACGCCATTATTTTTTTCTGTTACTGTTTTATCTATCACAACGTAATATCGATATTCACATCTTAAATAATTCGTTTAGGTTTACATATTCTTGCAATAGTAAGATACATCATTTGCCTTTTACTTTGATTCAGGTATTTTAAATCATCAAATTCAACCTGTAAGTCAACATTTCAATAATTGTTTCTTTATCAGTCATTTTTTTACAATTAAATTGATGCTACCTAATAACTAATAATATTCTGTTAAATTGCGGACGACTTGACCTGACGTTTGTCCTAATCACTACCAGAATCCTTGATAATGTTTCGTATTCCAAATAAATAAAAGTAGAACTCCACCTTTAGGCCTTTACGGTTACTTGATTTATGGGCAATTTAGACTGTACTTATTATTCATCTACGCCTGACTATGATAGCATTATTGGGGTCCAAATCTTGCCACAAAACGTCATATCCAAGATTTGAAATAAGTTCAGCATATCCCTCCTCAGGTATAGAATTATCTGAAAGTATCGTACATGCGTCTACAAACTTAATAACCCCATTCAATAGAAAGGTCAATTTCTCTCCCTTTGATTTAGATACAAGAAAAAGTCCTGCTCTTAGGTAATCATGATAATCCCTGGAAGCAATAGCAATGACTGACTCTGTTGAAATCCCTAGGCGTGTGGCAATATCTTTTATCGAAATTATATCCTGCGCACCGTTTAACTCTATCTTTAAATTAGGATTCATAGTATCTCTCTCGATCTGTTGCTGGTCGATAGTTTTCAGATGGTTCAACAAAATCTTGACTGGAACTAATTCATTCTTGTACGAAATAATTCTATCTTGGAAATTTGAGCCCATTTTTGCGCAAGCAAGATCTTCATTTACAGCAATAAAAAGATCAATACTTTTACTTGAAACTATATCGTTAAGCTTATGTAACTTCCTTTCAAGATATTCTTTTGTCCAAAATCCCACTATCTCAAGATATACTTTTTTATCGTATTTCTGAAACATAAAATCAGGAATAAATGCTCTTCCGTCAGATACGATTAATGGTTCTGGTTCCCTTACTAGTTTCCACCCATTTGCTGATTGCTCAAATTTATTTGCAAATTTCTCCTCAACAGAGCTGTCAAACTTTAGTGGATAAGTATTTTTGTATGGATCGTTAAGGAGAGTTGGTATATCAGAAGAGGTCGTTTTAAATTCATATATTTTTTTACCAGACATTGTTTTTCTTACAATCCAAGCAGATAGTGACCATCTTTGGGAAGAAATTATAGATGGAAGTAATTTCGCTATGGAAGTCCCGTATCTGTCCGTCAATTTGAATAGGCTTATTGGACCATCGACGGAACAGACAAGTTTTGTATGGGCCGCGTCGTGCAGAGAATCAAACGAGATAGGTTTCGGAGCGTCTTTTTGTTCCCGCTGCAAATTGTACATCAAACCTAGGCGTTTTACATCCCTTAATACTCGCTTCCAGTTTACTCCCTCATAAACTGTAAATTCGAGCCGCGTACAGCTAAAAAGGAGAGTCTGTATCAGCGACAGGTTATACCATCCAAGTAAGTCAGGAGCAGAGATTGAATTGAAATCATCAAGAATTAGATTTCCTTCTAGATCGGCCCACATGATTTCCCTTATTTGTGATACAGTTAGTTTCATTCTTGATGCAACTAAATCTATAATCTTGTTGCGCTCAATATCAGTCAATGCAAGGCCTATTTTTGATGATTCTTCAAATAATGCCTTTCTAATAAATGTCGGAGGGGGTATATTGTGGTCATCGTTACCGCCAGATACATCAACAAATTGGCATCTTCTTTCAAGTAACGTGCAGAGTCCCCTTACAAGTTTATAGTCATTAAATCTACACTCTATCATTGAAAGTCTTTTATCAAGCAACTCCTTTCTTTCCTTATTCGTTCTCGAATACTCAAATTGATTGATCAGATCTTCAGCCAATTGCAAATCTCCATTTTTGGCAAAACAATAGAGTGGAGAAATAACTCCTTTTCTTGTCCTGACTCTAAGTAATTGGCTCGGTAACATTCCTATTTCCTCGTACTATTATTCTTATTAATCCTTATTTTGCCTTCAAATTTGGACCAATACATTAACTATGCTCCTGGTCAATCATTTTACTTCTCCCCTTCTGACTTATCCTACCTAGTGCTTTTTTCCGTTTTGCACTGGAGCTGATTTCGTGAGTATCTGACGATATTATTTCGATTAGTCTAGCCTTCTTGCCTGGGTCTATCTTAGGTCTTAATAGTCTACCAAGTCTCTGAATAAATTCTCTACCACTTCCAGTCCCACTAACAATAATTCCAAGCTCGGCATCCGGAACATCCACTCCTTCGTCCAAAACCTTGGAGGTAACAATTGTCGTATAACGTCCTTGCTTGAAACCTGCCAGAACGTCCTGTCTCTCTTCTTTTCCTGTCTTGTGGGTTATGAATGGAACAAGGAATTTGTCCGCAATTTCATGTACTAGGATATTGTGTTGGGTAAAAATAATAGTTTTTATATTTCTATTACTGGCAAGTATTTGTCTTAGTTGTTCAATCTTAGATTTGCTATTTAGAGCTGTGCTCATTGCCCTATTTCTTGCGAGTAATGCCTCTCTCGCAACTTTACTTCTTGTGGACATCATTACCAATTTTTGGAAATTTAAAGCATAATGGGATCTGATTCCTAACTTCCTTAAGCCAATTTGATAAGCAGTTATATTTCTCTGATAGTCGCTTATTTCTGCTGGTGTCATTTCTACTTGAATTCTCTGTATCTCATAAGGTGCCAAGTGCTTGTTTCTTGCGAGTTCAGTAGGATAAGCTTGAAATACGACTCCCCCGGACAATTTCGGAAAATCCTTGTGCAAGTTATCTTCCCTTTCTATTGTGGCAGTCAACCCAAGTCTATAGGGGGCCGCCATTTGCTCTGCAATAGATCGATAGCCTGGTGCAGCAAGGTGGTGTACTTCATCAAAAACTAAAAGTGAGAATTTGTTGCCAAGACTTGCGGCTCTTATATAGGCAGAGTCATACGTAGCAACTGTAATAGCCTGGATATCCTCGTTACCTCCACCAAGGTTTCCAATCTTTATATTCGTAAAGCTCGTTGAAAGGATATGCGTCCACTGATCCATTAGATCTAGAGTAGGAACTATAACAAGTGTTGCAGAATTTGCCAATTCTATTGCCTTTATACCTATTATTGTCTTGCCAGCACCTGTCGGAAGAACAATACAACCTTTCATCATTGCTTTAACCCAGCATTCCAATGCCTTTTTTTGATAATCTCTCAACACAATATTGGAAGTAACAAGATGGGGAGACGGTATCAAGTCTAGTACAAAATCATCGTATTGTATAGAACTTTCATCGAGATAACTTAGAATATTGGAATAGTGTAGCGCCTGTGCCCTCAAAGAGTTGGTCCTAGGATCAACAGTAGCAAAAGGTATATGGGCAATACTCTTAATTAATATGGTTCCACCATCATATTTAAGCGACGTCCTTAACATCGGCTCATGGTAGATATCAAATAACTAAAAAATCTTTATCCAACTGATATCTCCAAGTTATTTAAATTTCCTAAGAGACATAATTCTAACACGGATAACTAGTTTTGTTAATACGCCTGCCATATTATTGGACAGGAATAATATCATTGCAGCAGCACGAGACAGCTCCAAACCTTGATCTAAACCCGATCAATACAGATCTCAATACTTTATAGAAACTGACGAAGGTTATCTCAATTTCATTTATTCTTGCAAGAATGAAATGAGTAAACTAAATTACAAATAGGTATTGGAAGGTTATCTATTGTTTTATAAAATAACAACTTATCAAATAGTATCATTATCTATCAAGGACGCAGAAAAAATGATAATAAAATACATTGAATATATGATAACTAAAACCTGATTTACTCATGGATTAAGGTAATTAGCGGCATTAAAGCACTTTCATGATATAAATGATTTTGAATAGGTTAGAAAAAGAGCGAAACCAATCACGACCAACAGATTAAAAATATAAAATGCATGTGTTTTTGAGAAAATCTGGTTTACGTGCTTGATCCTAACTATAAACTTGGAGATAGGAAATCTATTGCTTCTTGTCATGCCTACCGTAAATTCTTTACAAATCAACTTGTAAATTCGAAGGTCAATCCAGAGATTCATGATGCTTCTTGAACGTAAGATAGGCTTAGCATCTGCATATTATGGGCTAATAAAGAACAAAATACGTACTGAATATGAGATAGGCATCGACAATCTTACAATTAATGAGGACAATAGATTGAAAAAGAAGGTTAATGAATTGCAAGTAAAATATGACCAGAGAGATAAATTAATTGCGAGGATTAACGTTCTAGAAGAGAAGTTAAAAAGTTAACAATTTATGACGCCTTCTTTTGAGTGGATTTTGTAATTCGCTTAACGGAACTAATTATTAAATAAAATGTGCCATTTGTTACTAAATATAGAAATTATTATTTTTCCTATCTTTAGTACAGCTCGAAATCGTATTCAATGCCAAGCGTATATGTTTTAAAGGTATATTACAATCTGATCCAAAAGAACTTAATTTTCATTTTGTTATTTTCCGAGCATATAGAACCCAGAAATGAGGATCGAAGAAAGCAGTATCCTGCAGTAATATTATGATCGATATTTTATTTAGATTTTATTTGTACGGTTTCAGATTTCTCCAAACTCCATATTCAATTTTAATGAAATCAATCAGGCTTAAATCAGGTCTTTTAATTTTCCACAATAATCTTAATTCCTTGAAATTTCTATCAACAAATCCAATTGCTTCTTCCTTATTTTGTATTGAAGTATCTGCTTTGATATCTTCTATAATCTTTTGGTAATCAGTTAATTCAATCATGCTAGTTTCTTTCTTTTTACTTAAATAATTTAAAAACCTGTAGGTCCACGATACGGCCAAATTAGCCTATCTAGCCTGTTGTTTGATATTTCTCACCCGGCCAGAACATAAATTTATGTTGTGCAATATCATGATTTTTATTCTTATTTACCACTTGCAAAACTGACATGTAAAATGCGAAATATTGTCCGTGTGTAAGACTTCCTACATGAATGTCATGGCTCTATTGCACTCAGTCGCATAAGTTCTAACAAAAACTCGTATTTAGAGTTCAGAAGTCCTTATTCTGAGAATTCCATTTAAAATACCATGCGAGTTTGTAATATTACACTGAACCACTAACAGTCTCTAACCAAAACGAATATCCGATTCAGTTTAGAAAATAGCGCTATATTCCATGAATGAACATAAACTAAAGGAACTTTTGATTAGCTCAATTAATTCGGGACATATTCAAAATAATTGTGATTCATTTTTTCCCGTGTCAACAAATGAAGTGGAAATAAGGATGGCGAATGAGGCTTATTTTCGTTCTTTTGATCTTGTTTTAAGCGTGATTAAAAAGTCGCAGAATCACCCCAATATGAAACCCATTAATACCTCCAGTCAAAATATAAAATCAAGAAGTAGTCTGTTGACTCACTTTGCGATTGCCGAAAAATGCAGAATTGAATCAATTTCTTTCTATCCGATTGAAATAAAATCTGATGATGATATATTGGATGAGAGACTACCAAATCAGATATTAAATGCCATACTAACATTTGGTAGATCTTATTTGGTCCTAAGTAAAAAGCACATGAACAGGGGAATAGCATTTCTAAAACTCTTGCCTACAACGATCATAGGTTATACGGGTATTGATGATTACTTTGAAGTCATGAATATTTTTGACAGATTTGTAGAAGATCCATTTTTGACTCTACCAAAAAGACAAATTGTCAAGACATTATTTTCCCACGGAATGACGGACCATGTTGATAAGATATATCGTCGACTTACAGCTTTGCAATTGATAAACCAAAAATTGGCTTTTAATTTTTTAAATTTCGGGAGCATGACTCTTCTCACCGACGAAGTCCAATTTCTACGAGAACTTGCGAATGTATCACCTACTATTGGAGATTCAAAAAAAATAAAAAAGATAATAGGAGAAAGCCTAAATAGTAAAATCACTGACTATTGAAACTTTTCAGATTTAATATATTAGTCGCAGATGTCAAATACTCTCCCTCTCTTTTAGTGACGTTATTTCTTTTAAAGACAAAATAGCCTCATCTTAAGCTCCATGTCTAACATTGCAAATTTAAGTTTGAAAGGTGAAGTGCTTCCTAGTCTTAAAACAGCGTACGATTACTTTAACAAAACTACATTGCTCATTGGTAGGACTAATTTAGATTTATTTCTTGGAGATACTATAAGCATTACAGGTAGCTCTTCGCTACTCCATAATACTATACTTACAAAAGTATGCGTTTCTTCTTTACTTCCAAAGAGACATGGTGGATTTGGCACGTCTTCTAGTATATTTATTTTAGATGCTGGCAACAATACAGATGTATATCAACATATAGAATTTATGAGAAGATTAGGATTGAACATTAATAACACATTAAATAGAATAATAGTTTCCAGAGTTTTTACCATCTATCAGCTTACAGATTTCATTGTTGATGAATTGCCTTCACTTATACAAAAGCATAATATCAATTTAGTAGCCATTCCAGATTTATTCCAAATGTTTTTCCAAGATGCTCCATTAGATATAAGAGAAGCAGAATATCTACTGAAAGCGATTGAAGGTGTTTTAAGAAAGATATCCCTTACTAATGATATTTTGTTATTATCTTCAGTTACGTTGAACAACAGGTATCCTATGGTTGAGCCTGCACAAAGAATACTCTTCAAAATCTTTAACAAACTTATTGAAATCACTAAAAATAAAACAAATAACCGACTAACAGTAAAAATATTCGAAAAACAGAAGTATACCGATTACATTACAATTAAAAAACAATGCGCATTGTCTATTGAAGAACTCTTAGCAATTCCTGAATGTTAATTAAAGTAAATTGGATAAATGGCTCAAATAGCCCCTAAATTAGTTAATTGCAGGTATTAGCAATTAGTAACATAATAAAAAACCCAAGTAAAGCTTATTCCATTCGTAGGACCGAAGGATAAGGCCACACTCAGTTAAGAATTTGAGATTGTGGTAACTAATCGCAATAGAAGAAATATGCGCCTACTGGAAATGGAAGTCAATTGAATTCTCTTTCTTTGTTAAGATTGGTTTTTTGTATAGAGTTTTATAACTTAATAATAACAGCAAGCTCGAAATTTCCTATTCAAACAGTTAGATTTAGGATTCAACAAGAATATTTCGAAAAACTGCGAAAAATCATGTTCGCTACTATTTAAATGAGGTCGAAACATTATTTTAACATCTGGACCATTAAATTATAACAAATGAAATACGGTCTTTTTGGGAAAAGTGGTTTGAGGGTATCCGAAATTTGTCTGGGAACCATGACATTTGGCGAGGATTGGGGATGGGGGGGCTCAAAGAACGAATCACTTAAGATGTTTAATACATTTGTTGATGCAGGTGGAAATTTTTTGGATACCGCAAATAATTATACTCAAGGAACTAGTGAAAAGTATCTTGGTGAATTTATAGAGGGAGACAGGGATCGATTTGTTCTGGCAACAAAGTATACTTCCAACATAAGAAGAAATGATCCAAATGCAGGGGGAAATCATAGAAAGAACTTGATGCAGGCTGTAGATGCCAGTTTAGAGCGTTTGAAAACAGATTATATCGATCTTCTATGGGTACATGCATGGGATCGAATGACACCGGTGGAAGAAATGATGCATGCACTTGACGATACAGTAAGATCAGGTAAAGTTCTTTATTTAGGTATCTCTGATGCTCCTGCATGGGTAGCCTCTCAGGCTAATACTATGGCAACTATGAGAGGCTGGACACCATTTGTAGGTTTGCAGATTGAATATAGCTTGTTGGAAACGTACTCCAGAAAGAGAGCTGTTGCCAATGTCACACTACTTTGATATCGGGATTACAGCTTGGTCTCCTCTGGCCATGGGCATACTGACTGGGAAATATAATTCTACACAAGGAACAAAAAAAGAAAGTGGAAGATTGGATATAATACGTTCTACATTGGGAGACTTAGTAGATGCCAGGTTGAATGAAAAAAATTTGTCAATTGCACAAGAGGTCATCGAGATCTCAAAGGAAGTAGGATGTACACCATCTCAGGTGGCTTTAAATTGGGTACGACAACAACAAAAAGCAGGTGAAGGAATTATTATTCCCATAATAGGTGGTAAGAATAGCAATCAAATTAAACAAAATATAGACTGTTTACAATTTGAATTGGGTGAGACGCAGCTCAAAAGGCTCGATGAAATCAGCAGAATTGAGCTAGGTTTTCCACATGACTTTCTTGCAAGTGACTCAATCATAGATATTATTTATGGTGGGACGTACTCCTCAATAGTAGATCATAGGCGATAATGATAACTTGTAGTGTCTTCAACCAAATATGTCTTTATTATTATAGTTTGATGTGCAATTAAGATTAATGAGTAAGAACAAAGCAAAAAAAACAGATCGAACAAAGGTGAATTCGAATAATAAAGAGATGGACCAATCCGATTCCTGTGATCATAAGGGATCGCATCAGATCACTCAAAAGGATTTAGATATGGAGGAACCAGAATAATAATGCCTTTATCATTAATATATGGTAATATTGCACACGATCTAAATTTTAACTCAATATCTTATTTAAATAAGAACCTGTGCAAGTTCTACTTTTTAATCAAAATGTCGAAAAAATATCACTAAAATTAGAATGGTCCTTTGAATAGAGATCCGCAATTCTTAATGGTTCAGGTAATCTTTCTTCACTTTTGATTAATTTCTGAACTATTTCCACTGCCAATCTAAGACTTATTTTATGACCTACGCTTACATACAAATCCTTTTTACCTTTCTTCCTGATTCTATATCCTAGAACTTTATCATCATATTCTATAAATTGATCTTCTCTTACAGAACCACATAAACGACTCTTAGCTACTCCTATTGTAGGTTTATTGACTGAGTAACCGACATAGCTAGCCAATCCACACTTCCTTGGATGCAAAGTTCCATGTCCATCAATGATTAGTAGATCGTAATCATTTCTAAGCTTTTCTAGTGCCCCAAAAATAGGTCCAGATTCTCTCAGGAAAAACAATCCCGGTATGTAGGGATACTTTACAATGGATTTGAAATTAATTGTATCGATAAGGTCAAAAGTTTTGTTCATTATTACTGCTGAGCAGTATGCAATTTCATTTTTATATGACACATCAACGGCGCATATGTTTTTGATCTTTATGGGTTTATCATTATAAGTTATTTTGGTTGCTATCTCTTTTTGTAATTCTAGTGCCCAAGAATAAACAGACTCTTTCATGGTTAATCATCAAGATAGGGTATTTTTTCCTATTTCAATATTGGGAGTTTAAGATGTATAAAATTATATTTATTATAAGCTACAAGGCTTTAGCAAAAATACTTGATTATAATTAAAATGTCAAATCTTCCTAAGAATCACTAATACCCATTCCCTCACGTATTTATCAGTTGGGTTTTCATGATTTGAGACGCAGAATATTCAGTATACTTGATAGTTTACCAATGAATTTCTGTTACCCAACTAAGTACCGTAAGATATGATATACCTATAAGATTACAAAATATCTCAATCTAATTAATTGCAATATAATTTTAATATAATTGCAGTTATACGTTCCCAGTTGGAAACTTATGAAAATGGTTTTTATAGCTGCTACTTAATTTCATTATTCTTATGAAAACAAGAAATATCCTTGCAGGCCTGATGTTGACCATTTTAGTTGGACACTCAGGATATTCATATTACTTTAACAATAACACTTCGTATGGACAGTACCCAGTAATTGATGGAATAAAATGCGATACATCCGAACATTTTAACTTTCATTATCATGCTCATCTGGACATTTTCATAAATGGAGTGTCATACTTAGTTCCGGCAGGTATTGGCATACATCCACCTGAATGTATTTACTGGTTGCATACTCATGATATTTCTGGCATCATACATGTAGAATCACCGGATAATAGAACATTTACACTGGGAGAGTTCTTTGACATTTGGAACATGCAATTCAATAATACTCAATTGTTTGAATATAAAGTTGGTGGTGTTGATAAGAAGCTAGATGTATATGTTAATGGAACTCAAATAATGGATAAACAGTACAGAGATGTTCCAATACATAATCATGATGTAATTGCAGTAATTTATGGAAGTCGACCAGCAGAAATTCCGTCTACTTACGAATTTCAGTATTAACAAAGCATGTTAAATCGAATTAAACTTATTTTCTTTTATAATTTTAGATTCGGTCATTATGATTAACTATTTTAAAGAATATTTATTAAAAAGCAATTTGAAGCATAATTTCAAATGTATGATGAATTTGTCTATAAATGGACTATGTTTTAGCTAAAACTAGCCTTTGAAATGATATTGAAATATTTTGTCGTCTTGATATGCCCATCATCTGTTACATTCATTAGATTGAAATTGGGTGTAGCATTTGGAACGTAATTCCAATTCCAGAAGGCGATTCCCCACACACCAATTTTCTTAAATGCTTGTATTAATTTTGTGGCCTTGGTCTGATCAAGATTGGATTTCAAGGGATCGATACTAAACATCATATTGCCATTTTCATTTATTTTTTCTTCCCGTGTGACTTCATTCCACTCGCCCACATAGATAGGTACATCTACAATTTTACCGGCCTGAGTCAAAATATCTAATTTCTTAGCTTGGTATGAATCTGGGAGAGGAATACCATAAACAGAAATTTTGAAAACAACATTAGTTTTGTTATTAGGGGCCATTTTCGCCAAATTCTGTGGTGTAATTTGAATTGACGGGTCTTTAAATGTAATTGGAACATTCATGCTGTATACTATGGTCTTTTGAGTTGTCTTCCGAAGTTGGTCAGTTATAAAAGAATTATATTTTCCTATCTTTTCCCATTGGTCTGAAGAATGGACCTGGGGTTCGTTCAGTATTTCATAACCCAACGTACTTTTGTGATCGTTTACCACACGAATAATTTTCTTTAGAAATTGGGAATATAATACCCAACCATCCTTACCGGTCGAATCTGTGATATTCCTGTTCCACCATTTGTTCCACCACACTTTTGATGCATTGTCAACGGTAGTTCCTCCCCCACCATACGGGGTATTGGGGTCGTTCTTAAATAGGTCTGGCGGGAATCCTGTCCCGTTGTTAGGGTCAAGCCAGCTTGAGGTATGAAATTGGTGACTGTCATATATGACTTTAAGTTTGTATTTATCTGCCAAGTCTGCTACTTTTTTCAATTCATTCATGAATTGGGCAGGATTTCTCTCATATGCTTCCCAATAATAGACGTAACGAATATGGTTCATATTGCCTTCAGAAATTAATCGAAAACTTCGATCGTAATAATTGTCTGGAAAGTGAGTGGCATATCTAGTATCCTGAATACTAGTATAGTGACCTCTTAGGTTAACTCCCACATAACGAATAAAATTTTCGTTCCCAGATTTCTGGGCCTCGGTAACGTTTACAGATGTATTGTACATGAAGAAGCAAATTATCGGGAGGGTAATAATACATAGAACTAGCAAAATATTATTCAATTTGCCGAAAACATATTATTATTATATTTATTCTTTATATATATTGAGATTATAATTAGACTAAAACGATCAATAACTTTTCATCTAATATATCAGCACCCTACTTTAGTAGGAATTAATTTCTAATTCTTATTTCAGATTCTTGAATGGAATATCTAATATAGAAATTTCATTAAGTTGATTAGTTTTCCTAGAGATTTATTTTTTCTTCTTAATAGTATAACAGAATGCTGAACAGCACAACTCGACTCTAATTACTTAACAATGTCAATTTAAGCTTGTTGTATGATAGAGCCATTTTTGGGTCAGTTATTTAGAAATTAATCTTCATTGACATGAAATCTCAGACACACCTACTTTTATAACCATGATAATTCGTAAGGTATAGTCGCAAGGATATGAATTAGTCAAATTAGGTAATATAATTCTGTATGATAGGCAAATTTGATATATTGGAAAAGACACAGATTTCTAGTGGAAGAAAGCCTAGGATCCTTTTCTTTTGATGTAACTAAGAGAATCCTATGCACACTGTACCAGAACGGCTCAACCAAAAGGACTAGTTTAGCTACTAAAACGAGGCTGAATTATAATGTATGTCTGAGGTACGTAAATATGCTGAAGCGATTGGGATGGTTAGATGGCGATACCGAAATATCAATAACCGGAACAGGAAAAAATGTCATGATGAGATTGACAAATGAAATTTCTGGTTATCAGAGTAAAAAAGCTTCTGAAGTCAGTCCAAGTGAAGATTTGTACACAGATAGCGTTACGAATAATTCAAATCAACAGAATATATCAATTAGTAACTTACCCACCCAAGAGTCTGCCCATAACCTACATATTATGATTGTTGATGATGAACCAGATGTTTTGGTAACATATGAGTCATTTTTATCTCATGCGGGATATGACGTGAAGGCCTTTGTGGATTCATATCAGGCATTGAAAGCCTTTGCATCAGAACCAATGTTATATGATCTCATAATTCTGGATATACGGATGGAAAATCTCAATGGTCTGCAATTATATCAATGCATAAAAGCAATGAATCAATATTCAAAAATAATATTTATCTCGGCTCTTGATGCCACAAAGGAATTGGCTACCATGATTCCTGGTATCAGCTCACAAGAGATTTTGAAAAAGCCCATTGATAAAGAAAATTTTCTAAGGTCTATAAAGATAGCACTTGCTTAAATACTGCATTTGTGAAATTATCTGCCCTTTATCTTTCATTGCTGACAGTTTTGTAGCTTGATTTCATCTTAAATATACTTTAACTGCCTGACTTAAACAACTAAATTTATGACCGTGACATAATTAACAATCTTTCAATAAACTTTCAAATTATCTATAAAACATCACAAGTATATTTTTCAGGTAGATTAACACGTTGGTGCAGAAATAAGCAGTCCCTTTTTTACGATAAAGTACAAATCGTCAGAATTATAGTATCGTTTCAATTGGTTTAAGCTGTTATTGTCTTTAATAATAAAGAGATTATATAATGAAGCTGAATTCATTCCCAATATGTCAGCCAGCAGAAATCGCATAGTATGCGTATGAAGGATGAAGAGCACGAATAATTTGGCTGCTCAATATTTTGAATGGGCGGGAAAGTTAAACTAAGGATTGTAACAGACTTATTTAATGATCAGTGATTGAAACATGAGCACCATTTAAAAGACATAATTTAAAAGACACTCTTATGGATACTGCCGGCACAGATTCGTTTGATGAAAAGGTGCCATCTATTAATAAGTTATCTCATGATCTTCATCTAACATTATCTAAAACGGAGAATAATGGGATAGATGAAGTTTCATTTAATACTGATTCTGAGAATTTTTGCGTAAGTGTTATTGATATAATAGGTTCTACTGATCTTGTTTCGACCATTAGCAACTCCGAGAATATTAGATACTTTTATTCAATTTTTATTAACACTATGACAAATGTTATTCGAATCCATCAAGGTAAGGTGATCAAAACCGTTGGAGACGGAATTATATCATATTTCCCCCAAACAGCAGACCCTACCAATATAATTGGCTTTAGAAATGTTCTTGAATGTTGTTTTTCTCAAATTAAGGAACACTGTCACATAAATACAATGCTTGGGGAACAGAAATTACCACCAATAACATACAGAATAAGCGCTGACTATGGAAAAGTAGTGAAAGCTCACCATGGAGATTCATCTAGTGAAGATTTGTTCGGTTCTACAGTAAATCTTTGCTCTAAGATAAACTTGCGCGCTCCCCCTAACGGAATCGTTATAGGAAATGATCTCCATAGAATGATTAGATCATTTCCAGCACTTCATTCCGTTTATCACTTTGATGAAGCACGAGGATATCACGCGGGGGTGGGGAAGTATTCATATCCATTGTACTTGCTCTCTCGAAAAGATGCATCTTGCACGTCCTTAGGGTCAATAGATCGCACTTTTGGAAAAATAGCACAATACGTGGACGAAGGTATTGCAAAGATTTCAAGAATTCCAAGAATCTTGCTTATTGATGACGAACTTGATGACTTGTTTGTATTGGAAGAATTTTTAACATTGGAAGGATTTGAAGTTAGATCCTTCTCAAGCTCCCAAGAAGCATTATCTCACTACTCGCAGCTAGAGCCATCACATTACGATTTGGTAATTAGTGATATCAGAATGCCTGGAATCAATGGTCTTGAGCTTTACCGTAAGCTCAAGTCTATCAAACATGATATAAAAGTGATTTTCGCAACATGTCTAGAAATTGCAGAAGAGCTTTTAACTTTAATGCCTGAACTCAATCATGATCAACTAATCAAAAAACCAATAGAAAAGAAACAGTTCATTGATATAGTGAAAAAAACAATACAATAAGATATCAGTGACACCAGATAAATCGATTTCATGTATCGGACGGGTACTAGGATTTTTGATGGTCTTGATATTGGCCACAAGTACAACTTTTTCTTTAGGAACCTCTTATGCCCAAAAAGAAGTTACACTAAAAGCAATTTTGGATAATCTAGCTGATCACGGGCGATGGGATGGCTTGATCGGGCCCGCCCTCAAAGAATTAAAAAAAAGGCATCCCGACATGAATATTAATTTATCATACACGGAATTTCCTTACTCTCAAACTAGAGACAATATTCTGAAAACGATGAGTAATCAAACTCCCATAGATCTATTATCGGTAGACCAGATTTGGCTTGGTGACTTTGCTGACAAAGGGTTTCTCACCGATCTTTCCAATCGTACAAAAAAATGGGGAAGATCTGCAGATTGGTACCAGGAGAGTTGGGGTGGAGGAAGTTATATTCAAAAAATTTATGGAATATGGACTTGGACAGACATTCGAGGTATATGGTACTGGAAAGATATGCTGAAGACAGCAAATGTTGAACCAAATTCGTTAACGTCATGGAGTGGATACTTGAATGCGGCGTCCAAACTGAATGATTCATTTGCACGAAATGGGACACAATCAATGTATCTTGTGGCTGCGAGTCATTCTCCAGACTTGTGGTACCCGTATTTATGGATGCTTGGAGGACAGATACTGCAATACAAGGATGGTCATCCAACAAAAGGCAGTTACTGGTTTCCTGCCTATAATAGCTCTGCAGGCGTCAGGGCGTTGGAATTTCTCAAGGCGCAAGTAAGTGTAGGGATAAAGCCTCAGATAAATGCTCTCCATCAAGAAGAGGATTTTGCTAACAGAAAATTTGCAGTATCCATAGATGGGTCCTGGGTTCCGGGCGCTTTCCCTGAAAAGAACGGGATCAATTTGAAAATATTGTGGGTTTTTTACCCATGTTTCCTATTTCAAATAATGAATCTAATCAAACGGCTACGTTGATGGGTGGATGGGAGCTAAGTATCCCAGAATCTTCTACCCAGAAAGACCTTGCGTGGGAATTAATTACAATATTGGAAGAACCAGCCATTTTAGCACCGTGGTTGTCAAAATATGGTTACCTACCTACACAATCAGTTATAGGGGAGGCCATAGTAGCGCATTCGTACTACTCTAACTTTCCCTATTATGAACAAATGATAAGTATGATACCTATTGGGCACGTGAGACCAAATATTCCGGAATATCCATTGATAGCACATGATGTGCAGGAGGCAATCAGTGCTGTGTTATTAAAAGGAAAAGATCCTAAAGAAGTCTTACAGCAAGCTGCTTTCAATTCATCGAAGACTCTGGGGTGGTAAAAAATAAAATTATGCAACAATCTCTTGCTGAATATACCAATATACAATGTCAAACCTAGATCAATTAGGGAACGCGCGTAGTAGCTATGATTGGTGTTAGGGAGGTCATGAAATGAAAATATCTTTACCAATAATTCACAAGATAGGAATTATTTCTGTTATATCGATCGTCACTGTCGCCTTTGTTATATTTTATACCATCCAGGTAATTACAGAAAGTAGCATCAGAAATAACCTTATGACAGATCAAATAGACAGACAGCGAAATATTACGCGTAGTCTTTCACAACACATAGGTTCGGATCTCACATTAGTCATGACCGTTCTTGATGGTCTTACTAATTCCATAAATCTACAAGAAGGTGAGCTTTATACAGAAAAAACTAAAAGCATGATCGATGAGAAATATAATCTAATTAGCGATATTATTGACAGAATTTTTGTATTGGATAAAAATGATGTTGTGACAATTGGTTTATCACGTGCTGGAACAGACAGATATCTTGGAGCAGACTTTTCACAGCGTGAATGGGTTATTCAAGCTAAGAACGATCTTAAACCAGTATTTTCTAAAGGGTTTGAAAGACAGGATATTTACTCAGTCTATATTGCGGTACCCATAGTAAATATGGAGAATGGAACTTACATCGGTATGATAGGTGCGTCCATACCCACCGAGAAATTCTTTTCGAGATATGGAAATGTGTATAATATCAACGCCCAGTTTCTTGTGGCGTATGACAAAGATGGAACTATACTTGCTGTCGGTGCAGATAGAAGTCTTGTGGGCAAAAATTTTTTTGGGGATATAGTACAGAATTTTGTCAATCACAATCCAATTTTAAACAACTTGACAACCAGACTCTTAAAGGGGGAATCTACTTTTGGGATTTATGATTATGGTAGGTCAGAGAGAATTAATACCGGTAATCCGATCTACGTCCAGAACAAGCCTGTTTATTTTCTCTCGATAATAACTCCAGCCAAAGTTGTACTATCAAAGATAGGGGAAACACTCTTTGCTGAAAGACTCAAGAGTTATTCTTTACTAGCAGCGATCTTTTGCATCCATTGCATTCCTTGTTGTCCTGTTACTCAAGTGGAATACCAGCATGGAGAGGGAGGTTATTAAAAGGACAAGCGAGTTGAACAAATCCAATACGAAACTTGATATAATGGCAAAGGATCTTACAGATTCCAACCTCTCGTTACAAAAACTTAATGAGCAATTGAAACAAAATGACAAGCTGCAGAAGGAGTTCATAGATATGGCTGCGCACGAATTACGAACTCCAATTCAACCCATACTCGGACTGGCTGATGTACTACGTGAACAAGTATCTGATTCATACCAAAGTAAACTTCTTGATGTGATCATGAGAAACGCAAGAAGACTTCAAAGGCTCACCTCGGATCTATTGGATGTATCGAAAATCGAAAATAAGTTGGTAAATCTTTCAAAATCTCAGTTTGATTTAAACAGAAAAATCACGGATGTTATAGATGATATATATCAATCACTTGATAAAGAAAATAAAAGTGAAAGCAAGAAGATCAATATTATATTCGAACCTAAAGAAGTGATAACTGTAATTGCAGATAAAGATAGAATTTACCAAGTAGTTTCTAATCTTTTAAATAATGCAATTAAATTTACTGATAATGGTACTATTACTGTTACCGCTAACCTAAATTATATTAACAGTAAATACAAGGAGGCAATAGTTAACATTACCGATAGTGGAAAAGGTATCGATCCAGCGGTAATCCCGAAACTTTTTTCCAAGTTCACTACCACATCTTACTCTGGTACTGGTTTAGGACTTTTTATTTCAAAAGGAATCGTAGAAAGTCACGGTGGTAAGATTTGGGCGAGAAATAATTCAAATGGGACAGGGGCATGTTTTTCCTTTAGTTTGCCAGCTGTGTAATCGTGTTTTTGTTTTTGTAATTGTCAGTATGTACATTATTCTTGCTATGCCTTACAGCCATATAGGTATTATAAGAAACCGATTTAAAATTCAGTTCTTGAATAATTTTACAGTATACAATCTCTGATAATTGATCAAAGACTTAACATTACGTCTAATTAAAAGATAAAGTCAAAATTATTTCTGGAATTTAATACTTACTTTCTGTGGTGTAATAAGTATTTTATTTTATTAACTTTTTGTGCAAACTTGAGACCGTACTTACCACTTTTAAAGAGCTTGTATGATTTTATAGCTGGCTTATAAAATTTCAGTGGCAGCAATATTGGTATCAATAATGTCATAAGGATATCATGCCAATGATAGCTAAGAAAACTATTGAAATTACCCAATATTTTATATTTTAAGTACAAATCGAATAACAATAATCCGAACAAACACCAAGGAGCTATTTCAAAAATTACTTCTGTTTCCTGAGGTAAATGAATTATTTGTTCTAGTCCTAGCAATTCGTAATCAAATGCTATGAATCCTATCAATAATACTATTAGTATAATTAATACAGAAATATCGAGTATTTTGATATATCTTTTTATCGATTGAGTAGAACTGAACATGGCTCTAATCTGCCTGCAAAATTGACTATGACAAACAGTGATTTAAATGAAGTGTATAAATGCATCTTCGAGTAGGTCACGAATTCGATTTTAAGATTCTCTACCTGCAGAACTGAATGCGTATGAGGCCTTAATAAGAGAAGGAAGTAGAATAAATTCGCTCATGAAATTTTTAAAAAATAAAGATAAAATGATTCCTTATTTGATACTGGAATATTTAGCCGATTGAGCTCCAGAGCTAATCAATTAATCATTGCGCAAATATTTAATAGCTTCAATATTATTTCTATCTGATTAAATTAGATTTTATGCAAATTTTGGTACTCGCATAAAGATATCGGATATGTTAATCCATTAATTACTTACCCTTTCATTAAAGAAGGATTATTCCTTAAAAGATTAATAAATTCCTCTAATTTTTTCAAAGTTTCGGGGTGCAAATGATGCTCTATGCCTTCTGCATCCTTATTTGCTGATTCTTCCTTGACTCCGATCATCTTGAAGAATTCTGCTAAAAGACCATGCCGGTTACGAATTCCTTCGGCTATCATTATTCCCTCTTTCGTTAGTCTGATGCCCCTGTACCTTTCATACTTTAGATATCCAGTCTCGTCGAGTTTTTGCATCATCTTAGTTACACTGGGCGAACTGACATTCAGGTAGTTGGAAATATCTACAGTTGTGGCATATCCTTTCTGTTCTATAAGTTCATAAATAACTTCGAGATAATCTTCCATCCTGTCTGTTCGATCTTCTTTCTTTACGTTGTTTGCATCTCTTATTGCCTCAAGTCTATTCTCCCTATCTAGTCCCGTGATACCACTTAATCTATTTATCAGGTTAATCCCTCCTCCATTTGCATTGATTTATTATTAAATATTTAGTATTCATGGTATATCAGAGTAATAATCCTGTTAGATACATAATCAGCATTCCCACTGCAAATCCGGCAAGAATTGATGTATTATTCATAATTCCTCCCCCACTGCTTGTACGATACATCCAAGAGCCAATAGAATAAACAACTTGGAATATCGCACCTGCCCCTATAGATAGAAAAACGATTGTAGCAATTGGAGAATACAAAAATCCACCGATCCATGCTCCAAGAATAGTGGGCACACCTGCAATCATACCCATTATGAGTAACTTGGTTATTGGAATTCTTCTACTTTTAGCCATGGGGGCAATAATAGCCAGTCCCTCTGTTGTGTTGTGTAATGTGAATCCTAGAATTAGGAATGAACTTAAGGCTACTTTGCCTAATAAAACTGCTGCTCCAATAGCCAATCCTTCTCCAAAGTTATGTAATCCAATACCGATAGAAATCATCATGGATATTGCTACTGGTCTTACAAGTAACTGATATTGGGATGCAACAGAAGAAGTCGCAGGATTAGGTGTAGGAGTTTCAACGGTAGAGATTGAATATTTTCCTACATCACCATCATATTTTGTATCAGCTTCTGTTTTCATTGCAGCGCGATTCATCATACGATGTGAAATATACAGCAGCGATAACAGGGAAATTATAGTTACAATGATAACAAGCATTTGTGCATTAAGGGTTGAAGATATATCATTTATTGCTATTTCATTGCCTTCTAGTAGTGCATCTATGCCCAGAAAAACTAGCAAACCTAGTGTCAGACTCAGGAAAAAATTGTATTTATTGGTACTCAATTTTCTTATAAATGGGTACCATAATAGACCCACCATAATTGGTATGACTCCAACATACGTCCCGATTAGGGCAAAAGTAGAAGCTTGTTCGACTGTTGGACGCGGAGCTGGAGCTGCAGAATGTACCTTTTTACTAAATCGGGTTCCATCATCTGTAGTTATTCCTACTTCATAAGGTTCTCCCACATTCCAGATGAAAGGGATCATTACTCTAGCAGCTGCCAATCTGGGTAATGTACGGCTCGGTTCGATAGCTGCCGGATGTATTCTATCGTTTACATCAGCCTGTGCAATAGTAACTACTTCGGGCCCAGTATTTCTTACAAATGCCACTATACTGTTATCCAAAAATTCAACCTTCTCGATAGAAATATCTGGCAGAGCTTTAAGGGAATTTTGGAATAGAATCTCAGGATACGCAGCAAGGATTATTATCATAGTACCAAGGACTACAAAAGGAATGACTCCAAATAATATCATCTTCTTTGTTATTCTATGCGAAGTACTTATAGACTCTCTTTCTCGCTCCATTATTTGAGACCTCCAGTTCGAACAACACTAGTTGCATTACTAATTATAGGTACAGAAGAATTTACACCTTCAATTGGGGATAGCTGCGGAATCATATCTGGCTTTTCGTCGTCTTTTACTAGAAATAATCCCATCCATCCCTTTTCAGCAAACTCTGTTTTGTGAGCATGAAACATGTATTTCCCTGGAAATTTGTAACTAAATTCCAATATTCCTCTTTCACCTTGACTCATGGTAACGATGTCGGTATACTCATCGGGTATCAACTTGGTCCCAGTTCGATATAGATCAAAAAGATTTGCGTGTAGATGGAAGTTGTTTATAGGATCGAATTCAAGCATATTCACGAGATAGATGCGTATCAACCTGTTCTTTTCGATTTCAATTGGATGATGCATATAATAGTATGGAATTCCATTTACTGTGTAAAAGTTATTTTCTGTATCAAAGTCAGTATCATATCCATTCATGACCATCACCATTTCATCCGCATCTGGACGTGGTTTCTTGGGATCGACTATGAAAACGCCATAGAGACCGTGGACTATATGTTCCTCAAGTGGTTCCATATGACAATGGTACGGAAACACTCCGAATGGTTCAGCAGTAAATTCATAAGTGAATTTGCCGCCAGGGGCAATGCCTTCAAATACTCCGTCCATCTCTGCCTTGTGTATTCCGTGAAAATGTACAGAATGGAATTTACTTCCATTATTAATGAAGTTAATTTTTACAAGGTCGCCTTCCTTGGCTCGAATCGTGGGACCAGGAATAGTACCATTAAATGTCCATACATTGTAAAATATACCGGGAGCTACTTCCTTAGTTTGCTGATCAGATGCTATCAAGGTGAATTCTCTAACCTGGGTACCATTTGGGAGTATTGACACACGCCCGTAATTGAATTCTCTCAAGAATTTCATTGGGTCCACAACCGAATCCTTTGAATCAATATTAAAAGAAGTCGGATCTAAAACATCACCAGTTGTGTGTATTATTGGATATCCGGGAGTGTGTCCCCCAACACTATTCTTGCTCGTTAAGTCCTGCGCATTGAAAGACCCTTTACTTAGTAATATCGTAGAAAGGGCAGCCATAACAATAGACATTGTAATACCAACTAGGAGTATGATTTTTGAATGACTCATCGTTTTTATTAACTATTTATAAATTATTTAGTTAACTTAATAAATCTTTCGCTAGGCTAACAATTATGAGTTAGTCTATATATGTTTAAGGACGGTTGTCTAAATTTATCGTGATATAAACACAAAAAAATAAAATAAATAGCCAAATTTGTTTTCCCGTACTAGGATGCAACTAATTTTGCAACTCTATACGTGGTGATAAGCAAGAAAACGGTAGATTATTCAATTTTAGTTAGTTTGAATAATCCATGTGTAAAACCCAACTGGAATATCGATCTGGACAGATTTTGAGTCAATAGTGACTCGAATTGTTTTTATAGTGTATTTGGTTTCTCCAATTGATTACAGATGAGAAAATATTCAGTTAGCTCAAACGAAATAGTGTATAGTGTATCATTTGTTATTACAGCTTTGCTCTTGATGACTGTTGTTGGTATGTCTGGAGTATTTCGGTATGATTTTAGCTATGCTCAAACTACAGGTAACAATTCCTCAATAAACAAGGAACTCCCCCACAATTTGACTTCTACTCCAGCAGAAGATTCGATAGATATACCGGTATCAAAGGGATTTGTAGACGGAAAAATTGCTTATTTCATTTCTACTGATGCGTCAAACAACGAAGTTATTTCATCTGTATCCAATACTACAGGTTTTTCAGTAAATTATGCTCCTGTATTAGCAAATACTAGCAATTCGTCAACACAACAGGGATACGTATTCATTAATGGAGTGAAAGGCGAGGGGCCATTCGGAACTCAGCTGTCAGTAGCCTCCGCGATACCCGGAGAGGATGGATATAGTCCATTATTTGAAATAAACTATGTAAAATGGAACTCAAACTCTACAAGTAGAGTCCTTACATCGGTTGACGAAATTCTGGCCGCCCAAAATAGTGGGGAACTAAATATTACAAAATCAAATATCATAATCAATAGCCCTGCAGTAAAAATGGAATCTTAGCCATAACCATTTTTGATTTAAATTATCATTCTGCAAATTGTGAATAGTACAATTAAAAATGTACTCAAGATTGCGACTGGCTTAGCAAGATAGCAAACTAACTAGTT